>NZ_JANTHY010000002.1:0-845494 GCF_024752335.1 Ancylobacter mangrovi | reverse complement strand
CGCCGGCGACCGCCGGTCCGAAGACCTCGTCTCTGTCGGGATCAACCTGAGGAGCAAAAGCACCGCGTCAGCGGCGCGCCCCGTCGATGGCCGCTTTATAAGGGGACCCCGCGGATAATGTCAACGGCCCTCTCGCAAGAAAAATGACATGCCGGCGACAGAGCGGAAGCTGGGGGTGGAAAAGTGCCTTTTCCCACGCCTTATCAATATATTAACGCGGCTTAATGGCTTCGCGGACCGCGTTCTACCCGAGGCGATGCCACCGCGTGCCCTACCGTGGGTCAGCGCCGGATGTCGGCACCGGAAGGACGGACAGGCATACCGGGCCGCGACACTCTTCGCGGATAGACCCGCCTCTATCGACAACGCGGCCGCCGGAGTGGGCCCGTCGCAAGGACGCATCCACGCCGGCGGCCGCCACATTCGCGCGCTTCAGAGCCCGTCCACTTCCAGCCGCTCAAGATCGGCGAGCATGCCCGGTCCGATCGGCTCCCATCCCAGTTTCGCTCGCGTCAGCGCGCTCGAGGCCGGGGCGTCGTGCAGTACGAAGGGGGTCAGCCAGCCGAAGAAGGCCGCCGCCTCGTCCGGCGTGATCGAACGGACCGGCAGCTCCAGCCGGCGGCCGATCACCTGCGCCATGTCGCGCATGGATATCCCCTCCTCGGCGGCCGCGTGATAGACGGCGCCGGGCTCGGCCTTCTCGATCGCCAGCCGGTAGAGCCGCGCCACGTCGAGGACATGCGCCGCCGGCCAGCGGCTGTGCCCGTCACCAACATAGGCGCAGGCGCCCTTCTCGCGGTAGAGGACGATCGCGTAGCTCACCAGCCCCTGGCGGGTGGTGTCGTGCACCTGCGGCAGGCGCATCACCGACACGTTGACCCCGTCCGCGGCGACGCTCGCGGCCGCCTCCTCCGAAGCCGCGCGCGGGATCACGTCGGAGCCGACGACCGGATCGTCCTCCCGCGCCGGCTGGCCGGGTTCGGCCCGCGCCATGCCGGTCCCGGAGGTGATGACCAGCGGGCGCGCGGATCCCTTGAGCGCCGCGCCGAGCACGCCGATCACCCGGCGGTCATCCTCGCAATTGGCGGCGAATGTCGAGAAGTCGTGGTTGAAGGCGAGGTGGATGACGGCGTCGCAGAGCGCGACCCCGCTCCTGAGGCTGTCCTCGTCCTGCACTGAGCCGCGATGCACCTCGGCGCCGGCGGCCGCCAGCGCCGCGGCCTTCTCCGGCGAACGCACGAGGCCGAGCACCTGATGGCCGGCCGAGATCAGTTCCCTGACGACGGCCGAGCCGATGAAGCCGGTCGCGCCGGTCACGAACACACGCATGATTGGGTCTCCAGAATTCCAACGGAGACAAATCTCGGCCTACCGGCTATCGTGGTAAAGTAGTGAGATTATCCTGGTATAATGACTATCAGCATGAGCATGCAGACCGACGACAATGCGCTCGGTGCCTATCTGAAGGACCGGCGGGCAAAGCTCGACCCCCGCGCCTTCGGCTTCCCGCAGGCGCGGCGCCGCACGCCGGGACTGCGGCGCGAGGAGGTGGCGCAGCGGGCCAACATCAGCGCCACCTGGTACACCTGGCTTGAGCAGGGGCGCGGCGGCGCGCCCTCCGCCGACGTGCTGGACCGGATCGCCCGCGCCCTCATGCTGACCGATGTCGAGCGCGAGCACCTGTTCCTGCTCGGCCTCGGCCGCGCGCCGGAGGTGCGCTACCGCAAGGGCGAGGGCGTCACCCCGCGCCTGCAGCGCGTGCTCGACGCGCTGGACCCGAGCCCCGCCTTCATCCGCACCGCGACCTGGGACATCGTCGCCTGGAACCGCGCGGCGACCGTGATGCTCACCGATTACGGCAAGCTGCCCCCGGAGGAGCGCAACGTGCTGCGCTTCATCTTCCTCGACCCGCGCGTGCGCGCCGCCCAGTACGATTGGGAGAGCGTGGCGCGCTTCGTGGTCGGCGCCTTCCGCGTCGACGCGGCACGCGCCGGGGCCGCCGCCGAGGTGAAGCCGCTCGTGGAGGAGATGTGCCGCCTCAGCCCGGAATTCGCGGCGTTGTGGCGCGATAACGACGTTCACGGCCATGGCGAGGGCGTCAAGCAGATGCACCACCCCGTGCTCGGCCCGGTGACGTTCGAATATTCCGCCTTCACGGTCGACGGACGGGCGGACCTCAACATGGTGGTCTACAACCCCGCGTCCCCAGGGCTGGCGGAGAAGATCCGCTCGCTGCTCGGCGCCGATCCCGGCTGAGCGGGCGAGCGGGGCGCTAGGGCGCCGGCGTACCGAGCTTGCCGAACAGGCGCAGCAGTTCGGCCTCGGCGCCGTCCGCCAGCAGGTCCCGGTCCATCCGCATTTCGTCGTCGAAGGTGATCTTGGCGATCGCGCGGTCCTGCAGCACGGTGGCGAGCAGCTTGGTCGCGCCCTTCTGGCTGAAGATGTTCTCGCCATAGATCAGCGTTTTACCGACCGCCGCGTCGCCCATCAGGAACCGGAAATAGTTGAACTGGAGATAGCCCTCGCGCGGCATGTGCGGCCCGAGCACGAAGACGCGCAGCCGGCTCCACTGCTCAGGCGACAGCTCCGCGCGCCACTGGCGCACGATGCCGTCCATGCGCTCGATCTGGTACTTCGCCGCCTCCGACGCGCTCGCCAGCAGATAGGGCGCGACGTCGCGCGCCGCCGCCGTCAGTTCGTCGCGCGTGTAGCTGCCGCGGGCGAGGGTCGCCTCCATGAAGGCGATCATGCGCTGCACGATATAGGCGTCGCGGGCATGCGCATCTGCGCCAAGACTGAGCGTTCCGAGGATCGGCTCGACCGCCCTGACCTGCGCCAGCAGCTTCTCCAGCAGCGGCTTCCACACCGCCGCGCCGGCCGCCGGATCGTCGGCATAGGCGTGCAGCAGGCCGACCACACCGAGGGTGATGTGGGAGATGGTCTTGAGCTCGGTATAGCCGTCGGGCGTGTAGTCGGCGTGCGTCTCGGTGCCGTTGGCGAGCAGCACCATGTCGTCGGCGACGATGATCACCGGCCCGTCGTGATCCGCGAGCGTCTGCGAACGGCCGGCGACATAGGCGGCGATCGCCGCGTCGTCGAGCGCCTTCAGCAGCTCTGCCGGCTGCGCCTGCACCTGTTCGGCCGACGCCGGAGGCTGAGAATCCGCGGCGGCGGGCAGCGACAGCAGGAGAACGGGAAGGAGGACGAAAGCGGCATTGCGCAGAAGCGTGCGACGACGGCGCATCGTGTTCAGGTTCTCCGCCCGGGATACCGATTCGCCCTCATCCTAGCCGCAGCCGGACGCCGCTCCAATGGCGGCAAGGTTCCGCAGAGCCGGCGCCGCAGGAGCGTGTCCGCGGCGCGGGACGCGTTACGAGGCGGCAGCCTGCGCTCCGTCGCCCGCCCCACCATCTGCCGATCCGCAGCCTGCTGATTCGTGGCCCTTCGACCCATCGGCCGCCGCCCCGTCGGTTCCCGAGCCGTCCGCCCCTTCGGCGCGCTCCTCGGCGGGGCCGGTGGCGCGGGCGAGGTTGAGCGCGGTGTTGATGAGCCCGACATGGCTGAAGGCCTGCGGGAAGTTGCCCAGCATGCGGCGGGCGACGGGGTCGTATTCCTCCGCCAGCAGGCCGACATCGTTGCACATGTCCCGGAGCCGGCCGAACAGCCGGCGCGCATCGGCATAGCGCCCCTGCAGCACCATCACGTCCGCCAGCCAGAAGCTGCAGGCGAGGAAAGCGCCCTCGCCCGGCGGCAGGCCGTCGTCGATCTCGTCGGTGCGATAGCGCAGCACCAGCCCGTCATGCAGCAGCCGCTTCTCGACCGCCGCCACCGTGCCGCGCACGCGCGGATCGTCCACCGGCAGGAAGCCGACCAGCGGAATCTGCAGCACGCTGGCATCGATGGTCTTCGAGCCATAGGCCTGCACGAAGCTGTCGAGCTCGGGATCGAACGCCTTGGCGCAGACATCGGCATGGATCGCGTCCGCCACCTGCCGCCAGCGGTCCGCGAAGGGCCGGCCGCCTTCGGTGTCCTCGGCCATTTTGGCCGCGCGGTCGAAGGCGACCCAGGCCATCACCTTGGAATAGGTGAAGTGCTGGCGCCCGCCGCGCATTTCCCAGATCCCCTCGTCGGGCTCGAGCCAGGCCCGCTCGAGGAACGGCATCAGCACGCCGCTCACCGCCCGCGTGCGCGGATGCGGGGGAAGCCCGCCCTTGAGCGCCTGCGCCATGGCGTCGGCGACCTCGCCATAGACGTCGAGCTGGAACTGGCCGGCGGCGGCGTTGCCGATCCGCACGGGGGGCGACTCCTCGTAGCCCGCCAGCCACGGCACCTCCCATTCGAGAAGCTGCCGCTCGCCGGCGACGCCGTACATGATCTGCACCTGCGCCGGCGCGCCGGCGATCGCGCGCATCAGCCATTCGCGCCAGGCGCTGGCCTCCTCGTAATAGCCGAGCTTCATGAAGGCCATCAGCGTCATGGTGGCGTCGCGCAGCCAGCAATAGCGGTAGTCCCAGTTGCGCGAGCCGCCGAGCTGTTCGGGCAGCGAGGTGGTGGCCGCCGCCACGATGCCCCCGCTCGGATGGTAGGTGAGCGCCTTCAGCGTGATGAGCGAGCGCTTGACGGTCTCGGTCCACTGCCCGACCTCGGGGCAATGCTTGATGAACTCGCGCCAGTAGGTCTCCGTGTCGGCGAGCACCGCCTCGACATCCTGGTGCGCCGGCCGCGGCCCGTTCGAGGGGCCGTAGGTGAGCACGAAGGGAATGCGGTCGCCTTCATGGACGGTGAAGGAGCCGGTGGTGTGCAGGTCCTCGCCGTCGAGCGGAACCGGCGTCACCAGCGTCAGCAGGTCCGGACCCGCCACCGCACTGATCACGCCGTCCTCATGCGTTACCCAGGGGATGGTGCGGCCATAGTCGAAGCGGACCACGAAGTCGGTATCGAACGCCACCCGCCCGCTCACGCCGACGACGAGGCGCACCAGGTCGCTGGCGCCGTCGCGCGGCGGCATGAAATCGATCAGTGTCGCCCGGCCCTCGGCGGTCTCGAAAGTAGTCTCGAGAATCAGCGTATCCGGGCGATAGCGCCGCGTGATCGACACCACCGGATCGGCCGGCGCGATCGACCAGCGCCCGTTCTCGGCGGTACCGAGCAGGGCGGCGAAGCAGGCGGGCGAATCGAAGCGGGGAAAGCAGGCCCAGTCGATCGCGCCATCGCGCGAGACCAGGGCGGCGGTCTCGCAATCGCCGATGAGTGCATAGTCCTCGATGGGGGAGGTCAAGAAGGCTCCTCTCAAGGTCAGGCGGGTACCAATGACTGCCACTCAACATCGTTCATGTGCGCCTTGTCCAGCCGCGGCGCCCGGACGGCGCCTGCAACGCATCCCTCGACGGGCCGATGCTGCAATGCGAGCCTGGTGTTCGCGGAAGCAACTTTGTGCCCGTCACCGCGTCTTCAAGGACGAGGTCGCGGCGGGCGACGGGACGGCCCGAACGCAAGGCCACAGGCCGGCCCGGCCGGCCTTTGGGGAGTACGCCAGGATGACGGATTTCGATGCCGCACGTTTCGTCGACGCGCAGGCGCCGGTGCTGGCCGAGGTCGAGGCCGAGCTCGCCGCCGGCCGCAAGCGCACACACTGGATGTGGTTCGTGTTTCCCCAGCTCGCCGGGCTCGGTCTCTCGCCCACGGCGCAGCGATTCGCCCTTGCCGGCCTCGGCGAGGCGAAGGCGTATCTCGCCGATCCGGTGCTCGGCGAGCGACTGCGCCGCCATGTCCGGCTGATGCTCGGGCATCGCGACACGCCGGTGCGCACCGTCCTTGGCAGCCCGGACGACCTCAAGTTCCGCTCCTGCCTGACTCTGTTCCGCGCCGCCGCCACCGATCCGGCCGATGCGGAGCTGTTCGACCAGGGGCTGCGGGCCTTCTACCGGGGCGAACCCGACGCGAAGACGCTCGAACTGCTCGGCCGGTCCTGAATGCCCGCCCGTCACGGGCCGGCGGTGGCGCCGAGGGCGAGGAAGGCCTGCGTCGTCGGCGAGGCGCCCTCTGACAGATGCGCGAGCCAGGTGGAAAGGCACGGCGCGGGCTCCGCCAGCCGGCGCGTTACCACATTGGCGAGGCGGATGTTGCGCAGCGAGGCGGCCATGATGGTGATGCCGACTCCGGCCGCGACGAGGCCGATGATGGTCACCGCCTCACGCGCCTCCTGGCCGATCCGCGGCCGGAAACCGGCGGCGCGGCACAGCTCGATGAACTGGTCGTAGGTGATGGCGCCGGCCTCGCGCGAGAAATGGACGAACACGTCCTGATGCAGCTCGGCGAGCGCGATCCGGTGGCGCGGGCTGGTGCGCGCGAGCGGGTGGCTCTTGGGCAGAAACACCAGCAGCTCCTCGCGCTGCAGCTCGATGGCGGCGATGCGCGGGTCCATCAGCGAGGGATCGGCCGGGGTGCGCAGGAAGGCGACGTCGAGCGAACCGTCGAGCAATTCCTGCATCTGCTGGTGGCTCAGCATCTCCCTCAGCGTGAGATGCACATCCGGGCGCTGCTCCCGGAAGGTATGGATCAGCGTCGGCATGATACTGGCGAGCGGAGCCGAGGCGGTGAAGCCGATGCGCAGCTCGCCGATCTCGCCGCGCCCGGCGCGCTGGCCGACGATCAGCGCCTGCTCGGCGCGGGAGAGCACGGCGCGCGCTTCGGCGAGGAACAGGCGTCCGGCCTCGGTCAGCTCGACGCGGCGGCTGGTGCGGATGAACAGCTCGGCGCCGAGCTCCAGCTCCAGCGCGTGGATCTGCTGGCTGAGCGGGGGCTGCGAGATGCCGAGCCGCTGCGCCGCGCGGCCGAAATGCAGCTCCTCGGCGAGCGCCGTGAAATAGCGCAGATGACGCAGATCCATTCGCCAGACCTATCAATCAGGACCAAACCGATATTGGACAATATAGGTTTGCGGTCCCATCTGCATCCTCGCGGCGCCTTTCAGTTCCGTTGCGCCGCGGAAGTGATCCCGATGACCGACATATCCGCTCTGCCCGACGCCCGCGCCGCCGCGCCCCTCGTCTCTCCCCTCTCTACTCCCCTCGACGCCACCCTTCCCGACCATCCGGGAGCCGCCGTCGACAGCCGCATCCGGCGCGGTACGCGCAGCTTCCGGCTCACCAATCTCGCGCTGTTCTCCGCCGGCTTCTCGACCTTCGCACTGATCTACTGCGTGCAGCCGCTGATGCCGGTGTTCTCGCAGGAATTCGGCATCGGCCCGGCCCAGAGCAGCCTCGCCTTGTCCGCCACCACCGGCACGCTCGCCTTCGCCATGCTGGTCGCGAGCTCGCTGTCCGAGATCGTCGGGCGCAAGCCGGTCATGGTGACCTCGCTCCTCGTCTCGGCGCTCCTGATGATGGCGAGCGCCTTCGTGCGCGACTGGAACGACCTCGTCGTGCTGCGGGCGCTGGCGGGCATCGCCTTCAGCGGCCTGCCGGCCGTGGCGATGGCCTATGTCAGCGAGGAGATGCACACCGAGTCGGTCGGCCTCGCCATGGGGCTCTATATCGGCGGCAGCGGGCTCGGCGGCCTGGGCGGGCGCGCCATTGCCGGCGTCGTCGCCGATTTCGTCTCCTGGCGCACCGGCCTGTTCGCGGTCGGCGTGGTCGGCGTCGCCTGCGCGCTGGTGCTGTGGCGCACCCTGCCGGCCTCGCGGAACTTCCGCCGCAGCTCGCCCTCGGTACGGGTGCTCGCCGGCTCCTTCGCCGGCCACCTGCGCGACGGCGGCCTCAGGGCGCTGTTCCTGCAGGGCTTCCTGCTGCTGGGCAGCTTCGTGTGCGTCTACAACTACACCGGCTACCGGCTGATGCAGCCGCCCTTCTCGCTGAGCCAGATCTCGGTCAGCTTCATCTTCGCGGTCTATCTCGTCGGCATCGTCTCCTCCGCCTATATCGGCGATCTCGCGGTGCGGCTCGGGCGCGGCCCGATGCTGTGCCTGTCGCTGGGGCTGATGCTGGTGGGGGTGCTGGCGACGCTGGCGCCGTGGCTGCCGGTGATCGTGCTCGGCATGGCGGTGCTGACCGCCGGCTTCTTCGGCGCCCATTCCACCGCCTCGAGCTGGGTCGGCGCCCGGGCCCACCACGCCAAGGCGCAGGCCTCCTCGCTCTACCTGTTCGCCTATTATCTCGGCTCGAGCGTGGTCGGCACGCTGGGCGGCGTGTTCTGGACCGGCCATGGCTGGCACGGCGTGGTCATGCTGATCAGCGGCCTGCTCGTCGCCGGCTTCGCCTGCGCCTGCTGGCTGGTGGCGCTGACCAGCGGGGAGCAGCGCGGCGAGGGCAAGGGCGCGCTCGGCCCGTCTAGCGGGGCCCGCGTCTCCCGCCAGGGCGGCGGCGCGGTCGGGTCGCTGTCCTGACCGCCGGCCGTCCGGCACCGGCGGCAATGGCCAAGGGTCGATCTTGATGCTGCCACGGCGCGGGGTTTAGCGTTCACGTAGCCGGGCGGCCAACGCGGCCGGCCGCAGGCACCGGATGCGCCCATGAGCTTTCCCGTCACACTCGTCGATCTCGCCGGCTTCATCGCGCTGCTGCTCTGGGGCACCCACATGGTGCAGACCGGCATGCAGCGCGCCTTCGGGCCGCGCCTCAAGGCGATCCTGAACCACGCCCTCGCCGGCCGCCTTCGCGCCTTCGCGGCCGGGCTCGGCATCACCGCGATCCTGCAGAGCAGCACCGCCACCGGGCTGATGGTCACGAGCTTCGCCGCCGGCGGCTTCGTCGAGCTGGTGCCCGCGCTCGCGGTGATGCTCGGCGCCAATGTCGGCACCACGCTGATCGTCCAGCTCCTGTCCTTCGACATCTCCACCGTCGCGCCGGCGCTGATCCTGGTCGGCGTGCTGATGTTCCGCCGCAGCGCCAGCGCGCCGGCCCATGATCTCGGGCGGGTGCTGATCGGCCTCGGCCTGATGCTGCTCGCCCTGCACCAGCTTCTCGGTCTGCTGGTCGACGTCGAGGACGCGCCTAGCCTGCGCCTGCTGCTCGGCTCCATCGCGACCACGCCGCTGCTCGACGTGCTGGTGGCGGCGGGGCTCACCTGGGCAGTGCATTCCAGCGTCGCGGTGGTGCTGCTGGTCATGTCGCTGGCCGCGCACGGCATCGTGCCGCCGGACGCCGCCTTCGCGCTGGTGCTCGGGGCCAATCTCGGCACCGCCATCAATCCGCTGCTGGAAGGCGCCGCGGGCGCCAGCCCGGCCGCCCGCCGGGTGCCGATGGGCAATCTGGTGACGCGCCTCGTCGGCATCGCCCTGGCGCTGGCGGCGCTGCAGCCGATCGGCCGGTTCATGGTGACGCTGCAGCCCGACACGATCCGCGCGGTCGCCGATTTCCACACGCTGTTCAACCTTGCCGTGGCGCTGGTCTTCCTGCCGCTGCTCACCCCGCTCGCCCAGCTGCTGAGGCGCCTGCTGCCGGACGAGCAGGCGTCCGTCGACCCCTCGGCGCCGATCTATCTCGACCCGGCCGCCCGCGAGACGCCGATCGTCGCGCTGGGCGGCGCGGCGCGCGAGACGCTGCGGCTCGTCGACGGGCTGGAGACCATGCTGCTCGGCGCCCGCGAGGGGCTGGCGAAGAGCGAGCGCCGCCTGATCGCCGAGACCCGGCGCCGGGACGACGTGCTCGACCGGCTGAACATCGCCATCAAGTCCTACCTGACCTCGATCGACCCGGACGAGCTCAGCCATGACGACCATCGCCGGCTCAACGAGATCCTCGCCTTCGCGATGAACCTCGAACAGGCCGGCGACGTGGTGGACCGCTATCTGCTGCCGCATCTCTCGAAGGGCCTGAAGCGCGGCCTTCTGGTGCCGAAGGACGGGCGCGAGGAGCTCGTCGCCCTCACCAACCGCATCATCGTCAATCTGCGCACCGCCGCCTCGCTGTTCATGACCGACGACCCGCGCGCCGCGCGCCTGCTCGCCGACGAGAAGGTGGCGTTCCGCGATGCCGAGGCGCGGGCGACGCGGGCGCATTTCGACCGGCTGCGCAGCGGCGTCCTCGCCACCGCGCAGGCGAGCGCTTTGCAGCTCGACCTGCTGCGCGACCTCAAGCTGATCAACAGCCACATCGTCGCCGCCGCCGCCTATCCGGTGCTGGAGCGCAGCGGCGAGCTGCTGCCGAGCCGCGTCGCCGGAGGCTAGACATCGGGAGTCGGGAAGCGAGGCCACTCTGGCCACGCCCTCCCGCTCGCCTGTAAAAAGGCAGCCGGGGAGGACTGATCATGGACGCATCCGTACTCGTCGTCGGCGCCGGTCCGGTCGGGCTGACACTCGCGGCCGAACTGGCCCGCCACGGCGTGCGGGTTCGCCTCGTCGACAAGCTCGCAACTCCCTCGCCCTATTGCCGCGCCATCGGCGTCACCCCGCGCTCGCTCGAAGTGTTCGAGGACATGGGGCTGGCGCGCGAGATGATCGACGCGGGGCTGTGGCTCGACGGCATGCGCATGGTGCTCCCCGGCCAGCCGCCGCGCGACAAGCGGCGCGACCTCTCCGACCTGCCCTATGCGGCGCTCGGCGTGCCCCAATACGAGACCGAGCGCGTGCTCACCGAGCGGCTCGCGCAGTACGGAATCGTCCCGGAGCGCGCGGTCGCGCTCGCGGCCCTCTCGCAGGCGGAGGATCGCGTTCATGTCGAGCTCGACGGTCCGCAGGGCCGGGAGTCGGCGACGTTCGACTTCGTGGTCGGATGCGACGGCGCGCACAGCGCGGTGCGCAAGGCGCTCGGCATCGCGTTCGAGGGCGAGGCCTGGCCGTTCGAGTTCATGCTGGGCGACGTATCGATCGACTGGGACGTGCCGCGCGGGCTCGCCGTGTTCGCCGTGCACCCGATGGAGGACGCGCCGCCGGACCTGCTGGTCGCCGTGCCGCTGCCCGAGCGCGGGCGCTATCGCGTCTCGGCCATGGCCCCGGCACGGCTGGGGGCGCCGGCGAGGGACGGCACCGACCACGGCATCCAGGCCGAGCGGCCCGGCGCCGGCCTCGCCGACCTTCAGGAGGTGGCCGACCGCCTGCTGCCGGACCGCCCGCGCCTCGGCGACCTGCGCTGGTCGTCGATCTTCCGGATCTCGATCCGCCTCGCCGAGCACTACCGCGCCGGCAACGTCTTCATCGCCGGTGACGCCTGCCACGTCCATCCGCCGACCGGCGGCCAAGGCATGAACACCGGCATCCAGGACGCCTACAACCTCGCCTGGAAACTGGCGCTGGTGGCGAAGGGCGAGGCCGACCGCCGGCTGCTCGACAGCTACGAGGCCGAGCGGCGCCCGGTCGCCGAGGCGGTGATCGCCCACACCGTCGAGGAAAGCGTCAATCTGGGCCGGCGCGGCGAGGGAGACCGGCTGGCCGATACCCAGGTCCTGGTGAGCTATCGCGGCAGCCCGCTCGCCGATGTCGCGGGGGACGGGCTTTCCGCCGGCGACCGTATGCCCGACATCGAGGGGCTGCGGCGCCACGGGTTCGGCTTCCCGCTGCGGCTCTTCGACGTGCTGAAGGGAACCCGCTTCGTGCTGCTGGTGCCGGTGGACGGGACGACGGACGCGGTGGAGGCGCTGGCGGCCGATATCCACCGCCGCTGGCCGGGCCGCGTGCGCGTCGTCGCGCTGGCGTCGGGCGAGGCGGGCCTCGACGAGCCGCCGGGGGTCGAACTGCTGAGCGACGCCGCCGGCCGCTTCGCCGCGACCTTCGGCGAGGGGCAGGCATGGCTGGTGCGGCCGGACAACCACATCGCCTGGCGCGGCCCCGCCGCCACGGTCGCCGCCGCCGTGCCGACCTATCTCGCCGAAGTCATCGGGCTGAAATGAACCGTGCCGCCACGGATGGCGGAGGTCGGTGGGATTGGCAGGCGGGGAACACCGCGAGGAAGATGACCCTGTTCTGCCCTACACGGCGCCACAAACGAAAAAGCCGCCGAAACCCGTCGTTTCAGCGGCTTTTCGAACGATATCTGACCATGTCGGATGATCGAATGGTGCCCAGGAGAGGACTCGAACCTCCACGGTGTTACCCACTGGTACCTGAAACCAGCGCGTCTACCAATTCCGCCACCTGGGCTCGCGCCCATCGGGCACGGCGGGGACACATAGTCGGCCTCGATCCATCTTGTCAACGAGACATTCCAGATGTCCCCGTATGAACGGGATGCGGCCGTCCGGTTGGCGCCTCCGTCCACGCTGGCAGAACCCCGGCGGGGTGGTGCGGGCGCGCGGGGCGCCAAGCCTAGTGCCGTAGCCGTAGCCGTAACCGTAGCCGTACCCGGCGGCATCCTGCTCCTTTCAGAACGACCGCTGCGCAAATCGCGGACACCATCCTGGCGGGTTTCGGCGCGGCTTTTCGCGAATCTCCGCACGAGCCCGCTCCGAACCCGGCACGAAAGCCGCTCCCGCTGTCCGGCAAGGCCACCCCAAGCCCTCCCGATCCCCGTCCCAGCACCCTTCCCGGCCACCTCCCATGCGCGAGCGCGCTGGACGCTGGGCCGGCACCGCGCTAATCCTCTGGCATGCCACTGCCGGGCCGGGAGAGAATGCGATGGTCGACGCCGCCAATGCCGACGAACTGCCGCTTGAGAGCGAAGCCGAGCTGCTGAAGCGCGCGGCGCCGATGGAGCGTCTCGTCACGGTCTTCGGCGGCTCGGGCTTCATCGGCCGCCATGTGGTGCGCGCGCTGGTGCGCCAGGGCTGGCGGGTGCGCGTCGCCGTGCGCCGCCCCGACCTCGCCGGCCATCTGCAGCCGCTGGGTGCGGTCGGCCAGGTCAACCCGGTGCAGGCCAATCTGCGCTATCCCGCCTCCGTGCTGCGCGCGGCGGAAGGCTCCGAGGTCGTCATCAACGCCGTCGGCGTCCTGCACCAGAGCGGGCGCCAGAGCTTCGAGGCCGTGCACGATTTCGGCGCCCGGCAGGTCGCGCTGGCGGCGAAGGAAGTCGGCGCGCGGATGATCCACCTCTCGGCCATCGGCGCCGACGCCGCCTCCGACGCGCTCTACGCCAAGACCAAGGCGGCGGGCGAGGCCGGCGTGCTCGAGGCGCGTCCCGACGCGGTGATCTTCCGCCCCTCGGTCGTGTTCGGCCCGGAGGACGACTTCTTCAACCGCTTCGCCGCCATGTCGCGTCTCTCGCCCTTCCTGCCGCTGATCAGCGGCGGCGAGACCCGGTTCCAGCCGGTCTTCGTCGGCGACGTCGCCGCCGCCATCGCCAAGGCGGTGGATGAAGAGGCGAAGCCCGGCACGGTGTACGAGCTCGGCGGCCCGGAAGTGCTGACCTTCCGCCAGCTCATGGAGATCATGCTGGAGGAGATCGGACGCAAGCGCCTGCTGGTGCCGGTGCCGCGCGGGCTCGCCATGCTCAAGGCGCGCGTGCTCGAGCTGCTGCCGAACCCGCTGCTCACCCGCGACCAGGTGCGCCTGCTCGCCTATGACAACATCGTCTCCGAGGCGGCGAAGGCCGAGGGCCGCACGCTCGAGGGTCTGGGCATCCACCCGACCGCGATCGGCGCCGTGCTGCCGGGCTATATGTGGCGCTACCGCAAGGCGGGCCAGTTCACCCGGCCGGAAGCCGCCTGAGGCTTCCCCACCACCGAACCGCAATCGCTTCAAGGCCGCCGGACGCAGATCGCGCCGGCGGCCTTTTTTGCGTGCCAACGGTCTCGCGTGGCGAGCCGCCGGTCAGCCGACCAGCGCCAGCGCCACCAGCCCAACGCCGCCGACCGCGATGCGCCACCAGCCGAACGGCGTGTAGCCGTGCTTGGAGACGAAGGCGAGCAGGCTGCGCACCACCGCCACCGCCGCGACGAAGGCGGCAATGAAGCCGACCATGATAATGATGCCGTCATCCATGCTGAGCGCGTCGCGGTTCTTGTAGAGGTCGTAGGCGAAGGCCCCGGTCATGGTCGGCAGGGCGAGGAAGAAGGAGAACTCCGCCGCCGCCTGCTTGCTGGCGCCGAGCAGCAGCCCGCCGACGATGGTCGAGCCGGAGCGCGAGGTGCCGGGGATCATGGCGAGGCACTGGATGAAGCCGATCTTCAGCGCCAGCATGGGCGGGAACGCCATGGCGTCGGTGTGGATCGGCCGGATCTTCAGCGTGTCGACCCAGATCAGCACGATGCCGCCGAGGATCAGCGTCACGCAGATCAGCGCCGGCGTCTCGAACAGCACGCGCTTGATGAAGTCGTGCGCCAGCGCCCCGATCACCGCCGCCGGCAGGAAGGCGACGATGATGCCGAACACGAAGCGGCGCGAGCGCGCGCTGGTCGGCAGCGTGATCAGCACATGCCAGAAGCGCTGGAAATAGACGGTGACGATGGCGAGGATGGCGCCGAGCTGGATCAGCACCTCGAACACCTTGCCCTGGCTCTCGAAGCCGAGGAAGTGCCCGGCCAGCAGGATGTGGCCGGTGGAGGAGACCGGCAGGAACTCGGTGAAGCCTTCCAGCAGGCCGAGGAGGAAGGCTTCGAACAGCGTGCCGAACGACATGGGATCGGGTCCGTCAATGGCGGGGAGCGAAAGAGGCGGCGAGGGATCGGCCTGGAGCCGGAATCATGGAGCCGGAATCAGGGACCCGGAGCGCGGATCGCGCGCATCCTGTCTGCTTCGCGGCGCACAATCAACGTGACGCGGCGCCGGGGCGGAGCCCCGCGCACAGCCGCCGCAACGTCAGTTTTCCCCACCTGTCGCGGACCCGACGTTCCGCCATCATGAAACTGCCCAACAAGATGGGTCCATTTGGCGCCGGTCGGCGTTGTGATTCTGACAACGTTGGGAGAACGGTTGAATGAAAAGAGTTTTGGCGAGCGCAGCCTTCGTGCTGTTGCTCGGCGGCGCCGCGGCGGCACAGCAGCCCGGCTTCGTAACGACGGATGTCAATCTGAGGGCGGGCCCAAGCACTTCCTATCCGGTCGTCGTAGTGCTGGAGGCCGGAACCGGCCTCGGTATCCATGGCTGCCTCGACGACTACAGCTGGTGCGACGTCGACTGGCGGGGCAATCGCGGCTGGGTCGCCGCGCAGTACCTCGAATCCGACTATCGCGGCCGGCGGGTCGAGATCGACGACTACGCGCCGCGGATCGGCGTGCCGATCATCGCCTTCAACTTCGGCAACTACTGGGATCGCTACTATCGCGGCCGGCCGTGGTACGCCGATCATGACCGCTGGGGCGGGCCTCCGCCTCACCGCCGCCCGCCGCCGCCTGGCCCGGGACCTGGTCCCGGCTGGGGTGGCCCGCCGCCTCCCGGCCATGGCCCGGGCTGGGGTGGACCGCCGCCGCAGCACGGCTATGGCCGTGGCTGGGACGGGCCCCCGCAGGGCGCGGGCGGACCGCCGCCGGATGCCTACCCGCCGCGTGGCGGCCGTCACCCGCAGGGCGGCCCTCCCCCGCAGGGTGGACGTCCGCCTCAGGGTGGTCCGCCCCAGGGTGGGCCTCCGCAGGGCGGTCCTCCGCCGCAGGGCCAGCCTCATCAGGGCCGGCCGCCCCAGGGTGGCCCCCCGCCGCAGGCACAGCCCCCGCAGGGCCGTCCGCCGCAGGGTGGTCCTCCGCCCCAGGCGCAGCCGCCTCAGGGAAGGCCGCAGCAGGGCGCGCCGCGCAAGGATCAGGACCCTTGCGCCAGCGGGGCCAACCTGCCCTGGTGCAAGAAGAGCTGAGGCGGGCCGAGCCGCTGCAGCGGCGGCCTGCCTGAGACCCATCCCGTCCGCCGCCGAGGCGGACGGCCGGCGGCCCGGGGAGCCCTCTCCGGGCCGCTTTTGCGTGCGGCGCTTGAAATAGGCCCGCCGCTCCTGTATGGGGTGCGGCCTTCCCGAACCGCCCGGCTAAAAGGGCTGCCGTGGCGGTTCGAATGCTCACACTAGATTGGGCCGGACACTCTCGCGAGAGGGCGCTGCCGGCCGTGGAGACGAGCCAAATGCCCAAGATGAAGACCAAGTCCGGAGCGAAGAAGCGCTTCAAGCTCTCCGGCACCGGCAAGGTGATCATGGCCCAGGCGAACAAGCGCCACGGTATGATCAAGCGCACCAACAAGCAGATCCGCGACCAGCGCGGCACCACGATCATGTCCGAGCGTGATGCCTACAATGTTCGCAAGTTCTATCTGCCCAACGACTGACGCCCCTTAGCCAGTACCAGGAGAGACCCCCATGGCACGTGTCAAGCGCGGCGTCACTTCGCACGCCAAGCACAAGAAAGTGCTGAAGGCTGCGAAGGGCTATTTCGGCCGCCGCAAGAATACCATCCGCGTCGCGAAGCAGGCCGTCGAGAAGGCGCAGCAATACGCCTATCGCGACCGCAAGGCGAAGAAGCGCAACTTCCGCGCCCTGTGGATCCAGCGCATCAACGCCGCCACCCGCGAGCTCGGCTTCACCTATGGCCGATTTATCGACGGTCTCGGCAAGGCCGGGATCGAGGTCGACCGCAAGGTGCTCTCGGATATCGCCATCCACGAGCCCGAGGCCTTCAAGGCCCTGGTCGAGCAGGCGAAGGCCGCGCTGGACAAGCAGGCCGCCTGATCTTCCCGTAATGCCGGGACCGAACAAGAAAAGCCCCGCGCGCCAGCGCCCGGGGCTTTTCGCGTTGGCGGCGTAGCGGGAGCGGCTTTGCCGCGTCATGTCCCCCCGCTATAAGCGCCGCACCCGAACCGCCGCAGCGCCGGAGCGAGCTGTGCCCGCGTTCGGCCCGTACCGCCCGAGCCCGCCGTTCCGCCGAGGAGCCGTCATGTCCGTCGCCGCCCTTCCCGATCTCGACGCGCTGGAGCGCGACCTCACCGCCGGCATCGCCGCGGCCGGCGACGAGCCGGGGCTGGAGGCGGTCCGCGTCGCCGCGCTCGGCAAGAAGGGCTCGGTCTCGGAGCTGCTGAAGAGCCTCGGCGGCATGAGCCCCGAGGAGCGCAAGACCGCGGGCCCGGCCATCAACGGCCTGCGCGACCGCCTCAACGAGGCCATCGCCGCCCGCCGCACCGAGCTGAAGGCCGCCGCGCTGGCGAAGCGCCTCGAGACCGAGCGCGTCGACGTCACGCTCCCCGTACGGGAGGCGCCGGCCGAGCTCGGCCGCGTGCACCCGATCAGCCAGGTCATCGACGAGCTGACCGCGATCTTCGCCGATATGGGCTTCGCGGTCGCCGAGGGCCCGGACATCGAGGACGACTTCCACAATTTCACCGCGCTGAACTTCCCCGAGGGGCACCCCGCGCGCGAGATGCACGACACCTTCTACCTGCCCACCAAGGAGGACGGCTCGCGCCTGGTGCTGCGCACCCACACCTCCCCGGTGCAGGTGCGCACCATGCTCGCGCAGAAGCCGCCGATCCGCGTCATCTGCCCCGGCCGCACCTATCGCTCCGACAGCGACCAGACCCACACGCCGATGTTCCATCAGGTCGAGGGGCTGGTGATCGACAAGGGCTCCAATCTCGGCCACCTCAAATGGATCCTCGAGGAGTTCTGCAAGGCGTTCTTCGAGGTGGACGGGGTGAAGATGCGCTTCCGCCCCTCCTTCTTCCCCTTCACCGAGCCGTCGATGGAAGTCGACATCCAGTGCGACCGCTCGCGCCCGGGCGAGATCCGCTTCGGCGAGGGCAGCGACTGGCTGGAGATCCTCGGCTGCGGCATGGTGCACCCGAACGTGCTGAGGAATTGCGGCCTCGACCCGGACGAGTATCAGGGCTTCGCCTGGGGCATGGGGATCGACCGCATCGCCATGCTGAAATACGGCATGCCGGACCTTCGCGCCTTCTTCGAGGCCGATGTGCGCTGGCTCTCCCATTACGGCTTCCGCCCGCTCGACTTCCCGACGCTGGCCGGCGGGCTGTCGAACTGATCCGAGGAGAGGAGCAACCGTCATGAAATTCACCCTCTCCTGGCTCAAGGAGCACCTCGACACCACCGCCTCGCTGAACGACATCCTCGATGCGCTGAACCGCATCGGGCTGGAGGTCGAGGGCGTCGAGGACAAGGCGGCCAAGCTCAAGGGCTTCTCCATCGCCTATGTCATCTCGGCCGAGAAGCACCCCAACGCCGACAAGCTGCGCGTGTGCATGGTCGACACCGGCGCCGGCGAGCCCGTCCAGGTGGTGTGCGGCGCGCCGAACGCGCGCACCGGCATGAAGAGCGTGTTCTCCCCGCCCGGCACCTACATTCCCGGCAAGGACATCACGCTCGGCGTGGGCTCGATCCGCGGCGTCGAGAGCCGGGGCATGCTGTGCTCGGCCGCCGAGCTCGAGCTCTCCGAGGACCATGACGGCATCATCGACCTGCCCGAGGACGCCCCCGTCGGCGCTCCCTATGTCGACTGGATGGGCCTCGACGACCCGGTGATCGAGATCGCGGTGACGCCGAACCGCGCCGACGCACTCGGCGTGCACGGCGTCGCCCGCGACCTCGCCGCCGCCGGCCTCGGCCGGCTGGTCGAGGACGCGATCGCGCCGGTGGCCGGCGCCTTCCCCTGCCCGGTCAAGGTGACGATCGCCGACGGCGCGCCCTGCCCCGCCTTCGCGCTGCGCCTGATCCGCGGCGTGAAGAACGGCCCCTCGCCCGAATGGCTGCAGACCAAGCTGCGCGCCATCGGCCTTCGCCCGATCAACGCGCTGGTCGACGTCACCAACCTTATGACCTTCGACCAGAACCGCCCGCTCCACGTGTTCGACGCCGGCAAGGTCCATGGCGACCTCGTGGTGCGCCGCGCCGTCGCGGGCGAGAGCCTGCTGGCGCTCGACGGCAAGACCTACGCGCTCGACGAGACCATGTGCGTGATCGCCGACGCCCGTGCGGTGGAATCGCTCGCCGGCGTGATGGGCGGCGAGGAATCGGGCTGCGACGAAGGCACGACCGACGTGCTGGTCGAATCCGCGCTGTGGGAGCCGATCAACATCGCCTCCACCGGCCGCAAGCTGGGGCTGAACTCGGATGCGCGCTTCCGCTTCGAGCGCGGCATCGACCCGGCCTTCACCGTTCCCGGGCTGGAGCTGGCGACCAAGCTGATCCTCGACCTGTGCGGCGGCGAAGCCTCCGGGATCGAGCTTGCCGGTGCGATCCCCGACACCGCCCGCACCATAGCCTTCCCGCTGTCGCTCACCGACCGGCTGGCCGGACTCGCGGCGGAGGACGACGAGCAGATCGACGTCCTCACGCGGCTGGGCTTCAAGGTCGCGGGCAGCACGGGCACGGTCGACGTCACCCCGCCGTCCTGGCGCGGCGACATCGAGGGCAAGGCGGACCTCGTCGAGGAGGTGGTGCGCATCCTCGGCCTCGACCGCGTGCCCTCGCTGCCCTTCGAGCGCGACGAGAACGCCCTGAAGCCGGTTCTCACCACGCTGCAGCTTCGCACCCGCAAGGCCAAGCGCTCGCTCGCCACGCGCGGCCTCGTCGAAGCCGTCACCTGGTCCTTCGTGCCGAAGCTCCAGGCCGAGCTGTTCGGCGGCGGCGCGCCCGAGCTCGCGCTCGCCAACCCCATCGCCTCGGACCTGTCGGACATGCGCCCGAGCCTGCTGCCCGGCCTCGTGCGCTCAAGCCAGGCCAATGCGGACCGCGGGCTCGGCGACAGCGCGCTGTTCGAGGTCGGCCAGGTGTTCAAAGGCGACCGCCCGCAGGACCAGTTCACCGCCGCCACCGGGCTGCGCCGTGCGCTGGCGAAGCCGGCGGGCGCCGGGCGCCACTGGTCGGCCAAGGCCGAGCCGGTCGATGCCTTCGACGCCAAGGCGGACGCGCTCGCCGTGCTCGCGGCCTGCGGCGCGCCGGTGGCGAACCTCCAGATCTCGGCCGACGCGCCGGACTGGTTCCATCCCGGCCGCTCCGGCACCTTCCGCCTCGGCGCCAACGTCATCGGCCATTTCGGCGAGCTGCACCCCTCGGTGCTCGAGGCGATGGATGTCGAAGGGCCGCTGGTCGGCTTCGAGGTGCTGCTCGACCGCATTCCGACCCCGAAGGCCAAGCCCACGCGGGTGAAGCCGCTGCTGGAGCTCGCCGCCTTCCAGCCGGTGGAGCGCGATTTCGCCTTCCTGGTGCCGCGCTCGGTCGCGGCCGGCGACATGGTGAAGGCCGCCGCCGGCGTCGACCGCAAGCTGATCACCGCGGTGAACGTGTTCGACCTCTATGAGGGCCCGGGCATCGAGGCCGATTCCAAGTCGGTCGCGCTCTCGGTCACGCTGCAGCCGCGCGAGAAGACCATGACCGATGCCGAGATCGAGGCGGTCGCCGCGAAGATCGTCGCCGAGGTAACGAAGAAGACCGGCGCCACCCTGCGCGGCTGAGGCGCCGGGCCGGACACTCGGCCCACGCGCCGGAGGGCGGGCGCCGCGCGCGTCCGCCTCAGGATGGCCCGTCGCCGAGCAGCGCCAGCGCCTTGGCGGCGGCCACCTCGCCCGATTCCCACGCCCCCGCCAGCGAGCCCCAGGAATCGGTCGAGGTGTACTCGCCGGCGAGGAAGATGCGGGTCTGCACCGGGTCCTCGAACAGCCGGCGCTGGGCGCCCTTGCCCGGCCGCACCGCGGCCATCGCGCCGCGGATCAGCGGATCGGTGGTCCAGGCCGAGCAGGCGACCTCGGTGACGGTCTCCGGCGCCAGCGCGAACGCCTCGCCGAGGAAGGCGCGGGCGAGCCGCAACCCCGCCTCCTTGCCCTTCGCCGCGATCTCACGCGCCGGCGCGTCGCCGAAGGTGAGGATGTGCAGATCGGTGCCGTTGACCCGGCCGCGCAGCAGCGCCGGCACCTTGCCCGCGCGCGGCAGGATGCGCTCGTCCGCCTCGAGCCGCAGCGGATTGCCCGGCAAGAGGAACGCGACCTGCTCGAGCGCGCCCGCCGGGCAGTCGTCGAACGCCTGCGCGAGCCGCCTGGGCAGCGCGGGATTGAACTTGATGGCCCCCGCCGCGATCACCGGCGCCGGCACGGCGAGAATGATCGCCCTTGCGCGGATGAGCCCGCGCTGGCCCTCGACCCGCAGCGCATGGACCCGCCCGCCATGGGTGATCTGCGTCACCGGCGCGTCGGTCTGCAGGTTCAGCCAGGCGCCCAGCGTCTGCAGCATGGCGCCGACGCCGACCGGGCTGGTGGCGTTCCCCGCCGGCGGTGCGCGCAGGGCGAGATCGAGCGTCGACAGCGTCTCGAGCCCGCGCCCGCAGCCGAGCGGGCCGAGCATGTCGGCGGCGGTCGCCTCCCACGGGCCCGACCTCGAGCCGGGTTCGGGCTTCGGCATCACCGTGGCGACGGCGACGTCCTTTCCGGCATCGGCGGCCGCGCGGATGTCGCGCCGCGCCTGCCCGAGCGCGGCGAGAAAGTGGTCGTAGTCGCTCTCCTTCGCCTCGCGCCCCTCCACATAGAGCCGCGGCCCGTTGGACAGGTCAGTCACGGCGAGGCCGGCGGCGTCGGCCGCCGCGAGCAGCGGATGGAAATCGCCCGGCAGCAGGCCGCAGCCGAGATCGACCTCCATGCCCAGCGCCTCGACCGTGCGCGCGCGCCCGCCGAGCCGCGGCCCGGCCTCCAGCAGCACATAGCTGTGCCCGGAGCCGGCGATCCGGCGCGCGGCCGCGATTCCCGCCGCGCCGCCGCCGACGATGGCCACATCCACATCGGTCGCCCCCGACTGCGCGAGGGCGGGGCCGGCGAGAAGCGCGGCGGAGGCACCGGCCAGGAAGCGGCGACGGCTCAGGGGTCCGGGGAGGGCGCGCGCGGCGCGGATGGCTCGTTCACTCATGCCGCCACGCTAGAGAATTTTCCCGCCCGGTGGAATCACCCGCGCGGGTGGAAACGACGCCATTCGTCGAAGCAGGAGGCGCCGGGACCGGCGCTACTCCCCGCGCGGGAAGCGCTGCGCGTCCTCGAGGATGTTGAGGTCCATATGGTTGCGCATGTAGCGCTCGGAGGCGCGCTGCAGCGGCTGGAAATCCCACGGGTAATAGGCGCCGTTCCGCAGCGCCTCATAGACCACGTGGCGGCGCGCCTGGCTGGCGCGCACCTCGGCGTCGAAGCGGGCGAGATCCCAGCGCTGGCGCATCCGCGCGGCGAGATCCGCCAGCACGCCGGCGCAGGCGGGATCGTCGGCGCGGTTGACCCGCTCATGGGGGTCGTCCGCGAGATGGGTGAGGATCGGCGGGTCGAGATCGCACAGCACCAGCTTCCACGGCCCCTCGCGCAGCGCCACCAGCGGCGCGTAGGAGCCTTCCGCCGCATATTCCATCGGTACCGGGCCCCGCACATCCGTGCCGCGCGCCACCCCGGCGAGGCTTTCGCCATCGGTCCAGGGCATCACGCCCGACAGGTCAATGCCGGCGAGCTCGGCAAGGGTCGGCAGCACGTCCAGCGTCGAGGCCGGCGCGTCGATCCGCCCGGCCGGCAGGCCCGGAGCGGCGATCATCAGCGGCACGCGGGCCGAGCCCTCGAAGAAGCTCATTTTGAACCACATGCCGCGCTCGCCGAGCATGTCGCCATGGTCGGAGACGAAGGCGACGATCGTGTTCTCGCCCATCCCGCAGCGCTCGAGAATGTCGAGCAATTCGCCGATCTTCTCGTCGATATAGGAGATGTTGGCGAAATAGGCCCGGCGCGAGCGGCGCACGTCCTCCCCCGTCACATGGCTCGCCGCATGGTCGCTCGCCAGCATCAGCCGCTGCGAGTGCGGGTCCTGCTCCTCGAACGGAATCGGCGCCACCACCGGATCCAGCGCCGGGCAGTCCTCATAGAGGTCCCAGAAGCGCCGGCGCGCGACATAGGGATCGTGCGGGTGGGTGAAGCTCACCGTCAGGCACCAGGGGCGCCCGTCATGGCCGCGCGCGAGGTCGTAGAGCTTACGGCCGGCGTGGTAGGCGACCTCGTCGTCATATTCGAGCTGGTTGGTGATCTCCGCCACGCCCGCCCCGGTGACCGAACCGAGATTATGGTACCACCAGTCGATCCGCTCGCCGGGCTTGGTGTAGTCCGGGGTCCAGCCGAAATCGGCCGGGTAGATGTCGGTGGTCAGCCGCTCCTCGAAGCCGTGAAGCTGGTCCGGCCCGACGAAGTGCATCTTGCCCGACAGCGCGGTGTGGTAGCCCGCGCGGCGCAGGTGATGGGCATAGGTGGGCACGTCCGAGGTGAACTCGGCCGCGTTGTCGTAGACGCGGGTCCGGCTCGGGAGCTGGCCGGACATGAAGGAGGCCCGCGCCGGGGCGCAGAGCGGGCTCGCCGTATAGGTGTTGGCGAAGCGCGCCGAGCGCGCGGCCAGCGCCTTGAGATGCGGCGCGTGGAGAAAGCCCGCCGGCCCGTCGGGGAACAGCGTCCCGTTGAGCTGGTCAACCATCAGGATGAGGATGTTCGGGCGGGACGTCGCAACGTCGATCGGGGCTGTCATGGCACGCAACGTCATGTGACGGACGGGGAAAGCCGGCCGGAGCCGGCGCCCCGTCGATCACGAGGCGCCGGCCCTCGGCGTCGGCTCAGAGGCCGAGCGAGGCCCTGACGGCCGGCAGGCCGGGCTTGCCGTCGAAGGTGGTGACGCCCTCGAGCCACGGGCCGAGCACGTCGGGATGCGCCTTCAGCCAGGTCTTGGCGGCGGCTGCCGGCTCCTTGCCGTCGTCGAGGATGAGACCCATCATCGCGTTCTCCATCGGCAGATCGAAGGTGAGCTGCTTGAACAGCTTGGCCGCGTTCGGGCATTCGCCCGCCCAGCCGGTGCGGGCAAGCGTGCGCACGTCCGCGCCGCCGAAGTTCGGGCCGAAATAGGCATCGCCGCCGGAGAGATAGGTCAGGTCGAAATTCGCGTTCATCGGGTGCGGCGCCCAGGCGAGGAAGACGATCCAGTCCTTGCCGTTGGTGGCGCGCTTGACCTGGGCCAGCATCGCCTGCTCGCCGGATTCGACCACCTTCCAACCCTTCAGGCCGAAATCGTCGGCGTCGATCATCTTCTGGATGTTCTGGTTGGCCGGGGCGCCCGGCTCGATGCCGTAGATCGCGCTGCCGAACTTGTCGGCGTGGGCGGCGAGGTCCTTGAAGTCCTTCACGCCCGCTTCCGCCACATAGCTCGGCACGGCGAGGGTGAACTTGGCGCCCTTGAGGTTGGTGGCGAGCACGTCGGCCGCCTTGGCCTTGTCCAGCGCGTCGATGAACTTCTGCTGCGCCGGCATCCAGTTGCCGAGGAAGACGTCGATATTGCCGTTCTTCATCGATTCGTAGCCGATCGGCACCGACAGCGTCTTCACGTCCTGCTCATAGCCGAGGCCGCCGAGCAGCGCGCCGGCGATGGCGTTGGTGGAGGTGATGTCGGTCCAGCCCGGGTCCGACATGCGCACGGTCTTGCAGGAGGGTGCGTCCGCCCGCGCGGGGGCGGCGAGCAGAGCGGGGCAAAGCACGGCGAGGGAGAGGGCGGCGGCCGCCAGAAGGGAGCGATTCATCGTGGGACCTCTGGAAGGGTGGAGAGGCTTGTCGCGGCCAAGGGTCCGGCGCTTGTGCGGCCATTTCGTTCCCCTTGATCTTGCCTTCATCAGACATCTAGATGTCAAATGCTGTGAAGCCGCCAATTTTGGATGTCCGGCATAGAGCATCTTTATGTCTGAGCGCCCTCTCGAGCTCGCCTGGCTGCGCATCTTCGAGGCCGTCGGCCGGCTCGGCGGCCTGACCCGGGCCGCGCAGGAGCTCGGCCTGTCGCAGCCCGCGGTCAGCTACACGGTGCGCATGCTGGAGGAGCAGCTCGGCACGCCGCTGCTGATGCGCAGCCATCGCGGCAGCACGCTCACCCCCGCCGGCGAGACGCTGCACCGCGCCGCGTGCGGGGCGGTGGCCGAGCTCGACGGCGCCGCCCGCGCCATCCGCCGCATGAGCCGGCGCCCGGTGGTCCGCCTGTTCACCGATTACGGCTTCGCCTCGTTCTGGATGATGCCGCGCGTCGCCGCCTTCCGGCTGGTGCGGCCGGACACCGAGGTCCACGTCATCGCCTCGGCCGCCGCCGAGCCGAGCGGCGACAACGCCGAGGACGTCGCGGTGCTGTTCGGCACGCGTTCGGACTTTCCCGCCAACGCGGTCCAGCTGCTCGAGGAGAAGGTGGTTCCGGTGTGCGGGCCGCGCTTCGCCGCGCGGCACGGCCTCGCCGAGCAGCCCGCGCGGATCGGCGCGGTGCCGCTGCTGCATCTGGAGAGCACGCCGCGCCCGCGCTGGTTCGGCTGGAGCGACTGGTTCACCGCCACCGGCTTCGCGCGCGGGCCGAGCGCCAGCGACCTCAGCCTCAACACCTATGGGCTCGTGGTGCAGGCGGCGATCGCCGACCAGGGTGTCGCGCTCGGCTGGTCGGGCCTGATCGACGGCGCGCTGGCCGATGGAACGCTGGTCGCCATCGGCCCGCCGCTGCTGCGGGCCGATCATGGCTACTGGCTGCGCCCCGGGCCCGACCCGTCGCCCGCCGCGCGCGACCTGATCGACTGGATCGAGCGCGAGGTGAAGGCCGATGCCGGCTCCGCCCGATTTGGTAAGCCGGCAAAGTGACGTAGTCCCGGGCGCTCAGAACCCGCTGAGCACGGCCTTGCCGATGCTGCGCCCGCTCTCCAGCAGCCTGTGCGCCTCGCGCAGGCCGTCGACGCTGATCGGGCCGATCTCATGCTTGAACGTGGTGCGCAGAAGGCCCTCGTCGACCAGCGCGGCCACCTCATTGAGCAGGCGGTGCTGGCGGATCAGGTCCGGCGTCTGGAACAGCGGCCGGGTGAACATCAGCTCCCAGTGCAGGGCGAGGCTCTTGCGCTTGAAGGGCACCACGTCGAGCACCTTGGGATCGTCGATCAGCGCCAGCGCGCCCTGCGGCGCCAGCGCATTGACGATCGCCGGCAGGTGGTGCTCGGTCGCGGTCAGCCCGGCGACATACTGCACTTCGGGAATGCCGATCGCCTTCAGCCCCTCGACGAGCGGCTGGCGGTGGTCGATGACGTGATGCGCGCCCATCTCCTTCACCCAGTCGATCGTCTCCGACCGCGAGGCGGTGGCGATGACGGTGAGACCGGTCAGCCGGCGGGCGATCTGGGTGAGGATGGAGCCGACCCCGCCCGCGCCGTTGACGATGAGGATCGCCCCGTCCTGCGCCTTCACGCCATAGGAGACGCGCAGCCGGTCGAACAGCAGCTCCCAGGCGGTGATTGAGGTCAGCGGCAGCGCCGCCGCCTGGGCGCTGGTCAGCGTCGCGGGCTTGCGCCCGACGATGCGCTCGTCCACCGCATGGAACTCGGCATTGGTGCCCTGCCGGTCGATGCTGCCGGCATAGAACACCGCGTCGCCCGGCTTGAACAGCTGCGCTTCGGCACCGACCGCCTCGACCACGCCGACCGCGTCGAAGCCTAGGATGCGCGGCTCGCCGGTGGGCGGAACGGCACTGGCGCGCACCTTCACGTCGACCGGGTTGACCGAGACCGCCTCGATGCGGACCAGCAGGTCGCGCGGGCGCAGCTCCGGCATGGGCATCTCAATCTCGACCAGCGCGCGCTCGTCGTCGATCGGCAGGGGTTCGTAGAAGCCGATGGCCTTCATCGCTCAGTCCTTCGCAACGTTTATGGGCAGCGACCCGCGAGGCGGCGCGGCTGCGGGTCGGGAGCAAGATGGCGGGCGCGGGTCGAGAAGGGAAACGCATAGTCCGAATGCCATCAAGTCGGCTTCCTGATCGATCCTCACCCGGCGGCGAGGGCGCGAACGGCTCCCTGAGGATCGAGGGGCAGCGGGCGCAGCACGACCGGCGTCTGCATCGCCGTCGATGATGCCGACATCCAAAGATGAAGGCGGCGGAATGACGGGCGCGCCGGCCACCCTCGCCGGATAGGGACAGGTGCTCAGATCAGCGGATCGAAGCACCGCATGCGCCGGAAGGCGCTGGGCGTGCAGCCGAGCCAGCGGGTGAAGGCGCGGGTGAAGTTGCCGTGGTCCTCGTACCCCAGTGCCAGCGCGATCTCGAGCACGGAGAGCTGGGTCTCGGTCAGCAGCCCCACCGCGCGGTCGCGCCGCACCAGGTCCAGCACCTCGCGATAGGTGTAGCCGTGCTGGCGGAGCCGACGCTGCAGCGACTGCACGCTGATGCCGACCAGATGCGCCGCGCCCTCAATGTCGCTGGCGCCGTCGAGCAGCCGGAGCGCGATCACCGCCGACAGGGCGCGCGCGGGCTCGGGCGCGTTCCTCAGCGTCACATCGGCCTCGACGTCCCGCAGCGTGATCGCCCGGCGCGGCGGCGACACGTGCACCGGCCGGCGCCGCGTCAGATCCTCCGGGCGCAGCACGAGGCCGACGCCCGGCCCCTCGAACCGCATCGGGATCTTGAGCCGCCGCTCGACCTTCCCCGCGTCGGGGTCGCGGGCGTAGTTCACCTCGACCCATTCCGGCCGCCAGGTCTCGCCGAGATACACCCGCACCAGATTCAGCATCGGCGGCAGCACGTGGTCGGAATGCTCGATCATGCGCAGGGGAAATCGCGGCGTGACGAAGCGCCAGACATAACGGCCGGCTTCCGGAACCAGCTCCAGCCGGCAGCCGCTCAGATGCGCGCTGCTGGAGATCACGCTCCGCTGCAGCGCCCGGCCGAGCGTCGCCGCCTGGCTGCTGTACTGCGCCCACAGGCCGTAGCCGTCATGCGACATGTGCGCGCCGACGTCGAGGCCGAAGGTCCTCTGGCCCAACAGTCTGGCCGAACGCGCGAACAGCCCCATCATCGCGCCGATCGGCATCGGCGTGTCGAGTTGGTCCCTCAGCGCGATCGGAAGCCCCTCGCTCTCGAATACGCCGAGCATCGCCCGTTCGCCGGCGCGCTGCTCCAGCAGATCGGGCAGCGCGCCGAAACCCCGGGCGCGGACGAGGGTGAAGGATCGCGAATAGGCCATGGCCCCCTGCCTGACGCGAAATGACAAGCGCCTCACATATACCAAGCTTACTCTTGCGGCACCTTATCCGCCCGGGCGATCCGGGAAATTACTGTTGCGGTGAAGTGTTGGTCCACCGTTGAAGGACCCGAGCCGGAGGTATCGGCCAGCATCTCCGGCTCTTTCACCGAAAATCGTTCGAGAAGGTCGACGGCAAGACACCGGCAGGCGATGCCGGCCCGTCCCGTCAGTTGGGGAATGCGGGGCCCGGGTACCGCGGAGCCCCGCCGGCCGGACCGACGAAGCCGGGCGCCGCATCGGCGCCGCAGAAGGGCGGCCCGCACGCGCCGCCGGGAAGTGAAACGCGAACCCAAATGAAGGGGGCCTCAATGAAACGACTAGTGCTGGCGATGGCGATCGCGCTCGGCGTCGGCGGCGTCGCCACGGCGCAGGAGAGCCGCAAGCCCAATATTCTCCTGATCGTCTCCGATGATACCGGCTATGGCGACCTCGGCTCCTATCTCGGCGGCGCCGAGCGTGGCATGCCGACCCCGAATCTCGACCAGCTGGCCGATGAGGGAATGCTCTTCACCTCCTTCTACGGCCAGCCGAGCTGCACGCCCGGCCGCGCGGCCATGCAGACCGGCCGCATCCCGAACCGCTCGGGCATGACCACAGTCGCCTTCCAGGGCCAGGGCGGCGGCCTTCCGCATGCGGAATGGACGCTTGCCTCGGTGCTCAAGACCGCGGGCTACAAGACCTACTTCACCGGCAAGTGGCATCTGGGCGAGGCGGACTACGCGCTGCCCAACGCGCAGGGCTACGACGTGATGAAGTACGCCTTCCTCTACCATCTCAACGCCTACACCTATGCCGACCCGAAGTGGTTCCCGGACATGAGCGACGAGGACCGCGCCATGTTCCAGCGGGTCACGCGCGGCGCGCTGTCCGGCAATGCCGGCGAGGCGGCCAAGGAGGACTTCAAGGTCAATGGCGAGTATGTCGACACGCCGGAGAAGGGCGTGGTCGGCATCCCCTTCCTCGACGCCTATGTCGAGAAGGCCGCCACCGAGTTCCTGGAGGACGCCGCCAAGTCCCCGGACACCCCGTTCTTCATCAACGTCAACTTCATGAAGAACCACCAGCCCAACATGCCGCATCCCGACTTCGAGCATAAGTCGCTGTCGAAGTCGAAATACGCCGATTCCGTCGTCGAGCTCGACACCCGGATCGGCGATGTGCTGAAGAAGCTCGACGAGCTCGGCCTGAAGGACAACACCATCGTCTTCTACACGGTCGACAACGGTGCGTGGCAGGACGTCTATCCCGACGCCGGCTACACGCCGTTCCGCGGCACCAAGGGCACCGACCGCGAAGGCGGCAGCCGCGTGCCCGCCATGGTGCGCTGGCCGGGCCATGTGAAGCCGAATTCGAAGAGCGCGGCGATCGTCGGCGGCCTCGACCTGATGAAAACCTTCGCCAGCGCGGCCGGCCTCAAGGAACTGCCGAAGGACGATCGCGATGGCAAGCCGATCATCTTCGACAGCTACGACATGATGCCGGTGTGGACCGGGCAGGGCGAACCCACCCGCAAGTCCTGGTTCTACTTCACCGAGAACGAACTCACCCCGGGCGCGGCGCGCGTCGGCCACCTCAAGGCGGTGTTCAACCTGCGCGGCGACAACGGCCAGCAGACCGGCGGCCTGTCAGTCGACACCAATTCCGGCTGGAAGGGCCCGGAGAAGTACGCCGCGACCGTGCCTCAGGTCTACGACCTGATGCAGGACCCGCAGGAGCGCTACGACATCTTCATGAACAACTTCACCGAGCGCACCTGGGCGCTGGTCTCCATCAACGACGCCATCGCCAAGCTGATGAAGACCTATATCGACTATCCGCCGCGCAAGTTGCAGAGTGAGGTCTATACTGGCCCGATCACCCTCTCGCGCTACCAGATGTTCCAGAACGTGCGCGAGCAGCTCAAGGAGCAGGGCTTCTCGATCGGCCTGCCGACCGGCAACTGATCCCTGCCGGACGGACGCAGCATCGGGCCGGGCTTTCAAGTCCGGCTCGTCTTCCGTCCCGCTCCTGCCCGTGCGCACACGGGGAAGGGGCGGCAACGATCCGCAAACCGATCATGCGGGCCGGTCGCTTGGGCCGATCGTCCGAAGAGGCCCTCCGTCCGAGCCCTCCGCCGGGGAGACGCCGCCATGACATCGCTGAAAGCCGGACTGAAAGCGCTGGCCGCCGCCGCCGCGCTCGTGCTGTGCACCCTGCCCGCCCTCGCGCAGGCCGACGCGCCGCGCACCGATCCGCTGCCCTCCTGGAACGAGGGCGCCACCAGGCAGGCCATCGTCGACTTCGTGACGCGCGTCACCACCGAGGGCGGCGCCGATTTCGTCCCTGCCGACCAGCGCCTCGCCGTGTTCGACAATGACGGCACGCTGTGGGCCGAGCAACCGGTCTACGTCCAGCTCTTCTTCGCCATCGACCGGATCAAGGAGCTGGCCCCGCAGCACCCCGAATGGCAGACGACCGAACCCTTCGCCTCGATCCTCAAGGGCGACATGAAGACGGCGCTCGCCGGCGGCACCCACGCGGTCGCGCAGATCGTCGGCGCGACCCATGCCGGCATGACGACGGACGACTTTGCCGACATCGTCGCCAAATGGTTCGCGGATGCCAGGAATCCGGTGAAGGATCGCAAGTTCTCGGCCATGGACTACCAGCCGATGCTGGAGGTTCTGGCCTATCTGCGCGCCAACGGCTTCAAGACCTTCATCGTCTCGGGCGGCGGCATCGACTTCATGCGCGTGTTCAGCCAGGAGCTCTACGGCATCCCGCCCGAGCAGGTGATCGGCAGCGAGGGCAAGCTGAAGTTCGAGCTGAAGGACGGCAAGCCGGAACTCGTCAAGCTGCCGGACATCGCCTTCGTCGATGACGGCCCCGGCAAGCCGGTCGGCATCCAGATGAATATCGGCCGCGAGCCGATCTTCGCCTTCGGCAATTCCGACGGCGACCTGCAGATGCTCCAATATACCTGCCTGAAGCCCGGCCCCCGATTCTGCGGCATCGTCCACCACACCGACGCGGCGCGCGAATGGGCCTATGACCGCGATTCCAGCATCGGCCATCTCGACAAGGCGCTCGAGGCGGCGCAGGCGAACGACTGGACGGTGGTGGATATGGCGGCGGACTGGAAGACCGTGTTCCCGCCCGAACAATAGAGCCGCGCCGGCGGGGCCTTGCGTCCCGGCCCGCGGCGGGCGGCAGCGAGGCGGCAGCGGGCAGGAGGCCCGCCGCCACGGCCCGCTCACGAGGGGTCGAGCTGCAGGGTCTGGATCACCTGCTGGCCGAAGCTCTCGACATAGTCGTGCTGCTGCGCCGCCTCGAGCCCCGACGCGTCGGCGACCACGCGGCAATAGGCGATGATGAGCGCATTGGCGAGCGTGGCAAGATGGGCCTTCGGGTCCTTCTTCGCCAGCGCCTTCGCCCAGCCCGCCCCGGCCGAGCCCTCGACCGGCAGGGTCGGCGTGCCGATCAGCCCGGACGCGTCAGCGACCAGTGCCTTCGGCACCAGCTTGCCGTTGTCGGCCGGGCAGGAGAGCGGGCCGGCGAGGCTTTTCGGCGCGCGCGAGACCAGCGATGTGCCGGCCTGCACCGCCCATACCACCGGCACCGGCGGGAAGGGCGTGGCGGCGGTGGGCGCCGCTGCGGCCGCGGCCGCCTGCAGGGTGAAGCGGCGCAGCTCCGCCAGCTTGTGATAGTCGTCCCCGCCGCCGGCGGCGACCACCGGGCAGTAGGCCGCCATCAGCGCGTCCACCACCTGCGCCGGCGAGGCGTCGGGCGCGGCCGCCTCGTAGCTGTCGACCATGGCGTCGACGTCGACGTCGCCGCCCTGCAGCACCGAGCTGATCGCCGCCACCGCCTTCGGGTCCGGCCCGGAGGCGCCCGGCGCGCCGCCGACCTCGGCGCAGTCGAAGGCGGAGGCGGCCTGCGTGCCGTAGTCCGGCACCTTCTGCGTCTCGCGCCAGATCGCCACCATCTTCGCCGTCGCGTTGGGCGCGCCGTCATTGCCCCAGCTCGTGCGTACATAATTGGCGAGCTCGGCGATCTGCTCGTCCGAGAGCCGTCCGGCGAAGGAGGGCATGGCGCCGTAGCGCCCGTCCGCCGGCAGGCCCTGCAGCACCACGGTGATGACGTTATAGGGCTCTGCCGCCGTCACCGCCGGATTGTGCGCCAGCGAGGGGATGGCGCCGAGCAGGCCGGTACCCTGCTGCTGGTGACAGGCGGCGCAATTGTCGATGAAGATCTTCGAGGCGCGGGCATAGACCTCGGGCGGCAGGGGCGAGGCCTTCTGCGGCGCGGGCATGTCCGGCGGCGGCGGGCTGTCGAGCAGGTAGGTCGCCATGGCGGCGAGATCGGCATCGGTGAGCCTGGAGAGGCTGTCGCGCACCACCTCGGCCATCGGGCCGAACACCAGCGTCTTGTGCGGCGCCGAGCCGGTCTTGAAGAACTCGACCAGCGTGTCCTTCGTCCAGCTTCGCGCCAATGCCGCCGAGGCGATGTCGGGCGCGTAGAAACCGTCGATCTCGGCGCCGGTAAAGGCGGCCTTGCCCTTGATCGCGCCCATCACGTCGCGCGGGCTGTGGCAGTCCGAGCAGTGGCCCAGCGCCTCGACCAGATAGGCGCCGCGGTTCCATTCGTCGCTCTTGCCGGGCGTCGGCGTGAAGAAGGCCGGGCGGAAGAACAACTCACGCCATGCCAGCATGCCGAGCCGCACGTCGAAGGGGAAGACGAGGCCGTTCTCCGGGTTGGGCGCGTCCACCGCCGGGATGCGCCGCACATAGGCCCAGAGCGCCTTCAGGTCGTCCTCGGTGATGCCGGTATAGGCGTCGAACGGCATCGCCGGATAGAGATAGGCGCCGTCCTTGCGGATGCCGTCATGCAGCGCGCGGCGGAAGTCTTCGTAGCTCCACGTGCCGATGCCGGTCGCCTTGTCCGAGGTGATGTTGACCGAGTAGAGCGTGCCGAACGGCGTCTTGAGGCCGAGCCCGCCGGCGAAGGGCTTGTTCGGGTCCGAGGTGTGGCAGGGCATGCAGTCCGCCGCCCGGGCGAGATACTCGCCGCGCGCCACCAGCGCGGAGTCGTCCGTGGGCGTGTCCTGCGCCAGCGCCGGGCCGGCGAGGCCCGACACCGCCGCCCCGAACAACAGGGCGGCTAACCTCGCCGTTACTTGAATGCCTGCCATGTCCGCTCCCCCTCGCGGTTTAACTTTTATGGAATCATTCCACGTTGGGGGAACATTCGCCAGAGTTGCGCGAATAAAGGATGACCTTTGGGCAGCGCCTCATCCCGCCGCGGCGCGCAAGGCGGCTTCGGGCGTGTCCGAATGGGGCGGCGGATAGCCCCCTCGGGGCTCCGCAAACGTCGGAGGCGGGATCTGCCGGGAGGCGAGACGACTGGCGGGCGGCAAGTATTCGCAATGCGCGGTACTTGGTTCGGGCCACGGGTGCCGCCGCGCCACATACGGCAGCACGTTTCCGGCCGGGGCACCGGCAAAGAAAAAGGGCCTATTCCCCTTGGGAATGGCCCTTCTGCTCGACTTGAATTCGCGTGGTATCAGGCGGCCGCCTTCTTGGCGCGGCCACGGCCCTTGGCCGGCGCCGGAGCGACCGGCTTCTTGCGCTGCTGACCGAGGCCCATCTTCTTGGCGAGATTGGAGCGCGCCTCGGCATAGCTCGGCGCTACCATCGGATAGTCGTTGGGCAGGCTCCACTTGGCCCGATATTCCTCCGGCGTCATGTTGTATTTGGTACGCAGATGACGCTTGAGGGACTTGAACTTGAGCCCGTCCTCCAGGCAGACGATGTACTCCGGGGTCACGGATTTCTTAACCGGGATGGCCGGCTTCAGAACTTCTTCGACGACGACCGGCGCCGGGGCGCTCAGCTGAAGCAGCGCACCGTGGACCTTGGCAATCAGGTCGGGAAGCTCGGCGGCTGGAACTGAGTTGTTACCGACAAAAGCCGCAACGACATCCGCAGTGAGCCCCAGATAGTCAACCGACGCGCTATCCTGTTCCGACATTTATTGCCTCCATTGATGAGATGGCCTGATGTAACATCATTCATCAAAACGTCAATCAATATTCAGGCAGAAACCGGGCGTCGCTCAAGTTTAAAACGTCGCTACCTGGGCCCGGACCCTCTCCAATTCACCACGCGCTGCAGTTGAATTGGACGGTGCTAATGGTACCGCAATGACAATGGATACATCCGGAAACACTTGAGAACATCGCCGTCCTCGGATTTTCCGATGCAATCCATAGACTAATCGGATGCAAATTCAAGCGAAAGACTGTATACCGATTTACGAAGCGTCATGCTCATGATCCGGCATAAATATGGTCGAAAAAGGCGCGTTCCAGCGCCACGGCCCGGCGGAAGAACGCGGAAGCCGCCTGCCGGCTCTTCTCGTCGGCCGCCTCGCCCACCCGGTCGAGCTCCTCGCGCAGCCAGTTCACGAAAGCGCGAAACCCGTCATTATTGTGCAGCGTGATCCATTCCGCGTGCACGAAATCCTCCGGCAGCACGGCGCCGGGGCGGTCCGCCCAGTCGAGATAGAGCCATTCCGCCACCGTCAGCACGGCGAGGCAGCAGGCATAGTTGCCGCTGTCCGCCGCGTCGCGCATCAGGGTCTGGAAGCCGAGCGTGGGCGCGCTGATCACGGGGTGCGCGCGCTCCGCCGGGGCCACGCCGAGCGCGTCGAAGGCACGCTCAAAATAGGTGTTCTCGTCGCTGGTGATCATCGCCGCGAACTGGGCGAAACGGATGCGCGAATCGAAGCGGTCGGCGCTGGCGATCGCCATCCCGACCAGCGCCACGAAGCGGTCGATGAACTGGTAGTCCTGCACCAGGTAACGCCGCATGACGTCAGCCGGCACGGCGCCGCGGAAGATCTCGTCGACGAAGCGATGGTCGCGCGAGGCGGTCCAGTCCTGCTGGTTTTCCGCGCGCAGCGTCTCGGTAAAGCGGGTCATGGCGGCTCCTCCCTGCGGCGGTCCGGCATGATCGGCCGAGGCCGGACCCGCGGCGTTCTATGGCCCGTGCGCTCTCCCGCGTCGAGGGTTTCGCCGGCGACCCGCGGTCACATCCGCACGGTCTGGCCGCCGTCCACAACCAACACGTGTCCATTGACGAAGGAAGCCTCGTCCGAGGCCAGGAATACCGCCGCCGGCCCGATCTCCTGCGGGCGCCCCCAGCGGCCCACCGGCACCCGCACATCGACGAAGGCGGAGAAGGCGGCGTCCTTCACAAGTGATTCGTTGGTCTCTGTGGCGAACATGCCCGGCGCGATGGCGTTGCTAGTCACGCCGCTGCGCGCATAGTCGACCGCGAGCGCCCGCATCAGGCCGGTGAGGCCCGCCTTGGAGGCGGTGTAGACCGGGTCGTGCCGGTTGGCGACCTGTCCGGCGATGGAGGTCACGGCGATCAGCCGGCCGTGCCGATGCGCCGCCATCAGTTCGGCCGCCTCGCGCGCCAGCATCATCGGCGCGACGAGGTCGGTGGTCACCAGCGCCGCCGCCTCCTCGGGCGAGAAGTCCTTCAGCGGCCGGCGGTCGCGGGCGCCGACATTGTTCACGAGGATGTCGAGGCGCCCGAACCGGCCCGCCACCTCGGCGATCGCCTCACGCCCGGCCGCGACGTCGGCGACGTCGAAGGGCAGGCTCGCCACCTCGGCCCCGGTCTCGCGCCGGACTTCCTCGGCCGCCGCCTCGAGCGCCGCCGCCCGGCGCCCGTTGATCACCACGCGCGCACCCGCGCCCGCCAGCGCCTTCGCCATTTCCAGCCCGAGACCGCGCCCGGCCCCCGTGACCAGCGCCACCCGGCCGTCGAGGCGGAAAGCGGGCCGGCGGGCCGAGGCGGGAGCAGGCGGGGTATGGTCGGCTGGGGACGTGACTGAGGACTTGGCTTCGGACATGGCTCACTCGCGGGCGGCTGGAGGAAGGCGGGCGGCATGCTTCGGGCGAGGCAGGCCGGGGGCGGGAAGGCTGTCGCCGGCAGTGTCGCGCCCCGCCCCGGCGCGCGCCACCCGCTTACGACGGACCGGCCTGGACCGGCTTGCACGGACCTCGCTTACAACGGACCACCCCGGCCGCGCCATCCGCCCCGCACGCCGCGCCGGCCGGGCGATCGGGGGCCCGACAATCGCGCGCCGGGCACGCGCTTCGCGCTATCGCTCGCCGCGAAGATCGTGCCAAATAGCCGGGCCTGACTACGGGGGTACGGCTTCTGGCATCGGTTTCGCATGGCGGGGCCTCGGTTCGGGATCGGTTTCGGGGAGTTCGTCATGCCGCTCATTCGCAACAGCCACGGCAAGGGCCATGTGCGCATCATGCGCGTCAAGCGGGACAGCGCGCGCCACGAGGTGCGCGAGCTGACCGTCGAGGTGCTGCTGACCGGCGCCTTCGACGCCTCCTACACCGAGGGCGACAACAGCTCCGCCATCGCCACCGATTCGGTGAAGAACATCATCAACATTCTCGCCCGCGACAATGTCGGCGCCGAGAACGAGGAATTCGTCCAGATCATCGCCCGCTACTTCCTCGACCGCTACGACCACGTGTCCGGTGTCACGGTCACCGCCACCGAGACCAAATGGGCGCGGATCGCCATCGACGGCGCGCCGCACGACCACGCCTTCACGCTCGACGGCAACGGCCGGCCGCTGGTCAAGCTTGTCGCCACCCGCGAGGCGAGCACCCTCTCCTCCGGCATTCTCGGCTTCACCTTCCTGAAGACCACCCAGTCCGGCTGGGAGAACTTCTGGACCGACGATGTGACGACGCTGAAGCCGACGGCCGACCGCATGTTCGCGACCGCGATGGATGCCGAGTGGACGTGGTCGTCCGTGCCCGCCTCCTATGCGGACGCGAACGCCGCCGTGCTCGAGGCCGCGCTCAAGGTGTTCGCCACCACCTACAGTCCGGGGGTGCAGAACACCATGTATCTGATGGGCGAGGCGGTGCTGGCGGCGGTGCCGGAGATCGCGGAGATCTCCATGGCCTGCCCCAACAAGCATTACCTGCCCATCGACCTGTCGCCCTTCGGGCGCGCCTTCGACGGGCAGGTGTTCACGCCGACCGACGAGCCGCACGGCCAGATCGCCTGCACCGTCGGCCGGGGCTGAGAGACACGGGAGGCACGGGAGCGGGCTTCCCACAGCGGACGGCATCGGGCGGTTCATGGACCTCAATTCGGTCAGGGAAGTGGTGAGGCCGCACGGGCGCGCGGAGCTGGCCGGCTTCCGCCCGGGCGATGCCTGGCTCGCCGGCGGCACCTGGCTGTTCTCCGAGCCGCAGCCCGGCGTCGAGCGGCTGATCGACCTCGCCGATCTCGGCTGGCCCGCACTCGAGGCCGGCGAGCAGGGCCTCGTCATCGCCGCCACCTGCACCGTCGCCACGCTCTACGGCTTCGAGCCGCCGCCCGCCTGGCCGGCGGCGCGGCTGATCCCCGAGTGCTGCCGCGCCTTCCTGGCCTCGTTCAAGATCTGGAACATGGCGACCGTCGGCGGCAATCTCTGCCTCTCCCTGCCCGCCGGGCCGATGATCTCGCTCACCGCCGCGCTCGACGGGGTCTGCGTGATCTGGCGGCCGGACGGGACGGAGCGGCGCCTGCCGGTGCTCGATTTCGTGCGCGGCCCCCTCGACCCCGCCCTCGCCAAGGGCGAGGTGCTGCGGGCGATCGAGATCCCGGCCGCGAGCCTGCTCCGGCGGGCCGCGTTCCGGCGCGCCTCGCTCACCGCGCTCGGCCGCTCGGGCGTGCTGCTCATCGGCACGCAGGCGCGCGAGGGCGCGTTTTCGCTGACGGTGACGGCCGCCACCCGCCGCCCGGTCCGGCTCGACTTCGCCGCGCTTCCCGATCGCGCCGGCCTTGCCGACGCCATCGACAACGCCATAGCCGATGAGCTCTACTATGACGACGTGCACGGCCGGCCGGACTGGCGCCGGCACATGACGCACCTGTTCGCCGACGAGATCCGCGAGGAACTGATGGAGGCTGCTGCTTGAGCTTTCTCGTCAACGGAAAGCTCCATGACGCCGCGCCCCGGCCCGGCCAGTGCCTGCGCACCTTCCTTCGCGAGCTCGGCTGGCTCGGCGTCAAGAAGGGGTGCGACGCCGGCGATTGCGGCGCCTGCACCGTCCATCTCGACGGCAGGCCGGTGCATAGCTGCCTGGTGCCGGCCCATCGCGCCGACGGGCGCACCGTCATCACCATCGAGGGGCTCGCCGCCACAGCCCCCGAGCGCGCCGCGCCGGACGAACTGCACCCCATGCAGCGCGCCTTCCTCGACGCGCAGGGCTTCCAGTGCGGCTTCTGCACCGCCGGCATGGTGATGACCGCCGCCGCGCTCAACCAGGCCCAGAAGCAGGACCTGCCCAACGCGCTGAAGGGCAATCTGTGCCGCTGCACCGGCTACCGGGCCATCGCCGACGCGCTGGCCGGCGTCGCCAGCGTCGAGGAGGACCGGCCGGGCGGCTCCAGCGGGCGCAGCCTGCCCGCCCCCGCCGGGCCGGACATCATCACCGGCACCGCCCGCTACACCATGGACGTGCTGCCGCAGGGCGAGCTCGCCGGCCTCTTGCACATGAAGATCCTGCGCGCCCCGCACGCCCATGCGCGCATCCGCGCCATCGACGCGGCCGCCGCGCGCGCCCTGCCGGGCGTGGTCACGGTGCTGACCCATGAGGACGCCCCGCCGCGGCTGTTCTCCACCGCGCGCCACCACCACCCCACCGACGACGTCGACGACACGCGCGTGCTCGATGACGTCGTGCGCTTCGCCGGCCAGCGCGTCGCCGCCGTGGTGGCGACCAGCGAGGCCGTCGCCGAGGCCGCGCGCGCGCTGATCGAGGTCGATTACGAGATCCTTCCCGCCGTGCTCGACCCCGACGCCGCGATGGCGCCGGGCGCGCCGCGGGTGCATGGCGACAAGGACGCCTCCTCGCGCATCGCCGACATCGCCCGCAACGTGGTGGCCGAGGTCCATGGCGGGGTCGGCGACGTCGAGGCCGGGTTCGCCGAGGCCGACATCGTCCACGAGGCGACCTACGAGACCCAGCGCGTGCAGCACGCCCATCTCGAGACGCACGGCGCCATCGGCTGGCAGGACGACGAGGGGCGCCTCACCCTGCGCACCAGCTCGCAGACCCCGTTCCTCACCCGCGACGCGCTCGCCACCCTGTTCGGCCTGCCGCGCGACGAGGTGCACGTCATCACCGGGCGCGTGGGCGGGGGCTTCGGTGGCAAGCAGGAGATGCTGACTGAGGACATCGTCGCCCTCGCGGTGCTGAAGACCGGCCGGCCGGTGAAGCTGGAATACACCCGCAGCGAGCAGTTCGCCGCCTCGACCTCGCGCCACCCGTTCCGCGTCACGCTGAAGATCGGCGCGCGGCGCGACGGACGGCTGACCGCCATCGCCATGCGCATGATCTCCAATACCGGCGCCTACGGCAATCACGGCGCGGGCGTGCTGTTCCACGCCTCGGGCGAGTGCATCGCGCTCTATTCGTGCCCCAACAAGCGCGTCGACGGCATGGCCGTCTACACCAACACCCTGCCGAGCGGCGCCTTTCGCGGCTACGGCCTCAGCCAGACCATCTTCGCGGTCGAGTCGGCGATGGACGAGGTGGCGCGCCGGCTCGGCATGGACCCGTTCGCCTTCCGCCGCCTCAACGCGATCGGGCCGGACGACCCGATGACCTCCCACGATGCGGGCCCGCACGACGTGAAGATGGGCAGCTACGGGCTCGACCAGTGCCTCGACCAGGTCGAGGCGGCGCTCGAGCGTCCGCTGGAATCGCCCGGGCCCCACTGGATGGTCGGGCGCGGCATGGCGGCGGCGATGATCGACACCATCCCCCCGCGCGGCCATGTCGCCGAGACCCGTCTCCGGCTCGAGTCCGATGGCGGCTATGTGCTGAGCACCGGCACCGCCGAGTTCGGCAACGGCACCAGTACCGTGCACCGGCAGATCGCCGCCACCCTGCTCGGCGCCGCGGCAGGGCGGATCCGGCTGCGCCAGTCCGACACCGACCATGTCGGCCACGACACCGGCGCCTATGGCTCGACCGGCACGGTGGTGGCGGGGGAAGCGACGCGACGCGCAGCCGAGGCGCTGGCCGCGCTCATCCGCGAGGCCGCCGCCGCCCGCACCGGCGTCGCGCCCGGCGCGTGCCGCATCGAGGACGAGGTGGTCGTCGCCGGCCCCGAGCGCGTACCGCTCGCCGCCCTCGCGCCGCTCGAGGCCGTGGGCAACGCCGCCGGCTCGCCGCGCTCGGTCGCCTTCAACGTGCAGGGCTTCGCCGTTGCCGTGCACCGGCGGAGCGGGGAGATCCGCATCCTGCGCTCGGTCCACGGCGCGGATGCGGGCGTGGTGATCAACCCGATGCAGTGCCGCGGCCAGGTCGAGGGCGGGGTCGCGCAGGCGCTCGGCGCCGCGCTGTTCGAGAACCTCGCCATCGACGACGCCGGCGCGGTGGCCAACCCCACCTTCCGCGGCTACCACATCCCCGCCTTCGCCGACGTGCCGCCGACCGAGGTGTTCTTCGCCGACACCCATGACAGCATCGGCCCGCTCGGCGCCAAGTCGATGAGCGAAAGCCCCTACAACCCCGTCGCCCCCGCGCTCGCCAACGCCATCTTCGACGCCACCGGGGTGCGGCTGCGGGCGACGCCGTTCAAGGCGGACACGCTCTACGCCCTGCTGCCCGACCAGCAGGCCAGCGCCGCGCCCCATGCCCCGCCCTCTGCCGCGCCCCCTGCCGACCGGAAGGACACGCCGTGAGCGACCGCCTCAGCCTCGACACCTTGAACGCCCTCGACGAGGCCGGCTTCGTCGCCGCCCTCGACGGCATCTTCGAGCACGCGCCCTGGGTCGCGGCGGCGGCCTCCGGCGAGCGCCCCTTCGCCAGCGTGACGGCGCTGCACGAGGCGCTGATGGCACCGATCTGGGCCGCCTCGCGCGAGACGCAGGTGGCCTTCGTGTCGGCCCATCCCGACCTTGCCGGCAAGGCGGCGCGCGCGGGCGATATTGCGCCAGCCTCGGTCGCCGAGCAGGCCGGGCTGGGGCTCGACCGGCTGTCGGACGCCGAATATGCCCGCTTCGAGACCCTCAACGCCGCCTATCGCTCGCGTTTCGGATTTCCCTTCGTGGTCTGCGTGCGCCGGCTGACCCGCGACGCGGTGCTCGACGTGTTCGAGCGCCGGCTCGGCCACGACCCCGAGGCCGAGCTCGCCGCCGCCCTTGCCGAGATCGGCCACATCACCCGGCTGCGCCTCGTCGAGCGGGTGGAAGGGCCCGGCATGCCCTCGGTGGCGGGGCGCCTGTCGACCCATGTGCTCGACACCCACATGGGCGGCCCGGCCCAGCATGTGCACATCGAACTGTTCGAGGTCGGCGCCTCCGGCCGGGCCCGGCTCGCCGAGGCGCTCACCAATGCCGACGGGCGCACCGACGCGCCGCTGCTCTCGGGCGCGCCGCTGCGCGTGGGCAGCTACGAGCTGGTGTTCCACATCGGCGAGTATTTCCGCACGCGGGCGCTGGCGCTGCCGGACCAGCCCTTCCTCGGGCAGGTGCCGGTCCGCTTCGGCATCGACAATCCCGAAGGCCACTACCATGTCCCGCTGGTGGTGACGCCCTGGAGCTACGCGACCTATCGCGGAAGCTGACGGCGCCGACCATGGCAGCGCCTACGCTTCGGCCCCCGCCGCCAGCTGACGGGGGGCGGCCTCGGCCATCTCGTCGCGCTTGAAGCCCGCGCGTCCCCAATAGGACACGGTCTCGTTGGACAGGACGAAATGGTGCCAGTGGCGCGCGCACATGGAGACAAAATCCAGAAGCGGCAGCCGGTCGGGCCGGTGTGGCGCGTTGTAGGTCCAGTAGATGCGCGCATAGGCGACGGAGAGCTTGCCGAGCCACCCCTTGGCCGCCAGAGCCTTGCCGAGGCGCCAGGTGACGCTGCCGACCATCTTGCCATAGGCCAGGCGCTGGCCGAGCGTTGGCGTGCGCCGGCCGCCCGCGCGCTCGACATAGCGCTGCCGGAACGAAGGTGAGCGGCTCAGATTTCCGTAGATCCGCTCGAAGAAGGCATCCGGATCGAACAGCCGCCGGTTCAGATCCATGTAGCCCTGCTTCAGCTCGTCGAGCGACATCGCCTTGGGCTGGAACCAGACCATGTCGTCATCGTCGATGAGGCGACCTTCCTTCTCCAACCGCTCGTAAAGCGGCGTGGAGGGGATCGGCGAGAGGATCGACACGACGGAAATGCCGATCGCGTTGCGCTGGATGAAGTTGAACTGCTCGTCGAACACCCGGGCGTCATCATTATCGAAGCCGACGATGAAGCCGGCCTGGACCACGATGCCGGCATCGCGGACGCGGTCGAGCTTGGCGTCGATGGAATCACCGCGGACGTTCTGCACCTTCTTGGTCTCGAGCAGCGATTCGGGACGCGGGGATTCGATACCGATGAAGACCGACCGGAAATTGGCCTTCCAGAGCAGGTCGAGTATCTCCGGCTCGTCACCCAGATTGATGCTCGCCTCGGTGCTGAAGGTCATCGGGTAGCCGTTGGCCACCTGCCAGTCCACGAGCTCGCGCAGCATGGCGGCGGCGAGCTTCTTGTTGCCGATGAAATTGTCGTCGACGAAGAACACCGCCCGGGTGCCAAGCGCCTTCAGGCGGTCGAGTTCAGCGGTGATCTGCGCCGCCTTCTTAAGGCGTGGCTTGCGCCCGAAGATCACGATGATGTCGCAGAACTCGCACAGGAACGGGCAGCCCCGCGAGAACTGCATCGCCACCGACACGTAGTGTTTGGGATCGAGCAGGTCGTAGCGCGGGCAGGGCACCGTCTCCATGTTGGTCGGTTCGGCCTGCTTGTAGCGCCGCTCCGTCGGCCGCCCGGCCGCGTAATCGGCGATGAAGACGCCCCAGGTTTCGTCGGCCTCGCCCAGGAAAACGACGTCGCACAGCCCGTCGAAATGCGTCTCGTCGACCGTCACATAGGGCCCGCCAACGCACAAAAGCGCGTTCGTCGTCTCGCGCAGCGTGCGCAGGATCTCATCCATGCGCTGGCGCTGCACGATCATCCCGGTGAGGCCGATCACGTCGTAGGAGCGCAGGCGCTCGAAATCGATCTCCTCGGCGTTCTCGTCGATGATCGTCACCTCGTGCTCGGGCGGGACCAGCGCCGCGAGCAGGGGCAGCGAGCCCGGCGGCATCATCGCCTTCCTCTCGCCCGGCAGGATCGGCAGCGCGTGCTGCATGCCGAAGAAGGAAATCTCGAACCGGGGATTGATCAGGCAGACCTTCAGACGGCGCACAGACGCCTCCGCCGTCCCGCCGCCCGGGCCGGAACCCGCATCCGCCTCTGCGCAAACCACGTCCATCACATCAGGCCCCCCTGATGACGCTAGGTCAGATCACTGCCAACCCGTGCGTCCGGAATTTGTATAATCTTGCGGTTGTTGCGACCCACTATAAAGCAGCCGACCGATCGCGGTGGCGTATAGAACTACCTCCAATGATTCGCCTCGCGCGCACGCTCCATCCCGTCAGCGTCCCGGCAAGCGCTTGATTTCACGCCATGGTCAGCCGCCGCACCGCGTCGCGCCAGCCGGCCAGCTTGCGCTCACGCGTCACCGCCGGCATGGACGGGGTGAAGTGCCGCTCGAGCCGCCACAGGTCGGCGAAATGCTCGGGCGCGGGGAAGATCCCGGACTTGTAGCCGGCGAGATAGGCCGCGCCGAGCGCGGTGGTCTCGCGCACCACCGGACGATCGACCGGGGCGGCGATGATGTCGGCGAGGCGCTGCACGAAGAAGTTCGAGGCGCTCATGCCGCCGTCGACGCGCAGCACCGTCGGCGCCGCGCCGGCGCCCGACGCCTGCCAGTCCGCGTGCATGGCGTCGATCAGGTCGGCGGTCTGGTAGGACACGCTCTCCAGCGTCGCCAGCGCGATCTCGGCGCTGGTGGTGGCCCGGGTGAGGCCGAACATGGCGCCGCGCACCTCCGGCTCCCAATAGGGCGCGCCGAGCCCGACGAAGGCCGGCACCAGATAGACGTGCTGGCCGGCATCGGCGGCCTCCGCCAGCTTCTCGCTCTCGGCCGAGCTGGCGATGATGCCGATCCCGTCGCGCAGCCACTGCACCGCGGCGCCGGCGACGAAGATCGAGCCCTCCAGCGCGTAGCAGCGGCGCCCGTCGATCTGGTAGGCAATGGTGCTGAGCAGCCGGTTCGCCGAGGCGACGACGGTCTCGCCGGTGTTGAGCAGGGCGAAGCAGCCGGTGCCATAGGTCGACTTGATCATGCCCGGCTCGAAGCAGGCCTGGCCGATCGTCGCCGCCTGCTGGTCGCCGGCCACGCCCCGGATCGGCAGCGGCCCGCCGAACAGCTCCGGCAGGGTCTCGCCGAAATCGTCGGCGCACTCCTTCACCTCGGGCAGCATGGAGCGCGGCACGCCGAACAGCGCCAGCATGTCGTCGTCCCAGCGGCCCTCATGGATGTTGAACAGCGAGGTGCGCGAGGCGTTGGTGATGTCGGTGGCGTGCACCTTGCCGCCGGTGAGCCGCCACAGCAGCCAGGAATCCACCGTGCCGAAGGCGAGCTCGCCGCGCTCCGCGCGCTTGCGTGCCCCCGGCACGTGATCGAGGATCCAGCCGATCTTGGTGGCGGAGAAATAGGGATCGAGGATCAGCCCGGTGCGCGCCGTGACCAGCTCCTCGTGCCCCTCCCCCTTCAGCCGGGCGGAATGGGCGGCGGTGCGCCGGTCCTGCCAGACGATGGCGCGGTAGATCGCCCGCCCGCTCTGCCGGTCCCACACCACCACCGTCTCGCGCTGGTTGGTGATGCCGATCGCGGCGATGTCGGCCGGGCCGATGCCCGCCTCGGCGATCGCCTGCCGGCAGGTGGCGACCGTGGTGTTCCACAGGTCCTCCGCCTCGTGCTCGACCCAGCCCGAGGAAGGGAAGTGCTGGGCGAATTCCTGCTGCGCCTCGGCGGCGATGCTGGTGTCCGGGCGGAACAGGATGGCGCGCGAGGAGGTCGTCCCCTGGTCGATCGCGAGAATATGGCTGCTCATGCAAAGGCACTCATGCCGGAACGCTGCGCGTCGCGGGCGGGGAGCCGGCCATCTCCGCCGCCCTGCGCATGAAGTCCTCGAGCGCCGCCGCCTCCTCGGCCGAGAAATGCAGGCCGAGCTTGGTGCGGCGCCAGAGCACGTCCTCGGCGGTCAGCGCCCATTCCTCGCGCATGAGGTGGAGCACCTCCGCCTCGGTCAGGTCGGCGCCGAACACGGCGCCGAGGTCGCCAGGCGTGCGCGCGCCGTCGAGGATGCGCATCGCCCGGGTGCCGTAGCTGCGCACCAACCGGCGCGCGAGCCGCTCGTCGAGCCCGGCATGGGCGCGGCGAAGCTGTCCTTCCAGCCGCGCCCGGTCCTCGACGCCGAAATCCCCGCCCGGCAGCGGCGCACCGCCGGTCCAGGGCCGGGCCGAGGCGGCGGGCAGGAACGGCGCGAGCTTGCGCATGGCGTGCTCGGCGAGCCGGCGATAGGTGGTGATCTTGCCGCCGAACACCGAAAGCACCGGCACCCGCCCGTCCGCGTCGTCGAGCTCCAGCACGTAGTCGCGCGTGGCTTCCTGCGCCTTGGAGGCGCCGTCGTCATAGAGCGGGCGCACGCCGGAATAGGCCCACACCACGTCGTCCGGGCTCACCGGCGCGCGGAAATACTCGTCGGCCGCGGCGCAGAGATACGCGATCTCCTCCGCGCTCGCGACCGGCGCGCCGGGTGTATGGCCGAAGTCGCGGTCGGTGGTGCCGATCAGCGTGAAATCGTCGTGGTAGGGAATGGCGAAGATGATCCGCCCGTCCGGGTTCTGGAAGATGTAGGCGCGGTCGTGGTCGTAGAGCTTGCGCACCACGATGTGGCTGCCCTGCACCAGCCGCACCTCGGCCGGCGAGCTGACGCCGGCAACCTCGCTCAGCACCTGGTGCACCCACGGCCCGGCCGCGTTCACCAGCACGCGTGCATGGACGAGCTGCGAGATGCCGCCCGATTCCACCTCGATGCGCCAGAACTCGCTCTCGCGCCGGGCGGAGACGACGCGCGTGCGCGGGCGGATGTCGGCGCCGCGCTCGGCCGCGTCCAGCGCGTTCAGCACCACGAGGCGGCTGTCGTCGACCCGGCAGTCGGAATATTCGAAGCCGCGCCGATAGGCCTCGCGCAGCGGCCGGCCGGTCACGTCGCTCGAGAGGTCGAGCGTGCGCGTCGCCGGCAGCAGCCGGCGCCCGCCGAGATGGTCGTAGATGAACAGGCCGAGCCGCAGCAGCCAGGCCGGGCGCAGCCCCTTGTGGTGCGGCAGCACGAAGCGCAGCGGGCCGATGATATGCGGCGCGATCTTCCACAGCACCTCGCGCTCGGCGAGCGCCTCGTGCACGAGCCGGAACTCGTACTGCTCGAGATAGCGCAGCCCGCCATGGATCAGCTTGGTGGAGGCCGAGGAGGTCGCGCCGGCGAAGTCGCCCTGCTCGAACAGCACCACCGAGGCGCCCCGCCCGGCGGCGTCGCGGGCAATGCCGCAGCCGTTCACCCCGCCGCCGATGATGGCGATGTCGTAGATCGGATCGGTGGCTTGACGGGTCACACGGCGTCTCCGCAGGCTGGACCGACGGCAACGCTTTCGTTTCCCGCCTCGGGCGGAGGCTATACGCGTCGAATGACGCTTTTCAATGCTTCGAACGAAACTTCCCTGCTTTCGGAAACGCGCGCCGCGCGTCAGCGCGGGTTCAGCGCCGCGCGCCCGAGCCGTTTCAGCGCGTCGATCGAGGTCAGCCCCATCAGCGCCAGCGTGATGTCCACCTCCTCGCGCAGATGCGCGATCATGCGGGCGACGCCCGCCTCGCCGGCGGCGCCGAGGCCGAACACATAGGCCCGGCCGAGCAGCACGCCGGAGGCGCCGAGCGCGAGCGCCTTCACGATGTCGGCACCGCGCCGCACCCCGCCGTCGAACAATATGTCGAGCTCGCCGCCCAGCGCGTCGGCGATCGCCGGCAGGGCGGCGATGGTGGAGGAGGCACCGTCGAGCTGGCGGCCGCCATGGTTGGAGACCACGATCGCGTCCACCCCCGCCGCGCGGGCGGTCACCGCGTCCTCGGGCGCGAGCACGCCCTTCAGCACCAGCTTGCCGTCCCAGCGCGCACGCAGCCAGTCGACATCCTTCCAGGACAGGCGGGTGTCGATCCGCCGCGACAGGTTGCTCGCCTGCTCCAGCGCGCCCCGGCCGAATTCCGGCCGGTGCTTGACCGCGCCGACCTCCGGCATCCCCGCGCGCAGCATCTCGACGCACCAGCCGGGACGGGTCGCGAGGCGCAAAGCGAGGCCCGGCGTGATCCGGGTGAGCGAGCGGAAGCCGTTGCGCAGGTCGCGCTCGCGCACGCTGGTGATCGCGGTGTCGACGGTGAGGTAGAGCGTGTCGACCCCGGCCGCGCGGGCCTGCGCGATCAGCTCCTCGCCGATGGCCCGGTCCGACATGACATAGAGCTGGAAATGCAGCGGCCCCTGCGTCGCCGCCCGGAGCTCGGTCAGCGAGGCGATGGAGAAGGTCGACAGGCACAGCGGGATGCCCGCGGCATGGGCGGCCCGCGCCGCCGCGATCTCGCCGCGTGCCGCGTAGAGCCCGAGGAAGCCGACAGGCCCGAGCATGAAGGGCAGCGGGTGGCGGGCGCCGAGGAAATCGGTCGAGAGGTCGCGCACCGAGATGTCGTTGAGCACGCGCTGCACCAGCGTCCAGCGGCCGAAATCCTCCCGGTTGGCCCGCAGCGTGTCCTCGGCGAAGGCGCCGCCGTCGACATAATCGAAGAAGATGCGCGGCAGACGGCGCCGGGCGATGGCGCGGGCGTCGTCGACATTGATAAGGCTCATCGGGACTGGTCCGGGTCGATGCGGTCGAGGAAACGGGTGACGGCGTCCGCGCCCTGGAGCGGCGGGGAGCCGACCATGACCGCGACCGACAGGCCGATCAATGAGGAGATCGGCGTGTGGGTGCGCGCGCCGGCGCGCAAATCCATCACCAACGTCGGGCACAGGAACAGGGCGAGGCGGATCACCTCGCGCCAGTCCGGCGGCAGCAGGGCGCGGGCCGCGAGCTCGGCGAGCAGCGGGCGCCACACCTCGTCCGCCTTCACGGCAAGGAGATCGGCGCGCACCGGGCTCGGCGCCCAGTCGGTCTCGACGATCAGCTCGCCCGGGGCGAGCCGCGCGGCGGCGGAAAAGCGCGCGCTGGCGAGGTCCGGGTCGTAGAGCCAGAACGGATGGGCGAACACGTTGTGGAACGTCGCCTTCACCTCGGCCAGCAGGGCCGGCACGTTCTCCCCCGCAAAGGCCGGGTCGAAGAAGGAGAGCCGCGCGCCCGCTTCGCCGCCCTCACCACCGGCCTTGGGCGTGAACCAGACATTGGCGTTGTGCGCGTCGCCATGGGCGACCACCCCGCCGGCATCGGCGAGCCGCTCCGGGCGCAACCGGGCCTCCGCCGCGTCGAACAGCTCGCCGAGCGTACGGGCATAGGTGACGCCGTTGACGGTGAAGCGCCGCGTCGACAGGTCCGCCCAGTCGAGCGCGAGGCCGGGAAAGGCGAAGCGGCGGCCGAGATAGAACTCCCGGTAGCGCCCGCCGGGATAGGCTTCGCCCGCCGCGCCATGCGTGACCAGCCGCTCGTGGAACAGCCGGTGGATCGGCTCGGCCGCCACCTCCGCCGCCGTGACGGGATGCAGGCTGGCGCGATAGGTGGCGATGAGGGCGCGGCTGAGCCCGCGCTCGGCCTCCACCGCCACCGCCCGCGCCGCCGGGTCGTCCTCCATGTCGAGCGCGCGCAGCACGTCGGAAAAGCGCGGCTCGTCGCGGCGGCGATAGACCAGGATCTGCTCGCCGGGCTCGGCCGAGACATGCACCGGCTGGTCGACCGGAAGGCCGGCGCGGGCGAGGATGTCGGCGCGGTAATACTCGCCGGCCATCGCCTCCTCGCCCTCCTCCTGATGGAACTTGAAGAAGAAGGCCCCCGCATCGGTCTCGAAGAAGCCGTTCAGCGAGTTGAGGCTGTAACGGTCGAGATTGATCGCCACGTTGCGCGGCGCGATGCCGAACAGGTCGGCCAGCAGCGCGGCGAGCGGCGCCTCGGCGAGCGCCGGGTCGCGCTGCGCCAGCGCACGGATCTGCGCGGTGCGGCTCGACATGCTCACGGCCGGCCCGGGCGGATGATGGTCTTGAGCCCGTCCGCCTCGCCCGCGATCAGGCGCTCATAGGCAACGGGCACCTCGTCGAGGCTGATCTCGCGTTCGACGAGGCGCAGGAGGTCGGTCTGGAGCGCGGGGAGCAGCGCCACCGCCTGCGGCAGCTCGTCGGTGAAGGCGTGGCAGCCGATCATCGACAGCTCGTGCTCGACCATCCGGTTCGGATCGAGGTCGAGACGGCCGTGATAGATGCCGACCAGCGCCACCCGTCCGCCGCCCTCCATCACTCCGGTCAAGGCCGAGAGCGCCGCCGGGCTGCCGGTCGCCTCAATGGCGGCGGCGGGAAGCCGGCCGTCCAGCGCCGCGCGGAGGTCGCCGGCGTCGAGCGCGACGCTTCGCGCGCCGGTCACCTCCGCCACAAGCGCCGCCCGCGCGCGGTTACGGTCGGCGACGAGGACCGGCCCGTCATGAGGCACTCCGTCCCGCCCGCGTGCGAGGGCGAGCGCCGCGAGCCCGCCGATCGGCCCGCAGCCCACCACCAGCACCGGCTCGCCCGGTTGCGGCGCCAGCCGACGCACTGCGTGCAGCGCCACCGCCAGCGGCTCGGCCATCGCCGCCACCGCCGGGTCGAGCTCGGCCGGAACCGGCAGCAGCAGCCGCGCCGGCAGCACCACCTCCTCGGCGAAGCCGCCGTCGCACGCCTCGCCGACGAAGCCGAGCTTCTCGCACAGATGGTGCCGCCCCGCCCGGCAGGCCGGGCACTGCCCGCACCAGAAGCGCGAATCCGCCACCACCGCGTCGCCCGGCGCGAGACCCTCGACGCCCGCGCCGGTCTCGACCACCACCCCGGTCAGCTCGTGGCCGGCGATGGACGGGGCGCGGGTGATCCACTGGCCGGTGCGGAAATTGTGGATGTCCGAACCGCAGATGCCGGCCGCGCCGACCTTCAGCCGCACCCAGCCGGCCGCCGGCGCGTCCGGAGGCGGCACCTCCTCGACCCGCAGATCGCCCGCGCCGTGGAGCCGGACCGCCTTCATGCCTCAGCCGCCCCTCAGCAGGTCGTCGCGCAGCCCGGAGACCGCGTTCTCATGGCTGGAGAAGCCCTCATAGCGCGCGAGCCGGCGGGCATGGCCGGCAAATTCGGGATAGGCGGTGCCGGTGACGTAGCCGACCGAGGAGCGCTTGAGGAAGTCGGTGACCGAGAGCGGCCCGTAGGTGCGCGCCCAGCGGCTGGTCGGCAGCACCGCATTGGGGCCGAGGGTGAAATTGGCGATGGTCACCGGCGTGTAGGGACCCATCAGCACCTCCGCCGCCTCGGTGATGCGCCCCAGATGCGCGAACGGGTCGGTGGAGAGGATCTCGAGGTGCTCGGGCGCATAGGCGTTGACGAAGTCGTAGCTCTCCTCCAGCGAGGAGGTCAGCACGATGCCCCCGCACTTGCCGTTCAGCACCGCCTTCGAGAAGGCGACGCGCTGCTCGCTCATCCGCCCCCAATGCCCGGGCAGGGCGGCGCGCGCGGCTTCCGCCAGCTCGCGCGAATGGGTGACGAGATAGGCGGAGGAATCCGGCCCATGCTCGGCCTCGATCAGCAGGTCGAGCGCCGCCACCGCGCCGTTCACCGTGCCGTCGGCGAAGATGATCGCCTCCGAGGGGCCGGCGGGGAGCCCGGTGTCGATGATGTCGGAGAGCAGGCGCTTGGCCGCCACCAGCCAGGGCGAGCCGGGGCCGACGATCTTGATCGCCTTCCTCACCGTCTGCGTGCCATAGGCGACCGCCGCCACCGCCTGCGCGCCGCCGCATTTGTAGACCGTCTCGACGCCGGCGAGCCGGGCGGCGACGAGGGTCGCGGCGTCGACGCCGCCGGTCTCGGTGGGCGGGGTCACGATCGAGATGTTCGGCACCTTGGCGACGCTCGCCGGCACGGCCGTCATCATCGTCACCGAGGGAAAAGCGCCCTTGCCGCGCGGCACGTAGAGCGCGGCGGATTCGATCGGCGTCCAACGGTCGCCGGCGAAGGCGCCGGGGCGCACCTCCTTCAGCCACATCGGCTCGGGCGCCTGCTCCTCATGGAAGCTGCGGATATTGGAAATGCCGAACTCGATCGATTCGATCACCTCGGGATCGACCAGCCGGAACGCCTCGTCGAACTCGGCCTCGCTGGCCTTCAGCCGGTCGGCCGTGACGTCGGCCTTGTCGAGCTCGCGGCCGAAGCGCGCCAGCGCCTCGTCGCCTTCCGTGCGCACCGCCTCGACGATCGGGCGGACCTTCTCGATGAAGGTCGAGAGGTCGGTCTCCGAACGCTTCAGCAGCCCGGCGCGGGCGGCCGCGTCCATGGTGGCGAGCTCGTGGAAATTGCAGGTGTCGGTCATGACAGAACCTCTCAGCCGCCTCATCCGGGACGGAAATATGTATAGTCTTAATCACGGCGAGGGGAGACTAAACTTGTCGCTCCCGCTGCCCATTCGGCAGGCGCGGCCCGGCTCCCTTCCTCAGATCGAGGCGAGGAAGCCGCCGTCCACCGGGAAGCACTGGCCGGTAATGTAGGCCGAGGCGCCGGAGGCGAGGAACACCGCGATGCCGTCGAGATCGGCCAGCTCGCCGAAGCGGCGCATCGGGATCTTGGCCAGCATCGCGTCCTGCCAGCCGGCATCCTCGTAGAACACCTCGGTCATGGCGGTGCGGAAATAGCCCGGCGCGATGGCGTTGACGCGAATGCCGAGCCCCGCCCATTCCGCCGCCAGCGCGCGCGTCATGCCGAGCAGGCCGGACTTGGACGAGCCATAGGGAACGGCGGTCGGGATGCCGACTTCCGAGGTCAGCGAGCACAGATTGACGATCGCCCCGCCGCCCGCCTCCTTCATCAGCCGGGCGGCGGACTGGGCGCAGAAGAAGGCGCCCTTGAGATTGGTGTCGAGGATCGCGTCCCACAGCGCCTCGTCCACCTCGAGCGAGGGGCGGACCTGCTCCATGCCGGCATTGTTGACGAGGATGTCGAGCCCGCCCAGTTCGTCCGCCGCCGCCTCCACCGCGCGGCGGCAGCTCGCGGTGTCGGTCACGTCGAGCGCCAGCGGCACCGCGCGGCGGCCGAGCGAGGCGATGTCGCCCACCGTGTCGGCGAGCGCGTCGAGCCCGCGCGCGGCCAACGCGACATCGGCACCGGCGGCGGCAAGCGCGCCGGCGATCCGGCGGCCGATGCCGCGGCTGGCGCCGGTCACCAGGGCCTTGCGGCCGGCAAGATCGAACAGGGAGGGTCGGGGGGTCATGGTCTACCGATCGGCTCGAAGGTCGGGAAAGGGGGATCCGGGGCGGAGCACGGCGTGTCAGCCCGCTTCCAGCCCGGCGGGCAGCGCGTAGCGGCGCAGCACGACGTCGCCGACCATGCCCTGGAGCACCGGCTCGTCATAGAGGCCGGCGGTCACCGCCACCACGAGGTCGAGCTCCGGCACGATGTAGAGGCGCTGGCCGCCATAGCCGATGCCGGCGATCCAGCGGATCTCCCGCCGCGCGACCAGCGAGCGGCCGAGCCACCAGTGGTAGCCGTAGAAATAGAGCCCCTCGCCATGGACCTGCGGCGCCGTCGATTCGGCGATCCAGCCCTCAGGCAGGACCTGCCGGCCCGCGTACCGGCCGCCGCGCAGCACCAGTTCGCCGAGCCGCGCCACGTCGCGCGGGGCGAGCCGCAGGCCCGACACCGGATTGGCCGCGCCGTCGTCATAGCGGTGCCATTCCACATCCGCGATGCCGAGCGGGGCGAACAGCAGGTCGCGCGCCAGCGCGTCGATGGTCCGGCCGGAGCCGCGCTCCAGCGCCGTGGCCAACAAGAGGGTGAGGCCGCCATTGTAGCGATAGGCGGCACCCGGCGTGCGCACCACCGGCTGCGCCAGCACATAGCCGCAGCGGTCCGGCGCATCGATCATGCGGCGCTCGCTGTTGGCGGGGTCGCTATAGGGAAGATCCTCGTCCCAGGCGAGGCCGGCGGACATGGTGAGCAGGTGCCGGAGCGTGATGGCGGCCTTCTCCGGCGTCGCGTGGCGGGCATGCTCGGGAAACAGCGCCAGCGCCGGCGTGTCCAGATCGCCGATCCAGCCCTCGCCGACGCCGATACCGACCAGCAGCGAGACGACGCTCTTGGTGATCGACCGCAGGTCGTGGCGCAGCCCTGCATGATAGGCGACCCGGCCGAGCGGTCGGGCGAAGGCGCGGTCCTCGCCGGTGAAATAGTGCTCGTAGAGCAGCCTGCCGCGATGGACCATCACCACGCCGTGGAGATTGGCGTCCGCCCAACCCTCGAAATGCGCCGCGAGGCCGGACAGCCGGGCCGCCGCCCGGGCGCGGGTGTCGGCCGGCGCCGGCTCCCAGCCCGTCGCGGAAGGCGGGAACCCGGTCTGCGCATTGTCGGTCATCGCTTTCGCCGCGTACCGGATCGGGGGACAGCCGCGACTGTGCGGCGGCCGCGCGGGCGGGGCAAGAGGACGGGGCAAGGGCGCGGGAGCACAGGCCCCCGGCTGGGTCCGCCCGCCCCCAGGCGGCGCGGGGCGCCTCAATGCTCGTCGTCGTCCTTGATCTCGTTCTTGAGCAGCTCGAGGATCCGCCGCTTCACGGCGATGAAGGACGGGTCCATCACCATGTCCATGTTGCGCGGACGGGCGATCGGCACCACCACCTCCTCCTTCAGCCGGCCCGGGCGGGCAGTCATCACATAGATGCGGTCGCCGAGCAGGATCGCCTCGTCGATGTCGTGGGTGACGAACAGCACGGTCTTCTTGTGCTGCTCCCACACCCGCAGCAGCAGCTTCTGCATCGAGTTGCGGGTCTGGCTGTCGAGCGCGCCGAAGGGCTCGTCCATCAGCAGGATCTTCGGGTCGTTGGCGAGCGCGCGGGCGATCGCCACGCGCTGCATCATGCCGCCGGAGAGCTGCTTGGGATAGGCGTCGTGGAAGGCGGCGAGGCCGGTCTCGTTGAGGTAGCGGTTGACGATGTCCTCGCGCTCGGCCGCCGGCACGTGGCGGCGCTTGAGCCCGAACTCGACATTCTCGCGCACGGTGAGCCAGGGAAACAGCGTGTAGGACTGGAACACCATGCCCCGGTCCGGCCCCGGCCCGTCGATCTCCTCATTGCCGAGCAGGATCTCGCCCGAGGTCGGCTCGTTGAGGCCGGCGACAAGATAGAGCAGGCTCGACTTGCCGCAGCCCGAGGGGCCGACGATGACGGCGAACTGGTTGTCCGGCACGTCGATCGAGATGTTGTCGATCGCCACCACGGTCTTGGTCTTGGTGGTGTATTCGAGACGCACGTCCTTGATGCGCAGGAGCGGCGGCGCCTTGGCGGCAGGCGCCTCGCCGGGCGTGACGGCCGGCACCGGCTCCTCGCGCAGAACATTCGCGACGCTCATGTCATTGCCTCGCTGGTCGGTAGGAAATTCAGGTAGTCCGCGAACGGGCGGCCCATTCAGCTCGCCCACCCGACGAGCCGGTTGCTGATCAGGCGGAAGATGAGGTCGGTGAACAGGCCGAGCAGGCCGATCACCGCGATGGCCAGGAAGATCACGTCGACCTGGAAGCCGCGCATCGCCTTCATCGAGATGTAGCCGAGGCCCGAGGAGGCGGCGACGAGCTCGGCGACCACCAGATAGGTCCAGGCCCAGCCCATGGTGACGCGCAGCGTGTCCATGATGCCCGGCAGCGCCGCCGGGGTGAGCACGTGGAGCAGCGCGTCGCGCCGCGAGGCGCCGAGCGTGTAGGACGCGTTGAGCAGGTCCTTCGACACGCCGCGCGAGACGTCGGCGATCATGACGAGCTGCTGGAAGAAGGTGCCGAAGAAGATGACGGTGACCCGCTGCTCGATGCCGATGCCGATCCACAGGATGAACAGCGGCACGAAGGAGGTCACGGGCAGGTAGCGGATGAAGTTCACCAGCGGCTCGAGCCCCGCCTGCACCACGCGGAACGTGCCCATCAGCAGGCCGAGCGGCACGGCGATGATGGACGAGATGATGAAGCCCATGAGGACCACCTGCAGGCTCGCCCAGATGTGCTGGCTGAGCGTGCCGTCCTCGAACAGGCGGAAGAAGGCACCCATCACCGCGGTCGGCGAGGGCAGGAAGATGTCCTGCATGATGCCGCCATAGGTCAGGATCGACCAGATGGCGATGACCAGCACCCAGACGAAGGTCGCGACGGCGTAGCGCAGCGGGCCCGGCACTTCGGCCTTGGGCGTCAGGCAGAGGTCGATGATGGAACGCTTGCGGGCCATGGCAACTCGCATCCGGCACGGGATCGGAACCGGGGACGCGCGACCTCGCGCGCGCCCCCGGCGGCGATCACTGGGTGAAGCTGGGGTCGATGATCTGGTCGTAGGTGATCGGCGTCTTGATCTTGCCGAGGTCGGTCCAGATCTCGTTGCCGAGCTTGATCACGTCCGCGGCCGGGCCGGGCTTCTCCGGCGTGCCGAAATAGTCGATGGTCATCTGCTTGTCGTAGAACTTCACGCCCGAGGCGGCGTCGGCGAAGTCCTTCGGGTCGGTGAGATAGCCGCCGACGCCTTTGGCCATGATGGCATAAGCCTTGTCGGGGTTGGTCTTGATGTAGTCGACCGCCTTCTGCAGCCCGGCGATGAAGCCCTTCACGTCCTCGGGACGGTCCTTCAGCACCGAGCAGGAGATCTCCAGCACGTCGATGATGACGCCCGGCGTCGCGGCGCTGTCCATCAGCACCTTGCCGGCGTTCTTGGTCTTCACCAGGGTGAGGTTCGGCTCCCAGGTCACGGCGACCGGCACCTGGCCGGCGATGAAGGCGGCCGCAGCGGCATCGGCGCTCATGTTGAGCACCTCGACGTCCTTGAGCGGGATGCCCTGCTTCTTCAGCAGGTAGGAGAACCAGAACTGCGAGGTCGAGCCCTCGTTCAGGGCGACCGTCTTGCCCTTCAGGTCGTCGAGCGAGTTGATCTCCTTGACCGAGACCATGCCGTCGCCGCCATGGCTCTCGTCGAACAGCGCCACCGCCTTGAAGCAGAACTTGTCGGAGCGGTACTTCAGGATCTCGTCCAGGGTGGTGGCGGTGCCGTCGAGCTTGCCGGCCGCCTGGGCCGCCATGGCGAGGGCGGAATCGTCGACCACCTGGAAGTCGACGTCGACGCCGTTGTCCTTGAAGTAGCCGAGCTCCCTGGCGAGGTAGAGCGGCCCGTAGCCGACCCAGATCGTGTGACCGATCGAGATCTTGCCGGCGGAGGCGGGCTGCGCCGCCGCCGCGGCCATGACCGCCCCGGTGAACGCGCCGGCAAGGCACCGGCGCAGGCTCTTAGTCAGCATGATGGGTCTCCCTGAGGAATAGGACGCTGGGCAGTGAACCGGCGCGCAGGCGCCTTGTGAAAGCACCCCGCCCTGCGGCTGCCGGTCTCGGCATCGGCCCGGGCGGAGGCGGGGCGTTGGTGCGGTTTCGCGCGCATCGCGACTGTTTCTATCCTTAGCACCGCGAAACCGACCTGATTACAGATGGTTAGGTTCCTTTTCCGGTCATGCGCCACCGACACGGAACAACGTCTGACGCTATGCCAAATCCACTATGCAGGCACGCCTATGTTTTAGGCGATGCTCGCCCGTTCTGGTGTCACACACACGCACGGCACGTAAGCTTCAAACCGCACAGCCGTGCGGATTTCTCCCGCCAAGGTAAGCTCGCACGCGGTTGCATGCCTGATCTTTGCGCCCGGCGCGCGTGGCGCCTCGAAGAGCCTCCGCACGGCTCACTCATCCCCGCCGCCATGGCCGCCGCGAATGGCGTGGTAGCGGCGGCTGAAATAGATCAGGCCATGCGGGACGCCGCCCTCGGCGAGGCCGACCACCTCGCAGAACAGCACGTCATGGGTGCCGACCTCGACCGTGCGCACGATCCGGCAGTCGAAGGCCGCCACCGCGTCCACCAGCATCGGCGCCCCGGTGGCGGACACCTTCCACTGCGCCGCCGCAAAGCGCTCGGCCGGCGGGGTGCGCCCGCCGAACAGGTTGGAGAGCGCCTCGTGCCCCGCCGCCAGCGTGTTCACGCACAGCACGCCGTTGGCGTGGAACACCGCGCTCGCCGAGCTGCCCTTGTTGAGGCAGACCAGCAGGGTCGGCGGCGTGTCGGTCACCGAGCACACCGCCGAGGCGGTGAAGCCGTGGCGCCCGGCCGGGCCGTCCGTGGTCACGATGTTCACCGCGGCGCCGAGCCGGGCCATCGCGTCGCGATATTGCTGGCGCGTCACCCCGGCGATCCGCTCGGGCATCGCGCCGGGGACGTCGTCGCGAACAGACGGGACCATGTCCATCTCTCCCTTCCGTCATATAGCCGGCTAAGCGGCTATGGGGCGGCGTCAGAATTCCCGCAGATTGTCGCGCAGGAGCTGGTGCTTGTATTCGGTGCGCACCAGTCCGCGCGACTGCAGCTCGGGCACCAGACCGTCGCAGATCTCGGTGATGTAGCGGCGCGAGACGCGCAGCACCGGCGTGGTGATCAGGAAGCCGTCGCCGCCGACCTCGGCCATCGCCGCGCCCATCTTCTCGGCCACCTGCGCGGGCGTGCCGATCAGCTCCATCGATGAGACGAGGCCGCCGCCGCCATCGGCCGCGAGCTGGCGCAGCGTCTTGCCCGAGCCCCATTGCTGGAACTTGTCGAGCGTGCCGGACTCGCCGTTGGTGACGAGCTTCTCGGGCAGCGGCTTGTCGAGCTCGAACTGCGCGAAGTCGATCTCGGTGATGGCGGAGATCGAGATCAGCACGTCGGTGACGAAATTGTCCGACATCGTGACGTTCCGGTAGCGCGCCTGCGCCTCCTCCTCGGTCTCGCCGAGGCTCGGGCAGATGCAGAAGAACACCTTGATGTCGTCCGGGTTGCGGCCGAACTTCTCGGCCCGGGCGCGGATGTCGGTGCGGAACTCCTTCATCCCCTCCACCCCGTTCGCCACCGAGACGATGGCGTCCGCGTGCTGGGCGGCGAAGTCGCGCCCGCGCGGCGAGGCGCCGGCCTGCAGGTAGACCGGGCGGCGCTGCGGCGAGGGCACGGTATTGAGAGGCCCGCGCACCTGGTAGTACTTGCCCTTGTGGTCGACGGTGTGGATCTTCGAGCCGTCGGCATAGACGCCGTTCTTGCGGTCGAGCACCACCGCGTCCGGCTCCCAGCTCTCGAACAGCTTGCCGACCACGTCCATGTACTCGTCCGCCATGGCGTAGCGGTCCTCGCGCGCGGGCAGCCTGTCCATGCCGAAGTTCTTCGCCATCAGGTCCTCGGCCGAGGTGACGACGTTCCAGCCGAAGCGGCCCTTGGTCAGGCTGTCGATGGTCGAGGACAGGCGCGCCAGCATGAAGGGCGGGTAGGCCATGGTCGACATGGTGGCGACCACGCCCAGATGCTTGGTCGCCATGCCCATGGCGACGGCGAGCGGCGCCGGATCGGCCTTCGGCACCATCATGGCGTGCTTGAGCGAGAGGTCGCGCGAGCCGCCATAGGTCTCCGGCACCATCAGCTTGTCCTCGATCATGATGAGATCGAAGCAGGCGCGCTCCATCGACTGCGCCATGTCGATGTAGAACTGCCCGTCCCAGGGATAGCCACCCTGGCCGAACGGCTCGCGCCACTCGTCGGGCGTGAAGTTCATGAACCAGGCGAGATGGAAGCGCTTGTCGGCCATTGACGTCAGTCCTTCACAAGGGCGCGGACGGCCGGGCCATCCGCAGGCAGGTCGTGGGAGGAGACGAGCGTGAGGCGGAGCTTCTCGCGCTCACTCTCGAAACGGTGGGAGTCGCGCACGGCGCGGATCTTGGCCTCGAAGTCGGAGGCGATGGTGGCGCCGAACCGCTCGGGGGCCTGCGGGTCGGTGCGCGGGCGGTCGACCGCGATCACGCGGGTGCCCAGCAGGAAGGCTTCGGAGAGATCGTGCGTGACCATGACGATGGTCATCTCGTTCTCCTCCCACAATTCGTGCACCAGCTCGTGCATCGACTTGCGGGTGCCCGGGTCGAGCGCGCCGAACGGCTCGTCGAGCAGCAGCACCTTCGGCTTCATGATCAGCGCCTGGGCGAGGGCGAGGCGCTGCTGCATGCCGCCGGAGAGCTGGGCGGGGTACTTGTCCGCCGAATCGGCGAGGCCGACCCGCTCCAGCAGCCCCATCGCCCGCGCCTCGAGCGCGCGCCGACGCGCACCGAACAGCCGGCCGAGCACCGGCGAGGCGGCCCATTGCGGGCCCAGCATCACGTTGCCCAGCACGGACTTGTGGGGGAACACCGAATAGCGCTGGAACACCACGCCGCGATCGGCGGTCGGCTCGGGGGCGATCGGCTCGCCGTCGATCAGGATGCGCCCGCGCGTGGGCGTCTCCTGGCTCAGCAGAAGGCGCAGCAGCGTGGTCTTGCCGACCCCGGAAGGGCCGATGATGACGAGGAACTCGTGGTCGTCGAGCGCGAGGTTGACGCGCTCCAGCACGACCCGGTCGTCATATTCCTTCCAGACGTTGTCGATGACGATCTTGGTCATTCAGGCCGCCTTGATCTTGTCCCACGGATAGGCGGCAGCGGAGAGCTTGCGCAGCACGTAATCCATGAGAAAGGCGAGCAGGGTGATCCAGGCGACGTAGGGAAGGATCACGTCCATGGCGAGATAGCGCCGCACGAGGAAGATGCGGTAGCCGAGCCCGCCCTCGGCGGTGATGGCCTCGGCGGCGATGACGAACAGCCACGCCGCGCCGAGCGAGAGCCGAACCGAATCGATGAGGCGCGGCATCACCTGCGGCAGCACCACGCCGGAGATCATCTGCCAGGTGGAGGCGCCGAGCGTCTGCGCCTTGACGATCTGCTCGGTGGGCAGCGAGGCCACCCTCAGCATCACGTCGCGGATGATGAAGGGGGCGATGCCGAACACGATCAGCACGATCTTCGACACCTCGCCGAGGCCGAAGATGATGAACAGGATCGGCAGCACGGCGAGCGGCGGGATCAGCGAGAAGGCGGCGAAGAAGGGCTCGAAAGTCGAGCGCAGATAGGGGATGAAGCCGACCACGATGCCGAGCACCAGCCCCACCAGCGCCGAGATGCCGAGCCCGAGGAACAGCCGCCACAGGCTGAGCCAGGTATCCCACCAGAACAGGTAGGTCTTGGTGGCGACGTCGACCGTGGTCGCCATGCGCACCAGCGTCGCCCAGAAGGTCGCGAGCGCCGGCATGAGCTTGTCGTTCGGCTCGACGGCAAGGCGCGCATTGGAGGCGAGCACGTAGATAGCCAGCACCGCGATGAAGGGCAGGGCGGCGAGGATGATGCGCACGCCCGGACGGGGCGCGTAGTTGATGATGCGGCGCATGGTCATGCCTTCCGGGCCGGAATGCGGGCCGAGGGGGCCGGAGACGGACGGGTCGGGCGGTGGTGTCGGTCGTGATCGGGCAGGCCGGTGCGGGAGAAACCGCGCCGGCGCCGCATCTCGGGCGCGCTCAGAGCTTGCCGTCGGCCGCTTCCTTGGTGAAGCTGGCGTTGATCCGCATCTTGATGTTGCCCTTGTCGCCCAGCACGTTGCCGTCGGCGACCTCGATGCCGATCGAATCGACGCTGGTCGCACCCTGGCCGAACAGGCCCTGGTCGAAGCAGAAGGTGCGGATGTTGTCCCAGATCTTCTCGTTGTCCGGCGAGGTCAGGAAGTCGTAGGCCTCGGTCGACGTGTAGAAGAAGTGGGTGGTGTCGATCTGCGACTGCAGCCCGCTCGCATCCGTGCCCATGGCGCTGGTCATGATGGCGCGCATCTCGTCCGCCTTCGGGCCGCCCGCCTTGAGGATGCCGAGCGCCTCGTACCAGGCGCCGATCACCGCCTTGGCGAATTCGGGGTTGTCCTTCAGCGTCGCGGTATGGGCGATGAACACGTCCATGATCTCGCCGGGGATCTTCGAGGAATCGAACAGCACCGTGGTGCCCGGCACCTTCTCCATGTCCTCGGTCAGCGGCTTCCAGGAGACCGCGTTCTTCACCGTGTCCTGCGAGACATAGGCGGCCGAGATGTCGGCGTCGGAGATGTTCACCGCCTTGGCGGAGGAGGTGTCCTCGATGCCGTTCATCTGCAGGGCGCGGTTCAGCAGGTAGTGCGAGACCGAATACTGCAGCAGGTAGACGTCCTGGCCGACCAGATCCTTCACGCTCTTGGCGGTCTTCGACATGAGGATGTCGTTGCCGTTCGAATAGTCGGTGATGAGGAAGACCGAGGTATCCACGCCGCCGGCCGCCGGCATGGTCAGCCCGTCCATCGAGGCGACGCCGACCGCGTCCATGTCGCCGGCGATGAACTGGTTGACGCCCCCGACATAGTCATTGGTCTGGATGAGCTCGACGTCGATGCCGTACTTGTCGGCCCATTTTTTCATGATGCCCGACTGCTTGAGATAGGCGAAGGGCATGAAGCCGATGTAGACCGTGTAGGCGAGCTTGAAACTCTTCTTCGGCGCGGCATCTGCGGGAAGCGAACCTGCAAAGGTCGCGGCGGCGAGGCCGACGGCGAGGGCCGCGGCCTGAAAGATACGCTTCATCGGGGCAGCTCCTGGTCGCTGAATTGGGCTGGACCAGACTATTAAACGGTGACTTAATATCGACTGCAAGCCCAACAAATGGGCATGCATAGCATACAGGCAAGGCAAAAAATTCCGTAGTTCTACGGAGGGGACACAATGACCGCGAAGGCGGCGAGGCGGCGCCTCAACCCGGCCGAGCGTCGGGAAATGATCCTGGAGGAAGCACTCCGGCTGTTCGCCGAGCGGCACTATTCGGTCGTCACCGTGCGCGACATCGCCATGGTCTGCGACATCAATGTCGGGCTGCTCTACCACTATTTCGAGAACAAGGACGACCTGGTGCGCTGCGCGCTGGGCCACGCGATCGAGCAGCTCGTCGCCGGCTACGAGCAGCGGCGCGTCGCCACCGGCAACCCGCGCGACGAGATCAACGCCTGGCTGGACGCCCATATCAGCTTCGCCCCCACCACCGCGCTGATGGTGAAGCTGATGTCGGACTATGCGAGCGCGGGCACCAGCGACCCCGCCATCGAGGCCATGATCGCCGGCTTCTACGCCCGCGAGAAGGTGTTGCTCGAGGACGCGCTGCGGCGGGGCATCGAATCGGGGCTGTTCCGGCCGACCGACACCGCCAAGACCGCGCGGCGCATCGGCCTGATGCTCGACGGCATCTTCCACGCCTCGGCGAGCCGCCGCGACGACCGGATCGAGGAGGACGTGCGCGACCTCGGCGAGTTCCTCGACCTGATGCTCACGCCCCAGTCAGACGCGGCCTGAACCGGCCCGGCGCGCCCGCCCGCCGCTCAGGCCGGCGAGACGCGCCCGCTCGCCAGCCAGTGGTCGAGAAAGGCGTCGAGCCACAGGCGGATGCGCCCGTCATGCTGCAGCCGGTCGAGGAAATGCGCGCGCGAGGGCCGCGCCCCGGGCAGGCTGAGCCGCTCGCTGCCGCGCACGGTCCAGCGGCACATCATCTGGTGCGTCACCTCGGGGTGGAACTGGATGCCGTAGGCAGCCGGCCCATAGCGGAAGGCCTGGTTCGGGAAGGTCTCGCCGGCGGCGAGCAGTTCCGCCCCCTCGGCCAGCTCGAAGCCTTCGCGGTGCCAGTGATAGACGTGGTCGGGCCAGAGTTCGCACAGGTCGGCCTCGGCGCCCGGCGGCGGCGCCAGCAGCGCCTCGGCCGCCCCGGTGGCGCGGATCGGGTAGTAGCCGATCTCCACCAGACCCTCGGGATGGGGCGCCACCCGCGCGCCCAGCGTGCGGGCCAGCATCTGCGCGCCGAGGCAGATGCCGAGGAACGGCTTGGTCTCGGCGAGCGGCACGCCGATCCAGTCGATCTCGGCCTTCACATAGTCATGGACGTCGTTGGCGCTCTGCGGACCGCCGAAGATCACCGCCCCGGCATGGGCGCCCAGCGTATCCGGCAGCGCCTCGCCGAGGCAGGGCCGGCGTATGTCCAGCGTATGGCCGCGCTCGACCAGAAGACGCCCGACCCGGCCGGGGGAGGAATGTTCCTGGTGGAGGACGATCAGGACGGGAAGAGGCATCGTCTCCAGCAGCGGTCAGGCGCGCGCGCGGCGCGGAGGAATGAATCGACAAGCAAGGAAGGCGCCAGATTCGGCGCTTTCGAGGCAGCGCGGCACCGGCGCGCTCATTCGTCCTCTCCGAATCCCTCGCGCACCTTCCTGCGGATCTGCACCCGGTCGCGCGAGCTGACATTGAGCAGCTCCGCCGCGCGCCAGACCAGATTGTCCTCGAACTCGGTCAGCCCGCCATCGGCATAGCCGACCTCGAACATCATCTCGACGATGCGCTGGCGTCCCTCGTCATCGAGCGCGCGGTTGAGCACGCTGGTGAAGGCGTAGAGGTCAACCGCCTCGGCGTCGCGCGCGATCGCCGCCTCCAGCAGCGCCTCGGCCTCGTTCTCGTCCATCGAGAAGCGGGCGGCGATCAGGCGGCGCAGCTTCGCCATCTCGTCGGCGCCGATCACGCCGTCGATGGTCACCACATGGACCAGCAGCGCCGCCGCCGCGAGGCGGTAGTCGTTCTCGGCGAAACTGGCCTCGTCGCGGACGCCGCCGGCGATCTCGGCAATAAAATCGGTCAGACTGCGCAGCATGCCGGCCGGCTCTCCTGCGTTCACGGGCGGACACAACGGGGTGGGTGGCGGGCCGGCTGGGACCCGCGCCTCGTCGGTATCGCAATCGCCGCCACGGCGCAACGCCGGCCCGGTCACAAGCACGCGCGGCCCCTCCCCGCCCCGGCCGGAACAAAAAGACCCGACGGGGTCGAGGAACCCGCCGGGGGAGAGGTCGGTATTCGGGCAACCCGTGCCCGGCCTGGAAGGACAGCGGCGCAATCGCGCCGCGGCCCGGACCCGTCTATTCGAGATAGTCGGCGAAGCGCGCCACATGGTCGGCGAGGCCCAGCGCGTGGTTGCGCACCAGAAGCTCGGCCGCGTCGGTGTCGCGCGCCTCCAGCGCCTGGATGATGGCGAGGTGGTCCTGGATCGAGCGGTCCGCCCGGTCCTCCTCGCCGATCGTCTTGCGCCGGATCATCCGCATATGGGTGAACAGGTTCTCGGCCAGGTTGACCAGGATGCCGTTGCCGCCCATGGCGATGATGGTCTGGTGGAACTGGATGTTCACTTCCGAATATTCGTCGAGCTTGGCGTGCGGAGCCTCGTCGCCCTCGTCGAAGGAGGCGAACATCTCGCGCAGCCGGCCGATTTCCTCGTCGGTCGCGTGCAGCGTGATCAGCCGGGCGGCGAGGCTTTCGAGCGCCGCCCAGACCTGGATCATCTCGATCACCTCGCGCTTGGTCTTGCGCACCACATAGATGCCGCGGCGCGGCACCGAGTGGACGAAGCCCTCGCGCTCGAGCTGGGCCATGGCCTCGCGCACCGGCGTGCGGCTGACCCCGAGGCTCTGGGCGAGCTGGCGCTCGTCGAGGCGCACCTCATGGGGCTGGTCGTAGATGTTGAGCGAGACGATGACTTCCTTGAGGGCCGCATAGGCGCGATTCTTGAAGGTCGACGTGTCCTCCAGCGGCGCGACGGAGAGCTTGGCGACCCCTCCGTTCACTCGGCGAATGGTGCTCTCGATGCTCATCATCGTGTCCATTTCCCGAGAAGTCGTGTCGCGTGGCCCCGGCCGGACCGTGACCCGGATGCGGTGTGAAAAGCGTAGAGCATGTGCATTGCCTCCCGTTCCCCGTTCCCGTGCGGTATCGCCCTGCCCGTCGCGGGCCGCCTTCTGGGGTGGGCGGCTGCGCAGCGCTCGGGCGCCCGTTTTGCCCGATCTCCGCTCTCCGGGGGTGAGGGAGCCGGCGGGGAGCGGCTCGGCCGCTCTTCGCATGGGCGGCGGCCGGACCTTGGGGGGATCCCGGCCGCTTCGAAGCCCGCCGCGTCGGGAGACGCGGCGGGCCGGTTCGTCGGATGCGTCCTCAGGCCGGCTGCGGCGTCGTGCGCAGCTTGGCGAGGAGGAGCGACACCAGCGGCCACAGGCCGGCCAGCAGGCCGAGGCCCATGATCGTCGACACCAGCGGGTTCGACCAGAAGATGGTGACCGAGCCGCCCGAGGTCAGCAGCGACTGGCGGAACGCTTCCTCGGCGCTGGGGCCGAGAACGATCGCCAGCACCAGCGGGGCGAGCGGGTAGTTGGTCTTCTTCAGCAGGTAGCCGAGAACACCGAACACCATCATCATCAGCACGTCGAACACGTTGTTGTTCACCGTGTAGGCACCGATCGCGCAGATCACCAGGATCACCGGAGCGATGATCGAGAAGGGGATGCGCAGGATCGCGGCGAACAGCGGCACGGTCGTCAGCACCAGGGCGAGGCCGACCACGTTGCCGAGATACATGGAGGCGATGAGGCCCCACACGAACTCGGACTGCTCGACGAACAGCATCGGACCCGGCTGCAGGCCCCAGATCAGCAGACCGCCGAGCAGAACCGCGGCGGTCGGCGAACCGGGGACGCCCAGCGCCAGCATCGGCAGCAGGGCCGAGGTGCCGGCGGCGTGCGCGGCGGTCTCCGGCGCCACGACGCCCTCGATCTCGCCATTGCCGAAGTTCTTGCCGTTCTTCGACACGCGCTTGGCGATGCCGTAGGACATGAACGAGGCCGGGGTCGCGCCGGCGGGCGTGATGCCCATCCAGCAGCCGATGATGCAGGAGCGCAGCGAGGTCACCCAGAAGCGCGGCAGCGTCTTCCAGGTCTTCCACACCACCTTTGGATCGATCTTCGCCGCCTTGCCGCGGAACTCGAGCCCCTCTTCCATCGTCAGCAGGATTTCGCCGATGCCGAACAGGCCGATGACCGCGATGAGGAAGTCGAAGCCGTTGAGCAGCTCGGTGAAGCCGAAGGTCAGGCGCAGCTGGCCGGTCACCATGTCGAGGCCGACGCAGGCGAGGGCGAAGCCGATCATCATCGACACGACGGTCTTGGCCGGCGGCTCCTTGCTCATGCCCACGAAGGAGGCAAAGGCGAGGAAGTAGACCGCGAACTTCTCGGCCGGACCGAACTGGAGCGCGAACTGGGCGACCAGCGGCGCGATCAGCGTGATCATGATGATGGCGAAGAAGGCGCCGACGAAGGACGAGGTGAAGGCCGCGGTGAGTGCTTCACCCGCCCGCCCCGACCGCGCCATCGGGTGGCCGTCGAAGGTTGTCGCCACGGACCATGGTTCGCCTGGAATGTTGAACAGGACCGAGGTGATGGCGCCGCCGAACAGCGCGCCCCAGTAGATGCAGCTGAGCAGGATGATCGCCGAGGTCGGCGACATGGAGAAGGTGAGCGGCAGCAGGATCGCGACGCCGTTGGCGCCGCCAAGACCCGGCAGCACGCCGATGATGACGCCGAGCAGGATGCCGATCACCATCAGGAGGATGTTGAACGGGTCGGCGGCTATCCCGAACCCGTGGTAGAGATTGAGGAAATTGTCGAACATGGGCGCTGTCCTTGGTCAGAGTCCGAGCAATGCCTCGACCGGCCCCTTGGGGAGCGGGATGAGGAACCAGCGCTCAAGCGTGATGTAGAAGAAGATCGGCACGCCGAACGCCACGGCGAGCGACAGCGGGATGCCGTATTTGCCCAGCCACACCATGAAGACGAAGATGAGCAGGATCGACGGGACGTAGATGCCCAGCGCCGGCACCAGGGCGACATAGATGCAGGAGGGGACGAGAACCTTCAGCACCTGCCCGAGCTGGCTGTATTCGGCGAAGAGCGCCACCGGATCCTCGCGATAGGCGGAGACCAGGTTCAGCACGCTGCAGCCGATGATGATGAGTCCGACATAGAAGGGAAAGAAGCCGGCCTGCGGTCCGCCGTCCCAGCCGGCTCCGACCTTGAGGCTTCCATAGACGACGATGAAGCCGAACAGCAGGGTCAGCAGCGCCGTGCCGAGTTCGACGGCACGCTGCTTGGGTCCCCCACCGCCGGCCCCTTGATGAGCCTGTTCCATCACGATTGTCTCCGAAAATCCGCGCAAAGGACCACCCGGCGGGACGAACCCGTCGGCGGTACGCTTGTCGCCAGCTCGCTCTATGTTTTCGTTGCTTTGCTTCGGGCCGCTCGGCGGGAAAGCGCGGCACCTGCCCTAAGGCACCGGCCCGAACTTCCCCGCCTCGATCCGCGGCTGACGTGATCCCTCCCGGGGGATCCGTTCCGTTCGGCCGGCACCCGGCCGGCCTTCAGGTCATCGGGCTTGCGACATCGGTCGCCCGCCGATCAGTTGCCAGCGATGAAGCCGGCTTCCTGCATCAGGTCCTTGTGGTTGGCCTCGGCCTGCTCGATCCAGGCCTTGAACTCGTCGCCGGCCATGAAGGATTGGTTGAAGGCACCATCCTTCATGAGCTGCTTCCACTCGGGGGTCTCGCGGACCTTCTTGAACACGTCGACGAAGTAGGCGACCTGCTCGTCGCTCACGCCCGGGGGCATGAAGATGCCGCGGAGCATCAGGTATTCGACGTCCACACCGGCCGACTTACAGGTCGGGATCGAGGACCAGGACTGGTCGCCGAGGATCTTGTCGGTGTAGGGGAGCTGCTTCTCGTCGAACACGCACAGTGGACGCAGCTTGTCGCCACGCCACTGGGAGACCGCCTCGATCGGGTTGTTGACCGACGAGTTGATGTGGCCGCCCACGAGCTGCACGGCCACTTCGCCGCCGCCCTTGTACGGGATGTAGGTCAGCTTCTTGCCGACCGCCTTCTGGAAGGCGACGGTGATGATCTGGTCTTCCTGCTTGGAGCCGGTGCCACCCATCTTGAAGGTGCCGTCAGGCTTCGCCTTGATGGCGTCGACATATTCCTGGACGGTCTTGTAGGGCTCCTGGGCGTTCACCCACAGCACGAACTCGTCCAGCGCCAGCATCGCGACCGGGGTCAGGTCCTTCCAGTTGAAGGGAATGCCGGTGGCGAGCGGGGTGGTGAACAGGTTCGACAGCGTAATGACGATCTTGTGCGGATTGCCCTTGCTGCTCTTCACGTCGAGGAAGCCCTCGCCGCCGGCACCACCGGACTTGTTGATCACCACGAGCTGCGTCGGCATCAGGTCGTGCTTGGCGATGATGCCCTGAAGCGTGCGGGCCATCTGGTCGGCGCCGCCGCCGGTGCCGGCAGGGACGATGAACTCGACCGGCCGGGTGGGCTGCCAGGCCGCCGCCGCGGGCAGCATGGACATGGCCGTCATGCCGAGAGCGGTCACCGCTCCAAGTCCGAAGGCTTGCAAGTGTTTCATTGGCGTTTCCTTCCCAAAGGGTTTCGCGAATGGCCGGATCCTTTGTCCGCCGGCCTTTTTTGGGTCCTTCCGCAGAGCCTAGCCGCGAAAGCACCGCGATCTCCGGCAGTCTTTCTTGTGTCTCTCAGCCGGATATTCCGTGGAATAAGTTGTACCAAGATTAGCTTTAAGCCAAGCCCCTAATTCTAAAGAGAAATGGTGCGACGCAAGGTCAACGGGTATTACATATTCCAATAATTATGTATTTGGCATAACAGTTCTGGTATACGTTATAATTCATGCCGTGTGCGAGATATCTTATTAATTAAGCCATTGTCGGAGAACGCCTTTTCGGATGGCCAATCCGGCTTCCCTAACGTCGCCTGTCGCAGGGTGAAGGGTGGATGTCCCAAGGGCAGACGCCATTTAGGGAAGGCGATGATTTCCTCTACGTCCTGTCGCCCTGCCCTGATTTTCACGCCATTCCCCCTAAATTTCGCCATTTTGCTGCGTTGCACAATATTTTTCTCGTCGCCGCAGGTGCTTCGCCGGCCGGCGGGGAGGCCCAAGGGGCGATCATCCCATGGTCGTGCAACCGTGGGACAAACCTCCGTGCGGGGCGGGGCCATCCCCATCGCCGCGCGGAATCGTTTTTGCTAGGAATCGGCAAACGCGGGAGCATGCTGGCCGGGAGCCGATGCCGGTCCAGCCATCGAGTTGCCGGACGCGAACTGATTTGGGAGACGCTGTTCAATGACCAGTCGCTTGATTCCGGTGGCTCCTTTCGTGCTCACCGTTTTCGGTGCCACGGGCGACCTGTCGCGGCGCAAGCTGCTGCCGGCCCTGTTTCACCGCGACATTGACGGGCAGATCCCCGACGACGCGGTGATCATCGGCGTCTCGCGCCGCCCGCTGAGCGACGAGGAATTCCGCAACTTCGCCCGCCAGGCGCTTGTCGACCACGTCGCCGAGAGCGACCTCGACGGCGGCGCGCTGGAGCGGTTCCTCGGCCGCCTGTCCTACATCGCCGCCGATGCCGACGCCGATCCCGGCTGGCCCGAGCTCGCGCACCGGGTCTCGGGCCTGCCCGGCCACATCCCGGTCTACTACCTCGCCACGGCGCCGCACCTGTTCGGCCCGATCTGCGAGCGGCTGGGCAAGTTCGGCCTCGCCGATCACGGCCGGGTAGTGATCGAGAAGCCGATCGGCAAGGACCTCGAATCGGCTCTCAAGCTGAACGAGCAGGTCGGCAAGATCTTCCCCGAGGACCAGGTCTACCGCATCGACCACTACCTCGGTAAGGAAACGGTGCAGAACCTGATGGCGCTGCGCTTCGCCAACGCGCTGTTCGAGCCGCTGTGGAACAACGCCCATATCGACCATGTGCAGATCACCGTCGCCGAGGCGCTCGGGGTCGAGGACCGCGCGGGCTATTACGACACCGCCGGCGCCATGCGCGACATGGTGCAGAACCACATGCTGCAGCTCCTGTGCCTCGTCGCCATGGAGCCGCCCTCCTCGCTGGAGGCCGACGCGGTACGCGACGAGAAGCTGAAGGTGCTGCGCGCGCTGAAGCCGATCGACGACCACAACATGGCGAGCGTCACCGTGCGCGGGCAGTACCGCGCCGGCGCCTCGGCCGGCGGCGCCGTGCCGGGCTATCTCGAGGAGCTCGGCTCCGAGCGCAGCGAGACCGAGACCTTCGTCGCCGTGAAGGCGGAGGTCGAGAACTGGCGCTGGGCCGGCGTGCCGTTCTATCTGCGCACCGGCAAGCGCCTCGCCTCGCGCGTGTCGGAGATCGTGGTCGGCTTCCGCCCGGTGCCGCATTCGGTGTTCGGCGACGCGGTGGGCGCCATCGTCCCGAACCGGCTCGTCATCCGCCTGCAGCCGGACGAGGGCGTCAAGCTGTGGCTGATGATCAAGGACCCCGGCCCGGGCGGCATCCGCCTCACCCACGTGCCGCTCGACATGAGCTTCGCCAAGGCGTTCAAGGTCCGCAACCCGGACGCCTATGAGCGCCTGCTGCTCGACGTGGTGCGCGGCAACCAGACCCTGTTCATGCGCCGCGACGAGGTCGAGGCGGCCTGGCGCTGGGTCGATCCGATCCTCAGCGCCTGGCGCGGCGCCAAGGACCCGCCGCGGCCCTACACCGCCGGCACCTGGGGCCCTTCCGCCGCCATCGCGTTGATCGAGCGCGACGGGCGCACCTGGCTCGAGGATGGCGCCTGAGCGGCGCCGCCCGGAAAGCCGGCGCCGGCAGGCGGGCTGACATGGCGCGGCAGGCGCCCGGTTATGGAACGGCGCCCTGCCGGCTGCGCCGAGGTTTGGAGATGGTCGTGAGCCACACGCTGCACGAATTCGCCGACGGCGTCGCCGTCGCGAACGCCCTTGCGGACTATGTCGCCGCCGCCCTCGCCGCGCGCGTCGAGCGCGACGGCCTGGCGAGCCTCGCCCTGTCGGGCGGGCGCACCCCCACACGCTTCTTCGAGGAGCTCTCGACCCGCGACCTGCCCTGGGACAAGATCGGCGTCACTCTGGTCGACGAGCGCTGGGTGCGCGAGACCTCCGACCGCTCCAATGCCCGGCTCGTGCGCCAGCATCTTCTGAAGGGCAAGGCGGCGGCGGCGCGCTTCATCCCGCTCGCCAACGACGCGCCGAACCCCGAGGCGGGGCTGTTCGCCGTCAACGAGTCGCTGGAGGAGCTGTCCTGGCCGCTCGCCTGCGCCGTGCTCGGCATGGGCGACGACGGCCATACCGCCTCCTTCTTCCCGGGCGGGGACCATCTGGAGGAGGCCCTCGACCCCGAGGGGACGCTCGGCCTCATCCCGATGCACGCGGAAGGCGCCGGCGAGCCGCGCATCACCCTCACCCTGCCGGTGCTGCTGGCGGCGGATGCGCTGGCGCTCCATATCGAGGGCATGGCCAAGCGTCCGGTGCTGGAGAAGGCGCTCGGCGAAGGCCCCGCGACCGACATGCCGATCCGCGCCGTGCTGCGGGCCGAGCGCCCGCTGGACATCTTCTGGGCTCCGTAGCCTCGCCGCGCGAGGCGCCACGCCCGACCGCGGTGCCGCCGGGGCACCGCCCGAGCCGACCCGGCCGGCACCCGCCGGCCGATGACGATCTTGAGGAGAGCAGCATGGTCGACGCCGTCATTCCGTCCAGCGTCAATGCCCGCCTTGGCGAGGTGACCGAGCGCATCGCCCGGCGCTCGCAGGACAGCCGCGCCCGCTATCTCGACCGCATCGCCGACGCCGCCCGCAAGCAGCCGGTGCGCCAGCAACTCGGCTGCGCCAACCAGGCGCACGGCTTCGCCGCCTGCGGGCCGGCCGACAAGGAGATGCTGCGCGAGGGCGAGGGCGCCAACCTCGCCATCGTCACCGCCTATAACGACATGCTCTCGGCCCACCAGCCCTATGAGCGCTTCCCCGACCTGATCCGCGCCGCCGCGCGTGCCGCCGGCGGCGTGGCGCAGGTCGCCGGCGGCGTACCGGCCATGTGCGACGGCGTCACCCAGGGCGAGGCCGGCATGGAGCTGTCGCTGTTCTCGCGCGACGTGATCGCGCTCTCCACCGCGGTCGCGCTCTCGCACCAGACTTTCGACGCCGTGGTCTATATGGGCATCTGCGACAAGATCGTGCCCGGCCTCGTCATCGGCGCGCTCAGCTTCGGCCACCTGCCGGCGGTGTTCATCCCCTCCGGGCCGATGACCTCCGGCCTGCCCAATGACGAGAAGGCCAAGATCCGCCAGCTTTTCGCCGAGGGGAAGGTGGGCCGCGATGCGCTGCTCGAGGCCGAGAGCCAGTCCTATCACGGGCCGGGAACCTGCACCTTCTACGGCACCGCCAATACCAACCAGATGATGATGGAGATCATGGGCCTGCACCTGCCCGGCGCCTCCTTCGTCAATCCCAACACGCCGCTGCGCGACGCGCTGACCACCGCCGCCGCCGAGCGCGCCATGGCAATCACCGCGCTCGGCAACGACTACGTGCCGGTCGGGCGGATGCTGGACGAGCGGGTGTTCGTGAACGGCATCGTCGGTCTGCACGCCACCGGCGGCTCGACCAACCACACGCTGCACGTCGTCGCCATGGCGGCGGCGGCCGGCATCCAGCTGAGCTGGGACGACTTCTCCGACCTCGCCGAGATCACGCCGCTGCTGTGCCGCGTCTATCCCAACGGCAAGGCCGACGTGAACCATTTCCACGCCGCCGGCGGCATGGGCTTCATCATCCGCGAGCTGCTCGGCGATGGGCTGCTGCATCGCGACGTCGAGACGGTGTGGGGCGGCGGGCTCGGCGCCTATACGCAGGAGCCGGCGCTCGCGGCCGACGGCGCGCTCACCTGGCGTGACGGCGCCCGCACCAGCGGCGACGAGGCGGTGCTGCGCGGCGCCGCCGCCCCGTTCCAGCCAACCGGCGGGCTCCGGCTGCTCTCGGGCGATCTCGGCCGCGCCGTCATCAAGACCTCGGCCATCGCCACCGAGCGCCACATCATCGAGGCGCCGGCGCGGGTGTTCCACAGCCAGGAGGAGCTGCAGGCCGCCTTCAAGGCCGGCGACCTCAAGGGCGACTTCGTCGCCGTGGTGCGCTTCCAGGGGCCGAAGGCGAACGGCATGCCGGAGCTGCACAAGCTGATGCCCCCGCTCGGCGTGCTGCAGGACCGCGGCAACAAGGTCGCGCTGGTGACGGACGGGCGCCTCTCCGGCGCCTCCGGCAAGGTGCCGGCGGCGATCCACGTCACCCCCGAGGCGGCCGATGGCGGGCCGATCGCGCTGATCCGCAACGGCGACCTGATCCGCCTCGACGCGGTGGCCGGCACGCTCACCGTTCTGGTCGACCCCGAAGTGTGGGCGGAGCGGGCGCCGACCCCGGCGGACCTGTCGGCCTCGCATGTCGGCGTCGGGCGCGAACTGTTCGCCTCCTTCCGCGCGGCGGTGGGCACGGCCGACACCGGCGCCACCATCTTCGCCATGCAGTGAGGCGCGCGCCCGGCGCCCGCTAGAGCACCGGGCCGATCTTGCCGAGCGGGATCATGCCAAGCGTGACCTGCCCGCGGCGGAAGGCGAAGCGGAAGCTGGAAGCGGGCGCGCCGTCGATGGTGGTGGGCGAACCCATCGCCATCATGGCCGGCGCCAGGTTCACCATGAAGTCGGGCATCAGCCCGGCGCTCGACAGCGCCCCGAACAGGGCCGGCGCATTGGCGAGCGAGAGGTCGAGCGCGCCGTCGAGCCGGCGGTGCGCGTCGAGCCCGAGCTCGCCGCTGGCGCTGACGACGCCGCCGGCGGCGCTGAGCTGGGCCTCGAGCAGCTTCACCCGGCCACCCGCCGCCTGCCACAGATTGATGCGCTCGAGCGGCGGCATGGCACGGAAGTCCGGCACCTGCGTCACCGTCGCCTGCATCTCGCCATCCACTTCCGGCCCCGCCGCCCCGGCGATGAACAGGCCCTTCGCACCCTTCACCGCGGTCGCAATGTCGAGCGTGCTGTCGGCCTCGCCCGGATGGTGGCGCACATGCAGCACCGCCTCGCGCGCGGTGAGCACGGTCGTGCCCTGGGTGGTCAACGTGTAGTCCTTGGCCAGCATCGAGACCCGCTCCGGCCGCCCGCCGCTGCCGACGCCGCTGAGCTGCAGCAGCGACCAGTCGGCGGTCGCCTCGCGCCCGGTCGCCGCCTCGGTGAGCTTCGCCGGGCCCTGGAACTCGGCGATGATGTGGCCGGGGTCCCAGACCTGCGCCACAGCATGCGCGCGCACGGCGGTGGCGGTCCATTTGTCGACGCCGGCGAACTCCACGGTCGGCTGGTCGCAGATCAGCTCGAAGCGGAACGGGAAGCCGCCGATCTGCCGGTTGGCGCAGCTCCAGGTCCGCCCCTGTACCGCCTCCGCCGCGATCCAGGCGTCGACCTCCTTGTCGACCCGGCCCGAGGCGTAGAACCACACCCCGCACCAGCCGAGCGCCAGCAATAGCAGCAGCGCCACCGGCAGCGTGATCAGCCAGCGCCGGTGGGAGCGGGGCGCGCTCGCAGGCGGCGGCGTCTCGCCGGTCGGGACGGCCGGATCGGAGGGGGCGTCGGGAAGGCTCATCGGCAGACTCCAGCGGGACGCGGGCGGAGGGCACATTCCTATGCCGGTGCGGCGCGCATATGGCGTGGCGGGACCGCCCCCGGGGCCGGCGCACGGACTGCGCTGTGCCCGTGGGCGGATCGTGGACCGGCGGAGCGCAGCCGGGCATCGTGCCCCCCCGCCCGGCATGCCGCGCGGCATCTTGCGCGCGATGGCCGGCTCGTGCGACGGCAGGGCTGCGTTTCCTTATCGAAGCCCTTAACCCGATTTTGGTCCCGCCGCCATGGACGTCATCCTTCCCGCTGACATCGACCCCGCTGCCGCCGATGGCTCGGGCGCGGGCGAGCTGTGGGTGTTCGGCTACGGCTCGCTGATGTGGAACCCGGGCTTCGACTTCGAGGAACGGGTGACCGGCAAGCTGATCGGCGCCCACCGCTCCTTCTGCGTACTCTCGGTGCACTGGCGCGGCACGCCGGAAAAGCCGGGCCTGGTGCTCGGCCTCGACCGCGGCGGGGCCTGCGTCGGCATCGCCTTCCGCGTCGCGGCGGCGAAGGCGGAGGCGACGCTCGCCTATCTGCGCGAGCGCGAGCAGGTGACCAACATCTATCGCGAGGCGGTGCGCCGGGTCTGGCTGAAGGACGGCAGCGCGCGCACCGTGCCGGCCGTCGCCTTCCTGGTCGATCGCGGCCACGCCCAGTATGCGGGCCGGCTGAGCCCGGACGAGCGCCTGCACCTGATCCGCCAGGGCCATGGCGTGGGCGGGCCGAACACCGACTATGTCAGCGCCACCGCGCGTCACCTCGCCGAGCTCGGCATCCGGGACGCGGAGATCGACTGGCTGACGCAGCGGCTGTGAGCCGCGCGGGCGCAATCGGACCGGTACCGAAACGATCCCTCGGCTCCCTGTGCCGCGATCCAGCCATGCGCCGCGTCGCAGCGGCGCATACGTGAGGACAGCGCGTGTCGGAAGCGAGCGCGTCAGGGCGACGTGCTCAGGACGGCGCGAGCGACCCGCTCTCGGTCTCGGGCAGGATGCGCAGATGGATCTCCTGCGCGCCCATGACCCGGGCCATCAGCCGGGCCTTCGCCCCGGCCGGACCCGACCATAGCGGAACGCAGCGCCCGTTCTCCGAGCGCACCGCCATCGCCACCGCGTCCGGATAGTCCGGCGCGTCCTCGACGGGATAGACCGAATAGACCTGCCGACGCCCGTCCGGGCCGCGCCAGAGCCGGAAGCGGCGCGCCAGCAGCGTGTCCGCCGCGCGCAGCGGGCCGTCGTCGGTGAGCGAATCGCCATAGGTGATGTCGTGTGTCATCATGGGAACAAATCTAGAACATCTGTGGATGACGTCAATGCGCCAGAATGGTTTCATTGAAGTGAATCCGCGATGCCGCCGATTGTTCCCGTCCGCCGGCTGCAACCGCACGCGTTTGGGATCGCGCGCTTCAGGACCGCGAGATGCCGGACTGCGGCGCCAGCGCCGGCCAGGAGCGCACGCCGAGCCAGGTGCCGACGAACTTCACATATTCGCCGAACAGCAGCCGCGCGCTCGCCAGCGTGCTGCGCAGGCCCTTCTCCTCGTCCTCGCGCGCCACCACCGGGAACGGCACCAGCTCGATGTCCGGCATGGCGCGGCGCAGCTCCACCAGCGCGCGCGGCATGTGCCAGGAGGAGGTGACCACGAGCAGCGAGTGGAAGCCGCGCTCGCGCGCCCATTGCGCGGTCTCGATGGCGTTGCCGCGCGTGTTCAGCGCCGAGCGTCCGAGCTCGACGCAGCATTTGAGCACGTCGTCGGGCACCTGCGCGGCGCGGCCGATCTCGGTCAGCGTGGTGCTGGGATGGACCCCGGTGATGAGCAGGCGCTGGCCACGGTGCTGGGCGAGCAGGATCGTCGCGTCGGGAATGCGCTCTGCCCCGCCGGTGAGCACGACGATGCCGTCGGCGCTGCGGGTCGGCTGAGCCTCCCGCCCCTGCAGGCTGGCGACGAACAGGGCGAAGCCGGCCAGCACCGACACCAGCGCGGCGACCACGAGCACCAGTGCGGCGCGGACGAGACGCCGGACGCGCCGCAGCGGGGCCTGCGTGCCGGCGGGATCGTGAGGGTCGGTGCGGGACACGAAGACGTCGCCTAGCTGATGCCGCGCAGGGTGCGGAACACCGTCACCCGCGAGGTGATCGCCGTCACCAGCGCCACCAGCACGGCGACGCCGAGAATGCCGCCATAGCCGCGCGGGTCGAGCCGCATGGCGCCGATCAGCGTGTCGGCCGGGTCGCCCGCGGCGAGCCAGCCCGGCAGCGTCGAGCCGAGGAAGAACAGCGCCATCGCCGCGCCGCCGCCGATCGCGCCGCCCTTGAAGCCGATAGTGAGGAAGTGGTGCTGGAACTCGCGGGCGATGAAGGTGTCGCGCGCGCCGATGAAATGCAGCACCTCGACGATGCCGCGCGCCGCGTCCACCGCCGCGCGGGTCGCGAACACCACGCACAGCACCGTCGCCGCCCCCACCAGCGCCAGTATGGCGAGGCCGATCACCACCACCGTGCGCGCGGTGGAGGAGAGCCGCTCGGTCCATTGCCGGTGGTCGTCGAGGCTCGCCGAGGGCACCTCGTTCGCGAGGCTGGCGCGCAGGTCGGCGATGGTCTGGCGCCCGGCATCCGGGCCGAGCGTCACCACCACGAGGCGCGGCACCGGCAGGTTCGACACGTCGAGCCCGGAGCCGAGCCAGGGCTCCAGCAGGTCGGCGGTCTCGCGCTCGTCGAGCGCGCGCGCGTCGGCGATGCCGGGCGTCTGCCGGGCGAGCGCGACGGCGCGGCTGAGCGCGGCAGCCACGTCGAGCCCGTCGCCGGGCTTGATCTCGATCGTGGTCTCGCGCGCGATGTCGGAGGTCCAGTCGGCGGCGACCGTGCGCACCGCGGCGACGCTGCCGATGGTGATGCCGGCAAGAAAGGTCATGATCGCCACCACCGCCACCAGCGCGTTGGCGGTGACGCTGGCGCGCGGCACGATCGAGCGGCCGGAGCGGGGATGCTCGTCCGGGTGCGCGTCGGCGCGGCGCAGGCGCAGCCGCAGGGGGCGGAGCGGGGTGTCGGGCTGTTGTGGAGAGGTCGCCTCAATCATAGACCGTCAATCGTCCCTGGTGGATGACCAGCCGGCGCGCGTCGAACTGGTCCATCAGCGCGATGTCGTGGGTGGCGATGAGCACGGAGGTGCCGCTCTTGTGCAGCTCGAGGAACAGCCGCATCAGCCGCCGGGCGAGGCCGGGATCGACATTGCCGGTGGGCTCGTCCGCCAGCAGGATCTCCGGCCGGCTGATCAGCGCGCGGGCGATGGCGGCGCGCTGCTTCTCGCCGCCCGACAGCACCGGCGGCAGCACGTGCATGCGTTCGCCAAGGCCCACCCATTGCAGCAGCTCCTGCACCTCGGCGCGATAGCCCGCCTCCTCGCGCTCCTGCACGCGCAGCGGCAGCGCCACATTTTCATAGGTAGTGAGGTGGTCGAGCAAGCGGAAATCCTGGAACACGATGCCGATGCGCCGGCGCATCGACGCCGTTTCATCGGGGGCGAGTTTGGCCGCATCGCGGCCAAACATGTTGATCAGCCCGCGCGTGGGGCGCAGCGACAGGAACATCAGCCGCAGCAGCGTGGTCTTTCCCGCGCCCGAGGGGCCGGTGAGGAACTGGAACGAGTGCGGCGGAATGCCGAAGGTGACGTCGCGCAGCACTTCCGGGCCCATGCCGTAGCGCAAACCGACATTCTCGAAACGAACCAAGGCTGTTCCCCAAGGATGGCCTGCGGCGGGGCGCTGCCGGCACGCGGTCGGCAGCACGGCGATTCACTCTGCTCGCGGCTTCTAACATAGCCTGCCCAAGGCGCGACAAAAGCGGGCGCGCAAAAGAGCGGCAACTGGACGGCGCGACATCGGCCGGTCATGGTGCCCGGCAAAAGCGCGGTCCGGAATCGGGCCGCCCATGCCGACGGGGAGAAAGATGAGCGACAAGACCGACCGTCCTGCTGGCACGCCCGCCGAATCCGCCCCCTCTGCGGCCGCCTCTCCCGCCGAGGCCGCCCATATCGAGGTGCTGTTCGACGCGGAGACCATCGCCGCGCGCAACCGCGAACTGGCGGCCGAGATCGTGGCGGCGAAGCCCGAGAAGCTCGTGGTGATCGCGGTGCTGAAGGGCAGCTTCGTGTTCGCCGCCGACCTCATCCGCGCCATGCACGCCGCCGGGCTGGCGCCGGAGGTGGAGTTCATCACCCTGTCGAGCTACCGCGACGCGCGGGTCTCCTCCGGCCAGGTCACGGTGCTGCGCGACATCGACAGCGACGTGCGCGGGCGCGACGTGCTGCTGATCGACGACATCCTCGAATCGGGCCGCACGCTCGCCTTCGCCAAGGACCTGCTCGCCGCCCGCGGGGCGCGGCGGGTGATGGTGTGCGTGCTGCTGGAGAAGCCGCAGAAGCGGGCGGTGCAGGTGGACGCCGATTTCGTCGGCTTCGAGTGCCCGGACTATTTTGTGGTCGGCTACGGCATGGACGTCTCCCACGCCTACCGCCAGCTTCCCTTCATCGGCCACATCCCCGGCCAGGAAGGCTGACCCCCGCACCCCGGCCCCGGTGACGAGCCAAGGGGCGGGCGACGCGGCGGGCGTTCGACGCATGAAGGGGCAGGCATGGCGAATGCCGGGCGGATGCCGGCCATGCCCGGCCGACCCCCGCCGGCGCTCCGCACGCTTCCCCGAGGCGCCGGACGGCCGGCCTCGCGGCGACCGCCCATGCGCCCGGCACGCGCGGTCGATCAGAAATCGTGCAGCAGCCTTTCGAGATAATCGAGCTCGAGGCGCGGGCGCGAGGGGTCGCTGAAGCGGCGGCGCAGCTCCTCCAGCACCTGCCGGGCGCGCTGCATGTCCATCTCGTCCGGCACCTTCACGGTGACGTCATCGCCATAGTCGCGCGAGCGCAGCGGCCGGCCGAGCGGGTCGTTGCGCTCGGCCATCTCGCCGGAGGGACCGCCCGGCTGGCCGCCGGGGCCGCCCTCCTGCTGCTGCATCGCCTCGGCCATCTGCTGGGCGCCGCGGCGCAGCGCCTGAAGCGCCTCGCTCTGGGCGTCGACGGCGCCGGTGCCGTCGCCCTGGCCGAGCGCCTCCTCGGCCTCGCGCATCGCCTGCTCGGCCTGGCCGAGGCCCGATTCGCCGGGCATGCCGCCCTGGCCGTTCTGGCCCTGCTGCCCTTGCTGGCCCTGTTCGCGCTGCTGGCCCTCGCCCTGCTGGCCGGGCTGGCGGCCGCGCATGGCCTGCTCCATCTTCTCGCGAAGCTGGCGGAGCTGCTCGCGGAGCTGCTCCTGGCTCTGGCGCAGGTCACCGAACTGCTGGCCGTTCTGCCCCTGCTCGCCTTGCTGGCCTTGCTGACCCTGCTGGCCGTTCTCGCCCTGCTGACCCTGCTGGCCCTGCTTGAAGGTGCGGTCGCGCAGCTGCTGCTGGCGGCGGATCATGTCGCCGAGCTGGTCCATCGCCTGCGACATCTGGCTCTGGCCGCGGCGCTGCTGCTGGCGGCCGGCCTGCAGGCCGTTGAGCATGTTCTGCAGCTCGCTCAGCATCTGCCGCGCGGCGTCGCGCGCGCCGTTGCGGGCCATCTGCTCGATGCGGTCGAGCATCTTCTGCAGGTCCTGCGGGCGCACGAAGCGGGTGTTGGGGTCCATCGGCTGGGAGCTGTCGGCCTGGTCGCGATTGCGCATCGCCTCCTTGGCCAGCTCCTGCATGAACTTCTGCATAGCCTGGCGCAGCTCGTCGGTCAGGCGCTTGATGTCGTCGTCGCTGGCGTTGTTCTCGAGTGCGTTCTGCAGCGCCTGCTGGGCGTCGCGCAGGCGCTTCTCGACATCGGACAGGTCGCCGTCCTCGATCCGGATCGCGACCTCCCACAGATAGTCGACCACCCCGCGCAGATCATCGTCGGTCTTCGCGTTGACCAGCCGCCAGTAGGCCGTGCGCAGGCCCATATATTGCGAGGCGTCGGGGGTGAAGCGGTCGGGCGCGATGGCGAGGCCGTCGAGCGCCGCCTCCACCCGCTCGCGCTGGTTGGCGTCGAGGGCGAGGCGGCTGCGCTCGTCGATCAGCGCGCGGGCGAGCGGGTTGGTGAACAGCCGCTCCGGCAGCACGAAGCGGCGCGGGCGCGACATGCCGACATTGCCGGCCTGGTCGCGCGCGGTCAGCGTCATGGTCACGCGGGTACCGGCCCACGGGCTCTCCGTGAGGTCGCGCGTGGTCTGCCCGGTGGCGACCTTGCCGCGCCCGCCCGACAGCGGCAGCGGGAAGTTCGGCGGGTCGACCAGCACGCGCGCGGCGGGCTTCGCCGGCGCGTTGCTCAGCGCATGCAGCGGCGGGGCGGGCGGCACGGCGGCGAAGGTCGCCTCGGCGGCGGCGACGCCGTAATCGTCCTCGGCCTTGTAGGCGAGGATCAGCCCGGTGCGGCCGGAGGCCTGCGGCTCACGGGTGAGCTCGATGCTCGGCGGCTCGTCCGGCACGGCACGGAAGTGCCAGGCGACGACGCGCCCGTCCGGCCCGGTGATGCGCGCCGAGCCGTCGGCCTTGATGAGGTAATGATGCTCGTTGGCGGCCGTGCGGCCGCTCCCGGACGAGGAAGTCGCGCTCGAAGCCGCGGTCGCGGCGGCAGTCGCAGCATTGGCGTCCTTCCCGGTCGCATCCGCCGCCTTCTCTTCGCCCGTCTTCCCGTCGGTCTTCTCTTCCGCCTTGGCCTCTTCCGCCGGGGCGATGCCGCCCTCGACGCTGGGCTGGGCGGTGATCGGGCCGGTCACCCGCACCACCAGCTCGCTGCCGGCCGGCACGGTGAGCGCGGCGGCGTCATAGGACGGGGTGGAGGGGTCGGACGGCGCCTCGGCGGCGCTGGCGGCGTTGGCGGCGTTGGCGTTCTGCGCGACGTCCAGTGAGCGCAGCCCCGGCAGCATCACCGGCGGGCGCGCCGTATAGCCCGGCGGCGTCACCCAGGCGTCGATGCGGTAGGGCACCGGCGGCACCGGCGTCTGCCAGTCGAAGGCGGCGGAGATGCGCCGGAGATGGTCGCCCGGCGCCATGAAGAAGGTGGCGACCACGCCCAGCAGCACCAGCGCCCGCACGGCGCGCCCGTCGATCGCGGCGAGGCGCGGCGAGGGCAGGCCGGCCCTGAGGCTGCCGAGCTGGTTCGAGGCGCGCGTCACATGCGCCCGCCACAGCGCGGCGCCCACCGGGTCGTCCGGCCGGGTGGCGAGGTGGTCCGCCAGCGCGGTGACCGGGCGATGCGGCAGCCGGCTGGTGCGGTCGAGCCGGGCCAGCGTCTCGGCGGCCGAGGGCGGGCGGATGCGGAATGCGGGAATGAGCGCGGCGAGGACGAGCAGCGCGAAGGGCACGAGCAGCGCCATGCGCCAGAGCGGCGTCAGCGCCACCCACAGGCCGAGCCAGGAAGCGATGAGGAACACGCCCAGCGCCGCCGCCACGGCCGCGATGGCCGGCCAGCTCCGCTCCCACAGGATCGCGGCATAGGCGCGCTGCTGCGCCGCGTCCATGCGCTTCTCGGCGCGGCGGATCGCGGCGCGCACCCAATCCTCGGCCCGCATGTCGCCGCCGGTTTCCGACTGTCCTTCCGGTGCCGCCGTCACGCGATCGTCCTCCGACCCTGAACCGCACACCAGCCCCAACGTCAGCTTAGCATGCGCAGCGAAGGGCGCCAGCCCTGCCCCTTTCGCGGGCGCGCCCAATCGATAATCAGATCGTGATCGCCCGGCGCGGCAAATGTGGCGGCCGGCAGCAGCCTCAGGCGAGCCAGCCGGGCAGGTGGTCGAGCGCGATCAGCGCATCGGCGTCGAGGCGCGGGCGTACCAGCGCGAACTGTCCGCCCTTCACCAGAACCTCGGGCACCAGCGGGCGGGTATTGTAGGTCGAGGCCTGCACCGCGCCATAGGCGCCGGCGGTCATCACCGCGACGATGTCGCCGCTGCGCAGCGCCGGCAGCCGCCGCCCCAGCGCCAGGAAATCGCCGGATTCGCACACCGGCCCGACCACATCCGCGACCATCTGCCCCTGCCCCTCTACCGGCGAGCGCACGGGCAAAATTTCGTGATGAGCGTCGTAGAGGGTGGGGCGGATGAGATCGTTCATCGCCGCGTCGACGATGACGAAGTGCTTGCCCTCGCCTTCCTTCACATAGAGCACGCGGGTCAGCAGGATGCCGGCATTGGCGACCAGCATGCGGCCGATCTCGAACACCAGGCCGAGGCCGAGATTATGCGTATGGCGCTTCACCAGTGCCGCATAGGCGGCCGGCAGCGGCGGCTCGGGCTCGCCGGCGACATAGGGCACGCCGAGCCCGCCGCCGAGATCGAGATGGGTCAGCGGGTGGCCGTCCGCCAGCAGGTCGCGGGCGAGCTCCACGAGCAGCGCGGTGGCGTTGTCGAACGGGCCGAGATCGGTGATCTGGCTGCCGATATGCATGTCGACGCCGGTGATGCGGATGCCCGGCAGCGCCGCCGCATGGGCATAGACCTCACGCGCCCGCGAGACCGGGATGCCGAACTTGTTCTCCGACTTGCCGGTCGAAATCTTGTGGTGGGTCCGGGCGTCGACGTCCGGATTGACGCGGATCGAGACCGGCGCGGCGACGCCGTGGCTGACCGCCACCTCGGAGAGGGTGAGCAGCTCCGGCTCGCTCTCGACGTTGAAACACATGATGCCGGCGTCGAGCGCGGCCGCGATCTCCTCGCGTGTCTTGCCGACGCCGGAGAACACGATCCGGTGCGGCGCCATCCCCGCCGCCAGCGCCCGCTTCAGCTCGCCGCCGGAGACGATGTCGGCGCCGGCGCCGAGCCGGGCGAAGGTTCGGATCACGGCCTGGTTGGAATTGGCCTTCACCGCGTAGCACAGCGTGGTGTTCATGCCCTCGAACGCCTCTGTGAACACCCGGTGGTGTCGCTCCAGCGTCGCGCTCGAATAGACATAGGTCGGCGTGCCGACCGCCTGGGCGATGTCGGCGAGGTTCACATCCTCGGCGTGGAGGATGCCGTCGCGATAGGCGAAATGGTGCATGGCCGGGGCGCGCCGATCAGAGCAGGCCGTCGAGGATGAAGGGCTTGTCCGGCTTTATCGGCCCGGTGTCCTTGGGCATCTTGCCGTCCGGCCCGGGATGGCCCATCGGCGAATCCGGCGGCGGCTCCAGCGGGCCTTTGACGCCGCAGCCGCCGAGCGCCAGCGCCCCGCCGAGAACGAGCGCGGCGGCGAGGTATCGGGATGGGCGGGACAGGAGGCGGCGGGTCAAGGAAGGATCCTCGGTCTGGCGGCGAAGCGGGCGGCGGGACGACGTCTGGCGCAACCTATAACGAGCCTCCGCCAAAGGCGAGCCCGCCCGCGCGCCCTCACGCATCGAGGTTCACGATCACCGGCACGTGGTCGGAGGGGCGCTCCCAGCCGCGCGCCTCGCGAAGCACGGTGAGCCCGGTGGCTGCCGGCGCCAGGGCCGGGCTCGCCCACACATGGTCGAGCCGGCGCCCGCGATTGGAGGCCGCCCAGTCGGCGGCGCGGTAGCTCCACCAGGTGAACAGCTTGTCCTGCGGCGGGATGAAGTTGCGCATCACATCGACCCAGCCGCCCGCCGCCTGCAGCGCGCCGAGCTTCTCCACCTCGATCGGCGTGTGGCTGACCACGTCGAGAAGCTGCTTGTGGCTCCATACGTCGGTCTCCAGCGGCGCGATGTTGAGGTCGCCGACCAGGATCGAGCGCGCGCCGGGCGCGAGCGGATGCAGCGCCTCCCACGCGGTCGCCTCGTCGAGGAAGGCGAGCTTGTGGCGGAACTTCTCGTTGACCGCCGGGTCGGGAATGTCGCCGCCGGCCGGGATGTAGAAATTGTGGATCGTCAGCGGCGCGTCGAGCCCGGCCTCGCGGCCCAGCACCGCGCTGATGTGGCGCGCGTCGCCCATGTCGCAGAAGCCCTGCCGGCTCACGCTCTCGAACGGTCGCTTCGAGAGGATGGCGACGCCGTGATAGCCCTTCTGGCCATGGATCGCCGCGTGCGGATAGCCGAACTTCGCCGCGTCCTTCAGCGGGAAGCGGTCGTCCGGCGTCTTGGTCTCCTGCAGGCAGATGACGTCCGGCTGGTGCTCGCGGGCGAGCTTGGCGACGAGCTCGATGCGCAGGCGCACCGAATTGATGTTCCAGGTGGCGATGGAGAGCGGCACGGAGGGCGGAACCTTTGCGGACGCGGCATCAGGCGACCGCGATGGAGGAACAGGTTCCCCTCAATATCAATCCAGCGCGTCGGGATGAAGTGAGCGGTGACCGGAGAATGTGGACCGTTTGAGCGAACATCCCGGATGGGCCACGCGATGCTCGAAATGTGCGCGCTGACCGGTCGTCCCCTCCTTGTGGGCGCGGACGCGGCCATGGCATTCGCGGCACCGCATGCGTTCGGGACGATGACGCAGTGCGTCCTCTATGCCGATGCAAAGCCACGCACCGGCCTGCCAGACCTGGGCAATATCCACTTTCTCGTCGGTCATCCCGTCAGGCTGCTGGAATGACCGCCTCGGCGTCAATCGCGGTTGATGACGAACAGCATCGGGTCGGGACGGTCCGCGGTGTTGAGGTTCGAGACCGCGACCGTGGTGTCGTAGCCCTGCGGGTCGGTCACCGTCCACTGCTTGAGCTGCATGGTCTTGGCGTCGAACATGATCATCAGCCGGTAGGTGCCGACCATCGGCTGCTTCTCCTCCAGCACCACCGTGGCGAACACGTCGTCCTGGTAGACGCCGGTGACGTTGGCGTTGCGCGCGAGGTTGAAGTTCTCCGCCAGCAGGAAACGCAGCGGCGTCGCCGAGAGCGGTGTGATGTCCTGCGTCTTCAGCCGCTTGTCGCGCACCGCCACCGAGCGCCCGTCGGCGACCAGCTCGATCGGGCTCGGCGGATCGTATTCGAACAGCACGCGGCCGGGCTTCAGCAGGTAGAACTGGCCCTGGCGGCGGGTGCCGTCGGGGTCGACCTGCACGAAATTGCCGCTCATCGCCTTGAAGCTGTTGAAGTACTGGTTGATGCGCTGGACCGTGTTCGCCGCCGCGCCCTGGCCGGCGACGGTCGACATCTGGATGTTGGGGTCGGCGCCCGGCGCGGCGGCGGTCGCCTGAGCCTGAACCTGCGCCTTCGGCTTGGCCGGCGTGCTCTGCGCCATCACCGCCGCCGACGGCTTCTTCGGCGGGGCGAAGGGCGGGGGCACCTGCGCATGCGCGGGCAAGCCCGCGGCGGCCAGCAGGCAGGAAACTGCGCAGGCGGTGAGCAAATGGCGCATGAGGCCCTCTCGCTGGCGCGCACGGCGCGAATCGTCGAAATCCATCGTCAAGGTTTTCTAGCCGGTAGCGGCCCGCTGTGGCGATCCTGTGGCCCGCACCGCCGGCATGGACGCAACGTCAACCCGGCGCCGGCCGGGCGGGCGCGGCCGGCACGCGCGGCTGTCGGCACGCCATCAACGCTCGTCGGCACCGGTCGGTTCGATCAGGATCTCGCGCTTGCCGGCATGGTTGGCCGGGCCGACCAGCCCCTCATGCTCCATCCGCTCGACCAGCGAGGCGGCGCGGTTGTAGCCGATCTGCAGCCGGCGCTGGATGTAGGAAGTGGAGCACTTCTTGTCGCGCATCACCACCGCCACCGCCTGCGAATAGAGATCGCCTCCCTCCTCGCCGAATGAGCCCTTGTCGAACACAGCGCCGTCCTCGCCCTCGCCGTCGAGGTCGGCCGTGACCTCCTCGACATAGTCGGGCGCGCCCTGCGTCTTCAGGTGGTCGACGATGCGCTCGACCTCCTGGTCGGAGACGAACGGCCCGTGGACGCGCGATATGCGTCCGCCGCCGGCCATGTAGAGCATGTCGCCCTGGCCCAGCAGTTGTTCGGCGCCCATCTCGCCGAGGATGGTGCGGCTGTCGATCTTCGAGGTGACCTGGAAGGAGATGCGGGTCGGGAAGTTGGCCTTGATGGTGCCGGTGATGACGTCGACGCTCGGACGCTGCGTCGCCATGATGAGGTGGATGCCGGCCGCGCGGGCCATCTGGGCGAGGCGCTGGATCGCACCCTCGATTTCCTTGCCGGCGACCATCATCAGGTCGGCCATCTCGTCGACCACGATCACGATGTAGGGCAGCGGGGAGAGGTCCATCTCCTCGCGCTCGTAGATCGCCTCGCCGGTCTCGCGGTCGAAGCCGGTCTGCACCGTGCGCACGATCGTCTCGCCCTTCGCCATCGCCTCGATGACGCGGGCGTTGAAGCCGTCGATGTTGCGCACGCCGACCTTCGACATCTTCTTGTAGCGCTCCTCCATCTCGCGCACCGCCCATTTGAGGGCGACCACCGCCTTCTTCGGGTCGGTGACGACGGGGGTGAGGAGGTGAGGGATGCCCTCATAGGTCGAGAGTTCCAGCATCTTCGGGTCGATCATGATCAGGCGGCACTGCTCCGGCCGGTGACGGTAGAGCAGGCTCAGGATCATGGTGTTGATGGCGACCGACTTGCCCGAGCCGGTGGTGCCGGCCACCAGAAGGTGCGGCATGCGGGCGAGGTCGACGATGACGGGATCGCCGCCAATGGTCTTGCCGAGCGCGATCGGCAGCTTGTAGGCGGCCTCGCCGAGGTCCTTGGAGGACAGGATCTCGCGCAGCAGCACCTTGTCGCGCTTGGGGTTGGGCAGCTCGATGCCGATCGCGTTCTTGCCCGGGATCACCGCCACGCGCGCGGAGATGGCGCTCATCGAGCGGGCGATGTCGTCCGACAGGCCGATGACGCGACTCGACTTGATGCCGGGCGCCGGCTCCAGCTCGTAGAGCGTAACCACCGGACCGGGGCGCGCATTGACGATGGCGCCGCGCACGCCGAAATCCTCCAGCACGCCCTCGAGGTCGCGGGCATTGTCGTCCAGCACGTCGCGGGGCAGGGCGGGGCCGGCGCGGCCGGCCGGCGCCGTGAGCAGGTCGAGCCCCGGCGGCTGGTAGCGCCGGCGCGCCTCCTCCGCCATGGCGCGCCCGCCCTTGATCGAGCGCAGCGGCGGGCGGCGCTTCGAGCGGCTCGGCGGCGGCGCGGGCGGCTCCTCCTCATCCTCGTCGAACGGCGTATCGTCGGACGCGTAGCCGGCAAACTCCTCCTCGTCCTCGATTTCGGCGGCACCGAAGCTCGGCTCCATCCGGCCGCCGCGCGCGAAGCCTTCCTCCTCTTCGTCGAGGCCGGACAGGCCGCGCAGCCGCGCCGAGATGCCCGGGCGGGACGCGCCATAGGTGCGGCGGGCGCGGGCCGGCATCAGCCGGGCCTTCAGCGACAGCAGCCAGTGGGTCGCCATGCCGAGCGCGACGCCGAAGCGGCCGGTCTCCTCGTCGCCCTCGTCATCGTCGTCGGCCTCGAAGACGTCCTCGTCCTCCGGCCCGGCCGGTGCCTTCAGCCCGATGCCGACCGCGATCGGCAGCCCGATCACGGCACCGAACAGGCAGATCCCGCCGACCACCGCGTAGTCGAAGCCGCTGAGCCAGGTGGAGCGCAGCGCGTCCGGCACGGCGAGCACCGCCTCGCCCATCACCCCACCGAGCCCGCTCGGCAGAGGCCACGCCCCGAAGCGCGGCAGGCAGGCGGCGAAGCCGGCGGCGCAGACGATGCCGACGATGCCGGCGACGAGCCGCGCCCGTCCCCGCCGCGGACGGCGATGGGTCAGGATCAGCCAGCCCCAGATGCCCATCGGCAATACCACCGCCACCGCGGCGACGCCGAAGAGCTGCATCAGCAGGTCGGCGATCGCCGCGCCCGGAAGGCCGAGCAGGTTGGCCGGCGCCGAATCGCTCGAGCGCGAGAGGCTCGGATCGTTGACCGACCAGGTCGCGAGCGCGACGAACAGCAGCGCGCAGACCACGAGCAGCACGAGGCCCACCAGCTCGGCGAGCCGCCGGCGCAGCGCGCCGCGCACCTCCTCCGGGAGAAAGGCGCCCATGCGGGCGAGGGATCGGCGATCGGCCGCCGAGGGCTCACGCGCCGCGCGTCGGGCGGCGCGCGCCCCGGCGCTGCCGCCCGACTTGCCCAATGCCGGTTTGCCCGACGCCTTGCCGCCGAGCTTGGCCGACGCGCCGGCGCCCTTGCCGGAAGCCGTCCGCGAGGCGGAGGCGCGTCCGGGGCGGGCGCTGACGCTCTCGTCCCGCGGCGTCCGCATGGTCTGTGCCTGCCGCCCCATACTTCCCCCTTCGCGTCGTCAGCTCAGCCCCGCCAGGAGGCGTGGCAGCGCCGCCTGCGTGGTCTCGACATCCTGCACCAGCGCGATGCGCAGATAGTTCTCGCCGGGATTGCGGCCCTGCGCGTCGCTGCGGCACAGATAGCCGCCCGGCACGGTGCGCAGGCCCTCGCGCTCCCACAGCCGGCGCGCCGCTTCTTCGCCGCCGCCTATGGCGGCCACGTCGAGCCACAGGAAGAAGCCGCCATCGGGCCGCTCATAGCCGAAGCGGCCGGCGAGCACGCGGTCGGCGATGTCGAACTTGGCGCGGTAGAGGTCGCGGCTCGCGCTCACATGCGCCTCGTCCGCCAGCGCCGCGATGGCGACGTGCTGCAGCGGCTCGGGCACCTGCGGTGCGGCGACGTTCCGGAACTCGGCGAAGGCGGCCACGAAGGCCGCGTCCCCGGCGCAGAAGCCCACCCGGAGCCCGGGCAGGCTGGAGCGCTTCGACAGCGAGTTGAAGGCCACCACGCCGGCATGGTCCGGCCCCGACACTTCCAGTATGCCGGTGGGCGGCGCGTCGCCGAGCCAGATCTCGGAATAGCATTCGTCCGCGAACACCATCACCTCATGGGCGCGGCACAGCGCGACCAGCCGCTCCAGATAGGCACGCGGGGCGATGGTGCCCTGCGGATTGGCGGGCGAGGCGAAATAAAGCGCGATGGCGCGGCCCATCAGCTCGGGCGTCAGCGCGTCGAGGTCCGGCAGCCAGCCGCCCCCGGCGGGCAGCGGCAGGGCGAAGCTCTCGCAGCCCGCCGCCTCCGCCCCGGCGCCATAGGCGGCGTAGAACGGGTTGGGCAGCAGCACCCGCGGCGCGCCGCCGGCGAGGCGGGCAAGCTTGGCGGGCGAGGCGAGGCGGCGCGCCATCGTCGCCGCGAAGAACAGGCCCTCGCGCGAGCCGTTGAGCACCAGCACCTCGCGCTCCGGGTCGAGCGGGCGGGGAAGCGCGTAGCGCCGCGCGAACCAGTCGGCGGCGGCGGCGCGGAACTCGGGCAGGCCCTTGCCGGCGGGATAGCGCCCGAACCCGTCGAGATGGCCGGCCAGCACCGACCCGACGAAATCCGGCATGGCATGGCGCGGCTCGCCCACCGCCAGGCTCAGCGCCGGCTTGCCCGGCGTCAGCCCGGCGAGCAGCTCGGTGAGCCGCACGAAGGGCGAGCGCGCGGCCGGGCCCGGATCGGGCGCCGCGGAGGGGGCGGGCTGGAGGGCTGGCTCTGACACTCGGAACGATCTCGCCATGTCCGCACGGAGCGGGGTTCGCCCGCACCATAGCGGGGCTGCGGTAAAGGCGCCCTTAACCATGGACGAACGATGGCAGGCGTGGCCGCAGGCGGGGACAGGCGAGGCGAGGCGCGGAGGGTCAGTCGAAGCGTGCGGCGCCGGGACGGCATCACCGGTACGAAGGCGGCCGGGCAGGCCGTCGATTGGGAACGGCGATCCGGGCCGGGCAAACGGGCGCGCGCGGGCGCCTCGCGGGCGGATCGGCATGAGAGCAGGGCCGGGAGCCTCAAAACGGGGCGGCTGCACGGCCGGTCCGGCAGATTCAGACCTTCCGCAACCCGGCGGTGACGGCCCGCCCCGCGCCCAGCGGCGCCGCGAGCCGTCCCAGCAATGAACCGGCGGCCCCCGCGCGGCCCCACAATGAAAAAGACCCCGGCACGGGACCGGGGCCTTGAGGCAGCGGGAAGCTGCGGCGTTCGGAAAGGCCGGGCGCGGCGGACCGCGCCCGGAAGTCGCTCAGCTGTGGTAGGCGCGCTCGCCGTGCTCGACGATGTCGAGACCCTCGCGCTCGCGCTCCACCGAGGGACGCAGGCCGACGACGATGTTCACGATCCAGTAGAGGATCGCCGACAGCACGCCGCACCACACGATGGTGGTGGCGACCGCCTGGATCTGGACCCACACCTGGTGGCCCATCTCGTAGCCGTCGATGCCGGGGCCGCCGAGCGAGGGAGCGACCACGATGCCGGTGCCGATGGCGCCGACGATGCCGCCGATGCCGTGGACGCCGAACACGTCGAGGCTGTCGTCATAGCCGAGCGCGTTCTTCACCGTGGTGACGAAGAAGAAGCAGATGATGGAGGCGACGAAGCCGAGCACGATCGCGCCGATCGGGCCCGAGAGGCCGGCCGCCGGGGTGACGGCGACGAGGCCCGCGACCATGCCGGAGATGGCGCCGAGCATGGAGGGCTTGCCCTTGGCGATCCACTCGATGATGGTCCAGCCGACGATGGCGCCGGCGGTGGCGACGAAGGTGTTCACCAGCGCGAGCGTGGTGCCCGCATTGGCCTCGAGGTTCGAACCGGCGTTGAAGCCGAACCAGCCGACCCACAGGACGCTGGCGCCGACCATGGCGAAGGGCAGCGAGTGGGGAGGCATCAGTTCCTTGCCGAAGCCGGTGCGCTTGCCGATGATCAGGCAGCCGACGAGGCCCGCGATACCGGCGTTGATGTGCACCACGGTGCCGCCGGCGAAGTCGAGCGCGCCGAGGTCGAACAGGTAGCCGCCCGAGAACCAGACCATGTGGCAGATCGGGTAGTAAACCACCGTGACCCACAGGATGCAGAACAGCACGATCGCCGAGAACTTCATGCGCTCGGCGAAGGCGCCGATGATGAGCGCGGGCGTGATGGCCGAGAAGGTCATCTGGAACGCCATGAAGACGTATTCGGGGATCTTCACGCCCTCGGAGAAGGTGTCGGCCAGGCTGTCGGTGTTGACGCCGGCGAGGAACGCCTTGGAGAGGCCGCCGATGAAGGGGTTGCCGTCGGTGAAGGCCAGCGAGTAGCCGTAGAACACCCACAGCAGCATCATCACCGCGCAGATCACCGTGACCTGCATCAGCACGGACAGCATGTTCTTGGCGCGCACGAGGCCGCCATAGAAGAGGGCGAGGCCCGGAACGGTCATGAACAGCACGAGGACGGTGGAGATCATCATCCAGGTGATGTCGCCCTTGTCCACGGTGGCGACGGCGGCGGCGGCCTCGGTGGTGGCCTCCGCGCCGGTCTGCGGCGCGTCCTGCGCGAATGCGGCGGCCGCTACCAGCGCCGTCATCGCCAGCACGGGAAGGCCCGCGCGTATCCAGTTCTTCTTCGTCATGGGTTCAATGCTCCGTGCAATCGGAAAATGTCGGGAGATGGCGCTGGCTCACAGCGCGTCGGCGTCGGTTTCGCCGGTACGGATGCGCACGGCCTGGTCGATCGCGTAGACGAAGATCTTGCCGTCGCCGATCTGGCCGGTCTTGGCCGAGGTGGTGATGGCGTCGATGACCTTGCCGACGTGATCGGACGCGACCGCCACTTCGATCTTGAGCTTCGGCAGGAAGCTCACCGCGTATTCGGCGCCGCGATAGATCTCGGTGTGGCCCTTCTGCCGGCCATAACCCTTGACCTCCGTAACAGTCAGTCCGTGCACGCCGATGCCTGTGAGCGCATCCCGGACTTCCTCAAGCTTGAAAGGCTTGATGATAGCCATGACGATCTTCATGGTTCCTGTCCCCGCTTGCCCCCGGACCCTTTGACAGGACCCCCGGGCGTTTCATGTCGGACTCGGCCAGGCAGGTTTTCACAACCCTTCGGTCAAGCCGGGCGTAAGGGAATCAATTCGCGTGCCAACCGCGGTGCGGGCACGGGTTTTCGCCGCTTTTCGGCCGGCCCGGCTCGTGTTCACCCAAAGGTGAGCCGGCTCTGGCCGCGCCGGGGCGCGGCGCGGGAGCTGCCCATTTCTTGGTCGGCGCGAATCGGGTCCCTCGCGTCCCGCCCAAGTTTTGACACATGAAGATTAAAAATTAGGCATTGTCGTCGGACGACGGTATGACAGGACGGATCAGCCCTTCCTGTGCCACGGATGCGACCAGCCGCCCGCCCCGATCATAGACAAGTCCGCGCGCCAGCCCGCGGGCGCCGGAGGCGCTCGGGCTGTCCTGGGCGTAGAGCAGCCACTCGTCGGCGCGGAACGGGCGATGCATCCACAGTGCGTGGTCGAGGCTCGCCGCCTGGATCCGCGTGCCGAGCACGCTGGTGCCGTGCAGCACCGTGGTCGCCTCCAGCAGCGTCATGTCGCTCGCATAGGCGAGCACCGCGCGGTGCATCGCCGGGTCGTCCGGCAGCGGGCGGCCGGCGCGGAACCAGACGAAGCGGCGCGGCTCGCTGCGCGGCTCGCCGAGCCCGACCGGGCGCAGCTCGATCGGGCGCGGCCGGGTCCAGTAGTCGAGCACCGGCGCGGGCAGGCGCACCAGCACCTCGGGCGCGAGCTCGTTGATGCCCGGCACCTCCTCGGGCGGGGGCACGCTCCGGTCGAGGTCGAGCTGGTGCTCGAGCCCCGGCTCCTCGCGATGGAACGAGACCGACATGATGAAGATCGGCCGCCCGTGCTGGATCGCCACCGTGCGCCGTGTGGCGAAGCTGCGCCCGTCGCGCACCCGCTCGACCTCGTAGAGGATCGGGATCGAGGGGTCGCCCGCCAGCAGGAAATAGGCGTGCATCGAATGGGCGGCGACGTCGACCGTGCGCTGGGCCGCGACCAGCGCCTGCGCCAGCACCTGGCCGCCGAAGACGCGGGTGCGGAACGGCCACGACTCCGGCGGATTCTCGCCCCGGAACAGATTGTCCTCCAGCCGCTCGAGGTCGAGCAGGCCGATCAGCTCGGCGATGCTGGCGGGCGAGGAGGGATCGAGGGCGGGTCGGTCGGCGGTCGGCTCGGTCGGCATGGCGGCTCCGGCTGGTGATGCGGCCGGCGGTGAGCGGAAGGTCGCGGGGCCGGCGCATTGTCCCCACGCCGTAGCTAAGGCATATGATGGCCCCGGCACAATGCACCGAACAGACGGTGGCGCCGAACGGAACGGAACGGAGGCCGGCGGCCATGCGAGCCCCCAAGGGACAGGCGGAGCGGTACGATGCGGTGATCGCCGGCGGCGGCCTCGCCGGGCTTACCCTCGCCCTCGCCCTGCGCCAGGGTCTCGGCGCGGGCGCCCGCCTCGCCATCGCCGATCCCGCCTATGCCGGCCCGCATGGCGCCGGCGGCGGTCTGCCCGCGAGCGCGGATCTGCGCGCCTCCGCCTTCGCCGCCGGAGCGCGGCGCCTGTTCGAGACGCTCGGCATTTGGGAGCGGGTGAGCGCGCTCGCCGAGCCGATCCTCGCCATGGAGATCACCGATTCGAAGCTCGGCGACGCGGCCCGGCCGGTCTTCCTGACCTTCGACGGCGACGTCGCGCCGGGCGAGCCCTTCGCCCACATGCTGCCCAACGCGGCGCTGCAGGACGCGATGACCGAACTCGCGCGCGAGCGGGGCGTCGCCCTAGTTCCCGCCTCCATCGCCGGCTTCGAGGCCGGCGCCGGCGACGTCGCCATCCGGCTCGCCGGCGGGGAGGAGATTCGCGCCAGCCTGCTCTGCGCCTGCGACGGCGCCCGCTCGAAGCTGCGCGCGCTCGCCGGCATCGGCGTGGTCGGCTGGTCCTACGGCCAGTCGGCGATCGTGATGACGGTCGGCCACGAGCGCCCGCATGGCGGCCGCGCTGTCGAGCATTTCCTGCCGGGCGGCCCTTTCGCCATGCTGCCGATGACCGGCAACCGCTGCTCGATCGTCTGGACCGAGCCGACCGAGACCGCCGGCCGGCTGCTGGAGCTGCCGCCCGTGCTGCTGCTCGACGAGCTGGAGCGGCGGTTCGGGCTGGAGCTCGGCGCCATCGAGATCCTCGACCGGCCGAAGGCGTTCCCGCTCGGCTTCCAGATGGCGCGGCGCTTCGCCGCCGACCGGCTGGCGCTGCTGGGCGACGCCGCCCATCTCATCCACCCGATCGCCGGGCAGGGCATCAATATGGGCCTGCGCGACGTCGCGGCGCTGGCCGAATCGATCACCGACGCCGCCCGGCTCGGCCTCGACATCGGCGGGCCGGACGTGCTGGAGCGCTACCAGCGCTGGCGGCGCTTCGACACGCTGGCCATGGGCGTGGCGACCGACGGGCTCAACCGGCTGTTCGCCCAGCGCGCCGATGTGGTGCGGCTGGTGCGCGACGTCGGGCTCGGCCTGGTCGAGCGGCTGCCCTCTCTGAAGAACGTGTTCATCCGCGACGCGGCCGGCATTGCCGGCGCCGCCCCGAAGCTGCTGCGCGGCGAGGCGCTTTAGCTTCAGCGCGCCGCGAGCTCGTCCTCGGTCAGGGTGCGCGCCTCGTCGGCCAGCATGATCGGGATGCCGTCGCGGATCGGGTAGGCGAGCTTGGCGCTGCGCGAGATCAGCTCGCGCGCCTCGCGGTCATATTCCAGCGTGCCCTTGGTGACCGGGCACACCAGGATCTCCAGCAGCTTCGGATCGAGCTCGTAGCCGGCGCGGCCGGCGGGCATGTCGGACTTTTCGGCCATGTGAGTCTCTCTCCAGGTCGTGCCGGCGGGTAGCGCCGCCGATTTGGGCTATATAGCGCTTTACGCTGACAGTCTCACGTCACAGGCGCCGCCTGCCCACCCGCCCTCACCCGCCGGCCGATGGAACCCAACCCGCCCGACCTCCTCCTTGAACCGCGCCTGCCCGGCGAGACCGTGCAGCAATGGGTGTTCCGCCGCCTGCGCCGCAGCGTGATGGCCGGGCGCTTCCCGCCCGGGCAGGCGGTGACGATCCGCGGCCTCGCCGAGGCGCTGGGGGTCTCCGCCATGCCGGTGCGCGAGGCGCTGCGCCGGCTGGTGGCCGAGCGCGCGCTGGTGCTGCTCGACAATCGCCGGGTGCGGGTGCCGGAGATGACCGCCCGGCGCTTCGACGAGCTGTTCGCCGCCCGCATCATGCTGGAGGTGGAGGCGGCCGCCCGCGCCCTGCCGGCGGCCGATGCCGCCCTGCTGCGGCGGCTTACCGCGCTCGACCGCGCCTGCGACGCGGCGGTGGAGGCGGGCGGCACCGAGGCGATGATCGAGACCAACCTCGCCTTCCACGCGGCGCTCTACGGCGCGCGGCCCGACAGCGTGCTGCTGCCGCTGATCGAATCGGTCTGGCTGCAGATCGGCCCCTTCATGCGCATGGCGCTGGCCGATCTCGAGCGGCACTACCCGGTCGACCGCCATGCCGAGGCGCTGGCGGCGCTGAAGGCGGGCGACGAGGCGGGGCTGCGCCGCGCGATCGAGGCCGACATACGCGACGGCATCGGCCATCTTCTGGAAAAGCTCGGCTGACGCGAGCGCCGCCCGTCAGACCGCCGCCAGCTCGCGCGCGCCAGCGCGCCGGCCCTCGGCCCGCAGCCTTGCGGCGGCACCGAAGGCGGTGAACACCGCGCTCGACAGCCGGTCCTGCCAGAACCGCCACTCCGGGTGCCACTGGATGGCAAGGTTGAACCCCGGCGTGTCGGGGACGCGGAACGCCTCGATGGTGCCGTCATCGGCCCGCGCCTCGATGGCGAGCCCCGGCGCGAGGCGGGCGATGCCCTGCCCGTGCAGCGAGTTCACCGTCCAGCGCGGCGCGCCGGCAAGGCTCTCCAGCAGCCCGCCCGGCTCCAGAGCCACCTCGTGCACCGGGGCGTACTGACCCTCGATGTCGAGGCTCGAATCCTCGCGGTGGTCGAAGCGACCGTGCTGTTCGTAGAGCTTCTGGAACAGCGTGCCGCCCATGGCGACGTTCATCTCCTGGAAGCCCCGGCACACGCCGAACAGCGGCACGCCGCGCTCCAGCGCCGCGCGGATCAACGGCAGCGAGATGTCGTCGCGGTGGGGATCGGCCGGCAGCGGCGGGTCGTGCGGCCGGTCGCCATAATGCTGCGGGCCGACATTGGAGGGGCTGCCGGGCAGGAAGATGCCGTCGCACAGCTCGAGGATCTCCTCGATCACCACCCGCTCGGGCGCCATGTCGGCATCGACCGCCGAGATGGTGCCGGGCACCAGCACCGGCATGGCCTGCGCGCCGCGCGCGACCGCGTAGATGTATTTCTCGGTGACGCCGTGGACGGTGTGGCCGCCCACCTGCTTGACGTCGCTGATCACGCCGATGACTGGACGCATGATGTCTCGATCCTCAGAACCGTCCGACGATGTGGGATCGGGGCCGGGCGGCTGTCAACCACGGCGAAGGGCGCAGGTCATGCGCGGCGCACGCTCCCGCCCTGCGCGGCGGGAAGGAGTCGCGGGCGAGCGGGAGTTGCGCACGAGCCGGGGCCGGCATTAGAACGCGCGGCAACCGACGTGCCCCAGCCGATCCTGCCGCGCCCCGCCGCCGCTCAACCTCTCCCGGACGCCGATGCCGCTCTCCCCCGACGACCTGTTCGCCCGCCTCGCCGATCTCGGCATCGCGACCACCACGATCGAGCATCCCCCGCTGTTCACGGTGGAGGATTCGCAGAAGCTGCGCGGCGACATTCCCGGCGGGCACACCAAGAACCTGTTCCTGAAGGACAAGAAGGGCAACCTGTTCCTCGTCGTGGTGGACGAGGAGGCGCGGGTCGACCTCAAGAGCCTGCACGCCCCGCTCGGCGCGGCGAGCCGACTCTCCTTCGGCAGCGCCGAGCTGCTCGAGGAGGTGCTGGGCGTGAAGCCCGGCGCGGTCACCGCCTTCGGCCCGGTGAACGACGCGGCCGGCCGCGTCACCGTGGTGCTCGACGCGGTGCTGCTGGAGCACGAGGTGATCAACTGCCACCCGCTGGTGAACACCGCCACCACCGCCATCGGGCGCGACGATCTCGTGCGCTTCCTGCGCGCCACCGGCCACGAGCCGGTCATCATGGACGTACCGCGCCGGGCCGACGCGCCGGACGAGGCGTGAGCCGCCGGCGCAGTTGCAATTGCGCGGGCAGGGACCATTTTAGGGCGCGGTAGCGCGCAAGCATTGCGAGGACATCCATGTTGCTGAACCAGCCCGCCAATCCGGCCCAGGACGGCGCCGCCGCGGCCGGCGACGATGTCGTGATCGACGTCACGACCCGGAGCTTCATGACCGACGTCGTCGAGGAATCCCGCCGCCGTCCGGTGCTGGTCGATTTCTGGGCGCCGTGGTGCGGCCCGTGCAAGCAGCTCACCCCGATCATCGAGAAGGTGGTGCGCGAGGCGAAGGGCAAGGTGCGCCTCGCCAAGATGAACACGGACGAGCACCCCTCTGTCGCCCAGCAGCTCGGCATCCAGTCGCTGCCCACCGTCTACGCCTTCGTCAACGGCCAGCCGGTGGACGGCTTCATGGGCGCCCAGCCCGAGACGCAGGTCAAGGCGCTGGTCGACCGCCTGGTCGCGGCCGGCGGCGGCGAGGCCGGCGACATCGCCGACGTGGTGGCGAGCGGCGAGGCGGCGCTGGCCGAGGGCGACCTGATGGGCGCGGTGGAGATCTTCACCGCCGTGCTGGCCGAGGAGCCGGCGAACCTCAAGGCGATCGCCGGCCTCGCCCGCGCCCAGCTCGCCGCCGGCAGCCTCGCGCAGGCCAAGGCCACGCTGGCGCTGGCGCCCGAGAGCGCGGCCAACGACGCGACGATCAGCGCCGTGCGCGCGGCGATCGAGCTGGAGGAGGCCGCGGCCGAGCTCGGCGACGTGCGCGAGCTGGCGGCCCGGGTGGAGGCCAACCCGCTGGACCACCAGGCCCGGTTCGACCTCGCCTTGGCGCTCAACGCCCGCGGCAAGCGCGAGGAAGCGGTGGACGAGCTGCTCGCCATTGTGCGCAAGGACCGCAACTGGAACGATGACGGCGCGCGCAAGCAGCTCGTGCAGTTCTTCGAGGCCTGGGGCCCGACCGACGAGCACACCGTCGCCGGGCGCCGGCGCCTGTCGTCGATACTTTTCGCCTGAGCCAGCGCCGGTCCGGCACGCAAGCCGGCCGGCACCTCCCGGGGACGCTCCCGGGCAAGACTATCGCGAGCCGGAGGGCATCCATGGCGATCAATCGCCCCTATGGCGGGCCCTCGGAGCTGCCTGGCGTGGTTCCGCTGTTCCCGCTCGACGGCGCGCTGCTGCTGCCGCGCTGCCAGCTACCGCTCAACGTCTTCGAGCCGCGCTACCTCGCCATGGTGGACGCGGCGCTGAAGAACGAGCGGCTGATCGGCATGATCCAGCCGGTCCCCGCGCTCGTGACCACCGCCAGCCCCGCGCTGCAGAAGGTCGGCTGCGTCGGGCGCATCACCGAATTCGCCGAGAGCGGTGACGGGCGCTACCTGGTCACGCTGACCGGCGTCGCCCGGTTCCGGCTGGTCGCCGAGGTGGAGGCGGGCACCCCCTTCCGCCAGGCGGAGCTCGATTTCGGCGACTTCGCCGGCGACTTCACGCCCGATCTCGGCGCCGAGCAGGTCGACCGCGCCGCGCTGCTGCGCACGCTCGCCGCCTATCTCGACGCCAACAAGCTCGAGGCGGACTGGTCGAGCATCAAGGAGGCGCCGAACGAGGCGCTGGTCAACGCGCTCGCCATGATGTCGCCCTTCGGTGCGCGCGAGAAGCAGGCGCTGCTGGAGGCGCCGAGCCTCGCCGAGCGGGCCGACATGCTGGTCGCGGTGACCGAGATGTCGATGGCGCGCACTGGCGGCGGCGACGGCGAAGGCTCGCTGCAGTAGCGAGCCGCGCCCGGCATTCCGCTCAATCTCTTGTCTGAAAAGGAAGGCCCGCTCCCGGCCGGGGGCGGGCCTTCGTTCATTCCGCCGCGATGGGCGGCTGGCGGTTCTCCACCGGGTGGGGCATGGCATGCACGGTCGGCAGCACCGCCGCGCCCTGCCCGCCATGCTCGGGCGGCTCGTCGCGCTCGCCGACGAAGCGGCCGAAGATGCGCCCGGTCAGCCGGCCGAGATCGTCCATCAGCGTGAACACCGCGGGCACGAACACCAGCGACAGCACGGTCGAGGCGATGAGCCCGCCGATCACCGCGATCGCCATCGGCGAGCGGAAGTCGGCGCCCTCGCCAAGCCCGATGGCCGACGGCATCATGCCCGCCGCCATGGCGATGGTGGTCATGACGATCGGCTGGGCCCGCTTGCGCCCGGCCTCGACCAGCGCGGTTGTGCGCTCGACCCCGGCATGCACCGACTCGATGGCGAAATCGACCAGCAGGATCGCGTTCTTGGTCACAATGCCCATCAGCATGAGGAAGCCGATCACCACCGGCAGCGTCATGGCGTTGTTGGTCAGCAGCAGCGCGACGAAGGCCCCGCCCACCGAAAGCGGCAGCGCGATCAGGATGGTGATCGGCTGCAGCACGTTGGCGAACAGCAGCACCAGCACCGCCAGCACCATCATCACGCCCGCGCCCATGGCGGTGGCGAAGCCGCCGAACACCTCGGCCATGATCTCCGCGTCGCCGCTCTCCTTCAGCGAGACGCCGGGCGGCAGGTTCTTCGCCGCCGGAAGCGCGTAGACCTCCTTCAGCGCCTCGCCGAGCTGGGTGTTGCCGGCGAGGTCACCCTCGATGGCGACGCGGCGTGCGCGGTCGTAGCGGTCGAGGCTGGAGGGCCCGGTGCCGAAGCTGATCCGCGCGACCGAGGACAGCGGCACCGCCGCGCCCGAGGCGGTGCGCACCTTCAGCGTCTCGAAGGTGCCGAGATTGGCGCGCGCGCCCTCGTCGAGCTGGACCCGGATCGGCACCTGCCGGTCGCCGGCCGAGAACTTGGCGAGGTTCTGCGACACGTCGCCGATGGTGGCGATGCGCACGGTCTGGGCGATGTCGGCCACCGAGACGCCGAGCTCGGCCGCCTCGGCGAGTTTGGGCACCACGCGGATCTCCGGCCGCTCCAGCGCCGCCGAGGTGACGACGTTGGTGAGGCCGGTCACCTTGGCGCGGACCTCGCGCTCGAGCTTCAGCGCCGCCTTCTCGACCTGCGCGCCGTCCGAGCCGGACATGATGACGGTGAACTCGCGCTGGCCGGGGCCGGCCCCGCCCGAGGCGCCGAAATTGAAGCGTATGTCGGGGATTTGGGTGAGCGCGTCGCGCATCCGCCCCTCGAACTGCTTCTGGGTCTCGGTGCGATCCGCGCGCGGCACCAGGTTGACGATGAGGGTCGCCTTGCGCACTTCGCCGGCGGCGTTGGCCGGGCCGCCGGTCGAGCCCGAGCCGGCCGTGGCGAACACGCTCGCCACTTCGGGCTGCGCCTTCAGCTCGGCCGAGATCTGGTCGACCACGCGCTGCGTGCTCTGCAGCGTGGCGCCGGGCGGCAGCTCGACCGCCAGCACCGAGCGCGAGACGTCCGAATTGGGAATGAAGCCGGACGGCAGCAGGGTGGAGAGCCACATCGAGCCCATGAACAGCAGGATGCCGGCGGCGACGGTGATGAAGCGGTGCCGCACCGAGGCCCGCAGCAGCCGGATGTAGAAGCGCATGATCGCGCCGTCGGTCGCCGGCTCGTGGCCGTGCGCGCGCAGGAAATAGGCCGCCAACATGGGCGTGAGCAGGCGCGCCACCAGCAGCGAGAACAGCACCGCGACCGCCACCGTGATGCCGAACTGGCGGAAATACTGCCCGGCGATGCCGCCCATGAAGCTGACCGGCAGGAACACCGCGACGATGGTGAGCGTGGTCGCCACCACGGCGAGGCCGATCTCGTCGGCGGCGTCGATGGCCGCGCGATAGGCGGACTTGCCCATGCGCATGTGCCGCACGATGTTCTCGATCTCGACGATGGCGTCGTCGACCAGGATGCCCGTCACCAGCGTCACGGCGAGCAGGCTCACCCCGTTCAGCGAGAAGCCGAGCAGATCCATGACCCAGAAGGTGGGCAGGATGGACAGCGGGATCGCCAGCGCCGAGACCAGCGTCGCCCGCCAGTCGCGCAGGAACAGCATGACCACGATCACCGCCAGCACCGCGCCCTCGATCAGCGTGTGCATGGCCGATTCGTAGTCGGCCTGGGTGTATTTCACGGTCGAATCGATGAGCGAGATCCGCACGTCCGGATGCGCGGCCTCGAGCTTGCGCAGCTCCTCGTCGACGCGCTGGGCGACCACGACGTCGGAATAGCCCTTGGCGCGGTAGATGCCGAACGCCACCACCGGCTTGCCGTCGAGCCGGGCGAAGATGCGCGGCTCGGCGGCGCCGTCGGTGACGGTGCCGAGATCGGCGAGCCGCACCTGCCGCGCCGCGCCGCTGCCGTCCGCGGGCAGCGCGATCCGGGTCTGGGCGAGGTCGGCGACGCTGGTCGCCCCGCCGAGCGTGCGCACCGATTGCTCCTGGGTGCCGATGTCGCCGCGCCCGCCGGCGAGGTCGACATTGGTGGCCGCGAGCGCGCGGTTGACGTCCGCCGCCGTCACGCCGAGCGCAGCCAGCTTGTCGGGGTCGAGCGAGATGCGGATCTCGCGGTCGATGCCGCCCTCGCGCTTCACCTGCGCCACGCCGCGCACGCCCTGCAGCGAGCGGATCACCGTGTCGTCGACGAACCAGGACAGCTCGTCCGGCGTCATGGCCGGCGCCGAGGCGGCATAGGTGACGATCGCCATGCCCTCGACGTCGACCCGCTTGATCAGCGGCTCCTCGATGTCCTGCGGCAGCTCGGAGCGGATATTGGTGACCGCGTCGCGCACGTCGTTCACCGCGCGGTCGACCGCGGTCTCGAGCTGGAACTCGACCGTGGTGAGCGACACGCCCTCGGTGATGGAGGAGGTGATGTGCTTCACCCCCTGCACGCCGGCGATGGCGGTCTCGACCTGCTTGGTGACCTGCGTCTCCAATTCGCTCGGCGCCGCGCCCGGCTGGGTCACGGTCACCGAGACGATCGGCACGTCGATGTTCGGCATGCGCGTGATCGGCAGCCGGTCGAAGGTGTAGAGGCCGATCGCGGTCAGCACCACGAACAGGACGATGGAGGGAACCGGCTTGCGGATCGACCAGGCGGAGATGTTGAGTGCCATCAGGCGCCGCTCCCCGCTTCGTCGGCGAGCGCGACGGGCGTCACCCGGTCGCCGTCGCGCAGGAAGCCGCCGGCGCGGGCGATCACCTTCTCGCCCGCCTTCAGCCCCTCGGCGATCTCGACATAGCCCTCGCCGCGCAGCCCGGTGGTGACGGCGCGCTTGTGCACCACGTCGTCCTCCACCACCAGCACGAAGGTGCCGTCGGCGTCGAACTGCACCGCCGACTGCGGCAGGGCGAGCCCGTCATGGCGGGCCACCTCGATCACGCCGCGCGCATAGGCGCCCGGACGCAGCCGGGGGTCCTCCGGCAGCGCCACCGCGACCCGGGCGAGCCGGGTGGAAGCGTCGACCTTGGCGCCGACGAGGCGGATGGTGCCGTCGAAGGGGGTGTCGAAGCCGGCCGGCGTGACCGCGACCTGCATGCCGACGCGGATGCGCGGCAGCGCCGATTCCGGCACGTCGGCGTCGAGGTCGATGGCGCCGTCGCGCACGATGCGGAACAGCGGCTCGGTATTGGCGGAGAGCACGATGGCGCCGATGCGCGCCGAGCGCGAGGAGATGATGCCGGCCTCCGGCGCCTTTATCTCGGTGTGCGACAGTCGGACCCGGATCTCGTCGCCATTGGCCGCGATCTGCGCCGCCTCGGCCTCGGCCGCCGCCACCGCCTCCTGCGCCGCCGTGACCTGCGCGCTCGCCACCTTGGCGGCGCGCTCGCGCTGGTCCAGCACCTCCTGCGAGGTGGCGCCGGTCTTGATCAGGGTACGCGCACGCTCCACGGAAGCCTCGGCCTCGGTGTTCTGCGCCTGCGCCTGCTCGAGCTGGGCGCGCTGCTGGGCGATGTTCGCCTTGGCCTTGGCCGCGTTCGCCGTGTTCTGCGCCAGCAGCGTGTTCAGCATGTCGCGCGAGAGCCGGGCCAGCACCTCGCCCTTCTCCACATGGTCGCCCTCCTCGACCAGGATGTCGGTGATGCGGTAGCCGTCGAGCTCGGGGCCGACCATGATCTCCTCGCGCGCCACCAGCGTGCCGGTGACGGGCAGGCGGTCGATGACGGTGCGGGTGGAGGCGGGGATGACCGACACGGTGATGCCGCGCACCTCGTCCGGCTTCGGGTCGGCGACCCGGGCCTCGGCCGGTTCGCTGAGCCGCAGCCCTTCGGCGATGCGGTCGCGGAAGGCATAGCCGGCGACGCCAACCACCACCGCGGTCATGGTGAGGGCGAGCGCGATGCGCCCGCGCAGCGAGGGAATCCGTGCGCTCATCGGGTGAGGTCCGAGGAAGGAGGGGCCGCCGGCGGCGCGAGCATGCGCGCGATCAGCTCGCCGAGCAGCGGCATCAGGGTGGCGAGCGGGAGGTCGGGTTCGAGGCGGCTGCGCAGCAGCAGGCCGTCGCCGATGGCGTTGATCATGACCAGCGCGAGGTCGGGATCGAGCGCCGGGTCGACCTCGCCGCGCGCCTGGGCGGCGACGAAGGCGCGGCGGATGACTTCTTCCATCTCCGCCTCGACCTCGTCGAACTTCGCCTTCAGCACCGGGTTGCGCGCGGCCTCGGCGGAAATCTCGGGCGCCAGCTCGACGCAGGCCATCGGCACGGCGCCGGAGAACAGCGCGTCGCCCATCGCGACCAGCCCGGCGACGAAGCCCGGCGCCTGCTCGAGGCAGGCCATCAGGCTCGCCCGCGCGGCGCGCTCCTCCTCGACGATGGCGATGATGATCGCGTCCTTGGACGGGAAATAGCGATAGAGCCCGCCCGGGCTCATCCCCGCCTCGGCGCAGATCTCGTGCATCGAGGTGCCGTGGAAGCCGTTGCGCGTGAAACAGGTGATCGCCGCGTCCAACACCCGCCGGTGCGGGTCGGGACGGGACGGCGCCTTGGGCGCAGCGGTGGAGGAGGCAATGGCGGCCATGAAGGCTCCGGGAATGAGAGCGAACGTTCGTTCTCACCTAGATCACGCAGCGGCACGAGTCAAGAACGAACGTTCGTTCGCATTTTTCCGGCGCCGGGTTTCAATAGTGCTCGCCGGCCGAACCGCGCGGGCCTGCCCGCCGCCCGCGCCCTCAGGCCGGCATCGCCAGCGCCTCGAACTCGCGGGCGACCTGCTCATAGACCGGCCGCTTGAACGGGATGATCAGCGAGGGCGTGCGCGCGAGGTGCTCCCAGCGCCAGTTGATGAATTCCGGCTTGTGCTTGCCACCGCCCGGGCGGGTGACGTCGATCTCGCTGTCCTCGCCGGTGAAGCGCAGCGCGATCCACTTCTGCTTCTGCCCGCGATAGCGCCCCTTCCAGGCCGAGCGCGCGATCGGCTCGGGAAGATCGTAGGCAAGCCATTCGGCGGACTCGCCGAGCGGCTCCACCGAGCAGACGTTAGTCTCCTCGTAGAGCTCGCGCAGCGCCGCCTCGCCCGGCTGCTCGCCCTCGTCGATACCGCCCTGCGGCATCTGCCAGGAATGATAGGTGTCGACATGCTCGGGGCCGCCGACACGCTGGCCGAGGAACACCAGTCCCGCGCGGTTGACGAGCACGACACCGACGCAGGGGCGGTAGGGAAGCTGTTCGAACGGGGTCATCTTGGCCGGACTTCACGATGGACGGGCGGGCGTGTCGCCGCCGGGCGATCATAGGCGGGTCCTGTGACGGCGCGTAGGCAAGCCTCGAATTATGCTTAGCGCCGCCCTGCCGGAGCGCCCCCGGAAAGAGGGCCGCGTCCCTAACGGGTGACCGTCACCGGCTCGACGTCGGCCCGCGCGGAAGCCGGGGCCGGCACGGTGCCGATCACCTCGCGCTCGCCGGTGGCACCGTCGAGGAAGGTGAAGCCGCCGGGCCCGCCGCCGGGGACGGAATCGAGGTCGAAGCCCGAGCGCAGCATCGGTGCGTCGGCCGGGACCGGGGCGTTCTCGGTCGCGAACAGGCGGTCGAGGCCGACATCCTCGTCCGCGCCGGGCCGGGTCAGGAACCAGACTGATGCGACGGCGACGATGGCAATGCCGGCGAGGCCGAAGATACCGAAGGCGGCGTTGGAAAGATCGCCGTCGCGCACCGCGTCGCGGTCGAGCGGACCGGCAGGCTCATGCGTGGCGGCCGGCGCAGGCGCCGACGGGTCATCAGGCGATCTCATGGCGCTCTTGTCGACCCGGACCAAGGCAGGATCGCGGCAAGCCGAAGGTCTTGCGGCGGCAGGGATCGCCCCGGAACGAAAAAGCCGCCCCAAAACGAAGAAACCCCGCACGGTGGCGGGGTTTCCGATATCGCAGCGCGAAGGCGCCGGCTCAGTTCGGCACGGCCGCCTTCGGGTCGGCCGGATAGGCGGCGTTCTTCTGCACGCCTTCCATCAGGTCGACCGCCAGCTTGAGCTGGGTGTCATCCTTCGGGTCTGGCGGCACATAGGCGGGCGAACCCGTCTTCTCGTCCTCGCCGTTCTTGAGATGACCCTTGAGCGAAGCCTCGCCATGGGTGATCTCGACGCCGGCGGCTTCCGCCTTCTCCTTCATGTCGGCCGGCACGTCCTGCACCAGCTCGATGTCGGGCTGGATGCCCTTGGCCTGGATCGAGCGGCCCGACGGCGTGTAGTAGCGCGCCGTGGTCAGCTTGATCGCGGCGTTGCCCGACACCGGGATCACGGTCTGCACCGAGCCCTTGCCGAAGGTGAGCGAGCCGAGGATGGTCGCGCGCTTGTGGTCCTGCAGGGCGCCGGCCACGATCTCGGAGGCCGAGGCCGAACCGCCGTTCACCAGCACGATCACCGGCTTGCCGTCGCTCAGGTCGCCCGGGCGGGCGTTGCGCCGCTCGGTCTCGTCCGCCTCGCGACCGCGGGTCGAGACGATCTCGCCATGGTCGAGGAAGGTGTCGGACACGTCGATCGCCTGGTCGAGCAGGCCGCCGGGATTGTTGCGCAGGTCGACGATGAAGCCCTTGAGCTTGTCCTCGCCGATCTGCTTGGTCAGGTCCTCGATCGCCTTCTTCAGCCCGTCGCCGGTCTGCTCGCTGAAGGAGGTGATGCGGATGTAGCCGATGTCGCCGTTCTCGACCCGCGAACGCACCGACTTGATGTTGATGATGTCGCGAACCAGGGTCACCTCGATCGGCTTGTCCTGGCCCTTGCGGATGATGGTGAGCTTGATCGGGGTCGACACCGCGCCGCGCATCTTCTCGACCGCCTGGCTCAGGGTGAGGCCCTTCACGTCCTCGCCGTCGAGCTTGGAGATCAGGTCGCCGGCCTGCACGCCGGCCTTGGCGGCCGGGGTGTCGTCGATCGGCGCCACCACCTTGACGAGCCCGTCCTCCATGGTGACCTCGATGCCGAGGCCGCCGAACTGGCCGCGGGTCTGCACCTGCATGTCGCGGAAGTCCTTCGCGTCCATGTAGGTGGAGTGCGGATCGAGCGAGGAGAGCATGCCGTTGATGGCCGCCTCGATCAGCTTGCCATCGTCGGGCTTGTCCACGTAGTCGGCGCGTACCCGCTCGAACACGTCGCCGAACAGATTGAGCTGCCGGTAGGTATCCGAGGCGGCCGCCATGGCCTGCGTCGGCTGCAGCAGCAGCCGCGGCTGCGTGGCGCCCACCGCGACAAGCGCGCCGGCCGCCGCTCCAATGAGAAACACTGACGTCCTACGCATCATCCGCGTGCCTTCTCGCTCTCGCTCGTCGCCCACCAGGGGGTTGGGTCAATCGAATTACCGTCCTTACGGAACTCGACGTAAAGAATGGGTTGGGCAGTTCCAAGGCCGACCGACGACACCAATTGTGGTCCTTGCCCCATTACCGCCACGGGTTCGCCCGACAGCACGAACTGTCCGAGCTCAACGGTTATCTTATCCATTCCCGCCAGAAGAATATGGTATCCGCCGCCGGCATTGATGATCAATAGTTGACCATAGGAGCGGAACGGGCCCGCATAGACCACCCAGCCGTCGCTCGGGGCGGTCACCTGCGCCTCCGTCCGGGTGCCGAACGAGACCCCCTTTTCCTGCCCGCCATAGCCGTCATCGGCGCCGAACGCCTTCAGCACCGTGCCCCCGGCAGGTAGCGGCAGCAGGCCCTTGGCATCGGCGAAGGCGATGCCCGGGGTCAGCCGGCCCGGATCCTGCAGCGCCGCCAGCCGATCGGCCGGGCCTTGCCCCGCCTTGTTCTGCGCGGCCTTGGCGGCTTCCGCCGCCTTGCGCGCCGCCGTGATCTCGGTTTCGACGCGGGCGAGAAGGTCGCGCACGTTGCTCGCCTCGGCAGCCAGCGCGTCGGCGTGCTGCTGCTCGCTCTGCAGCGCCGCCTCGCTCGCATCGAGCGACTTCTGGCGCTCGTCGATCAGGGCCGCGGTGCGGCGCCGCTCGCCGGCGAGGCTGTCTTTCAATTCTGCGAGAGCGTCGCGCTCGCGGGCGCTCTCCTGGCGCACCCGCTCCTGCGCCGCCAGCTCGGTGGCGAGCATCTCGGTCTCGGCCTTCAGCTCCGGCAGCACCGCGCCGAGCAGCATCGCCGAACGCACCGATTTCAAGGCGTCGTCGGGCCGCACCAGCAGCGCCGGCGGCGGGCGGCGGCCGAGCCGCACCAGCCCGCCCAGCACCTCGGCCAGCACGGAGCGGCGCGCGTCGAGCGATTCGCGGATGTCGGACGCCTCGCGGTTGAGCTGGAGCAGGCGCTGCTCGCTGGCATCGAGCTTGCCTTCGACGTCGCGGACCTTCTTCGCGGTGTCGAGCAGGGCGGCGTTGAGCTTGGTCCGGTCGCCCTTCAGGTCGGCGATCTCGCTCGCGAGGCGCTCCTGCTCGGCCTTGCTGCCCTTGATGTCGGCGTCGAGCTCTTCGATCCGCTGCTGGTGCTGGGCGGCCGCGTCCTTCGGGTCGGCGGCGGTCTGCGCGGCGAGCGGGACGCCACAGACCAGCCACACCGCCGCCACCATGCACGCAGCCCCGAGCCGGCCCGGAGCGGGACGACAGGCGGACGGGCGACGGAGGGAACGGCCGGTGATCATGTCGGCGAGGCGCATCTGGGCAAGGGAGGGCCCGGGTGGTTAACAAAGCGTTAGCGAAAGCGCCACCGTGTTCCGCCGACCGTCGTCGCCGTCAGCCCTTATGATAGGGATGCCCGGCCAGGATGGTGGCGACCCGGTAGATCTGCTCGGCCATCATTACCCGGACCAGCTGATGGGGAAAGGTGGCGCGGCCGAAGCCGATGAGCTGGTCGGCACGCGAGCGCGCCTGATCGCTCAGCCCGTCCGCCCCGCCGATCAGGAAGGAGAGCGCGCGCACGCCCCGGTCGCGCAGGGCGGCGATATCGGCGGCGAGCTCCTCGCTGCTCACCGCGGCGCCGCGCGGGTCGAGCCCGAGCACGGCGGTCTCCTCCGGCAGGGCGGCGACGATCGAAGAGCCCTCGTCCGCCATCCGGTCCTCGGGGCGGCGCGCCGCGCTTTCCGCGATCTCGACCACGTCCGGGCCGGAGAGCCCGAGCGCGCGGCCGGACTTGGAGGCCCGGTCGAGATAGCGCGCACAGAGCTCGCGTTCGGGCCCGGCCTTCAGCCGGCCCACCGCAACGATCAGCAGCCTCACCCTGCGCGACTCAGCCGCGCGTCGTGCGTGACGAGCCGCTCGCGAGCGCGCCCGACCACATCTTCTCGATGTTGTAGAAGCCGCGCACTTCCGGCTGGAAGATGTGGACGATGACGTCGCTGGCATCGATCAGCACCCAGTCGCACGCCGGCATGCCCTCGACCCGAATGCCCTTGACGCCGCGCGCCTTCAGCGCTTCGACAAGGTGTTCGGCGACGGCGCCCGCGTGGCGCTGGGAACGGCCCGTGGCCACCACCATGTAGTCGGCGATGGTCGTCTTGCCGCGCAGTTCGATGGAAACGATGTCCTCGGCCTTGTCGTCTTCCAGACGGGCCAGAACGAGGGCCAAAATCTCCTCGGCGTCGTAGCGCGCTTCGGAGACGGGTGCAGTCGCCGGGGTGGAGGCGGCTGCTGAGAGCGCCATGGTGGACAGGGGTCCGGATCCTCTCGACATTTCGGCAACGATCACGACGGAATCCGCCGTTGATGCGGGGTTAAGATAAGACCGAACCGGCCCCCTTTCAACCGCCGGTTCGCCACATTGACTTAGCGTCACGCGCCGGCGTCACCCCGGGCGTGCCGCGGCGGCGCGCAGCTGGGTGGAAGAGAGCGGCGATTTCAGCCCGTGCAGGAACACCCAGGCGGGCGCTGCGGCCCCCGCAAGGCACGGCGCGTCCTCCTCCGCCCGGCGCCAGCGCGCGAGCGCGCTCGCCGCCGGCGAGGTCATGGAGGGGAAGGTGCAGCCCGGCCGGTCGATCACCGCGATCGGGACCAGCCCGGCGATATCGCGCCAGCGCTGCCAGCGGTGGAAGGTGGCGAGGTTGTCCGCCCCCATCAGCCAGACGAACCGCACCCCGGGGAAGCGCCGCGTCAGCGCCGCCACCGTGTCGAAGCTGTAGCGCGTGCCGAGTCCCGCCTCGAGCCCGGTCGGCACCAGCCGCGGGTGATGCGCCACCTCCCGCGCCGCTTCGAGCCGGGCGGCGAGCGAGGGCAGGGCGCCATTGTCCTTCAGCGGGTTGCCGGGCGTCACCAGCCACCACACTTGGTCGAGCCCCAGCCGCTTGAGCGCGAGCAGGCTCGCCGCGCGATGGGCGGCGTGCGGCGGGTTGAAGCTGCCGCCATAGAGGCCGATGCGCATCCCCGGCGCGAGCGGGGGAATGCGCGTCTGCGGCGAAGGCGCCGGCGGAGTCACGGGCGTATCTGGCCGGTGCCGCGCACCCGATATTTGAACGAGGTGAGCTGCTCGGCGCCGACCGGGCCGCGCGCATGCATGCGGCCGGTGGCGATGCCGATCTCGCCGCCGAAGCCGAACTCGCCGCCATCGGCGAACTGGGTCGAGGCGTTGTGCACCACGATCGCCGAATCGACCTCGGCGAGGAAGGTGTCGGCCGCGGCCTGGTCCTCGGTGATGATCGCGTCGGTGTGGTGCGAGCCGTGGGTCTCGATATGGTCGATCGCCGCCGCGAGCCCGTCCACCACCTTCGCCGCGATCACTGCGTCGAGATATTCGGTGCGCCAGTCCTCCTCGGTGGCGGGCAGCACGCGCGGGTCGACCGCCTGCACGTCCGCGTCGCCGCGCACCTCGCAGCCCGCGTCGAGCAGCATGGTGACGAGCGGCGCCAGAAACGTTCCGGCTCCGGCACGATCGACCAGCAGCGTCTCCGCCGCCCCGCAGATGCTGGTGCGGCGCAGCTTGGCGTTGCGCACGATGGTCAGCGCCTTGTCGAGATCGGCGCCCTTGTCGACATAGACATGCACCAGCCCCTCGAGATGGGCGAACACCGGCACCCGCGCCTCGCTCTGCACCCGGGCGACGAGGCTCTTGCCACCGCGCGGCACGATCACGTCGACATTGCCGCCGAGCCCGGCCAGCATCTCGCCCACCGCCGCGCGGTCGCGGGTCGGCACGAGCTGGATCGCGTCCGCCGGCAGGCCGGCCGCGGTCAGCCCGCGCACCATCGCCGCGTGGATCGCCCGGCTGGAATGGAAGCTGTCAGACCCGCCGCGCAGGATCACCGCATTGCCCGCCTTCAGGCACAGGCCGCCGGCATCGGCCGTGACGTTGGGCCGGCTCTCATAGATCACGCCGACGACGCCGAGCGGCGTGCGCACGCGCTCCAGCACCAGGCCGTTCGGCCGCTCCCAGCGCTCGGTCACCTTGCCGACCGGATCGGGCAGCTCGGCGATCTCCTCGACCCCGCGCGCGGCCGCCTCCAGCCGCTCGGGCGTCAGCGTCAGCCGGTCGAGCATGGAGGCGCCCATGCCGGAGGCACGCGCCGCGGCGACGTCCTGCGCATTGGCGGCGAGGATCTCACCTGCCTCGGCGCGGATCGCTCCGGCCGCCGCCTTCAGGCCGGCCTCCTTCGCCGCCGCCGGCGTGTTGGCGAGGATGCGCGCGGCCGCGCGGGCGCGGGAGCCGATCCCGGCCATGATCGCGGCCACGTCCTCCGGCGGGCAGGCCGGCTCGCCGGAACGGGTCTCGGCGGGGGAAACGGCGCGCAGGGAGGAGGGGATGGCGGCGGACATGGCAGTTACTCGGTGTGTCTCTCGTCGAAATTCATCGAAGGGTCGTGAAACGGGCGCCCTATCTACCACAGCCCGCGCCGCTCGCGCCAAAGCGAATTTGCGGGGCCGCTCCGACGCTTGCGCGGGGATGCCCGGCCGGCAGCGTGCGGACGGCCCCGCTGGTGGGGCCCGCTCGCCGCCGCATGAGCTCTCCATGGGGCAGTTTCCTGCCCGACAGGCTTGCCATTTGCGCCGCGACGTCCGATGTCACGCAGCACCTGCCTGCTTCGCTCGAGGAGACCGGCTGTCTTGATGCGTGCCTTCGACATCTCCTGGGACGCCTTCTGGCGCTTCGTCGAGGACGACGGCTGGGCCATTTCGAGCCACATCGCGCTGTCCGCGCTGATGTCGCTGTTCCCGTTCCTGATCTTCGTCACCTCGCTGGCGGCCTTCTTCGACTTCAAGAACCTCGCCGACGAGACCGTCCAGCTCATGCTGGAGGCCTGGCCGGCGCAGGTCGCCGCGCCCATCGGCAGCGAGATCCGCAACGTGCTCACGCAGGTGCGCACCGACGTGCTGACCTTCGGCGTCATCCTGGCGATCTACTTCTCCTCCAACGGCATCGAGAGCCTGCGCATCGGCCTCAACCGCGCCTATGGCGTGCGCGAGAGCCGCGCCTGGTACTGGCTGCGGCTGGAATCGATCGGCTATGTGGTGGTCGGCGCCGCCGGGCTGCTGGCGCTGTCCTTCCTCGTCGTGCTCGGCCCGGTGCTGTGGCTGGCGGCAGTGCGCTGGGTGCCGGCGCTGCAGCCCTTCGGCTGGGTCGTCACCTTCCTGCGCTATGCCGCGACCTCCGCGATCCTGATCGTCGCGCTGGTGGTCGCCCATATGTGGCTGCCGGCGGGGCGGCGCGCGCTCGCCGAGGTGGCGCCGGGCATCCTCGTCACGCTCGGCCTGTGGCTCGCCGCCGGCGCCGCCTTCGGGCGCTACCTCGCCGAGTTCGCGGGCAACTACGTCACCACCTATGCCGGCCTCGCCTCGGTGATGATCGCCCTCGTCTTCCTCTACACCACCGCCTCGATCTTCGTGTATGGCGGCGAGCTCAACGCCGCCATCCGCCGTGCCCGCGAAGGCCGGCTCTGACGGCTGGCCACGCGCGCGATCCGTCGCCCCGGCCGGACGGTCTGCTCCCGCCGGTTCTCTGCCGCCCTCGTGGAACTTCGCCGCCCCGCCCCGCTTGACCAAGGTCAAGGCGCGGCGCCACGGGCCATGCGCCCATTGCCGCGTGACGTTCGCAGAAGCGTGCAAGGAGGCGTGAATGAGCACCAGCTACGACAAGATCAAGATCGAGGCCGGCGCGTGGGTCGTCGTGTGCGACGGGCGCAAGGCCCTGATCCTGTGCAACAAGGGAGACGCCACCTTTCCCAACCTGCGCACCCACGAGGTGCACGAGCAGGACAATCCGCCCACCGGCGCGCAGGGCACCGACGCGCCCGGCCGCGTGCACCAGTCCGCGAGCCCCGCGCGCTCCTCGGTAGAGCCGACCGACTGGCACGACGAGGCCGAACGCGACTTCCTCCGCGAACTCGCCGGCAAGCTCGACGCCGCGGTGGCGAAGGGCGAGGTGAAGTCGCTCGTCATCGTCGCCGCCCCGCGCGCGCTCGGCGTGCTGCGCCCGTTCTACAGCCCGGCGCTGAAGGAGGCGATCGGCGCCGAGGTCGACCGCGACATGGTCAAGCTGCCGGTCTACGAGATCGAGAAGCACCTCGCCGCCTGATCCGCCGGCGACGATTTCCCACCGGCCGCAAACGGTTCTACGCTTCCCCGCCAGTCTGCCCACCGGCCGGCTGGCGGGGATTCGTTTTTCGGGCGGTCGGGGGGCCGGCATGTGGGACTTTTCCTTCGCAACCTCGTTCCGGCTGGTGCTGCGCACCTGGCCGTTCGTGCTGCTGCGGCTCGTGGTCTATGCCGCGATCTGCACCGGCTTCGCGGTCTCGGTCGGGCTCGGAGCGGGCATCGGCTGGAGCGTCGGCCACCTGTTCGCCGGTGACGGGCCCTCGACCGGGGCGATGATCGGCGCGCTGGGCGGCTTCGGCCTCGTCTGGGCCATCCTGTGGTGGGCGCGCCAGTACCTCGTCTACATGATCAAGGCCGGCCACGTCGCCGCGCTCGACGCGCTGCTGCACGGCAGGGAGCTTCCCACCGGCAGCGACCAGATCGCCTACGCGACCGCGGCGGTTAAGGCACGCTTCCTCGCGGTCAACGTGCTGTTCGGCATCGACCTGCTGATCCGCGGCGTGGTGCGGGCGCTGGTGGGCATGCTGAACCTGCTTACCGGCTGGATCCCCGGCATGCGCGCGCTCAACGCCTTCGTCGACGCGGTGCTGAAGATCGCGCTCGGCCTCGTCGACGAGATCATCCTCGCCTACATCATCCGCCGCGAGGGCACCGAGCCGGCCGAGGCGGCGCGCGACGGGCTGGTGCTCTACGCCCAGAACGCCGGCGCCATGGCCCGCAACGCGGTGTGGATCGCGCTGATGGAATACGCGCTGGCGGCGGTGATCCTGCTGATCCTGCTCGGCCCGGCGCTCGGCCTCGCCATCCTGCTGCCGGGCGGGCTCTCCGGCTTCGGCGTGGTGTTCGCTTTCATCGCCGCCTGGGCGCTTAAGGCGGCGCTGATCGAGCCGCTCTCCATCGCCTCGCTGCTGCAGGCCTACGACATCGCCATCGACGGGCAGACGCCCGATCCGGCCTGGACCGCGCGGCTCGACGGCGCCTCCTCCGCCTTCCGCGACCTCGCCGCCCGCACCGCCGGCCCGCGCGGGGCGGAGGGCCCGTACGGCGCGCGCGGTCAGGCGGGATGATCCAACCCCGCCCCGGGCCCGTATGGCTTCGGCCGGAACGCCGAATGACGACTATAAGAGGCACGCAACCGACGAATCAGCCGGGAGAAGCCTGATGAAGACCCTGTCCTTCTTCCGCCTCGTGCTGGCGGTCGGCCTGTGCCTCGCGGTCGGCGCCGTCGGCTCGCTCGTCACCACGCCGCAGATCCCGACCTGGTATGCCGCGCTCGCCAAGCCGGCCTGGACCCCGCCCGACGCGCTGTTCCCGCTGGTCTGGACCGTGCTCTACGTGCTGATGGCGGTGACGCTGTGGCGGCTGTGGCAGCTCCACAATCCCTCGCCGGAGCGGCGGCGCGCGGTCGGGCTATGGTTCCTCCAGCTCGCGCTCAACGCGCTGTGGACGCCGGTCTTCTTCGGCTTCGAGGCGATCGGCTGGGGGATGGTGGTGATCGGGGCGCTGTGGCTCGCCATCCTCGCCACCATTCTCGCCTGCGCGCGCATCGATTCCACCGCCGGCTGGCTGATGGTCCCCTATCTCCTCTGGGTGTCCTATGCGACAGCGCTGAATGCTGCCATTCTCGCCATGAATTGACGCTAGACCAGCCGGCGTCCTACCAGATGAAGCGTGCCGATGTGGGCGGTCCCGTGCCGGGCCGATCCCTCGCCGAGCTGCGGGAGAGCTCGATGGATCTCGTGACCATCGCCAAATTCGTCGTGCTGCCGATCGCGCTCGGCGCGGTTGCGGTCGTGCTGGTGCTCGGCCTCGTCAACATGGCGCGCGGCGGGTCGCCGATGCGCTCGCAGAAGCTCATGCAGTGGCGCGTGCTGCTGCAGGCGGTGGCGCTGTGCTTCGTGCTCGCCACCATCATCCTGATGAATCACGGCTGAGGCCGCAGGGACACCCGACGGCGATGGTCGTGCTCAACCGCATCTACACCCGCACCGGCGACGACGGCACCACCGCGCTGGGCACCGGGGAACGCCGGGCGAAATACGACCTGCGCGTCGACGCCTACGGCACGGTGGACGAGACCAACGCCGCGATCGGCATGGCGCGGCTCCACACCGGCTCCAATGCCGGCCCGACAGAAGACGTGATCGCCAAGGCCGCCTTCGCCGCCAACCCGATCGAGACCACGCTGGCGCAGGGCGTCTACGCCGACATCGACGCCATGCTGGCGCGGGTCCAGAATGACCTGTTCGACCTCGGCGCCGACCTCGCCACGCCCGACACCGGCGAGGACCCCGGCTACGAGCCGCTGCGCATCGTCGCCGCGCAGGTCGACCGGCTGGAGCGCGACATCGACACGCTGAACGCGCCGCTCAAGCCCCTGCGCTCCTTCGTGCTGCCGGCCGGCACCGCGGCGGCGGCACACCTGCATGTCGCGCGCACCGTGTGCCGGCGCGCCGAGCGCATGGTGGTCGAGTTGGCGCAGGCGCCGGGCGAGAAGGTCTCGCCGGAAGCGGTGAAATATCTCAACCGCCTGTCGGACCTGCTCTTCGTCATGAGCCGGGCGGCGAACGCCCGCGCCGGCGGCGCGACGGCCGGCGACGTGCTCTGGGTGCCGGCCGCGGGCCGGGGCGACTGAGGCGCGCCATGCTGCTGCCCTTCAACGACGACAACCCGCTGGAAGGCATCACCTACCCTTACGTGACCTGGGGGCTGATCGCGGTCAACGTGGCGGTGTTCGTGCTGATCCAGCACGGCTACCGGCCCGAGATCGACGTCGCCTCGGCCTTCGGCTACGGCGCCATCCCGGCGGTGGTGAACCACGCCGCCGTGCTGCCATCCGAATATGTGCGCCTGCCGCCCGAGCTGACCCTCGTCAGCTACATGTTCCTGCATGGCGGCTGGCTGCACCTGATCGGCAACATGGCGTTCCTTTGGGTGTTCGGCGACAATGTCGAGGACGCGCTCGGCCATGCCCGCTTCCTCGCCTTCTACCTTCTGTGCGGCGTCGCCGGCGGCCTCGCCCATTCGCTCGCCATGCCCGATTCGGCTTCGCCCCTGGTCGGCGCCTCGGCCGGCATATCGGGGCTGGTCGGCGCCTATCTGATGCTGCATCCCAATGTGCGCATCTGGGTGTTGATGTTCCTGCGCGTGCCCCTGCGCGTGCCCGCCATCTGGCCGCTCGGGGCGTGGATCGGCTTCCAGCTCTGGAACCTCGCCACCACCGGCGAGCAGGACACCGCCTGGTGGGCGCATATCGGCGGGCTCGTCGCCGGCGCGGTGCTGGTCGTGTTCATGCGCCGCAAGGGGGTGCCGCTCTGGGTCACCACCCGCGACGGCACGCCGGACGGGGCACCGCCGGTCTGAGCGCCGGTCCGGCCGTCGCCAACGGGGCGCCGATGGGGCGCCGGGCCGACATATTGACGGTTCCGATGCGTTGACACGCCCCGGGCTGGTCCATAGTTTCCGGGCGTTTTCCGCGGGTCGATGCCGCCCCCGAAACGCTACCCTGCCTTGCGGCGGCATCGCCATCTTCGAAATGCGGCTGCCCGGCGCGGAAACCCTGAAGGTCCGCGGGGGCGGGAGATGTGGTGATGAAGATCCTGGTGCCCGTGAAGCGGGTGGTCGACTACAACGTGAAGATCCGCGTGAAGCCGGACGGCTCGGGCGTGGAGCTGGCCAACATCAAGATGTCGATGAACCCCTTCGACGAGATCGCCGTCGAGGAGGCGCTGCGCCTCAAGGAGGCCGGCAAGGCGAGCGAAGTGATCGCCGTCTCCATCGGCCCGGCCAAGACCGACGAGACCATCCGCACCGCCCTCGCCATGGGCGCCGACCGCGGCGTCTGGGTGAAGACCGAGGACGCCGGCATCGAGCCGCTCACCGTCGCCAAGCTGCTGAAGAAGGTGGTCGAGGAGGAGGCGCCGGGCCTCGTCATCCTCGGCAAGCAGGCCATCGACGACGACTGCAACCAGACCGGCCAGATGCTCTCGGCACTGCTCGGCTGGCCCCAGGCGACCTTCGCCTCCAAGGTTGTGGTCGGCGAGGGCTCGCTCGACGTCACCCGAGAGATCGACGGCGGCCTGCAGACGCTCAGCCTCGACCTGCCCGCCGTGCTGACCACGGATCTGCGGCTCAACGAGCCGCGCTACGCCAGCCTGCCCAACATCATGAAGGCGAAGAAGAAGCCGATCGCCGAGAAGGCGCCGGCCGAGTGGGGCATCGACCTCGCCCCGCGCCTCGAGGTGCTCTCCACCGTCGAGCCGGCCGGCCGCACCGCCGGCAAGAAGGTCTCCTCGGTCGCCGAGCTGGTCGGCGACCTCAAGCAGGCGGGAGTGCTCTGACCATGGCCGACATGCTTCCCACCCTGCTCTTCGCCGAACATGACGGCACCCATCTCAACCCCGTCACCGCCCGCGCGCTGACGGCGGCGAAGGCGCTCGGCGCGCCGGTCCACATGCTGGTGGCGGGCTCCGACTGCCGCGCCGCCGCCGAGGCCGCCGCGCGGCTCAACGGTGTCGACGAGGTCGTGGTCTGCGAGGACGCCGCCTATGCCCACCAGCTCGCCGAACCGCTCGCCGCGCTCGGCGTGGCGCTGGCGGCCGATTACGGCGCGCTCGTCGCCCCCTCCACCGCGATCTGGAAGAGCGTGATGCCGCGCATCGCCGCGCTGCTCGACGTGATGCAGGTCTCCGACGTCATCGCCGTGGTGGCGCCCGACACCTTCGACCGCCCGATCTATGCCGGCAACGCCGTCCAGCGCGTGCGCTCGGGCGAGGCGAAGAAGGTGCTGACCATCCGCACCGCCTCCTTCGCGGCGGCAGGCGAGGAGGGCTCGGCCCCGGTGCGCGCCGCGACGCCCGTCGCCGCGCCTGCGGGCACGCGCTTCGTCGGCGAGGAGATCGCCGCCAGCGAGCGGCCGGAGCTGACCGCCGCCCGCGTGATCGTCTCGGGCGGGCGTGCCGTGGGCTCGGCGGAGAACTTCGCCAAGGTGATCGAGCCGCTGGCGGACACGCTGGGCGCGGCGGTCGGCGCCTCGCGCGCGGCGGTCGACGCCGGCTATGCGCCCAATGACTGGCAGGTCGGCCAGACCGGCAAGGTGGTGGCGCCCGACCTCTATGTCGCGGTCGGCATCTCCGGCGCCATCCAGCATCTCGCCGGGATGAAGGACTCGAAGGTGATCGTGGCGATCAACAAGGACGAGGAAGCCCCTATCTTCCAGGTAGCCGATTACGGCATGGTGGGCGACCTGTTCCAGATCGTGCCGGAACTCACAGCCGAAATAGCTAAGGCAAAAGGCTGACGTCGCTCTATACTCGGGGGTAGCAGCATGAACGGGGCCGGCGGGCGGCATCGGCGGACAGCAGCGACGGACAGACCAGGCGGGACAAGGTCAACCATGGCTTTCGAGATCAAGAGCGTCGGCATCATCGGCGCCGGCCAGATGGGCAACGGCATCGCGCATGTGTGCGCGCTGGCCGGCTACGACGTGGTGCTGAACGATCTCGAAATCGACCGCGTGAAGTCGGGCCTCGCCACCATCAACGGCAACATGGTCCGGCAGGTCGCCAAGGGCCTGTACTCCGAGGACGACAAGCAGTCCGCGCTGACGCGCATCCGCGGCACCGACCAGACCACGGACCTCGCCGATGTCGACCTGCTGATCGAGGCCGCGGTCGAGAAGGAGGAGGTGAAGCGCAAGATCTTCGCCACCGTCTGCCCGTTCCTGAAGCCGGAGACGATCCTCGCCACCAACACCTCGTCGATCTCCATCACCCGGCTCGCCGCCTCCACCGACCGGCCGGAGCGCTTCATCGGCATCCACTTCATGAATCCGGTGCCGCTGATGCAGCTCGTCGAGCTGGTGCGCGGCATCGCCACCGAGGACGACACCTTCGAGCTCGCCAAGCTCTTCGTCACCCGGCTCGGCAAGACCTATGCGGTGGCGGAGGACTTCCCCGCCTTCATGGTCAACCGCATCCTGCTGCCGATGATCAACGAGGCGATCTACACGCTGTACGAGGGGGTCGGCTCGGTCGACGCCATCGACACCGCGATGCGGCTCGGCGCCAACCACCCGATGGGCCCGCTGCAGCTCGCCGACTTCATCGGCCTCGATACATGCCTGTCGATCATGCAGGTGCTGCACGAGGGGCTGGCCGATTCCAAGTACCGCCCCTGCCCGCTGCTGGTGAAATATGTCGAGGCCGGCTGGCTCGGCCGCAAGACCCAGCGCGGCTTCTACGACTATCGCGGCGAGAAGCCGGTCCCGACCCGCTAACAGCCGTTCCGGTCTGCAAGAAGCGTCTCACCGCCCGGCGCGGGCCCGCCCCGCGACCCACCGCGCCGGCCGCCCGTCGATCGCCGCCAGCCCGAGCGCGATCAGGCCGAAGCCGGCGACCTCGCGCGGCTCCAGCGCCTCGCCAAGGAACAGCGCGCCGAGCAGGATCGCGCTCACCGGCACCAGCAGCGTCACCAGCGAGATGTTGGTCGCCCCGTTCCGCGCCACGATGCGGAAGAACAGGACGTAGGCGATCCCGGTCGAGAGCACGCCCAGCCCCGCCAGCGCGGCGAATGCTGTGGCCGACGGCACGGGCAGGCTCCAGGGCCGCTCGACCAGCGCCACCACCGGCAGCAGGATCAGGGTCGCCGCCGTGAGCTGGAGCAGCGCCATGGCGAGCGGGGGCAGCCCGCGGAAGCGCCGGGCGTAGACCGCGGCGAAGCCGTAGGAGACAGTCGCGCCGATCGCCGCGAGCTGGGCGGGAAGCTGGTGGCCGCCGAGCTCGCCCAGCAGCGCCGGCCCCATCATCACCGCCACCCCGGCAAAACCGAGCCCGACCCCGGCCAGCTTGCCGGCCGAGAGCTTCTCGTCCCGCGTGAAGGTCTGCGCCACCAGCACGGTGAACAGCGGCGTCGCCGCGTTGAGGATCGCCGACAGGCCGCTCGGCAGGTGCTGCTGCGACCAGGCGATCAGGCCGAACGGGATGACGTTGTTCAGCATCGCCAGCCCGGCAATGCCGAGCGCCAGCCCCAGGGTAAGGCGGAAGCGGGTCCCGCTCGCGAACGTCACCGCCAGCAGCACCAGCGCGCCGATGCCGACCCGGCCGAGCACCATGGTGAGCGGCGGCATCTCGGCGATGGCGATCTTGCCGAAGAAGAACGAGCCGCCCCAGATCAGCCCCAGCAGGGCGAGCACCGCCCAGTCTCCGGCGGACATGGGCTGCGGGGCCGTGCCGGCAGCGGGTGCCGGCGTGCGCGGCGCCTCGCCGATGGCGTCGCGGCCGGCGGCGGGCGGGCGTCCGTGGTCGCGGGAGAGGGACAAGGGCGCGGGCTCCTGACGCGGGTGCGCCGCCATAGCGCCTTATCGCGCCCGGCGCGACCCGAAACCGCCCGCCGGTTCTCCCGGCGTCAGAACATCAGTCCTAGGATTTCGGCCCGGGATCGGACAGCGCGGCGCGGATCAGCGCCTGCGCGTCCTCGCTCGCCCATTCCGCCGGGCCGGCGATATGGCCGATCTCGCAGCCATCGGCGGTCACCAGCATGGTGGTGGGCAGGCCGAAGCCGCGCCCGACGGCCCTGAGGTCCTGGAAGCTCTGCGCCTTGGGGTCGGTATAGAGCGCGAGGTTCTGCACCCCGATCTCCTTCATGAAGCTCTTCGGCTTGTCCGGGTCGCGGGTGTCGATATTGATCGCCACCACCTCGAAGTCGGTGCCGCCCGCCGTCCCGCCCGTCTTGTCGCCGCCCATCGCGCCCTGCAGCGCATCGAGCGCGGGCATCTCCTTGCGGCACGGCACACACCAGGTGGCCCAGACATTGACCAGCTTCAACCCGTTCCCGCCCACGGCCGAAAGCCGCGTCGCCTTGCCCTGCGCGTCGAGGAAGGCGAGGTCGGGAATGCGGGTCGGGCTGAGCGTCGGGGCGAAGGCGGCAAGCTCGCCCTTGGCGAGGTCGGCGATGCGCCGCCCGGTCTCGCTCGCCGCCGCGCACGTGGCGTCGCTCCCCGCGGCCGGGGTGGTGGCCGGGGCCGGCGCGCTCGCAACGACGTTGCGCGCTCCACCTTCAATCCCGTATACGCCTGCCAGCCCGGCGGCAGCGCCGAGAACGACGGCGGCCACCAGGATCAGGGCAACGCGCCCCTTCGGGCGGCCCGGCCCCGTCCCGTCGGCCGGGCCGGCGGCCGGCGGCGTGTTCTCAGGTCGTTCGGTCATGACCGTCCTCGCGGAGAAAAAGTCAACATGAGCAACAAGATGTGGGGCGGCCGTTTCGAGACCGGCCCCGACGCGATCATGGAGGAGATAAACGCCTCCATCGGCTTCGACCAGCGCCTGTTCGCGCAGGACATAGCCGGCTCGAAGGCACATGCCTCGATGTTGGCGGCCCAGGGCATCATCGAAAAAGCTGATGCCGAAAAGATCCTCGCAGGTCTAGACACGATCCTGTCAGAGATCGAATCGGGCGACTTCACCTTCCAGCGGGCGCTGGAGGACATCCACATGAACGTGGAATCGCGCCTCGCCGCGCTGATTGGCCCGCCGGCCGGGCGCCTGCACACGGCGCGTTCGCGCAACGACCAGGTGGCGACCGACTTCCGGCTCTATGTGCGCGACACCATCGACACGCTCGGCGCCCAGATCCGCGACCTTCAGCAGGCGCTGGCGGAAAAGGCGCTGATCCATTCCGGCACCGTGATGCCGGGCTTCACCCATCTGCAGACCGCGCAGCCCGTGACCTTCGGCCATCACCTGCTCGCCTATGTCGAGATGCTCGGGCGCGACCGCGGCCGGCTGGCGGATGCCCGCGCACGGCTCAACGAATGCCCGCTCGGCGCGGCCGCGCTCGCCGGCACCTCGTTCCCGATCGACCGCGCCGCCACCGCCAAGGCGCTCGGCTTCGACCGCCCGACCGCGAACTCGCTGGATTCGGTGTCCGACCGCGACTTCGTGCTGGAGACGCTGGCGGCGGCCTCGATCTGCGCCATGCACATGACCCGCTTTGCCGAGGAAGTGGTGATCTGGACCTCGCCGCTGACCGGCCTGCTCAAGCTCTCCGACCGCTTCACCACCGGCTCCTCGATCATGCCGCAGAAGCGCAACCCGGACGCCGCCGAGCTGGTGCGCGCCAAGATCGGGCGCATCGCCGGCGCCTTCTCCGGGCTGCTCATGGTGATGAAGGGCCTGCCGCTCGCCTATGCCAAGGACATGCAGGAGGACAAGGAAGGCGCCTTCGACGCCCTCTCCACCCTCTCGCTGATGATCGCCGCCACGGCGGGCATGGTGCGCGACATGGTGCCGGACGAGGCGAACCTGAAGGCCGCCGCCGGCCAGGGCTATTCCACCGCCACCGATCTCGCCGACTGGCTGGTGCGCGTGCTGGGCCTGCCCTTCCGCGAGGCCCATCACGTCACCGGCCGCATCGTCGCGCTGGCGGCGGCGAAGGGCGTGGCGCTGCACCGCCTGCCGCTGGGCGAGATGCAGGAGGTCGAGCCGCGCATCACCGAGGAGGTGTTCGGCGTGCTCTCGGTGGTCAAGTCGGTGGCGAGCCGCACCTCCTATGGCGGCACCGCGCCGAAGAACGTGCGCAGCCAGGCCAAGCGCTGGCTGAAGCAGCTCGCCAAATAGAGAGGGCGCTGGCCGGCGGGCGTCAGTCCGCCCGCCGCCCCAGCAGCCGGAGCGCGTTGGCCGTCACCAGCACGGTCGCCCCGGTATCGGCCAGGATCGCCGGCCACAGGCCGGTGATGCCGGCGATGGTGGTGACGAGGAACACCGCCTTCAGCCCCAGCGCGATGGCGATGTTCTGGTGGATGTTGCGCATGGTCGCCCTGGACAGCGCGATCATCGCCGCCACGTCGCCGACCCGCCCGTGCAGAACCGCCGCATCCGCCGTCTCCAGCGCCACGTCGGTGCCCCCGCCCATGGCGATGCCGACATCGGCGGCGGCGAGCGCGGGCGCGTCGTTGATGCCGTCGCCGACCTTGGCAACCTTGAGCCCGCTCGCCTTCTGCTCGCCGACGATGCGCTGCTTGTCGGCCGGCATCAGCCCGGCGCGCACCTCGATGCCGAGATCGCGGCCGATCGCCCGCGCCGTGCGCTCATTGTCGCCGGTCAGCATCAGCGTGCGGATGCCCGCCTGGGCGAGGCTCGCGAGGCCCTCCGCGGCATCGGCCCGCGGCTCGTCGCGCATGGCGATCAGCCCCTGCGCGACGCCGTCGGCCAGCAGCACCGCGACCGTCTTGCCGTCGTCGTTGAGGCGCTCGATCGCCGCCTGCTGCTCCGCCGACAGGCTGGCGCGGGCCATCGCGGCCTTCGGGGAGCCGAGGAACAGCGCCGCCCCGTTCACCGTGCCGCTCACACCCTCGCCGCTCGCCGCCCCGGCGTCACGCACCGGCGCCGGCCCTATGCCGCGCGCCTGCGCCTCGGCGAGGATCGCGCTCGCCAGCGGATGGGTCGAGCCCGCCTCCAGCGCGGCGGCGCGGCCGAGCAGCGCCGCCTCCTCACCGTCGAAGGCGACGAGGTCCGTCACCTTGGGCTTGCCCTCGGTCAGCGTGCCGGTCTTGTCGAGCGCCACCAGCCCGACGAGGCGCAGCGTCTCCAGCACCGCCCCGCCCTTGATCAGCAGGCCGCGCCGCGCGCCGGCGGCGAGACCCGCGGCAATGGCGGCCGGGGTCGAGATGACCAGTGCGCAGGGGCAGCCGATCAGCAATATGGCGAGCCCCTTGTAGATCCATTCGTCCCAGGCGGCGCCGGCGAGGAGCGGCGGCACGACGGCGATCAGCGCCGCCAGCACCACCACGAACGGCGTGTACCAGCGCGAGAAACGGTCGATGAAGCGCTCGGTCGGAGCCTTGCTCTCCTGCGCCTCCTCGACGAGGCGCACGACGCGGGCGATGGTGTTGTCGGAAGGCTCGGTGGTGGCGCGCACGGTGAGCGCGGCCTCGCCGTTCACCGTGCCGGCGAACACCGGGTCGCCCGCGGCCTTGGCCACCGGCACGCTCTCGCCCGTCACCGGCGCCTCGTTGACCGAGCTCGCGCCCTCGATCACCTCGCCGTCGGCGGGAATGCGCTCGCCCGGGCGCACCAGAATGGTCGCGCCGACGGTGAGGCTCTCGGCCGGCACCTCGCGGGTCGCCCCGTTCTCGACGAGGCGCGCGGTCTTCGGCACCAGGGCGGTGAGCGAGCGGATGCTCTCGCGCGCCCGCCCGGCGGCGACGCCCTCAAGCAGCTCGCCGACCAGGAACAGGAACACCACCGCGGCCGCCTCCTCGCCGGCGCCGATGATCACCGCGCCGACGGCGGCGATGGTCATCAGCATCTCGATCGAGAACGGCGTGCCGGCGAGCGCGGCCATCACCGCGCGGCGGGCGATCGGCACCAGCCCGACCAGCAGCGCGGCGATGAAGATCCAGGGATCGAGCACGGGCACGAAATGGCCGGCGACATAGGCCGCCGCCAGCGCGGCGCCGCAGACCAGCGTCAGGCGCGCCTTGCCGGTCTGCCACCACGGCACGTCGCTCGGCAGGTGGCTGTGCGCATGGCCGGCCGGCGCGCGCGCCTCGGCGCCATGGGAATGGTCGTGCCCGTGGTCGTGGTCGTGCGCATGCCCGTGATCGTGGGCGTGATGGTCATGATCGTGGTGATCGTGGTCGTGCCCGTCGCACGGGCCGTGCCCGTGGCCCTTCGCGGCGGGGCCGGGATCGTTCCCGGCCGTCAGTGGCATGATGGTGTAGCCAAGGCCCGAGACCCGCCGCTCCAGCACGGCGAGGTCCGCACCCTTGTGCTCGACCGTCATGGTGCCGGCCGTGACCGAGACCGACACCTCCTCCACGCCCTTCACCCGGCGCACTGCGGTGTCGATCTTGGACGCGCAGGACGCGCAGTCCATGCCATCGATACGGTAGCGGGTCTTCAGCGCCGACATGATCCACCTCTTGTCTCAGTGTCGGCGCGAGCCTAATTCCTCTAGCGACTAGAGGAGCAAGCGCGAATGACGGGCGAGAACGAAGGCCGCTTCAGCATCGGCGAGGTCGCGCGCGCGAGCGGCGTGAAGGTGCCGACCATCCGCTATTACGAGGAGATCGGCCTGCTGCCGGCGCCGCCGCGCACCGAGGGCGGGCGCCGCGCCTACGGCGAATCCGACCGGCACAGGCTGGCCTTCATCCGCCACGCCCGCGAGCTCGGCTTCGAGATCGAGGCGATCCGCACCCTGCTCCAGCTCCAGGACCGGCCGGAGCAGTCCTGCGCCGTCGCCGACGCCATTGCCCGCGACCACCTCGCCGAGGTGGAGCGCCGCATCGCCAGCCTCACCGCGCTGAAGGCGGAGCTGGCGCGCATGGTGGAAGACTGCTCGCACGGCCATGTGGGCGAGTGCCGGGTGATCGAGATCCTCGCCGACCACAATGAATGCCGGCACCATCACCACGGCGCGACCGCGCCGGCCGGCGTCGGCGGCTGAGATCGCTCAGGGCTCCCAGACCGGCCAGGTGTCGGAGAGCCGGTAGCCCGAGGGCCACGGGTCGTCGGGGTCGACCATGAGCTGGGCGGTGTGGGTGAGGAAAGCCCGGCCGCTGATCGCCGGCACGATGGCCGGCCGCCCGCCGATGGTGGTCTCGCGCTCGATCCGGCAGTCGAAGCGCGAATCGATGATCGAGCGGCCGATGAAGCCGTCGCCCAGCTTCAGCACCCCCTTGGCGTGCAGCACCGCCATCCGCGCCGAGCAGCCGGTGCCGGTCGGCGAGCGGTCGATCTTGCCGGGTCGGATCGCCACCGCGTTGGCCCCGCTGGCGACGCCGTCCTCATCGGTGAGCGGTGCGGCGAACTGGCAGAACGAGATGTGGTCCCATTCCGCGTTCTCCGGGTGGCGGAAGCCGAGCTGGGCATTGGCCGCCTTCACGATCCGCATTCCGGTCTCGGCGAGGTCCTTGGCCTCGTCCGGGCGGATGGAAAAGCCCAGCGCCTTTGCGTCGACGATGACGAAGCTGTCGCCGCCGTAGGCGGTGTCGACGGTGAGCGTGCCGAGCCCCTCCACCTCCAGCCGGGCGTCGAGCCGGTCGGCGAAGGAGGGGTGGTTGAGGACGGTGATGCGCCGCGCCTTGCCGCCCGCGCAGTCGGCCGTCACCTCGATCAGCCCGCCCGGCGCCTCCAGCACCATGCGCGTCTGCGGCTCCTCCATCGGCACGATGCCGGTGTCGAGCAGCACCGTCGCCACGCAGATGGCGTTCGAGCCCGACATGGGCGGCGTGTCCTCGGGCTCCATGATGATGAAGCCCATCCGCGCGCGGGGGTCCCTGGGCGGCACCAGCAGGTTCACGTGCCGGAACACCCCGCCGCGCGGCTCCTGCAGCACGAAATTGCGCAGGCCCTTGTCGCTGGCGATGAAGCGCGACTGCGCCCACAGCGTCTCGCCCGGCGGCGGGGCGACGCCGCCGACGATGACGTCCCCGACCTCGCCCTCCGCATGGCAGCCGACGATGTGGATGAGCCTCGACGAGCGCATGACGATCCCTCAGACCACGACGAAACCGTGCGCGAACGGGTCGCGCTCGTCGATGAAGAGGGTGTTGAAGCCGGTCATCCGCGCCCAGCCGCCGATGGAGGGGATGATCGCCTCGCGGTCCCCCACCTTCGCCGCCGCCTCGACCCGCCCGCGGAACAGCGAGCCGATGATGCTCTCATGCACGAACTCGTCGCCGACCTTCAGCCGGCCGAGCGCGGCGAGCTGGGCCATGCGCGAGGAGGTGCCGGTGCCGCAGGGCGAGCGGTCGATCGCCTTGTCGCCGTAGAACACCGCATTGCGCGCATGGGCCTCGTTGTGGCGCGGCAGCCCGGTCCACAATATGTGCGACAGGCCGCGAATATCCGGCATCGTCGGATGCACGAATTCATATTTCGCGTTGAGCGCGCGGCGCAGTGCCCCGCTCATGCCGATCAGCTCGCCGGCGGTGAAGTCGGACATGTCGCGATAGCCGGCCTGCGGCTCGACGATGGCGTAGAAGTTCCCGCCATAGGCGACGTCGACGCTGATCTCGCCGAGGCCCGGGCAGTCGGCGCTCAGGCCCTGCGCATAGAGGAAGGCGGGCACGTTGGTGATGCGCACCTCCTCCACATACTGGCCTTCCTGCCGGTATTCGGCCTTCACCACCCCGGCCGGCGTGTCGAGCATCAGCACGCCCGGCACGCGCGGCGTGACCAGCCCGTGCTCGATCGCCATGGTGACGGTGCCGATGGTGCCGTGCCCGCACATGGGCAGGCAGCCCGAGGTCTCGATGAACAGGATCGCGACGTCGCAGTCCGGCCGCGTCGGCGGGTAGAGGATCGAGCCCGACATCATGTCGTGGCCGCGCGGCTCGAACATCAGCCCGGTGCGGATCCAGTCGTAATCGCGAAGGAAATGCGCCCGCTTCTCCAGCATGGTGGCGCCCTCGAGCGCCGGCCCGCCGCCGGCGACGAGCCGGACCGGATTGCCGCAGGTGTGGCCGTCTATGCAGAAGAAGCTGTGTCGCGCCATGGGGTGAGCTCGATATCAGAAGCGGTCGGGGTCAGAAGCGGTCGGGACGGAACGGGTCAAGCGCGATGGCCGGGCTGCGGCCGGTCACCAGGTCGGCCACCAGCCGGCCGGTACCCGCGCTCTGGGTGAGGCCGAGATGGCCGTGGCCGAAAGCATAGACCACCCGGGGCGAAGCGGCCGAGCGGCCGATGACCGGCAGGCTGTCGGGCAGCGAGGGGCGAAAGCCCATCCATTGCCGCCCGCCCGTCGTCCTCAGCCCCGAAAGGAAAGCGGCGGCCTTCTTCAGCATCGCCTCGGAGCGGGCGAAATTGGGCGGCGCGCGAAGCCCGCCGAGCTCGACCGCGCCGCCGACCCGGATGCCGGTCGCCAGCGGCGTGACCACGAAGCCGTGGCCGCCGAAGGTGAGCTGGCGCCTCAAATCGAAGGCGCCGGCGGGCAGGGTGGTGTTGTAGCCGCGCTCGGTTTCCAGCGGCACGCGGTCGCCCAGCGTCTTCGCCAGCGGGCGCGACCAGGCGCCGGCGGCGAGCACCACATGGCCCGCCTCCAGCGCGCCGCCATCGGCCAGCCGCACGCGCACCCGCTCGCCCTGCGGCTCGAGCGCGCTCACCTCGCCATGCGAGATCGCCGCGCCGCGCGCCATCACCGCATCGAACAGCGCCAGCGTGAAATGATAGGGATCGTCGACCGTCTTCCAGTGCGGCGTGAAGGTGCCGGCGGTGAAGCGCGGCGACAGGCCGGGCTGCAGCTCGGCGAGCCGGGCTCCGCGCACATGCTCGAAGGCGATGCCCTCGGCCGCGCGCGCGGTCCAGCCCGGCAGCGCGGCGGCAAACTCGGCCTCGCTCTCATAGAGCTGGAGATTGCCGTCGCCGCGCAGCCGGCCGGAAAGCCCCGCCTCGCGCACCATCGCCTCCATCGCCCCGGCGGCGACCCGCATCAGCGCGCTCTGGGCGGCGATCGAGCGCGCCTGCCGGTCCGGCAGGCTGGCGCGCCAGAAGCGCAGCAGCCACGGCGCGAGGCGCGGCAGGTAGCAGGGCGGGATCGATAGCGGGCCGAGCGGGTCGAGCAGCCAGCGCGGCGCCTTGCGCAGGATGCCGGGCGAGGCCAGCGGCAGGATGTCGGTGAAGGCGAGGGCGCCGGCATTGCCCATGCTCGCGCCCTCGGCGACGCCGCCGCGCTCGACCAGCCGCACCTTCAGGCCCTCGCCCTGCAGGTGGAAGGCCGAGGCGAGGCCGACGATGCCGGCACCGATGACGATGATGTCGTCCGAGACGGACATGGAGCGCTCGTTCAGGCAGGAGGCACCGGCGCCGTCCCTGAAGGCCGGGGCGCGCGGGCGCCGCCGGCCCGGAAGGCCGTCACGCCGCCTTGGCGAGCAGCGGCCGGGTGGCCAGCGCCTCGGCGACGATCTTCTCGACCTTGGCGCGCTGCTCACCTTCCAGCGGCAGGCGCGGGGCGCGCACATGCTCGGTGGTGCCGGTCACCAGCGCCTCGACCAGCTTCAGGTTCTGCACCAGGTAGCTCGACACGTCGAGGTCGAGCAGCGGGCGGAACCAGCGGTAGATCGCCAGCGCCTCGGCGTAGCGCCCGGCCTTCATCAGCCGGTAGATCGCGACCGTCTCCTCCGGGAAGGCGATGACGAGGCCGGCGACCCAGCCCACCGCGCCCACCGTCAGCGCCTCGAAAGCGAGGTTGTCGACGCCGGTGAACACGTCGTAGCGCTCGCCCAGCGCGTTGATGATATCGGTGGTGCGGCGGATGTCGTCGGAGGATTCCTTGATCGCGACGAAGCGGGAATCCTTCGCCAGCTCCTCCAGGATCTCGACCGTCACGTCGACCCGGTAGGCGATGCGGTTGGAATAGATCATCACCGGCAGGTCGCCCGCCTCGGCCACCGCCTTCAGCGTGGCGACCGTTTCCTTCGGGTTGGTGTGGTAGACGAGGCTCGGCACCACCATGAGGCCCGAGGCGCCGGCCTTGGCGGCGCGGGAGGCGAGCGTGGCGCAGTCGCGCGTCGCCGCGTCCGCAATGGTCATCAGCACGGGGCGGGCGCCGGCGACCGACTGGGCGAGCGCCAGCACCTCGAGCCGCTCGTCATGGGAGAGCATCGGCCCCTCGCCGAGCGAGCCGTTGACGATCAGCCCGTCGACGCCCGCCGCGATCTGGCGCGCGAAGCAGCGCTCCATCTCCTTGTGATCGAGGGCGCCAGCCTCGGTGAACTTGGCGGTAACGGCCGGAAGCACACCTGCCCACATGGGTCAGCTCCTGCGGTGATGGGGATTTCGGCGTGAGCATCTGTTTTTTGGATCCAATTTGCAATATCCTTTTTTGAGTTTGGGAGAGGATGAGGCGATGAAGGTCCGGTCCGTCGACATCGGCCAGATGGCGTCCGCCTCGGAGGTGATCTTCGAGGCGCTGCGCGAAGCCATCGTCAAGGGCGACCTGACGGAGGGCGAGGCGCTGCGCCAGGACCGCATCGCGCGCATGTTCAACGTCAGCCGCATCCCCGTGCGCGAGGCGCTGACGCGGCTCGAGGAACAGGGCCTCGTCTCGACCCAGCGCTATCGCGGCGCCGTCGTCACCACCCTCTCGACCGAGGAGGTGAGCGAGATCTTCGAGTACCGCGCGCTGCTGGAGCCGGAGATGCTGAAGGCCTCGGTGCCGCGCATGACGGACGAGGCGCTGCGCCGGGCGCGGCAGATCGCGGCCGCCTTCGCGAGCGAGCCCGACAGCGTGCACTGGGGCGAACTCAACCGCGACTTCCACTACGCGCTCTATGAGGCCGCCAACCGCCCCTATTTCCTGCAGGCCATCAACGCGGCGCTGGACCGGGTCGACCGCTACTCGCGGATCCAGCTCGTCATGACCGACGGCATGGAGCGGGCGCGGCGCGAGCACGAGGCGATCCTCGCCGCCTGCGAGGCGCGCGATGCCACCCGCGCGGCCGAGCTGACCGGCGAGCACATACGCGGCGCCGGCCGCTCGCTGGTGGATTTCCTGATCCGCAGCCGCGCCGAGCGCGACGGGACGGCTTCGCGCGCGAGCGCCTGAAACCGCCCGCCCGCTCCTCCCGCAATCGTGTCTTAAGCTCGCCGCAGGTCGCGGCGAGGCTGCTCCGCGCGCACCCCGCGCGTGGACAGGTGAGGCTGTAGTACTATAGTATAGTTTCACACGAATTTCGTGTTGTTCATGTGACACCCGGGCGCCGAAGCACCGGTACCACGCGTGAACCCTTGGCGCCTGCCCTTACGAAAGGTTATGCCGGCCGGGGTCGACCTTTCCGCGGCAGTGGCGCAGGCTTTGAATACGCAAGAACTTATGGACCGTCGCCTGTTCATTGCCGGAGCGGCCGCGACGCTCGCGGGGACGCAAGCGGCCCGGGGCCAGCCCGGGCCCCCGGCGCTCGACCCGCTGACGCTGTTCGTGCCCTCGACCCGGGGCGGCGGATGGGACCGCACCGCGAGGGCGATGCAGGAAAGCCTGATCGAGAGCGGCGCCGTCGCCGATGTCGGGCTGCTCTACGAAACCGCCGGCGCCGCCGCCGGCATCGCCGATTTCCTCACCCGCTATCACGGCCGGCCCGACACGCTGCTCGTCGGCGGGCTCGGCATGATCGGCGCCGTGCTGCTCGGCCGCGTCCCGGCCGATCTCTCCCGCCTCACGCCGATCGCCCGGCTGACCAACGAGTACATGGTGCTTGCGGTCGCGCATGACTCGGAGACCGATTCCCTGCGCGATATCCTCGCCGAGCTGGCCCACCATCCCGGCTCGGTCAGCTTCGCCGGCGGCAATCGCGGCAATGTCGACCATCTGTTCGTCGGCCTGATCGGGCGCGCGGCCGGCGTCCGCGCGAGCGCCATCCCCTACCGCGCCTTCGTCGGCGGCATGGGCGCGGTCGACTATGTGACGTCCGGCGGGGCCGACTGCGTGGTGGACAGCCTCAGCGCGCTGCAGGACGACATCGCGATCGGCCGGCTGCGCGGGCTGGCCATCTCCTCGCCGCAGCGCCTGCCCGGCATCGCCATCCCCACCTGCTTCGAGCAGGGCGCCGGCATCGAGATTTCCAACTGGCGCGGCGTGTTCGCGCCGCCCGGCGTCGACGCGGCGGACGCCGCCCGCCTGCAGGCGATGGTCGGGCGCATGCTCGCGAGCCTCGCCTGGCGCGCCGCGCTGTTCCAGTACAGCTGGTCGAGCGACGTGCTGATCGGCCCGCCCTTCCGCATCTTCCTCAATGCCGAGCTGGCGCGGGTGCGCAGCCTGCTATCCGGCTTCGGCCTGCGCTGACGCCGCCGGCGCGGACACGAACAGGTGCCGCGTCTCGCGCACCGCCGCGACGATGAAGCCCTCCACCTCGCGGATGCGTCGCAATTCGTGGATGTCGGCATGGGTGACCAGCCAGTAGGCGCGCCGGAAAGTCAGCTCCGGCAGCAGCGGCACCAGCTCCTCGTGACCGCGCGCTGCATAGTCGTGCAGGATGCCGACCCCGGCGCCCGCGCGCACCGCCTCCATCTGCCCGACCACGCTGGCGCATTCCAGCCGCCGCGCCTCGATCTCGCGCAGCGCCTCGAAATAGTCGAGCGCCGGGCTGTAGACGAGGTCGGCGACATAGGTCACCAGCAGCCTTCCGTTGAGGTCGGCCAGCCGGTCGATCGCGCCGGTGCGGGCGAGATAGTCGCGCGAGGCGTAGACGCTGAGGCTGTAGTCGGTGAGCTTGCGCGCCACCAGCCGCCCCTCGGCCGGGCGCTGCAGTGTGACCGCGATGTCCACTTCGCGCTTGGGCAGCGAGAAGCTACGCGGCAGCGGCGCGAGCTGGATCGTCAGCCCCGGATGCTCCTCGGCGAGGCGCCCGAGCCGGGAGGCGAGGAAATAGGTGCCGAACCCGTCCGGCGCGCCGATCCGCACCGTGCCGGCAAGCGCGAGGTCGACATTGCCGAGCGCCGCCTGCGCCTGCAGCATCTGCGTCTCCACCCGCTCGGCATGAACGAGCAGCCGCTCGCCGGCGGGGGTGAGCTCGCTGCCGGTGGTGCGCCGCTCCAGCAGCTTGGCGCCGAGGCTGGCCTCGAGCGCGCCCAGCCGGCGCCCGACCGTGGCATGGTCGAGCCCGAGCTGGCGCGCCGCCGCCAGCATCTGGCCGGCGCGCGCCACGGCGAGGAAGATGCGCAGGTGATCCCAGTCCATGAGCCCGATTTGGCCTTTCCGTGCACAACGGATGGGAAATCATGGCCGTTGAAGTGAGAAGTTTCAACAAGCACAACGCTGCCATCCCATTCTCGCGCGCATGCCCGCTGGGTCATGCCCGAAGTTGCCCTTAGGAGAGGTCGCGATGGCGGTCATCGGTCACTACATCGGCGGCAGGCTTGCCACCACCGCGGGCCGCAGCGCCCCGGTCTTCGATCCATCCACCGGCGCCCAGTCCGGCGAGGTGCTGCTCGCTTCCGCCGCAACGACGGGCGAGGCGGTCGCCGCGGCCGCCGGCGCCTTCCCCGCCTGGGCCGACACCCCGCCGCTGACCCGCGCGCGCATCCTGTTCAAATTCAAGGCGCTGCTGGACCGCGACATCGACGCGATCGCCGCCGCGATCACGAAGGAGCACGGCAAGACCTTCGAGGACGCCAAGGGCGAGGTCACGCGCGGCATCGAGGTGGTCGAGTTCGCCTGCGGCATCCCGCATCTGATGCGCGGCGACTTCACCGAGCAGGTGGCGCGCGGGGTCGACGTGTTCTCGGCCCGCCACCCGGTGGGCGTGGTCGCGGGCATCACCCCGTTCAACTTCCCGGCCATGGTGCCGATGTGGATGTTCCCGGTGGCGCTCGCCTGCGGCAACACCTTCGTCCTCAAGCCCTCCGAGAAGGACCCGACCGCCTCGCTGATGCTGGCCGAGCTGCTGGCCGAGGCCGGGCTGCCGGCCGGCGTGTTCAACGTGGTGCAGGGCGACAAGGAGGCAGTCGACGCGCTGCTGACCCATCCCGACGTCGCGGCGGTGAGCTTCGTCGGCTCCACCGCGATCGGCGAATACGTCTACAGGACCGCCGCCGCGCATGGGAAGCGCGCGCAGGCGCTGTGCGGGGCGAAGAATCACCTCGTCGTCATGCCCGACGCCGACCTCGACAAGACCGTCGACGCGCTGATGGGCGCGGGCTACGGCTCGGCCGGCGAGCGCTGCATGGCGGTCTCGGTCGCGGTGGCGGTCGGGGGCGTGGGCGACGCGCTGATGGAGAAGCTGGTGCCGAAGGTGCGCGGGCTGAAGGTTGGCCCCGGCCTCGACCGCGACAGCGAGATGGGCCCGCTGGTGACGAAGGAGCACCTCGCCAAGGTCTCGGGCTATGTCGACACCGGCGTCGCCGAGGGCGCCGAGCTGGTGGTCGACGGGCGCGGCCTGAAGCTGCAGGGTTACGAGGACGGCTACTTCATCGGCGGCTGCCTGTTCGACCGGGTGACGCCGCAGATGAAGATCTACAAGGAAGAGATCTTCGGCCCCGTCCTTTCGGTGGTCCGCGTCGACCGCTTCGACGAGGCGCTGAAGCTGGTCAACGACCACGAATACGGCAACGGCGCCGCCATCTTCACCCGCGACGGCGACAGCGCACGCGCCTTCGACCGCGACGCCAAGGCGGGCATGATCGGCATCAACGTGCCGATCCCGGTGCCGGTGGCGTTCCACTCCTTCGGCGGCTGGAAGCGCTCGGTGTTCGGCGACCGCAACGTCTATGGCATGGAGGGCGTGGGCTTCTACACCAAGATGAAGACCACCACCGCCCGCTGGCCGACCGGCATCCGCGAGGGCGCCCAGTTCGTCATGCCGACGACGGGGTGAGGCGCCGCAAGGCTCCTGATCCGGCTAACGAACTTGAAATGCCCGGCGTGATGCCGGGCATTTTTATCTCACGGCGATACGACGACGATACGTCCCGGGGCCGTCATCCGTTTCCGATGATCTTGCTCATGTTCATCGTTGTGAACGGCCCTGCCGGCTTCGCGCGCCTGGCCTGAGCACCATCTCCGACGGTCGTGCCGTCGATCGGCCCGCCATCGCCCAGAATGTCGCCGGCACGCGCCGCCGAGCCATTTCCGATGATCTTGTTGTCGAGGATGTGCGTGCCCGGTTTCGTGTTGTCGCTGGGGTCTTGGAACACCGGGTTGTGAAGCTTCGACTTCATGGGTGCCTCCTCTGTCGACAAGCGATCACGCCTGCCGCGGGAGAGGATGCGATCGGCCTGTGTTGTCTTCGTGGCCAGATGGACGGCACCCTAACGCTTCATATCCGGGCAGACGAACGGCACCTTGGGGCGCGAATAGAGGTGCTCCACCACGTCAGGACCGGCCTTCACCTTCAGGGTGAGATCGGTGGCGGTGAGCTTGGTGACGGTAGCCGAGACGGTCGCGCCATCTTCGTCCCACGAGACGGCATTCGGCGCGGTGCGCTTCCATTTGCGCAGCGCATAGGTCTCCCAGCACGAATTCATCAAGAGCGTGCCGTCGGTGAAGAAGACGAGCATCGTGCCGGGCATCCTGTTCGCCGGATTGGCCTCGACCCAGACGCGGCCGGTCAGCGAATCGACGCCCTGCGCCTGGGCCGCGGGCGCGGCAAGAAGAGCGAGGGACAGCGCGGCGGGGAGCAGCGCCGCGAAGATAGTCTTTCTCATGAGGTGCCTTTCGGGAGGGCGTGCCGGCGCGCACGGCACCGACGTCACTTTCACCCGCGCTCGCGGCCGAATTTCGGCGCGAAGACCTTTCGAGCTCCCAGACGGAAATCTTGGATAGCGGGGACAATGTTCTCCATTTGCCCCATTTTGAGGACAAAGGAAGTGTGAGTCTTGACAGAGACTTAGGGATGACAAGAGATCGAGTGTGGAGCAGCTTCCTGAGTCGCTCCACGAAGAGGTGCAGAGACTGCCATCCCTGCCCTCCCGTGAACTAAGCAACCGCTTGGGAGCGATTGCCGCCAAGTTCAGCTAACCGGCGCATGTTGCGCCTTCGGGACTCGGTGTCAAGCGTTCCCAAGCTCTCCAAAAGAGCGAGAACGACTTATGAAACCGATTAAGAAACCCAGCCGCAGCCTAAGTTTTGAAGACGCAATCACTGTCTGGAATATGCGTCTGGATGGTGAGATTCAGAGCCGTATTGCGGCACGCTTTGATGTTAATCAGGGACGTATCTGCGAAGTGCTCGCCGGTCAGAAGCATCCCGGCGCCGAAGCAGCAGCGCGCAGTTCCCGGAACTGACGAAAGGAGGCCTCGTGCATCGCGCGCGGCCTCCTTTCACCCCCGCTCGCGGCCGAAGTCTGGCGCCGCCGTCTCCTGGCCGATCTCGATGATCGAGCGACGGATGGCGCGGGTGCGGGTGAACAGCTCGAACAGCTTGTCGCCCTCGGCCCAGCGGATCGCCCGCTGCAGCGCGATCAGGTCCTCGGTAAAGCGGCCCAGCACCTCGAGCACCGCCTCGCGGTTGTTGAGGAACACGTCGCGCCACATGGTCGGGTCGGAGGCCGCGATGCGGGTGAAGTCGCGGAAGCCGCCGGCCGAGTACTTGATCACCTCGGACTGCGTGACCTCCTCGAGGTCCGCCGCCGTGCCGACGATGTTGTAGGCGATCAGGTGCGGCACGTGCGAGGTGATGGCGAGCACCAGGTCGTGGTGCTCCACGCTCATGGTCTCGACATTGGCGCCCATCGCGGTCCACAGCCCGGTGAGCCGCGCCACCGCGTCGGGGTCCGCGTCCTCCGGCGGGGTGAGGATCGACCAGCGATTCCGGAACAGGGTGGCAAAGCCCGCATCGGGGCCGGAATATTCGGTGCCCGCCACCGGATGGCCGGGGATGATGTGCACGCCCTCGGGCAGGTGCGCGCGCAGCGCGGTGAGCACCGCGCCCTTCACCGAGCCGACGTCGGAGACGATGGCGCCCGGCTTCAGATGCGGCGCGATCGCCTCGGCGGCCGCGCCCATGGCGCCGACCGGCACGCACAATATGACGATGTCCGCGTCGGCCACCGCCTCGGCCGGGGTCGCGGCCACCTCGTCGGCGATGCCAAGCTCGCCGACGCGCGCGCGCACCGCCTCGGCCGCGTCATAGGCGACCAGCGTGCCGGCGAGGCTCCGCGCGCCCGCCGCGCGCAGGATCGACGAGCCGATCAGGCCGATGCCGATGACGACGAGGCGCCCGAGCAGAGGGCGCGCCAGCGGCGGATCAAGCACCATGGCCCGCACTCGCCTCGCCTGCACTCGCCTCGCCTGCACTCGCCTCGCCCGCACTCGCTTCGGCCGGCGCGTTGCGACCCATGAACGCGGCCAGCGCGTCGACCAGCAGCCGGTTCGCCTCCTCGGTGCCGACGGTGAGCCGCAGCGCCCCCGGCAGGCCGTAGGCGTCAACCCGGCGCAGGATCAGCCCGCGCTGCATCAGGAAGGCGTCGGCCTCGCGCGCGGTGCGGCCCGGCTCGTCGGGGAAATGCACCAGCAGGAAATTCGCCACGCTCGGCGTGACGTCGAGCCCGAGCGCGGTGAGCTGCTCGGTCAGCCAGGGCAGCCACACATCGTTATGCGCCACCGCCGCTTCGACATGGGCAGCGTCGCCCACCGCCGCCGTCGCCGCGGCGATGCCGGGCGCGGAGACGTTGAAGGCGCCGCGGATGCGGTTCACCGCGTCCACCACCTCGGCCGGCCCGTAGAGCCAGCCCACGCGCAGGCTGGCGAGGCCGTAGATCTTGGAGAAGGTGCGCAGCATCACGACGTTGGCGCAGCTCTCGGCAAGCTCGGTGCCCGCCTCGTAATCCTCGCGGTGGACATATTCGGCATAGGCCGAATCGAGCGCGAGCAGCACGTGCGGCGGCAGGCCGCGCTGCAGCCGGCGCACCTCCTCGGCCGGGATGTAGGTGCCGGTCGGGTTGTTCGGGTTGGCCAGGAAGACGATGCGCGTGCGCTCGGTCACCGCCGCCAGCAGCGCGTCGACGTCGCTGTGATAGTCCTTCTCCGGCGCCACTACCGGCGTCGCCCCGGCCGCCAGCGTGGCGATCCGGTAGACCAGGAAGCCGTATTGCGAGTAGAGCACCTCGTCGCCCGGCCCGGCGAAGGCCAGCGTGGTGAGGGTGATCAGTTCGTCCGAGCCGGTGCCGCAGACGATCCGCGCCGGATCGAGCCCGTAGGCGGCGCCGATCGCCTCGCGCAGCTTCGTCGAGGAGCCGTCGGGGTAGAATTCGAGCGCGGCGGCGGCGCGGAACGCCTCCATCGCCTTCGGGCTGGGGCCGATCGGCGTCTCATTGGCCGAGAGCTTGTAGACCTTCACGCCGGCGCCCGCTTCCGCCTTGCCCGGCACATAGGCCTCGATCGCCTGCACCCCGGGACGCGGGACGGGACGGCTGGGGGCGGACGCGGACGACATCGGGGAAACTCCGGGGGAAGAGGGCGGGGGGAAGGCCGTCAGCCCTTCGCGGCCGGATGGGCCGGCGCGGGCTGCGGGGGGTGGGTATAGCGGCTGGCATGGCTGCCGACGAGAGCGGCCGAGCGCACCGAGGCGCCCGAGGCCCGCAGCGCCGCCAGCACCGTGTCGAGCCCCACCTCGCCGCCGAGCGGGATCGAGGCCAGCAGCGCCGCGCCGTCGAGGCTGCGGTCGGGCACGGCCAGCACCTCGGCCAGCGGGGCGAGCGCGCGCGCCGCCTGCGCGGTCCAGCCGGCGACGTGCAGGCTCCAGGTCTCGACCTCGGTCACCGCCCCGTCCGTCACCGGATGGGCGATGCAGAACACGGGCAGGCCGGCGGGATGGTCGGCACGCTCGACGAAGGGCAGGCGGGCGATGATCTTGGGCGCGCTCTCGCTCTCCAGCGCCGTCCACCAGGCGCCGGTGGCGGGCGCGGCGAAGGCCGGCACCAGGCCGAGATCGCCCTTCGAGCCGGCGACCGCTGCGACCACGCCGGACGCGCCCATATGGGCGACGAAGGGCACGGTGAAGCCGAAATGGAAGCGCGCCGTATCGCGCATCGCCGCCTCGCCGGTGGCGAGGTCCGCATGGACCGCGTAGGGCGCCTGCACATAGGTGAAGGTCGAGATGATGACCCGCCAGATGCCCTCGACCGTGTCGAGCGGGAGGATGCCGCGGTGCCGGTCGACGATGTGGCGCATCATCGAGGCCTCGCGCGCCGGGCGGAAGGCCGAGCCGCCCTCGGCCCCGCGCGAGCGCTTCACCTCGACCAGCCGGTCGATGATCTCGCCGCGCTCGATCAGCAGGGCGTGCATGCCCGCGTCGATGCGGTCGATCTCGGCGCGCAGCGCCGCGAGATCCACCGTCGCGCCGGCCGGCGGCACGGACGAGGCGGCATCCGCGGCGGGCCGCTTGACCCCGCTGTCGGTTTTCGTGTCCATGGGCGGATGTCCTAGCGCCGCGCGCGCCGCGCGCAAAACAAAATCTGGCCCTACCCGATATTGACAAGCCGGCACGGTCGGATCATTTGGATCGTTCGATAAAACGAACTCTTCGTCCGGTAGGACGGTAAAGATGGCAGACAGCGTCACGCTCAGTCCCGGCGCCCGCATCGTCGAGCCGGCGCGCGGGGAGGCCGATCATCCCCATTCCCCGGTGGTGCGCTTCGGCGCGGACAGGCCGCTGCGGCTCGATTCCGGCGCCGTGCTGAGCCCGTTCCAGATCGGCTACCAGACCTATGGCACGCTGAACGCGGCGCGCTCCAACGCCATCATGGTCTGCCACGCCCTCACCGCCGACCAGCACGCGGCCAACGTCCATCCCGTCACCGGCAAGCCGGGCTGGTGGGAGACGCTGATCGGGCCCGGCAAGCCGATCGACACCGACCGCTTCTTCGTCATCAGCTCCAACGTGCTCGGCGGCTGCCTCGGCACCACCGGCCCGTCCTCGACCAATCCGGCGACCGGCGCGCCCTACGGGCTCGACTTCCCGGTCGTGACAATCCGCGACATGGTGCGGGCCCAGTCGATGCTGGTCGAGCATCTCGGCATCGAGCGGCTGCTGGCGGTGGTCGGCGGTTCCATGGGCGGCATGCAGGTGCTGCAATGGGCGGCGAGCTACCCCGAGCGCGTCTTCGCCGCCATGCCGATCGCCACCGCCGCGCGCCATTCGGCGCAGAACATCGCCTTCCACGAGGTCGGGCGGCAAGCGGTCATGGCCGATCCGGACTGGCAGGGCGGGCGCTACCTCGCCGCCGGCACCAGCCCGCGCCGCGGGCTCTCGGTCGCGCGCATGGCCGCGCACATCACCTACATGTCGGACGGCTCGCTGCACCGCAAGTTCGGCCGCCGGCTGCAGGACCGCGACGGCCACACCTTCAGCTTCGACGCCGACTTCCAGGTGGAATCCTATCTGCGCCACCAGGGCGAGGCCTTCGTCGACCGCTTCGACGCCAACTCCTATCTCTACGTCACGCGGGCGATGGACTATTTCGATCTCGCGGCCGAGCATGGCGGGGTGCTGGCCAACGCCTTCCGCGGCACCGCGACCCGGTTCTGCCTCATCTCCTTCACCTCGGACTGGCTGTTCCCGACGCCGGATTCGCGCGCCGTGGTGCATGCGCTGAATGCCGCTGGCGCCTCGGTCTCCTTCGCCGAGATCGAGACCGACAAGGGCCACGACGCCTTCCTGCTCGACGAGCCGGAGCTGTTCGCCATCACGCGCGGCTTTCTCGACGCGGCGGCGCGCGGCGTCGGCATACGGTGAGCGGGAGGTTCTCGATGGCGCTGCGCGATTTCAGCTTCAGGGCTCCGAAGACCCGCGACCTCACCATGAAGGAGGCGGCGCGCGTCGATTCCGGCGCCCGCGTCGACCTCGTCACCATCGCCGAGATGGTGCAGCCGGGCTCGCGCGTGCTCGACGTCGGCTGCGGCGACGGCGAGCTGATGGAGCTGCTAGCGACGAGCCGCAAATGCGACGCGCGCGGCATCGAGCTCTCGCGCGAGGGCGTCAACGCCAGCGTGTCGCGCGGGCTGGCGGTGATCCAGGGCGACGCCGACATCGACCTCGCCGACTACCCCGACAACGCCTTCGACTACGTGATCCTGTCGCAGACCATCCAGGCCACCCGCCGGCCGCGATGGGTGCTGGAGCAGATGCTGCGCGTGGGCAGCCACGCGGTGGTCTCGTTCCCAAATTTCGGCTTCTGGCGCATGCGGCTCGACCTGCTGCTGAATGGGCGCATGCCGGCGACCGAGAACCTGCCCTATAGCTGGTACGACACGCCGAACATCCATTTCTGCACCATCCGCGACTTCGTCGGGCTGGTGGAGGCGGTCGGCGCGCGGATCGACCACGCGGTGGCGCTGAACGGCTACGGCCAGAAGGTGCGCTTCAACTGGCCATGGTCGGTATGGAACCTGGTCGGCGAGCAGGCCGTGTTCCTGCTCTCGCGCAAGGACTGAGGCGCCCGCGCGGCCCTCACCCGCGCAGGCCCGCCGGCTGCGGCGCCAGCACAGGCTCCAGCACGGGCACGCGCAGGCGCGCGCTCTTGCGCTTCATCGGCACGGGTTTGTAGACCTGCTTGGTGGCCTCGACGATGTGCACGCCCGCGAAGGGCAGCGACAGCGTGGCGCCGGACCGCTCCCACGCCACCGCCGAGCGCAGGAACCAGTTGCGCCCCACCGGCGGCATGTAGAGCGCCTCGCCCCAGCCGACCGGCGTGAACAGGGCGCGGCGCAGCAGGTCGGTGATCTGCGCCCGCGAAAACGGCCGGCCATGGCCGAACGGGTTGTTGTCGACCCGCGCCCAGACCCCGCGCCGGTTGGGCACCACGCACAGCAGCCGCCCGCCCGGCGCCAGCACGCGCCAGGCCTCGCGCAGCATGTCCTCGGCATCCGGGGTCATCTCCAGCAGGTGCACGGCGAGGATGCGGTCGACCATGGCGTCGCGCAGCGGCAGCTCGGTCTCGTCGACCAGCGCGGCGAGCGTGGGCGCGGCGGAGGGCCAGCGCGTCACCCCCTGCGCGCCCGGCATGAAGGCGAGCGTGCGCTCGCACTCCTCGCGGAACACGCCGAGATAGGGCGTCGCATAGCCGATGCCGAGCACGGACAGGCCGCGCACATTGTCGAATCGGGCGCGGATCGCCCGTCCGATGAGCCGGCGCGTCACCACGCCGAGGGGCTGGGCATAGAAGCTGCGGAGGTCGACGACGTCAGGAAACATGCTTCAACCTTATAACGAGGACGGTAACGCCTTGAAATCGACACCCATCTGAGCCACATAGGCGCCGTGTACGGGCGCTCGTCCGTATCGGGGCCGCGTTGCTCGACGTCCGCTACGGTTCATCCGCGGCAGTCATCAGCCCTCATCATCCCAATTCATCGACGTCCCAGGCCACGCGGGGTGTCTTATGGACCCTCGTGATCCGCGGTCCGCTCGCCTGTGCGCGCGCGGCCGGGATCGCTTATGAAAGAACGTCGCTTGAACACTTTCGCCGAACTTGGCCTTGCCGAGCCGATCGTCAAGGCCCTTACCGAGGCCGACCACACCGTTCCCACCCCGATTCAGGCCCAGGCCGTGCCGCTGGTGCTGGCCGGCCACGACCTCATCGGCATCGCCCAGACGGGCACCGGCAAGACCGCCGCCTTCGCGCTGCCGATCCTGCATCACCTCGTCACCCAGCGCCGCCGGCCCGAGCGCCGCTCCGCCCGGGTGCTGGTGCTGAGCCCGACCCGCGAGCTTTCCGGTCAGATCCTCGAGAGCTTCCGCCTCTATGGCCGCCATGTGCGTCCCTCCACCGCGCTCGCCATCGGCGGCGTGCCGCTCGGCCGGCAGGCCCGCTCGCTCGCCGGCGGCGTCGACGTGCTGGTCGCCACCCCCGGCCGGCTGGTGGACCTCGTGGAGAACGGCGCGGTGCGCCTCGACATGATCGAGGTGTTCGTGCTGGACGAGGCCGACCAGATGCTGGACATGGGCTTCATCCACGCCATCCGCGCCATCGTCGCCAAGCTGCCGGCCAAGCGCCGCAACCTGTTCTTCTCGGCCACCATGCCGAAGGAGATCGAGAAGCTCGCCGACCAGCTCCTCACCGATCCGGTGCGCGTCGCGGTGACCCCGGTCGCCAAGACCGCCGACAAGATCGAGCAGAAGGTCATCTTCACCGACCGCGCCGGCAAGCCGAACCTGCTGGTCGAGGTGCTCTCGGGCGAAGGGCTCGACCGCGCGCTCGTCTTCTCGCGTACCAAGCACGGCGCCGACCGGGTGGTGAAGGGCCTCGCTGGGGCCGGCATCTCGGCCGAGGCGATCCACGGCAACAAGTCGCAACCGCAGCGCGAGCGCGCGCTCGCCGCCTTCCGCGACGGCCGCGTCAAGGTGCTGGTGGCGACCGACATCGCCGCCCGCGGCATCGACGTGCCCGGCGTGAGCCATGTCGTGAACTACGACCTGCCGAACGTGCCCGAGAGCTATGTCCACCGCATCGGCCGCACCGCGCGCGCCGGCCGTGAGGGCATCGCCATCTCGTTCTGCGACGGCGAGGAGCGCGCCTTTCTGCGTGACATCGAGCGCCTGATCCGCATCACCATCCCCTCCGAGGACCGTCGCCCGCCGCGCCGCGAGGGCGCGCCGCGCGAGGCCGGGATCGAGGGCCGCGAGCGCGGTCCGCGCGAGAATCGCGGCGAGGGCCGGGGCGCGCCGCGCGACGGGCGCCGCGGGCCGCGTCCCGAGGGCGAGCGCCCGTTCCAGCGCGGCGGCGAGCGGGGCGGCTTCCGCTCCGAGCGCGGCCCGCGCGAGGGCGAGCGTCAGGACGGTTCGCGTCATGACGGGGCGCGTCATGACGGGGCGCGCCGCGAGGGGCACCGGGCCGAAGGTCAGCGCACCGAAGGCCACCGCGCCGACGCGCACCGGGCGGAAGGTCCGCGCCGCGAGCGCAGCCGTCCCGAAGGGCTCGTGCGCGCCGAGGGGCGTCCCGACGGCCACCGTCACGAGACCAAGTCCCGGCACGAGGGCGGCAAGCCGCGCCATGAGGGCGGCCGCCACGAAGGCCAGCACCGCGACGGGCAGCACCGCGATGGCGCCCCGCGCGAGGAGCGTCGCCCGCCGCGCCGCTTCCGCCCGGCCTGAGCCTGACGCGCCCCGACGGGCCGGCCGATGCCGCGCCCGTCCGGGCCGTTCATGCCCCGCGGGGCGGGCGCCGACGCGCCCGTCCCGTGCCGAACCCGCGCGATTTACCGGATTCCTTGCCCCGGGAGCGGCGCGAAGCGAGACAAAACGTCGTCGTCGGGTTATGTGCCTGTCGGCGTAGCCGGCCTAGTCCAATGAGGAGAGCCAATGGCGAAAGAAGAACTGCTCGAGTTCGACGGAACCGTCACCGAAGTTCTGCCCGACGGGAATTTCCGCGTCGTGCTCGATAACGAGCACGAAATCCTCGCCTATGCGGCGGGCAAGATGAAGAAGAACCGCATCCGCACCATTGTCGGCGACCGTGTCGTCGTCGAGATGTCGCCTTACGATCTCGAGCGTGGACGGATCAACTTCCGCCACAAGACCGGCGGTCCGACGCCGCCGATCGGCAGCGGCCAGCGCCGTCCGCCCCCGGGTCGCCGCCGCTGATTCGCCTCATCCTGGTCGCGCGACGCTCCGGCGCCCCGCGCCGCGACGTCAGCGATGCCTCGGCGCGCGCGGCTTGATGCCCAGCGCCTGCGCGAGGCCCGTCGGCCGCTCGACCGGCTCGCTCAAGTCCATCTCCGCCGCGACATGGGCGATGTGCTCGCGCATGAGCTGCTGCGCCCCCTCCGCGTCGCCGCGCTCGATCGCCGCCACGATCCGGTGGTGCTCGTCGGGCGGGCAGGCGGAGTGCTCGCCGCGCGCATAGAGCAGGATCGACAGCGAGCTCAGCGCCTGCAGCTCGGTCAGCAGCCGCACGAATACCGGGTTGCCGGCCGATTCGGCGAGCACGACGTGGAACTCGCCGGTCAGCCGCACCAGCGCCCCGCGGTCGCCGCCGGCGCGCGCGCTGTCCTCGGTCTCCACATGCCGGCGCAGCCGCGAGAGCGCATGCGCATCGCAGCGGCAGGCCGCCGCCCCGGCGATTTCCGGCTCCACCACCGCCCGCGCCTCCAGCACGTGGCGCGCATCCGCCCGGCTCGGCGCGGCGACGAAGGCGCCCCGGTTCGGCAGATGCTCGACGATGCCGTCCTGCGCCAGCCGCGACAGCGCCTGGCGCACCACGGTGCGGCTGACGCCGAACAGTTCGGCCAGCCGGTCCTCCGTCAGCTTCTCCCCGGGAGGCAGGCGCCGCTCGAAGATGGCCTGCAGGATGCGCGCGCGTATCGGCGCTTCCGACCGGCCGCGGGCCGTGCCCTGTATGTTGGTGGTGACCTCGTCCATCAGCAGCCCGACATTTTCGGCGAGATATGAGCACCTTTCCGGGCCGGGCGCCATGAGAATGGCATCGGCACAGGCATCTCGGCCGGCGGTATCCTCATCCCGTAGACAGGCCCCGTCCGGCGAACGCGTATGCGCCGGGCAGGCCCGAAATTTCCGCCCCCGCAGGCGCCTTCGCCCTGCAGCCCGGGGACGCGCTAGAGCGGCCGCCCGTCAGAGCGGCCAGGCGCCGAGGCGCCACGCCGAATCCCAGAACATCCATTCGAGCTGGCTTGCCCGGCGATAGGCCTCGTGCATGCGCGCCAGCACGTCGGGCGAGGCCGTCGCCGCCGCCCTGTCGGTGGTCGCGATCACCGCCCGCACCGCCTCGTGGAACTCCTCCCCGGCATAGGTGTCGATCCAGGCGTCATAGGCGTTGGGCCGCACCGCGCGGGCGAGGATGTCGCGCCCGATCTCGGCGTAGATCCAGAAGCACGGCAGCAGCGCCGCCAGCACGACGGGATAGGATTCCGCATGCGCGGTGGCGATCAGGAAGCTCGTATAGTGGTGGCAGACCGGGGACATCTCAGTCCCCTCGAACTCGGCCGGGTCGACGCCGAAGCTGCGGAAGAAGTCCGTGTGCAGCGAGCGCTCGACGATCACCGCCACCTGCGCCGCCTGCGCGAACTGCACCAGCCCGTCGGCGTCGTCCGCCTTGGCGGCGGCGATGGCGAGCGCGCGGCCGAAGGCGATCAGATAGTGCGCGTCCTGGATCATGTAGTGGCGGAAGCGCTCGCCCGGGAGCGTGCCGTCGGCCAGCGCCATGTTGAACGGCATGGTCCGGATCGCCTCGTAGACCGGCAGGTTGGCCTGCCAAGCCTGCGCGCTGAAGGTCGCGGCGGTCGGGCGGGCGGCGTCGGTCATGCTGGATCCTCCGGACATGAAAAGGGCCGCTGCAAGGCGGCCCGAATCGCAGTGTGCTCTCGAATTGTGGCGAGGCCGGTTCAGTGGGCGGTGTGCCCGTCGGCCTGGATCGCCGCCGACGCCGATTTCAGCGCCTCGAGCATCACCAGGCGCTTGGCCCGGGTGACCTCGTCCTTGGCGTCCTCGACGTCTTCCTCGGCGTCCTTGATCATCTGCGCGAGGCGCTCGGGCCGGATCTCCTCAAGCGGAATGGCGATCTCCGCCAGCACCGTCAGGCCCTGCGGGTTGGCCTCCGCGAAGCCGCCGCGCACGAACAGCTTCTTGGTCGCGCCGTCGCCGCGGATGGTGAGGACGCCCGGCTTCAGGGTCGAGACGAAGGGCGAGTGGCCGGCGAGAATGCCGAATTCGCCTTCCGTGCCCGGCACCACGACTTCGCTCACCGAGCCGGAATAGATCAGCTTCTCAGGCGAGACGAGTTCGAACGGGAAGTTGGCCATGGATCCTCCAGAGGCGCGTCAGAACGGGCGATCACCGCCCCGCGCCCATGACGGGCGCCGGGCGGACGCGATCACGCCGCCTCGGCGGCCAGCTTCTTGCCCTTCTCGACCGCCTCTTCGATGGTGCCGACCATGTAGAAGGCCTGCTCCGGGAGGTGGTCGTACTTGCCTTCCACCAGGCCCTTGAAGCCCTTGATGGTGTCGGCGAGGTCGACGAGCTTGCCGGGCGAGCCGGTGAAGACCTCGGCGACGTGGAACGGCTGCGACAGGAAGCGCTCGATCTTGCGGGCGCGGGCGACGGTGAGCTTGTCCTCTTCCGAGAGTTCGTCCATGCCCAGGATCGCGATGATGTCCTGCAGCGACTTGTAGCGCTGCAGCGTCTGCTGCACCGAGCGCGCCACGTTGTAGTGCTCCTCGCCGAGGATCATCGGCGAGAGGATGCGCGAGGTCGAGTCGAGCGGGTCGACCGCCGGGTAGATGCCCTTCTCCGCGATCGAGCGCGACAGCGTGGTGGTCGCGTCGAGATGGGCGAAGGAGGTGGCCGGCGCCGGGTCGGTCAGGTCGTCGGCGGGCACGTAGATGGCCTGCACCGAGGTGATCGAACCCTTGGTGGTGGTGGTGATGCGCTCCTGCAGCGCGCCCATGTCGGTGGCGAGCGTCGGCTGATAGCCCACCGCCGAGGGAATGCGGCCGAGCAGCGCCGACAGCTCCGAGCCCGCCTGGGTGAAGCGGAAGATGTTGTCGACGAAGAACAGCACGTCCTGGCCCTGGTCGCGGAAATGCTCGGCGACGGTGAGGCCGGTCAGCGCGACGCGGGCGCGCGCGCCCGGGGGCTCGTTCATCTGGCCGTAGACCAGCGCGCACTTGGAACCGGCGGTCGAGCCGTTGTTCTCGTGCGGGTCGATGTTCACCTTGGACTCGATCATCTCGTGATAGAGATCGTTGCCCTCACGGGTGCGCTCGCCCACGCCCGCGAACACCGAGTAGCCGCCATGGGCCTTCGCGATGTTGTTGATGAGCTCCATGATCAGCACGGTCTTGCCGACGCCGGCGCCGCCGAACAGGCCGACCTTGCCGCCCTTGGAGTAGGGCGCCAGCAGGTCGATGACCTTGATGCCGGTGATGAGGATCTCGGCCTCGGTCGACTGCTCGGCATAGGAGGGAGCCGGCTGGTGGATGGCGCGCGTGGTCTCGCCGGTCACCGGGCCCGCCTCGTCGACCGGCTCGCCGATCACGTTCATGATGCGCCCGAGGGTGGCCTCGCCCACCGGCACCGCGATCGGCGCGCCGGTATCGGAGACCTCGCCGCCGCGCACCAGACCCTCGGTGGAGTCCATCGAGATGGCGCGCACGGTGTTCTCGCCCAGGTGCTGGGCGACTTCGAGCACCAGGCGGTTGCCGTGGTTCGTGGTCTCGAGCGCGTTCAGGATCTCCGGGAGGTGATCCTCGAACTGCACGTCCACGACGGCGCCGATGACTTGCGTGATGCGTCCGACCTTAGCCATGTTCGTCGTCCTTCCGATGCCTCTGGTCCCTTGCCTCACAGCGCCTCGGCACCGGAGATGATCTCGATAAGTTCCTTCGTGATCATCGCCTGGCGGGTGCGGTTGTAGGTCAAAGTCTGCTTCTTGATCATTTCACCCGCGTTGCGGGTGGCGTTGTCCATCGCGCTCATGCGCGCGCCCTGCTCGGACGCGCCGTTCTCGAGCAGCGCCTTGAAGATCTGCACCGCGAGGTTGCGCGGCAGCAGGTCGGCGAGGATCTCGGCCTCGTCCGGCTCGTATTCGTAGATCGCCGCCGCGCCCGCGGCCGGCTCGGCCTGCTCGGGGAAGGTGGCGGGGATGAGCTGCTGGCCGGTCGGCACCTGCGAGATGACCGACTGGAAGCGGCTGAAGAACTGGGTCGCCACGTCGAACTCGCCGGCGTGGTACATGGCCGAGATCTTCTCCGCGATCGCCTGCGCGTCGGCGAAGGTCACGCCCTTGTTGGCGCGCAGCTCGACCACCTCGATGATCTGCTTCTCGAACTGCCGGCGCAGCGCCTCGTGGCCCTTGCGCCCGACGCAGAAGATCTTGACCGTCTTGCCCTGGTTCATCAGCGAGACGGCGCGCTCGCGGGCGAGGCGCACGATCGAGGAGTTGAAGGCGCCGCACAGGCCGCGCTCGGCGGTGAGCACGAGCAGCAGGTGCACGTCGTCCTTGCCGGTGCCGGTCAGCAGCAGCGGCGCGTCCGGACCGCCGGAAATGGCGGCGGCGATGTTGCCGAGCACGCTCTCCATGCGCTGGGCATAGGGGCGCGCGGACTCGGCCGCGGTCTGGGCGCGCCGCAGCTTGGCGGCGGCGACCATCTGCATCGCCTTGGTGATTTTCTGCGTCGCCTTCACCGACGAGATGCGGTTCCGCAGATCCTTAAGGCTGGCCATCTACCCTCGACTCCCGTGCCCTCGAGCGCGCAATGCGACGATCACGCGAAGGTCTTCGCGAAGGCGTCGAGCGCCTTCACGAGCTTGTCGGTGGTCTCCTTGGAAAGCTCCTTGGAGGTGCGGATGGCGTCGAGGATGTCGGCGTGGCGCGAGCGCAGGAACAGCAGCAGGCCTTCCTCGAACTCGCGCACCTTGCTCACCGGCAGGGCGTCGAGATAGCCGTTGGTGCCGGCATAGATCACCACCACCTGCTCCTCGACCTTCAGCGGCGCGAACTGCGACTGCTTGAGCAGCTCGGTCAGGCGCGCGCCGCGGTTGAGCAGCTTCTGGGTCGAGGCGTCGAGGTCGGAGCCGAACTGGGCGAAGGCCGCCAGCTCACGGTACTGGGCGAGCTCGCCCTTGATCTTGCCGGCGACCTGCTTCATCGCCTTGATCTGCGCCGAGGAGCCCACGCGCGACACCGAGAGGCCGACGTTCACCGCCGGGCGGATGCCCTGGAAGAACAGGTCGGACTCGAGGAAGATCTGGCCGTCGGTGATCGAGATCACGTTGGTCGGGATGTAGGCCGACACGTCGTTGGCCTGGGTCTCGATGACGGGGAGGGCGGTCAGCGAGCCGGCGCCGTTCTCGTCGTTGAGCTTGGCCGCGCGCTCCAGCAGGCGCGAGTGCAGGTAGAACACGTCGCCCGGGTAAGCCTCGCGGCCCGGCGGGCGGCGCAGCAGCAGCGACATCTGGCGGTACGCCACGGCCTGCTTGGACAGGTCGTCATGGATGATGAGCGCGTGCATGCCGTTGTCGCGGAAGAACTCGCCCATGGCGGTGCCGGTGAACGGCGCCAGGAACTGCATCGGCGCGGCGTCCGAGGCGGTGGCGGCGACGACGATCGAATAGTCGAGCGCGCCCTGCTCCTCGAGCACCTTCACGAACTGCGCGACGGTGGAGCGCTTCTGCCCGACCGCGACATAGACGCAGTAGAGCTTGGCTTTCTCGTCGTCGCCCTGGTTGATGGGCTTCTGGTTCAGGATCGAGTCGAGCGCGATCGCGGTCTTGCCGGTCTGGCGGTCGCCGATGATCAGCTCGCGCTGGCCGCGGCCGATCGGGATCAGCGCGTCGATCGCCTTGAGGCCGGTCTGCATCGGCTCGTGCACCGACTTGCGCGGGATGATGCCCGGCGCCTTCACGTCGACGCGGCGACGCTCGGTGTATTCGATCGGGCCCTTGCCGTCGATCGGGTTGCCGAGCGCGTCGACCACGCGGCCGAGCAGGCCCTTGCCGACCGGGGCGTCGACGATGGCGCCGGTGCGCTTGACGGTCTGGCCTTCCTTGATCTCGCGGTCGGAGCCGAAGATCACGACGCCGACATTGTCGATCTCGAGGTTCAGCGCCATGCCGCGCGTGCCGTTCTCGAACTCGACCATCTCGCCCGCCTGGACGTTGTCGAGCCCGTAGACGCGGGCGATGCCGTCACCGACGGACAGGACCTGACCGACCTCGGAGACCTCGGCCTCCTGGCCGAAATTCTTGATCTGCTCCTTGAGGATCGCGGAAATTTCAGCGGCGCGGATATCCATCAGCGAACCTCTTTCATCGCAGTGCGGATCGAATTGAGCTTGGTCTTGAGGGAAGCGTCGACCAGCTTGGAGCCGAGCTTCACCTTGAGCCCGCCGAGCAGCGAGGGATCGACCTCGACGGCGAGCTTGACGTTCTTGCCGGTCATGGCGTCGAGCGCCTGCTTCAGCGTCGCGGCATGGGCGTCGGAGAGGGGCTGCGCCACCGTCACCTCGGCCGTCACCTCGCCCTTGTAGGACGCGACCAGCGCGTCATAGGCGCGGATGATCGATTCGACGGTGAACAGGCGGCGATTGGCCGCCACGGTCTTGAAGAAATTGGCGGAAAGCCCGCTCATGCCGATCTTGTCGAGCAGCGCGGCGATCGCCTTTTCCTGCTCCTCGGACGAGAAGACGGGGCTGCGCACCAGGCGCTTGAGATCGTCGCTCTCGGCGATCAGCGTGCCGAACCTGTCGAGGTCGGCCTTCACCGCATCGATGACGCCGGCGTCGCGCGCAAGCTCGAACAGCGCTGTCGCGTAACGTCCCGCCACTCCGGATACGTAGGTCTCGGCCACTGTGCCTCTCTCGGGGCTTTCCGGGTCGGCCGCCGCTGGCGCGGCAGGGCACGGGCCCCGGATTTACAAGGGTTCTTGACCGAGGGCCGGATCGGAAACTTAACCTCACCCGCCCATCAGGTCGGGCGGTTCCCTAACACGGCTCCGTGCATGCTGCAACACGAGGCGGTGATGGATGACGGGGGGCAAATGACGTAGCGGACCCGTCACCGGCCAAAACGGCACGGATGGCGCAGTATCAACGCTTTGCTTCGCCTGCGGCGCTTTGTTGCACCTGGTATGCCACGGATTGGGCGGCGCGTCATTCGCGTGTCGCGCGCAGGGCGGCGGCCGCCGCCACCGGGCCGAGCACCAGCGCGGCGAGCGACAGCCCGGCGAGCACCCGGAACGGCATACCGAACGGCACCGTCCCGCCCAGCGCCGCGCCGGTCGCCGCCACGCCGAAGATCAGCACCGGGATGGTGAGCGGCATCACCAGCACCGCCACCAGCAGCCCGCCGCGCCGGAAGGCGCTGGCGAAGGCGGCGCCGACCAGGCCGAGAAAGGTGATGGCGGGCGTGCCCACCAGCAGCGTCAGCGTCAGCGCGCCGATCGCCGCCGGCTCCAGATTGAGCAGCAGCGACAGCACCGGCGCCGCCACCACCAGCGGCAGCCCGGTCGCGATCCAGTGCGCCAGCCCCTTGGCCGCGGCGATCAGCTCCAGCGGCAGGTCGAGCAGCGCGAACAGGTCCATCGAGCCGTCCTCGGCATCGGCGGCGAACAGCCGGTCGAGGCCGATCAGCGAGGCCAGCAGCGCGCCGATCCACAATATGGCCGGGCCGATCCGCGCCAGCAGGGCGAGGTCCGGGCCGATTGCGAAGGGCGTGACCACCACCACGGCGAGGAAGAACACCACGCCGAGCCCGGCCCCGCCGCCGGCGCGGGTCGCCAGCGCCAGGTCGCGCCGCAGCAGCGCCAGGAATGCCTGCCTCATGAATGCCGCCCCATAACGCCCACCTTACGCCGCCACCGGGTTCGAGGGGCGCCGCGCGCCGAGGTCGAGCGTGTCGGAGGGGCCGAGGTCGAGCGGGGCGTGGGTCGCCGCCACGATCAGCCCGCCTTTGTTCACATGCGCGCGCGCGAGCCCGGCGAACAGCAGCTGCGCGCTGGCATCGAGCGCCGTCGTCGGCTCGTCGAGCAGCCAGAGCGGGCGCTCGGCGACCAGCAGGCGGGCGAGCGCGAGGCGCCGCTTCTGCCCGGCCGAGAGCACCGCCACCGGCAGCCCGCCGAGCCCGCCGAGCCCCACCGTCTCCAGCGCGTCCTCGACCGTGAGAGCTGGCCGGCCGAGCATGGCGCGCCAGAAGCCGAGGCTCTCGCGGGCGGTGAGGGAGGCCTTGTGGGCGTCGAGATGGCCGAGATAGTGCACCTCGGTGCCGAAATCGTCCGGCTCCGCCGCTCCTTCGAGGCGCACCGTGCCCGCAGCCGGGCTCGCCAGCCCCGCCAGAAGGCGCAGCAGCGACGACTTGCCGGTGCCGTTCGGCCCGGTGACGACGAGCGCGCGGCCCGCCGGCAGGTCGAGGTCGAGACCCTCGAACAGCAGGCGGGCGCCGCGACGGCAGCTCAGCCCCTCGGCGACGAGGCGCATGCATGTCCCTCCACCCGATACCGGGCGCCGCGATGCACAATTTTTCGACGCATCGCCCCACGCCCCTAGGATCGGAGTTTGAAATGGCTCTATATAGAAATCCTAACGATGCGCTGTCGCCTTAGGTAAAGGCCGCGCGAGCTATAGCCCGCAACGTCTCCTGCCTCCAAGGCCCCCACGCATCCGCGCCATATCAAAGCGGGGACCCTTTTGCCGTGACGTCGCTCGACAGCTTCAAAAGCCGGAAAATCCTCACCGTCGGAACCAAGACCTACGTCTATTACAGCCTGCCGGAGGCGGAAAGGAATGGCCTCGACGGCATCTCCGCCCTCCCCTTCTCGATGAAGGTGCTGCTGGAAAATCTCCTCCGATTCGAGGACGGGCGCTCTGTCACCAAGCAGGACATCGTCTCGATCAAGGATTGGCTGGTCAATCGCGGCCGCGAGGAGCGCGAGATCGCGTACCGCCCCTCGCGCGTGCTGATGCAGGACTTCACCGGCGTGCCGGCGGTGGTCGACCTCGCCGCCATGCGTGACGCCATGGTCGCGCTCGGCGGCTCGCCCACGCGCATCAACCCGCTGGTCCCCGTCGACCTCGTGATCGACCATTCGGTGATCGTGAACTTCTTCGGCAATAACGCCGCCTTCGGCAAGAATGTCGAGGAGGAGTACAAGCAGAACCAGGAGCGCTACCGCTTCCTGAAATGGGGCCAGTCGGCGTTCGACAATTTCCGCGTCGTGCCCCCCGGCACCGGCATCTGCCACCAGGTCAACCTCGAATATCTCGCCCAGACCGTCTGGACCAAGGACGCGGACGGCGAGACCGTTGCCTATCCCGATACCTGCGTCGGCACGGACAGCCACACCACCATGGTGAACGGCCTCGGCGTGCTCGGCTGGGGCGTGGGCGGCATCGAAGCCGAGGCGGCCATGCTCGGCCAGCCGGTGTCGATGCTCATCCCCGAGGTGATCGGCTTCAAGCTGACCGGCGAGCTGAAGGAAGGCATCACCGCCACCGACCTCGTGCTCACCGTCACCCAGATGCTGCGCAAGAAGGGCGTGGTGGGCAAGTTCGTCGAGTTCTTCGGCCCGGGCCTCGAGCATCTCTCGCTTGCCGACCGCGCCACCATCGGCAACATGGCGCCCGAATACGGCGCCACCTGCGGCTTCTTCCCGGTCGATTCGGAGACCATCGCCTATCTCGACGAGACCGGCCGCACCGAGGAGCGCATCGCGCTGGTCGAGGCTTACTCCAAGAGCCAGGGCCTGTGGCGCGAGGCCGGCACCGCCGACCCGGTGTTCACCGACGTGCTGGAGCTCGACCTCGACACCGTTCTGCCCTCGCTCGCCGGCCCCAAGCGCCCGCAGGACCGGGTGCTGCTCTCGGGCACCAAGGCCGGCTTCCTGGCCGCGCTGGAAGGCGAGTTCAAGAAGGCGGGCGAGGCGGCCAAGCGGGTGCCGGTGGAAGGCACCGACTTCACGCTCGGCCATGGCGACGTCACCATCGCCGCCATCACCTCCTGCACCAACACCTCGAATCCGAGCGTGCTGATCGCCGCCGGCCTGCTCGCGCGCAACGCGGCGGCCCGGGGCCTCACCTCGAAGCCGTGGGTGAAGACCTCGCTGGCGCCCGGCTCGCAGGTGGTCGAGGGTTATCTGAACGCCTCCGGCCTCCAGCCGGAGCTCGACAAGCTCGGCTTCAACCTGGTCGGCTTCGGCTGCACCACCTGCATCGGCAATTCCGGCCCGCTGCCGGAGCCGATCTCGGAAGCCATCAACCAGAACGACCTCGTCGCCGGCGCGGTCATCTCCGGCAACCGCAACTTCGAGGGCCGCGTGAACCCCGACGTCAAGGCGAACTACCTCGCCTCGCCGCCGCTCGTGGTCGCCTACGCCATCGCCGGCTCGCTCCAGATCGACCTGACCACCGAGCCGCTCGGCACCGGCTCGGACGGCCAGCCGGTCTATCTGAAGGACATCTGGCCGACCAACCAGGAGATCGCGCGCTTCATCCGCGAGAACGTCACCAAGAAGATGTTCCAGGAGAAGTACGCGGACGTCTTCAAGGGCGACGCCAACTGGCAGAAGATCGCCATTCCCACCGGCGAGACCTATGCCTGGGACGAGCGCTCCACCTATGTGCAGAACCCGCCCTATTTCGAAGGCATGAAGATGGAGCCCGAGCCCGTCACCGACGTCCTCAAGGCGCGGGTGATCGGCCTCTTCCTCGACTCCATCACCACCGACCACATCTCGCCCGCCGGCTCGATCAAGGAAGCGAGCCCGGCCGGCGAGTATCTGCGCGACCACCAGGTCCGCCCGACCGACTTCAACCAGTACGGCACGCGGCGCGGCAACCACCAGGTCATGATGCGCGGCACCTTCGCCAATATCCGCATCAAGAACCAGATGCTGGCCGGCAAGGAAGGCGGCTTCGCCAAGCACTGGCCGGACGGTACCGAGATGCCGATCTACGACGCCGCCATGCTCTACAAGCAGGAAGGCGTGCCGCTGGTGGTGTTCGCCGGCAAGGAGTATGGCACCGGCTCCTCGCGCGACTGGGCGGCCAAGGGCACGCGCCTGCTCGGCATCCGCGCCGTCATCGCCCAGAGCTTCGAGCGCATCCACCGCTCGAACCTGGTCGGCATGGGCGTGGTGCCGCTGGTGTTCCAGAACGAGGAATCCTGGCAGTCGCTCGGCATCAAGGGCGACGAGACGGTGACCATCAAGGGCATCGAGGGCGACCTCAAGCCGCGCCAGACCCTGGTCGCGGAGATCGCCTTCGCCGACGGCACGGTGAAGAACGTACCGCTGACCTGCCGCATCGACACGCTGGATGAGCTCGACTACTTCCGTAATGGCGGCATCCTGCAATACGTGCTGCGCAACCTCGCGGCGTGACCATGACGACCGGGCCGGCGCGGGGCGGACAGCTTCCGCGCCGGCCCTTCTTCCTGCGGCGGCGAACGCCTTCCGCCGGCCGCGCGGCGCCTCCCGCACCCGTCGCGAGATCCGGCCCGACCCTCGCCCCGCAGCCTGCCCCGGAGCCCGCCCCGGAGCCCGCCCCACGGCTCGCCCGCGCGCCTTCCCCAACGGTATTTCGATCCATCCCCGCCGCTCCCGCCCGCGGGTGCGCGACGGCGGTATCCTCTTCACCGGTCCGTGCGCCGCGACACCCGAATGTGACTGGTGCCTCCCGCTCCGGCGTCCTATTGCCTAGCGTGAGTTCCGCCCGGCATCGAGGCCCGGCGGACGAGATGCGAGATCGAACGGACCCGAGCCAGTCCGCCATCCCTCCGGCATCGGTCGGGCGGATACAGGACGCTTCGCGGTCCAGCACGTCGAGGACGTTCCGCACGAGATGACCGCCTGCCTGTCCATTGCCGCCCCCCGCCTGCGGGCACGCCTTGCCCGCGTCCACCGGCTCCATGGGCACGGTCCGGACGGGCGAGCGCCGGACGGGCGAGCGCCGGCAGGCGAATGCGGGACTGGCGAACGGCCGTCGGGCGAACATCGGGCGGAACGCGGGCTCGCCCGAGCCTCCTCGAATCCACCCGCCCTTGCGCGCCTCGCCGTGGCCGGCGGCCTGCTGCTGTCGGCGCTGGTTGCCGCCCCGCAAGCCCGCGCCGGCGATGCCGACGACGTCGCGCACGCCATTCCCTCGCCGCGCGCGGTGGTCGAGCTCTTCACCAGCCAGGGCTGTTCCTCCTGCCCGCCGGCCGACAAGTTGCTCGGCGAGCTCTCCGAGCAGCCCAACGTCATCGCCCTGACCATGGCGGTGGACTATTGGGACTATCTCGGCTGGAAGGACACGCTCGCCAAGCACGGCCACTCGCTGCGCCAGAAGGCCTATGCCCGGCTGCGCGGCGACGGCAAGATGTTCACCCCGCAGGCGGTGGTGAACGGCACCGCCATGACCATCGGCTCCGACCGCCCGGCGCTCGAGCACGTCGTCGATTCGATCGCCGCGCCGACGGTGCCGGTCTCGGTCGAGGCGCGCGACGGCGGGCGCATCCATGTCGTCGTCGGCGACGGGCCGTCGACCGCGATGCCCGGCGAGGTCTGGCTTTGCCCGGTCGCCAGCCGGATGACGGTCGAGATCGGCCGCGGCGAGAATGAGGGCTCGCGCATCACCTATCACAACGTGGTGCGCGGCTGGACCAAGCTCGGCGACTGGGATGGCCGCAAGGTCAGCTTCGACACCACGGTCGGCGCCCAGCCCGGCCAGCAGGCCGATTCGGTCGCGATTCTCGTCCAGTCCGGCAGCTTCGCCGAGCCGGGCAAGATCGTCGGCGCGGCGCTGCAGCCCCTGCACTGAGATCGCGGCCCGCGAGGGACAAGGAACGGCGGCCCTCGGTCCGTCGCTCGTTGCGTTGTAACAGCCAAAGAAAAAGGGCCGGTGAAGCACCGGCCCTGAAGAGCAATTCGGGGATTGAACCTGAGATAACGTCGGGCCGATCCACTGACGCCGCGGGGGGCTGGGGGGCTGGGAAACCGATGCGCTTCGCGAACCGGCCCGACGCTATGATGAGAAGATCGCCCGCGGGATGGGCGCGCCCAAGGCCGAATTCGGGCGAGCCTGTGATTTCGGCTAACGAGCCCGTGAACGCCGCCGGCGCCCGGATACCAGCGCTTTCCGGGCGCATTCGCCCGCCCGGCAGCACCTGTCGCAGCGTCCCTCGCGCCGCCCCCGCGGACACGCTGCGGCGAGCGGGGGCGAAAGTGACTTGAAGCCGGCGCCCGCCGGGCCGATCATGACGAAGCGATGAACCACAGTGGGAGGACGCGTGTGGCGGATACCGACCCCATAGCCTTGCCGGCGGCCGCACCGGCTGCCGGCCGCGTCGATCTCGTCACCTTCGACCGGCGGGAACTCGACCGGATCCTCGATCTCTACGGCCGCATGGTGGCGCTCGGCGAATGGCGCGACTACGCCATCGACTTCACCAGGGACCGCGCCGTCTTCTCCATCTTCCGACGAGCCACCGAGGTCCCGATCTACCGGATCGAGAAGGACCCGCGCCTCGCCCGCCGCCAGGGCGCCTACACGGTGGTGTCGCAGACTGGACTCATCCTGAAGCGCGGCCATGAGCTCCGGCGTGTGATCGCGGTGCTCGAGAAGCCACTGCGCGCGGTGAACTGACTCGCGCCGTCAACTGATTCGTGCGGTGAACTGAGTCGCGCGGGGCCGCGCGCCAGCCCAGCCCATTGAAGGCCCCCCATCGGAGACCCCCTATGCGTGCCCTCACCGTTGCCGCCACCCAGATGCGCTGCGACTGGGACATCGACGGCAATTGCGACCGCGCCGAGGCGCTGGTCCGGGAGGCGGCCGGGCGCGGCGCCCGCCTGATCCTGCTGCAGGAGCTGTTCGAGACCCCCTATTTCTGCCAGGACCAGCTCTACGACTTCCTCGAGCTCGCCGCCCCGTTCGAGGGCAACCGGCTGATCGCGCGCTTCTCCCGCCTCGCGCGCGAGCTCGGCGTGGTGCTGCCGGTCAGCTTCTTTGAGCGCGCCGGGCAGGCGACCTTCAACTCCATCGCGATCGTCGACGCCGACGGCGCCGTGCTGGGCCTCTACCGCAAGAGCCACATACCCGACGGGCCGGGCTACACGGAGAAGTTCTACTTCTCGCCCGGCGACACCGGCTTCCGGGTCTGGGACACCGCGGTCGGGCGCATCGGCGTCGGCATCTGCTGGGACCAGTGGTTCCCCGAATGCGCCCGCGCCATGGCCCTGCTCGGCGCCGAGGTGCTGCTCTATCCCACCGCCATCGGCTCGGAGCCGCACGACGCCACGCTCGATTCCTCCGCCCACTGGCAGCGGGTGATGCAGGGCCATGCGGGCGCCAACCTCACCCCGCTCATCGCCTCCAACCGGGTGGGCACCGAGCCCGGCCGGGCGGGCACCTCGATCACCTTCTACGGCTCGTCCTTCATCGCCGACCCGACCGGCGCCAAGGTCGCCGAGGCCGGGCGGGAGGAGGAGGGCGTGCTCACCGCCACCTTCGACCTCGACGCCATCGCCCATCAGCGCCGCTCCTGGGGCGTGTTCCGCGACCGCCGGCCGGAGCTCTACGCGCCGCTGCTGTCGCTGGACGGGCAGGCGCCGACCCGCCCGCTCCGCTGAGTTCGCCGCCGATTCCGCTGCCTCGCCTTTCCTGAAGCCGAGTTCCCGTACCGAGAGCGCCCAGATGGCCGAGACGCTGACCAGCCTGCCCGCCGCCGACGGCTTCCGCATGCCCGCGGAATGGGAGCCCCATGCCGGCTGCTGGATGATCTGGCCGGAGCGGCTGGACAACTGGCGCGAGGGCGCCGGCCCCGCGCAGGCCGCCTTCGCTGAGGTCGCTGCCGCCATCGCCCGCTTCGAGCCGCTCACCATGATGGTCTCGGCCCGGCAGTGGCGGCGCGCGCGCGACATGCTGCCGGCCTCGGTGCGCCTCGTCGAGACCTCGAGCGACGATGCCTGGTGCCGCGATTCCGGCGCCACCTTCGTCACCGATGCCCAGGGCCGCCTGCGCGGCGTCGACTGGATGTTCAACGCCTGGGGTGGCCTCTACGCGCCCTCCGACCAGGACGAACTGATCGCCGCCAAGATGCTGGAGGTCGAGCGCGCCCCGCGCTACGTCGCCCCGCTGGTGCTGGAGGGCGGCTCGATCCATGTCGACGGCGAAGGCACGGTGCTGACCACCGAGGAGTGCCTGCTCAACCCGAACCGCAACCCGGACCTCTCGCGCGAGGAGATCGAGCAGCACCTCATGGACCATCTCGGCGCCTCGCGGGTCATCTGGCTCGGCGCCGGCCTCGTCGACGACGAGACCTCCGGCCATATCGACAACCTCGCCTGCTTCGTGCGCCCTGGCGTGGTGGCGCTGACCTGGTGCGAGGACCCCGCCGACCCGCAGCACGCCATCTCGCGCGACGCCTTCGAGCGGCTGAGCCGCGCCACCGACGCCCGCGGCCGGCCGATCGAGGTGGTCCGGCTGCCGCTGCCCGGCCCGCTCTACCGCACGGCGGGCGAGGCGATCGCCGACGCGCCGGTGGGCAACAGCTACCAGCGCCACGCGCAGGAGCGGCTCGGCGCCTCCTACGTCAATTTCTACATCGGCAACGGATTCGTGCTGATGCCGCTGCTCGACCCCGCGCATGACGAGGAGGCCCGCGCCATCCTCGCCCGGCTGTTCCCGGACCGCGAAGTGGTCGGCGTGCCGACGCGCGAGGTGCTGCTCGGCGGCGGCAACATCCACTGCATCACCCAGCAGCAGCCCGCCGGCCGCCCCGGCTAGGCCGGCCGTTCAAGGGTCTTCTGCGACGCGGGTTCGCTGCGCTGAAGGGATAACCCGGTGCCCGGGGAAGTGCGCCGCCGCGGCGCCTGGTGCGGGTGGTCGGACTCGAACCGACACTCTGTCACCAGAAACGGATTTTGAGTCCGTCGCGTCTACCAGTTCCGCCACACCCGCCTGCATGCCTGCACATGGCCCGATTCGGCGCGCCGCGGCGGCCGAACAGGCGAGGCTCCTATACGATACCTGAGCGGCGAGCGCCATCGGCTACCGGCCCCGGCGCCACCGGCCGCACCGCGCGCGAGAACGGCGCCGGCGCGGCGAGCTCCGCCCCGTTCCGCGACGCCGACAGGCTTTCGGTGAGGAAGGACAGCAGCGGGCGCACGAGGCCCGCCCCGTCGCCCTCGTCGCCGATCACGACGATCTCGGTCATCGGCAGCGGCGGCCAGTCGTCGGAGGGCTCCAGCACCTGCATGCCCTCCTGCACGAAGGAGCGGCCGAGCACGGTGACGCCGAGCCCGCCCTCCACCGCCGCATGGACGCCCATCAGGCTGGAGGCGGTGCAGGCCGCGAACCAGTCGCGCCGGGCGCCGTCGAGCGCGCGCACCATCACCTCGCGATAGGTGCAGGGCGGGCATAGCAGCACCAGCGGCACCGGCCCTTCCGGGTCGGCCACGAAGCCGGACGCCGCCATCCACACCAGCGGCTCGCGCCAGATCACCCGCCCGCGCTGGGCGCGCCCGTCGCGCTTGGCGATCACGACGTCGAGCGCGCCGGCGTCGTAGGCCTCCAGCAACTCGCAGCTCAGTCCCGTCCTCAGTTCGAGCTGGACCTGCGGGTAGAGCCGCGCGAACCGCGCCAGCAGCGCGGGGAGCTGGCGCGGGATGAAGTCCTCCGCCACGCCGAGCCGCAGGCTGCCGAACGGTGCGGGCTCGAGCAGGCTGCGCACGGTGGCGTCGTTGAGCTCGATGATGCGCCGCGCCGAAACCAGGAACGCCTCGCCGTCACGGGTGAGGTGCAGCGAGCGGCTGGTGCGCTCGAACAGGCGCCGGCCCAGCATCTCCTCGAGCCGCAATATCTTCTGGCTCACCGCCGATTGCGAGCGGCCCACCGCCCCGGCGGCGGCGGTGAAGCCGCCGGCCTCCGCCACCGCGACGAAGGCGCGCACGAGGTCGATCTCGAGGTCCGGATAGCGCATGCGCCCCTCCATCGATCGGAAGTTCGGATCAATGGCCGAGGATCTATGCGCGATACGCATCGACGGCAAGCGCCGGACAGCCCTTGCCCCGCGCGCGGCGCGCTTTCTAGCGGAACGGCGGCTCGTCGAAGGAGCGCAGCTTGCGCGAATGGATCGCAGTTCCGGCCTCGCGCAGCCGGTCGAGCGCGGCAAGGCCGATCCTGAGATGCTCGCTCACTGCCCGCTCGTAGAAGGCGTTGGCCGCGCCGGGCAGCTTGATCTCTCCATGCAGCGGCTTGTCGGAGACGCACAGCAGCGTGCCGTAGGGCACCCGCAGCCGGTAGCCCTGCGCGGCGACGGTGCCCGATTCCATGTCGACCGCGATGGCGCGCGAAAGGTTGATGCGGCGGCGCTCCTTGGCCCAGCGCAGCTCCCAGTTCCGGTCGTCCTGCGTCACCACCGTTCCGGTGCGCAGGCGCTGCTTCAGCAGGTCGCCCGCCTCGCCCGTGACCTCGGCCGCCGCCTGCTGCAGCGCCACCTGCACCTCGGCGAGGGCGGGAATGGGAATGTCGGGCGGCACCAGCTCGTCGAGGATGCCGTCCTGCCGCAGATAGGCGTGGGCGAGCACATAATCGCCGATCACCTGCGTCTGCCGCAGCCCGCCGCAATGGCCGACCATCAGCCAGCAATGCGGGCGCAGCACCGCGAGGTGGTCGGTGATGGTCTTGGCGTTGGAAGGCCCGACGCCGATATTCACCAGCGTCACGCCCGCCCCGCCGGGGCGCACCAGATGGTAGGCCGGCATCTGGTAGCGGTGCCACAGCGCCGACATGACCCGCTCCGCCGCGCCGGCGTCGATATTGGCGCGGTCGATCCGCACCCCGCCCGGCGCCACCAGCGCCTCGGCAGTGCCGGCCTCGATCTCGGCAAGGCCTAGCCGCACGAACTGGTCGACATAGCGGTGATAGTTGGTGAGCAGGATCCAGGGCTGGAAGGCGCGCCAGTCGGTCCCGGTATAGTGGACGAGCCGGCGCAGCGAGAAGTCGACCCGCACCGCGTCGAACAGCGACAGCGGGCGCGGCTCGCCCTCCACCAGCTCGAAGGTGCCGTCGGCGATCTCGTCGCCCACCAGCGACAGCAGCGGCGTCGGGAAATGCCGCGCGAGCTGCGAGGCGGTGACCTTGCCGCGCCCGAGCTCGTCGCCGCCCTCGAGCGCGTAGGGGTAGGGGATCTCCTCCACCCCGATCCCGGTCTCGATCCGCGCGCCATATTCCTCCACCAGCGGCCGAAGCTGCTCGATGAGATAGCTGCGGAAGGCGGCCGGCTGGGTCACCGTGGTCTGGTAGACGCCCGGCGCGGCGAACTTGGCATAGCCGCGCTTGGTGCGGTTCTCCGGCGTGGCGCCGGGCGCGTAGCTGACGCGCAGCAGCGGGTAGCGGTAGCGCGCCCGCTCGCGCGTGTCCGGCGCCTGCCCGGTCTCGAAGAAGCGGTCGAGGTCATGGCGCAGCGCGTCGCGCGCGGCGCTGTAGAGCCTCTCCAGCCGGTCGATGGCGGCCTCGGGGGTCGCTGCGGTTTCGAAGGTCATCGGATCGGTCGCCTCCCCACCCGCTGCTAGCGCGCTTCACGCGGCACGGGAAGAGGGCACACGCAACGCATGTGCCGCAAGGGCGTCGTGCCGGTACGGCAGAGGTTTCGGCCCGGGCCAAAGCCGGGTCCGTCGCGACGATGGATTGTCAAAGAGGGAAATGGTGCCGCTTGCGTGACTCGAACACGCGACCCTCGCATTACGAATGCGATGCTCTACCAACTGAGCTAAAGCGGCACGCGGCGCTTCTGATAACCGCGAAGGCCAAAGAGTTCAAGCGCCGAGCAGGGCCGCGTGACGCCGCCCCCTTCCTACGGGCAGGTCGATAGCGCGCGGCTGGCGGCGGCTCAGCCCCACGGGCCGCGCCGCGGGCGCTCCTGTGCGGAGGGGCGGGCGGGCGTGTCCCACGGCCCGGCGGCGGGCGGGCTCGCGGTGCGCCGGCCCCAGGGGTCGCCCGGGCGATCCTCGGCGCGCGGCGCGGGGCGGCCGGCCCAGCCGGCGGCAGGGGCGGCGCCGCCCATCTGCCGCGCCAGCTCCTGCAGCGCGGCGATGCGGTTCTCGGTCGCGGGATGGGTCGAGAACAGGCTGTCCATGCGCTGGCCGGACAGCGGGTTGATGATGAACATGTGCGCGGTCGCCGGGTTGTGCTCGGCCGCCATGTTGGGGATGCGGTGGGCGGCATTGGCGATCTTCGCCAGCGCCGAGGCGAGCCAGAGCGGCTGGCCGCAGATCGCGGCGCCCTCGCGGTCGGCCTCGTATTCGCGCGAGCGCGAGATCGCCATCTGCACGACCATCGCCGCCAGCGGGGCGAGCACCATCATGGCGATGGTGCCGATCACGCCGAACGGGTTGTTGTTGTTGCGGTTGCCGCCGAAGAACAGCGCGAAGTTGGCGAGCATCGAGATCGCGCCCGCCAGCGTCGCGGTGATGGTCATGGTCAGCGTGTCGTAATGCTTGATGTGCGCCAGCTCGTGCGCCATCACGCCGGCGATCTCCTCGCGCGACAGCGAACCGACGAGCCCCGTGGTCGCCGCCACCGCCGCGTTCTGCGGGTTGCGGCCGGTGGCGAAGGCGTTGGGCTGCGGGTTGTCGATCAGGTAGACGCGCGGCATGGGCAGGTCGGCACGCGCCGCCAGCTCGGCGATCAGCGCATGGAATTCCGGCGCGCTCGCCTGGTCGACCTCGCGGGCGCCGTACATGGACAGCACCATGCGGTCGGAATTCCAGTAGCTGAAGATGTTCATGCCGCCGGCGAACAGCAGCGCGATCACCATGCCGTTCTGGCCGCCGATCAGGAAGCCGACGCCCATGAACAGGGCCGTCATGCCGGCCAGCAGGATCGCCGTGCGGAAATAGTTCATCTCGTCCTCGTCAGCGCCGCCTCCCGCGCGCCGGCGGATGCGGCGCCGGCGACGGCTCGTGAAAATAGGATGGGAAGCGCGACGGGCCGGCGCAAGATCGCGCGATCATGGCTTTTACGTAAGGAAAGCCGGGGCGGGCAGGGGCGGGCAGGGGCGGGCCCGCCTTGACGCGCCGGGCGCTCCGATGTTTCCAATGGCGGCCATGGACGAGAGCGAGACGGACAGGGGCGCGAAAGCCCCGGCGATGGCCCGGACGACGGGCCCGGCGGATGCGAATACGGATGCAGGCGCGCCGCGCCGCGCCCTCACCCCCGCCGCCGAGCGCGCGCTCGCGGAGGCTGCCGCCCGGCGCGCCGCCAGCCATCCGGCCGAGGCACCGAAGGAGATTGACGGGCGCGACGGCCCCGAGCCGGTGCGCTATGGCGACTGGGAAGTGAAAGGCATCGCCTCGGACTTCTGAGCCCGACACGAGGGCTCCCTCAGTCCTCTCCCGCCGGCCGCTCGCGCCGCAGCGCCTTGACGCCCGAGCGCCGCGCCTTGCCTTCCAGCCGCCGCATCTTGGAGCCGAGCGTGGGGCGGGTCGGGCGCCGCACCACCGGCGCCACCGCCGCCTCGCGCACCATCTCGACCAGCCGCTCCAGCGCGTCCTCGCGGTTGCGCTCCTGGGTGCGGTAGCGCTGGGCGACGATCACGATCACGCCCTCATTGGTCAGCCGCCGCCCGGCGATGCGCTCGAGCCGCGCCTTCACCGCCGCCGGCAGGGTCTGCGAGCCGCGCACGTCGAAGCGCAGCCGCACCGCGCTCGAGACCTTGTTGACGTTCTGCCCGCCCGGCCCGGAGGCGCGCACGAAGCTCTCCTCGATCTCGTTCTCGTCGAGCCAGAGGCGGGGAGTGACCGGGATCATGGCGAGCGGAGCGTGGTTCGGCGTGGAAGAGGGCGCGCGCCAGGGGCGGCAGGGACAGGCCCGAGGGTAGAGGGTTTCACCGGCCGCGTGAACGGGCGACGGCCGCGCCCGCCCGTCTAGCGGCGCGGCCGGGTGTCGAGCGCCTCGATCTTCGCGCGCACCACATCGAGCTCGCCCAGCGTGTCGCGCACCCGCCCGCTCAGCTCGCGGCCGATCCGCACCGCGGCGTCGGGATAGCCCTCGATGGTGCGCAGGAAGAACACGCGCGGGATGCGGATGACGACCGATTCCTCGATCGCCGTCGCGGTGGCGGGGCGCTTGGTCTCGGTGATCAGCGCCATCTCGCCCAGCAGCGAGCCCGGCCCGGCCTCCGCCTTCTGCCCGGGCCGGCGGGCGAGCGCGGGGTCCTCGCGGGTCAGGCGCAGGCGCCCCTTGGCCACCACATAGGCGGCCTCGGCGAACTGGCCCTCGCGGAACAGGATCTCGCCTTCCGCCAGCGGCCTTGTGTCCGAACTGATGGCAAGGACCCGCAGCACGTCCTTTCCCAGCAGCCGCAGCAGCGGCACCCGGTCGAGCAGTGCGATATCGTCCTCAATGGACATCAGTCGGCGAACTCTTCGGCCTCACAGCGGAATCTCGGCGGACCGGGCGCATGCGTCCGGTCAGGGGAGCAGCTTGTAGCCGCCGGCTTCTGTCGCGAGCAGGTTGGGATGCGAGGGGTCTTTCTCGATCTTCTGCCGCAGACGGTAGATGTGCGTTTCCAGCGTGTGGGTGGTCACGCCGGAGTTGTAGCCCCAGACCTCCTGCAGGAGGATTTCCCGCGCCACCGGCTTCTTACCGGCACGGTAAAGATAGCGCAGGATCGCGGTTTCCTTCTCGGTCAGGCGGATCTTGGAGTTGCGGTCGGTCACCAGCATCTTGGCGCCGGGCCGGAAGGTGTAGGGTCCGATGGTGAAGACCGCGTCCTCGCTCGCCTCGTGCGAGCGCATCTGGGCGCGGATGCGCGCCAGCAGCACGGCGAAGCGGAACGGCTTGACCACGTAGTCATTGGCGCCCGCCTCCAGCCCCATGATGGTGTCGCTGTCGGTGTCGTGGCCGGTCAGCATGATGACCGGCGCCTTGAAGCCGCCCTCGCGCATCTTGCGCACCGCCTCGCGCCCGTCCATGTCGGGCAGGCCGACATCCATCAGCACCAGGTCGATGCGGCTGTCGTCGACCGCGCTCATCGCGGCCTGGGCGGAATCGACGGCGACGACCTCGAACTCGTCATAGAGCGAGAGCTGCTCGACCAGCGCCTCGCGCAGCTCATTGTCGTCGTCGACCACCAGGACCCGCTGTGCATTCGCCATGTCCGCTCTCCCGAACCTCTTGTTCGCGCCACGCCGCACGTTCACTCTCGCGCGGCGCTGGATGGATTGCCGTGGGCCACCCGACTAGGCAGGCCGGGCGCGTTCGGCAAGAGTCGGCAGCCCGCGGTGCAGGACACGAGCGGGTTCGTGACGTGATCGTGAACGGAAAACGCGTGAAGAAGAAGGCCCTTCGCGGTCCTAACCGTACGAAATCCCCCACGAAACGCGCCCGGAGCCTGTCCGGGCTGCGCGTCGTCGCCCTTCCGGGCCGACAAACGCGCGGCCTCGTGCTCACGGAAGGTCACCCCATACCAGTCGCGCTCGGCGCGGGGGGAATCAGGTGCGACAAGCGCGAGGGCGACGGCGCGACGCCGGCGGGGCTGTGGCACCCGCGCGAGTTGCGCTTCCGCGGCGATCACCTCCGCCAGCGGCCGCGCAGCCTCCTCCCCATCCATCGGACCCGGCCGGAAGACGGCTGGTGCGACGATCCTGAAGACGGGCGCTACAACCGGCCGGTGCGCCTTCCCTTCGCGCCCTCGCACGAGCGGATGTGGCGCGCCGACGGGCTCTACGACCTCGTAATCGTGCTTGACCACAACACCCGCCCGCGCCAGGCACGGCGCGGATCGGCGGTGTTCCTGCATCTCGCCCGCGAGGGCTTCGCGCCGACCGCCGGTTGCGTCGCCTTCCGGCGGGCGGACCTGCTGCGCCTGCTGGCGCGCCTGTCGCCGCGCACGCGCATCCGCGTCGGCTGACGTCGATGGAGTTGGATTCGGGGCCGGCCTAGCGTCCGCCGAAGATCGCGCTGCCCACCCGCACATAGGTGGCGCCGAGGCCGATCGCGGTCTCGAAATCGCTGCTCATGCCCATGGAAAGCGTCGACAGCCCGTTGCGCCGCGCGATGGTCGTGAGCAGCGCGAAATGCGGCGCTGCCGGCTCGTCCGCCGGCGGGATGCACATCAGCCCCTCGACGGCGAGGCCGTGGGTGTCGCGGCAGGCGGCGATGAAGGCGTCGGCCTCCTCGGGCGCGACCCCGGCCTTCTGCGGCTCCTCGCCGGTATTCACCTGCACCAGCAGGCGCGGCGCGGGACGGGCTTCCGGCCGGGCCAGCTCCTTGGCGAGGGCGGCGGCGAGCGAAGGCCGGTCGAGCGTGTGGATGACGTCGAACAGCGCCAGCGCCTCGCGCACCTTGTTGGTCTGCAGCGGGCCGATCAGGTGCAGCTCGATGTCGGGATGCGCGGCACGCAGGGCCGGCCATTTGCCCTTGGCCTCCTGCACCCGGTTCTCGCCGAACAGGCGCTGACCGGCCTCGATCGCGGGCGCGATGTGGGCCGCCTCGAAGGTCTTGGAGACGGCGACGAGGTGGACCTCGTCCGGCGCGCGCCCGGCGTCGCGGCAGGCACGCTCGATGCGGGCCCGCACCTCGGCGAGGCGGTGGACCACGGGGCTGTCCTGCTCCACTGTCATGCTGATCTCCGGCCGGCGACGCGCCCGCAATGCGAGGTGACGGGGCCATTGTCAAGGAAAGCGGCTTGAAACGCGCGGTTCTTGCTGTATCTCACTTCTTGGCGTTCGTGCCGCAACGATAACTCCCTGCAATGGCAGATACGCCGACCCGGGATTGGCCGTGACCGAGGACAACCAGCCGGGTGCCGATGGCGTCGACCGCCTGCGGCGCCGGCAGGGCGAGGTAAAGCCCTCGCGCACCGTCAGCCTCCGCCTGCGGCTCGGCTTCCTCGCCGCGCTGGCGATGACGCTGGTGATTGCCGAACGAACGGTGAGCATCGTCCGCCTCGAACGCAGCGACCTCGCCGCTGCCGAGCGCCACGTGTTCGAGGTGACCGAGCGCGGCGTTTCCCAGTACCAGAACGCCCTGGTCTCGATCCGCACCATGCTGGCGACCCTCGCCTCCGACAGCCAGATGACGCCGGAGGACGCGTTCAGTTTCTCGCCGGGCACCGACCCGCAGGCCCCGCCACCCGATCCCGGCCTCACGCCCAGCACACCGGAGATCTGCTCGCGTCTCGGCCGCGTGCTGGAGGTGGTGCCGGTGGCGGATTCGCTCGCCGTCACCGCCGCCAACGGCATCGTGCGCTGCGGCACCTCGCCGAACGCCGAGGGCCTCGACCTGTCCGGGCGCGACTATTTCCGCATCGCCATGCGCGGCATCCCCTCGATCGACACGGTGGCACGCTCCTTCGTCACCGGGCTGCCCAGCGTCTATGCCGCCCAGCCGCTGGTGGCGCCGGGCGGCCGGGTCGCCGGCGTGCTGGTGGCGCGGGTCAATATCCGCGAGCTGTTCCCGCTCGAGATCGCCAGCGAGCTTGGCCCCGGCGCCGAGATGATGATCGTCGACCCGGCGGGCCGGGTCATGATCACCTATCCCGAGGACCCGACGCTGATCGGCCGCGAGATGGGGCAGAAGGCCTTCGTCGCCCCCTCGCTTAGCCGCACCAGCGGCACCGTCACCGCCCAGGGCCCGGATGGCGTGCGCCGCATCTACGGTTACAGCCGCCTGCCCTCGACCAACATGCACCTGCTGGTGGGCGTCGACGAGCGCACCATCCTGACGCCGATCGAACGCGCCACCTTCCAGGCCGGCATGACGCTGCTGCTGGCGAGCTGCATCATCTTCCTCGGCCTGTGGATCGCCGGCGAGCGGCTGATCGTGGCGCCGGTGCGCGCGCTCGCCAACCGGCTGGTGCGCTTCGGCCGCGGCGAGGCGATCGAGACCGAGCGGGCACCGACCCTGATCACCGAGATCCAGCCGCTGGCGGTCGCCTTCGAATCCATGACCGAGGAGCTGACCCGGCGCGAGAACGCGCTGCGCAGCGCCAACCGGCGCCTCAGCTCGCTCGCCAGCCTCGACCCGCTGACCGGCATCGCCAACCGGCGCAGCTTCGACGCGGTGGCGGCGCTGCAATGGGGCACCGCCTCGCAGATCGCCATGCTGATCCTCGACATCGACCACTTCAAGAAGTTCAACGACCGCTACGGCCACAAGGAAGGCGACGACTGCATCCGCCGGCTTGCGCAGGCCCTGGCCTCGACCGTGCGCGGCACCGACATCGTCGCGCGCATCGGCGGCGAGGAGTTCGCGGTGCTCATGCCCGGCGCCACGATCGAGGCCGCGTGCGACGTCGCCGAGCGGCTGCGCGCCGCGGTCGAGAAGCTCGCCATCCCCCATGACGGCCTGCCGGCCGGCTTCGTCTCGATCAGCGTCGGGTGCGCCGCCTGCCGGCCCGAGCCGGAGATCACGCTGTCCGACCTGTTCGTCGCCGCCGACCGGGCGCTCTACGAGGCCAAGGCGGCGGGCCGCAACGCGGTGCGCTGCGCCCCCTCGGTGCGCCACGAGCCCGACCCGGAAGCGGCCATCGTCTCCTCCTCGGACCGCGGAACGTCAGCCGACGGTTGACCGGGCGCCGGACTTCGTGCCTAGTCCCGCGCCATCCGATGACATCCTGACCAGGCCTAGACGACATCCGCCCATGAACCCGCCGATGAGCACCGAGCGCTACAACGCACGCGAGGCCGAGCCCCGCTGGCAGAAGATCTGGGACGAGCGCGGCATCTATCGCACCCGCAACGACGATCCCCGCCCGAAATACTACGTGCTCGAGATGTTCCCCTATCCGTCCGGGCGCATCCATATCGGCCACGGCCGCAACTACGTCATGGGCGACGTGGTGGCGCGCTTCAAGCGGATGAAGGGCTTCAACGTCCTGCACCCGATGGGCTGGGACGCCTTCGGCCTGCCGGCCGAGAACGCCGCCATCGAGCGCAAGACCCATCCGCGCGAATGGACCTACGAGAACATCGCCACCATGCGCGAGCAGCTCAAGCTGCTCGGCCTGTCGCTCGACTGGTCGCGCGAGATCGCGACCTGCGACGTCGACTATTACGGCGAGCAGCAGCGCATCTTCCTCGACTTCTTCAAGGGCGGCTTCGTCTATCGCCGCGAGAGCGAGGTGAACTGGGACCCGGTCGACAACACCGTGCTCGCCAACGAGCAGGTGATCGACGGGCGCGGCTGGCGCTCGGGCGCGCTGGTCGAGCGGCGCAAGCTCGCCCAGTGGTTCTTCCGCATCTCCGACGCCTCGGACGAATTGCTCGCCGGCCTCGACACGCTGGAGCGCTGGCCCGAGAAGGTGCGCCTGATGCAGCGCAACTGGATCGGCCGCTCCGAGGGGCTGCATGTGCGCTTCGCGCTGGAGAGCCCGGCGCCCGAGCTGCCACAGGAAATCAAGGTCTACACCACCCGGCCGGACACGCTGTTCGGCGCCTCCTTCCTCGCGCTCTCGCCGGGCCATCCGCTGACCGAGACGCTTGCCGCGGCCGATCCGGCGCTGAAGGCCTTCGTCGAGGAATGCCGGCGCGGCGGCACCTCCACCGCGGAGATCGAGACCCAGGAGAAGATGGGCTACGACACCGGCCTCAAGGTGGTGCACCCGCTCGGCGGGCCGCACCTGCCGGTCTATGTCGCCAACTTCGTGCTGATGGAATACGGCACCGGCGCCATCTTCGGATGCCCGGCGCACGACCAGCGCGACTACGACTTCGCCAGCAAATACGGCCTGCCGATCACCCCGGTGGTGCTGCCGCCCGACGCCGACCCGGCGAGCTTCGAGCTCGACGGCGGCCCCTATGAGGGCGACGGCACGCTGTTCCACTCCGGTTTCCTCAACGGCATGTCGGTGCCCGAGGCCAAGGAGGCGGTCGCCGCGCGGCTGGAAGGCGAGCTGCTCGGTAATTCCGCCGTCGGCGAGCGCGCGGTGAACTACCGCCTGCGCGACTGGGGCATCTCGCGCCAGCGCTACTGGGGCTGCCCGATCCCGATCATCCATTGCGACGCCTGTGGCCCGGTCCCGGTGCCGCAGGACCAGCTCCCGGTGCGGCTGCCCGACGACGTCAGCTTCGACCAGCCCGGCAACCCGCTCGACCACCACCCGACGTGGAAGCACGTGACCTGCCCGCATTGCGGCGGGCCGGCGCGACGCGAGACCGACACCATGGACACCTTCGTGGATTCGTCCTGGTACTTCGCCCGCTTCGCCTCCGAGCCCGGCACCGCGCCGCTGCAAAAGGCGGCGGCCGACCACTGGCTGCCGGTCGACCAGTATATCGGCGGCATCGAGCACGCGATCCTGCACCTGCTCTATTCGCGCTTCTTCATCCGCACGCTGAAGAAGCTCGGCCGGGTCTCGATCGAGGAGCCGTTCGCCGGCCTCTTCACGCAGGGCATGATCGTCCACGAGACCTACAAGGACACGGCCGGCAAGTGGCTGTTCCCGGAGGAGGTGGAGAAGCGCTCTGACGGCACCGCGGTCAAGGTCGGCACCGGCGAGCCGGTGACGGTCGGCGCGCCGGAGAAGATGTCGAAGTCCAAGCGCAACGTGGTGCCGCCCGAGATCGTCGCCGACACCTACGGCGTCGACTGCGCCCGCTGGTTCATGCTGGCCGACACGCCTCCCGAGCGCGACAGCGAATGGACCAGCGCCGGCATCGAGGGCGCCTGGCGCTTCGTGCAGCGGATCTGGCGCCTGGTCGGCGACGCCACCGTGCTGGCGCCCGCCGATATGCCGATGCCGGATCGTTTCGGTGACGAACCGACGGCCCTGCGACGCGCCTCGCACCGGCTCGCGGCCCAGGTCGCGGACGATGTCGAGCGGTTGCGCTTCAACGTCGCCGTCGCCCGGGTGCACAGCTTCGCCAACCAGTTCGGCGATGCCATCGGCGCCGCGCGCAAGGCCGGCGTGACGCCCGACTGGGCGTTCGCCCTGCGCGAGGCCGCCGCCTTCCTCGTCGCCGTGGTCGCGCCGATGGTGCCTCATCTGGCCGAGGAATGCTGGGCGGGGATCGGCGGCGCCGGCCTCGCAGCCGAGGCCGGCTGGCCCGAGATCGACCCCGCGCTGCTGATGGAGGACACCGTTACGCTGCCGATTCAGATCAACGGCAAGCGTCGCGGCGAGATCACCGTGCCGAAGGAAGCCAGCCCCGGCGAGGTCGAAAAGGCGGTGCTCGCGCTCGAGCTGGTGTCGCAGGCACTCGACGGGCGTGCGCCGAAGCGTATCATCGTGGTTCCGCAGAGGATCGTGAATGTCGTCGCCTGATTCGTCCCGCCGGACCGCTCGCCCGTCGACCCTCGGCCTGTCGACTTTCGGCTCGTCGACCCACCCTGCGCCGGTGCGCCGCGCATTGGGCTCCCGCCTGCTCGGCATCGCGGGCGCGGGGCTGCTCGCCCTGTCGACCGCCGGCTGCTTCCAGCCGATGTACGCGCAGAAGCCGGACGAGCAGGGCCCCTCGATGCAGCAGCAGCTCAGCGACATCGAGATCGTGTTCTCCGCCGGGCGCATCGGCAACGAGGTGCGCAACGACCTGATCTTCGCGCTCACCGGCGGTGCCGGTAATCCGTCCGGCACGCCCTATCGCCTCGAGATGCGCGCCACCGACAACACCACCGCGGCCATCGTCGATTCCGTGTCGGGCCTTCCCGAGGTCGAGCTGGTCTCGGTGCAGGCGCTCTGGCGCCTGGTCGACAACACCGACCCGAAGAAGCCGGTCACGCTGACCTCGAACATGGCCTTCGGCAAGGCGTCGGTGGACAGCGGTTACCAGCGTTTCGCCCGCGAGCGCGCCATTCGCGACGCACAGAACCGCGCCTCCCAGGTGGTGGCCGACACCATCAAGATGCAGCTCGCTTCCTATTTCGCCACCAAGCGCGCCAATGGCGGCAAGGAGCCCGGCAGCCAGGCGGCCGGCGCCCCGGCATCCGGCATTCCGGCCACCGGCGGGCAGACGCTCGGCACGGGTACGCCCGTCGGCGGCGCGCCCAAGAGCTGACCTTCCCATGGTTGCCGTCCGGCCCGGCGACGTCGAGGCGACGCTCTCGCGCATCGACCCGCTCCGGCCGGTGGTCCTGCTCTACGGCCCCGATACCGGTCTGGTGCGCGAGCGCGCGAGCGCCTATCTCGCCCGCGCCGGCCAGGGCACCAGCGACCCGTTCGGCACGATCCGCCTCGACGGCGACGAGATCGCCGGCGACCCGGGCCGGCTGGCCGACGAGGCCGGCACGGTGGCGCTGTTCGGCGGCCGGCGGGTGGTCTCGGTGCGTGCCGGCAGCCGTAACATCGTCCCCGCTGTCGAGGCGCTGCTCGCCGTGCCGATCGAAGACGCCGTCGTCGTCATCGAGGCCGGCGACCTCAAGCGCGGCACCGGCCTGCGGGCGCTGTGCGAATCCTCCCCGCGCGCCCTCGCCATCGCCTGCTACGCCGACACCGACCGCGATCTCGGCCGGCTGGTCGACACCATGACCGCCGAGGCCGGCATTCCGATCGAGCGCAACGCGCGGGCCGAGCTGATGGGCCTGCTCGGCGGCGACCGCCTCGCCTCGCGCGGCGAGATCGCCAAGCTGCTGCTCTACGCCGCCGGCGAGCCGCGCATCACCGCCGAGCATGTGCGCGCCATCGTCGGCGACGCCTCGAGCCTCGCCATCGACGAGGTGTCCGACGCCGCGCTCGCCGGCATGCCGTCCGAGATGTCGGGCGCCTTCGCCAAGGCCATCCATGAGGGGATGCGGCCCGACGTGCTGCTCGGCGCAGTGTGCCGGACGGTGCAGGGCCTGCACATGATGCGGCTCGGCATCGAGGCGGGCGGCAGCGTGGAGCGGGCCATCGACGGCGCGAGACCGGCCATCCATTTCCGCCGCAAGCCCTTGATCGAAAAGGCGCTTCGGAGCTGGAACAGCGAGCGGCTGAAAGCGGTTCTGCTGGCGCTCGACGACGCCTTGCTGGCGGCCCGCCGCAATGCCGCGCTGGGCCCGGCCATCGCCGAGCGCGCCCTGCTTCAGATCGCCGGCGCCGCCCGCCGCGGCTGACGCCCGCGCCCGGGTGCAGGCGCGCTCACGCGCTCAGCTTCCCGCGAGGCGCCGGCAGACCTCGTCGAGCTGATCGAGCGAGGAATAGCGGATGCGCACCTCGCCGGCCTCGCCGTCATGGCGCAGCGTCACCTGCAGGCCGAGCGCATCGGAGAGCCGGCGCTGCAGCGCCGCCGTGTCGGCGTCGAGCGCGGCGGCCGCCTTCGGCTTGCGCGGCGGCTTGCCGGCCGCTTCCGCCCGGGCGACGTTCAGCTCCTGCGCCAGCGCCTCGATCGCGCGGACATTCATGCCCTGCTCGACGATCACCCGCGCCAGCTGCTCGGGGTCGTCCTGGGTCAGCAGCGCGCGCGCATGGCCGGCCGAAAGCCGCCCGTCGGAGACATAGGCCTTCACCGATTCCGGCAGCTTGAGGAGGCGCATCGTGTTCGCGACATGGCTGCGGCTCTTGCCGATCACCCGCGCCAGGTCGTTCTGCGAATAGCCGAACTGGTCCGACAGCGACTGGTAGCCAGCCGCCTCCTCCAGCGGGTTGAGGTCGGCGCGCTGCACGTTCTCGATGATCGCGATCTCGAGCGCCTCGCGGTCATCGACCTCGACCACCACGATCGGCACCTCGTGCAGGCCGGCGCGCTGCGAGGCCCGCCAGCGCCGCTCGCCGGCAACGATCTCGAAGGCGTCGCGCTGGCCCGGCACCGCCCGCACCACGATCGGCTGGATGATGCCGCGCTCGCGGATCGAGCCGGCGAGATCGTCCAGATCCTCCTCGGCGAAGCTGCGGCGCGGGTTGCGCGGGTTGGCCCGCAGGAAGGCGAGCGGCACCCGACGCTGGCCGCCGGCCGGGCGCGCGGGCGCCCCGCCGAGGTCGCTCATCTCGCCCATATCGCCGATCAGGGCCGCGAGACCGCGACCGAGCCGCGAACGTCCGCCGTCATCCGCCATGGCCATTGACGCCTCCCTCAGACCGCCGCCGCGCTGCGCAGGGTGCGCTCGCGCTGAATTATTTCGGATGCGAGACGAAGATAGGCCTGCGATCCGACGCATTTGAGATCGTAGAGCAGCACCGGCTTGCCGTAGGACGGCGCCTCCGACACCCGGACATTGCGCGGGATGATGGTCTCGTAGACCTTGTCGCCCATGAACTGGCGCACATCATCCACCACCTGCGACGACAGATTGTTCCGCGCGTCGAACATGGTGAGCACGATGCCGTGGATCGACAGACCGGGATTGAGCGTCGTGCGCACCTGGTCGACCGTCTTGAGAAGTTGCGACAGCCCCTCCAGCGCGAAGAACTCGCACTGCAGCGGCACCAGGATCGCGTTCGCCGCCGCCATCGAGTTGACGGTGATGAGGTTGAGCGAGGGCGGGCAGTCGATCAACACGTAGCTATAGGGAAAATCGTTCCCATCCCGAAACGACGTGTCGCCGTTCAGCCGCGCGATGGCGTCGCGCAGGCGAAACGCGCGGTCGCGCGCGGTGGCGAGCTCCAGCTCCAGCCCGGACAGATCCATGGTCGAGGGCACGATGTGCAGGCGCGGCACCGCGGTTTCCAGCACCGCGTCGCGCAGCTCGACCTCACCCACCAGCACGTCATAGGTCGAGATCCGGCGGGCGCGCCGGTCGATGCCGAGGCCGGTCGAGGCGTTGCCCTGCGGGTCGAGGTCGACCACCAGCACCGTCTCGCCGATGGCCGCGAGCGCTGTGCCGAGATTGATCGCCGTCGTCGTCTTGCCGACACCGCCCTTCTGGTTGGCGAGGGCCAGCACGCGCGGCATGCGCCGCCCTGCGCCTTCCGGCGCGAGGGGGACAAGCGGAGCCTGCTCACTCATCGTTTCGACCCTTTCACCTGCCCGGCGGCATCACGTGGCCGGCGCCAATGGGGCGGCGGATGTCACGATCAGGATCCGGCCGCTGCGGTCCGTCACGCTGGGCGCGATCCTTGATGCGATTCTCCAAGATTTAGCTGAATCGGTCAATTCGTTATCAACATCTTGTCCCTTCAGAAACAGCCCCGTGGCGCCTTGGGCGAGGAAGGGATGGGCGAGTTCGAGGAGCCGGACGAGCGGGGCGAGCGCCCGCGCCGACACCACCTCGACCCCCGGCGCCAGCTGGGCAGCGACACGCTCGATCCGCGCCGGCACCACCGTCGCCGGCAGCTCGGCGATCCGCGCCGCCTCGCGCAGGAATGCCGCCTTCCGGCTGTCGCTCTCGACCAGCGTCACATCCGCCCCCGGCCGCTCGCCCAGCATCGCCGCCACGACCAGCCCGGGAAAGCCGCCGCCCGAGCCGAGGTCGACCCAACGCCGGGCCTCGCCGGCGAGCGGCACGAGCTGGAGCGAATCCGCCACATGGCGCATCCACACATCCGGCAGGCTCGCCGGCGCGACGAGATTGATGGTGCGCTGCCATTTCTGCAGCAGCGTGACGATGGCGTCGAGCCGCTCCGCTGTTTCACGTGAAACAGGTACCAGCTCCAGGGCCCGGTCCCGGCCGGCCGAATCGCTCTTGCTCATGCGCCATATTCGCCCCGAACGGCCCGGCTGCGCTACTGCCCGCGCGACGCGCGCGCCTACCGCGCCTTGCGCGCCTGCGCCGCCAGCAGGGCGAGCGCGGCCGGCGTCATGCCGTCGATGCGGCTCGCCTGACCAATGGTACGGGGCCGAATCGATTGAAGCTTGGCCTTGATCTCGTTGGAGATGCCGGCCAGCACGGAATAGTCCACCTCCGGCAGTGCCGCCGCCTCGTTGCGCCGGAACGACAGGATGTCGGCTTCCTGCCGGTCGAGATAAACCGCGTATTTGGCGTCGATTTCCACCTGCTCGCCGATCCGCGGATCTTCGCCCGCCGCCTCCGGCCAGATGCGGCAGATGTCGGTCCAGCCGACATGCGGGTAGGACAGAAGGTCGAACGCCGTCCGCCGCTGGCCGTCGCGGTTCAGCGCCAGCCCGTGCCGCTCGCCCTCGCCCGGCGTCAGCGAGACGGAGCGGCTCCACTCACGCACCCGCGCCAGCGCCGCACTCTTCATCCCGAACTGCGCCCGCCGCTCGCCCGCGATCAGCCCTAGCGCCTCGCCGCGCGCGGTCAGCCGCTGGTCGGCATTGTCGGCCCGCAGCGACAGGCGGTACTCGGCGCGCGAGGTGAACATGCGGTAGGGCTCGCTGACGCCGCGGGTGACGAGGTCGTCGATCATTACCCCGATATAGGCCTCGGCCCGGTCGAAGGTGACGCCCTCCTCCCCGCCCGCGCGGCGCGCCGCGTTCAGCCCGGCGACCAGACCCTGCGCGCCCGCTTCCTCATAGCCCGTGGTGCCGTTGATCTGCCCCGCCAGGAAAAGCCCGCGCAGGCGCCGCAGCTCCAGCGTCGGCTCCAGCTCGCGCGGGTCGACATGGTCGTACTCGATCGCGTAGCCGGGCCGGCTCATCACCACCCGCTCGAGCCCGGGAATGGTGGCGAGCAGCGCCGCCTGCACCTCCTCGGGCAGCGAGGTGGAGATGCCGTTCGGATAGACCGTCGGGTCGTCGAGCCCCTCCGGCTCCAGGAAGATCTGGTGCCCCTCGCGCTCGCCGAAGCGCACGATCTTGTCCTCGATCGAGGGGCAGTAGCGCGGGCCGACGCTGTGGATGTTCCCCGAATACATCGCCGAGCGGGCGATGTTGGCGCGGATCACCTCATGCGTCGCCGGCGTGGTGCGGGTGATGCCGCAGGCGATCTGCTCGATGGTGATGCGCTCCGTCAGGGTCGAGAACGGTTCCGGCGGCGAATCGCCCGGCTGCATCTCCAGCGATGCCCAGTCGATGGTCCGCCCGTCGAGCCGCGGCGGCGTGCCGGTCTTCAGCCGGCCGAGCGTCAGGCCGAGCCGCACCAGCGAGGTGGAGAGCCCGCGCGCCGGCGCCTCCCCCATCCGCCCGGCCGGAAGCTGCCGGTCTCCGATATGGATCAGCCCGTTGAGAAAGGTGCCGGTGGTGATGACGACCGCGCCGGCGCTCAGACTGCGCCCGTCGGCGAGCCGCAGGCCCGCGACGCGCCCGTCGGCAACGATCAACTCGTCCGCCTCGCCCTCGACGATGGAAAGGTTCGCCTGCGAATCGATCGCCTGCTGCATCGCCTGTGCATAGAGGCGACGGTCGGCCTGCGCCCTCGGCCCCCGCACCGCCGGTCCCTTGCGCCGGTTGAGTACGCGGAACTGGATTCCGCCCGCGTCGGCAACCCGCCCCATCAGCCCGTCCAGCGCATCGATCTCCCGCACCAGGTGGCCCTTGCCGAGCCCGCCGATGGCCGGGTTGCAGGACATGGCGCCGATCGTGTCGCGCCGATGGGTGACCAGCGCCGTCGACGCGCCGAGCCGCGCCGCCGCAGCGGCGGCCTCGGTCCCCGCATGCCCGCCGCCGATCACGACGACATCGAATTTCAGTTCATCGACTGCCATGGCGTCACTCGTCACGGGCGCGCGCCCGCAAATAAATCGCCGCTGTTGAGCCCTGTCCGCCGGCCGGCGTCAAGCCTCACGAGGAGACGCAGCCGGAGGCGCACGTCCTCACACGTGATTCACGTGAAACATTCCGGGCGCGAATCGCTCTTTGCGCCGCCGCTGTTTCACGTGAAACCGGCCGCCTATTTGCCGATGCAGAACTCGCGGAACACCACGTCCAGCAGGTCCTCAGTGTCGATGGCACCGGTGATCCGCCCGAGCGCGCGGCCGGCGAGACGCAGCTCCTCGGCAAGAAGCTCGTCGCTCAGTTCGTCCCAACCGGCCAGCGCGACCGACAGATGGCCGGCCGCCTCCTGCGCATTCGCCCGATGCCGCTCGCGGATCAGCGCGGGGTGCTCGCCCCCTCCCGCCCGCGCGGCGACGGCTTCCGCCAACGCGGCGGTCAGCGCGTCCAGCCCCTCGCCCTCGCGGGCGGAGATCGCGAAGTCGCGTGTCGCCCAATCGGGGCGCGCGAAGGCAGCCGCGCCGGCGTCGACCTTGTTGGCAAGCAGCCAGAGTTCCGCCTGCGAATCGATGTCCGGTCGCGTCTGCGGCGGCGGCTCCGTGGCGACGTCGTGAACCCAGAGCACGAGATCCGCCCCTTCGATGCGGGCGAGGGCGCGGCGAATTCCTTCCGCCTCCACCGCCCCCTCCGCCGTCCGCAGCCCGGCCGTGTCGATCAGCGTCGCCTTGTGCCCGCCGAGATCGAGCGCGACTTCCAGCACGTCGCGGGTGGTCCCCGGCTCGTCGGAGACGATGGCGATGTCGCGCGCGGCGAGTGCGTTGATCAGCGAGGACTTGCCGGCATTCACCCGGCCAGCAATGGCGATGGTCGCACCGTCGCGCAGCAGCGCCCCGCGCCGATCCTTCAGCGCCGCCTCGAGCTCGGCGCGCAGCAGCTCCGCCTCCGGCCGGGCGAGAGCGCGCGCCTCGGCCGGCACGTCGTCCTCGTCGGCGAAGTCGATGCCCGCCTCGATCAGCGCCATGGCGCGGATCAGCCGCTCGCGCCAGCGCGCCACCTGCTCGCCGAGATGGCCGAAGGCATGGGCGAAGGCGAGCCGGCGCTGCGCCTCGGTCTCGGCCGAGAGCAGGTCCGCTAGACCTTCCGCCTCGGCGAGGTCCATCCGCCCGTTCAGAAAGGCGCGGCGGGTGAACTCGCCCCGCTCGGCCGGCACGATGCCGGGTACGGCGATCAGCGCGTCGAGCGCCGCCGCCACCACGGCGCGCCCGCCATGCACCTGGAACTCGGCCATGTCCTCGCCGGTCACGCTGCGCGGTCCCGGCAGCCAGAGCACCAGCGCGCGGTCGATCTCGGCCCCGCTCGCGGGATGGCGCAGCGTGGCGAGCGTCGCCCGGCGCGGCTCGGGCAGGCGCCGCGCGAGCGCCCTCACCGCCGCACCCGCCTGAGGGCCAGAGACGCGGATCACAGCTACCGCCGCCGTGCCGCTGCCGGACGAGACGGCGGCAATGGTCGAGCCGCCGCGCCCGCTCGGCCCGCCCTCATTAACCCGACGCGCGTCCTTCATCGGTCTTCCTTTTTACGTGACCCGTCCCGCACGACGCCCTATCTCGCTAGCATCACCGTTCCGCCGACCCGTCAGAAGCCGGAGAGAGTCTTGCCCAACCGCCTCCAGCACGCCGCCAGCCCCTACCTGCTCCAGCACAAGGACAACCCGGTCGACTGGTGGCAATGGCAGCCCGACGCGTTCGAGGAGGCCCGCCGCAGCGGCCGGCCGATCCTGCTCTCCGTCGGCTACGCGGCCTGCCACTGGTGCCACGTCATGGCCCATGAGAGCTTCGAGGACGAGGCGACCGCCGCGGTGATGAACGAGCTGTTCGTGAACATCAAGGTCGATCGCGAGGAGCGGCCCGACGTCGACCAGATCTACATGTCGGCACTGCAGCAGCTCGGCGTCCAGGGCGGCTGGCCGATGACCATGTTCCTCGACGCCGAGGGCGCGCCATTCTGGGGCGGCACCTATTTTCCCAAGGAAGCCCGCTACGGCCAGCCCGCCTTCACCGACGTGCTGCAGACCATGGCCGGCGCTTATCGCAGCGGCGACCCGCGCATCGCCTCCAACCGGGAGGCGCTGCTCGAGCGCCTGCGCACCAAGGCGCAGCCGGAGGGGCGCGTCACGGTCGGCCCGAACGAGCTCGACGACGTCGCCGGCCGCATCCTCGGCATCATGGACACCGCCCATGGCGGGCTGCAGGGCGCGCCGAAATTCCCCAACACGCCGTTCCTCGAGCTGCTCTGGCGCGCCCATGAGCGCACCGGGCGGCAGCGCTTCCGCGACGCCGCTCTGCATGCGCTGGACGGCATGAGCGAGGGCGGCATCTACGATCACATCGGCGGCGGCTATGCCCGCTACTCGGTCGACGAGCGCTGGCTGGTGCCGCATTTCGAGAAGATGCTCTACGACAATGCGCAGATCCTCGAACTGCTCGGCCTCGCCTATAGCGAGACGCTGGCCGACCTGTTCCGCGCCCGCGCCGAGGAAACCGTCGCCTGGCTGAAGCGCGAGATGCTGACCGAAAGCGGTGCCTTCGCCGCCAGCCTCGACGCCGATTCGGAAGGCCATGAGGGGCGCTACTATGTCTGGACGCTGCGGCAAATCCTCGACGCGCTCGGCGCCGAGGATGCCGAGTTCTTCGCCCGGCACTACGACATCACCCCCTTCGGCAACTGGGAGGGGGTGTCGATCCCCAACCGGCTGAAGGAGACCGAACGCTCCGGCGCCGACGAGATGCGCCTCGCCATGCTGCGCGACAAGCTGCTGGCGGTGCGTGCCGCGCGCGTGCCGCCGGGGCGCGACGACAAGGTGCTCGCCGACTGGAACGGGCTGATGATCGCCGCCCTTGCCGGCGCCGCGCCGCGCTTCGGGCGCCCGGAATGGACCGGGATGGCGGCGCGCGCCTTCCGTTTCATCGCCGAATCGATGACCCGGAACGGCAGGCTCGGCCATAGCTGGCGCGCCGGCAAGCTGGTCTATCCCGGCCTTTCCAGCGATTACGCGGCGATGATCGGCGCCGGCCTCGCCCTCCACCAGGCGACCGGGGAGGCCTTCTATCTCGAGCAGGCGATCGCCTGGCAGAGGGCGCTGGAGACCCATCACGCGGCCGAGGACGGCGGCTACTACCTCACCGCCGACGACGCCGAGGGTCTCATCCTCCGCCCGGAGGCGACGGCGGACGACGCCATCACCAACCCGAACGCGCTGATCGCCCGCAACCTCGTCACGCTTGCCACGCTCACGGGTGAGGAAGCCTGGCGCGCGCGAGCCGACCGCCTGTTCGACGGGCTGCTGCCGCGCGCGGCGGCCAATCTCTACAGCCATGCCGGCCTGCTCAACGCGCTCGACGCGCGGGTACGGGCGACCGAGATCGTCATCACCGGCCCCGCCGACGACCCGGCCGCCGATGCGCTGCTCGACGCGGCGCGGCGCCTGCCGCGGGCCGGTCTCGTCATCCAGCGCGTCGGCGATCCCGCTGCCCTGCCGGATACCCATCCGGCCCGCGCCAAGGCGATGGCGGCCGAGGGCGCTGCCGCCTTCATATGCAGCGGCGCGGTCTGCTCGCTGCCCGTTACGGAAGCGAATCGATTGGCCGAGGAGGTCACACGGACCGATGCCGGCGCCCCCGCCGGCTGAAGATCTGTGCGCTCGCCCGAGGCGCTCAATGTGGATTGCCCTGTGGATAAATCGGCGATCTCGCGGCCGCATGGCACGGATCGGCCCAGAAATGACCACTGACGGCAAAGGACTTCCCGCCGTATCGTTCCTCGGAACGACAGCGGAATGCGCGTCAGCGCTCAATTGTGGGGACAACCGTTTCGCGTACGAATCGAGTTTTGACTCGCGGAAGTTTCAGCGCCGCCAGATGTCGCGGGAGAGCTTGGCCTTGTCCTGCTCGCGGCGGCTGAACATGAGGTTCGCGAACATCAGCGGCAGCACGAGCGTGAGCGCGCTCGTGAGGTCCGCCTGCATCATGTAGGAGAGTCCGAGCTCCTCGCGCACCGCCGGCCCGATCACCGGGTCGACCAGGTCCGCCACCAGCGAGGAGTCGAACAGCGCCACCGGCACCCAGAGCGCCAGCGGCAGCCACCAGCGCCGGCAGGCCATCACCCAGCTCAGCGCCGCGACACCGACCACGAGAAGCCAGAGCACGGCGGAAGGCGGCTCGCGCTCGGCGACGCCCGCGAAGGCGGGAGCGGCGGGCACCAGCCACGCCGCGCCCACCAGGGCGACCGATCGCACTATGCCTGCCGCAGCGGCCGTCATGCCCGCCTCCCGGCTCTCCCTGGCTTCCCGATTCCCGACGTCAGGTGTTCATCGAGTCGAAGAAGTCCGAATTGGTCTTGGTCTGCCGCAATTTGTCGAGCAGGAACTCGATCGCGTCAACCGTGCCCATCGGATTGAGGATTCGCCGCAGCACGTACATTTTCTTGAGCACGTCGGAAGGAACCAGCAGTTCTTCCTTGCGCGTGCCCGAGCGGGTGATGTCGATCGCCGGGAAGACGCGCTTGTCGGACACCTTGCGGTCGAGGATGACCTCGGAATTGCCGGTGCCCTTGAACTCCTCGAAGATCACCTCGTCCATGCGCGAGCCGGTCTCGATCAGCGCGGTGGCGATGATGGTCAGCGAGCCGCCTTCCTCGATGTTGCGCGCCGCGCCGAAGAAGCGCTTGGGGCGCTGCAGGGCGTTGGCGTCGACACCGCCGGTCAGCACCTTGCCCGAGGACGGCACCACCGTGTTGTAGGCGCGCCCGAGGCGGGTGATCGAATCGAGCAGGATCACCACGTCGCGCTTGTGCTCGACGAGACGCTTGGCCTTCTCGATCACCATCTCGGCGACCTGCACGTGGCGCGCGGCCGGCTCGTCGAAGGTGGAGGAGACCACCTCGCCCTTCACCGAGCGCTGCATGTCGGTCACTTCCTCCGGCCGCTCGTCGATGAGCAGCACGATGAGGTAGCACTCGGGATGGTTGGTGGTGATCGACTGGGCGATGTTCTGGAGCAGAACCGTCTTACCCGTGCGCGGCGGCGCGACGATGAGGCCGCGCTGGCCCTTGCCGATCGGCGCCACGATGTCGATGATCCGCGCCGAGAAGTCCTTGCGCGTGGGATCCTCGATCTCGAGCTTCAGCCGCTCGTCGGGATAGAGCGGGGTGAGGTTGTCGAAGTTGATCTTGTGCCGGATCTTGTCCGGGTCTTCGAAATTGATCGTGTTGACCTTGAGCAGTGCGAAGTAGCGCTCGCCGTCCTTCGGGCTGCGGATCTGCCCCTCGACGGTGTCGCCGGTGCGCAGGCCGAAACGGCGGATCTGCGAGGGCGAGACATAGATGTCGTCGGGACCCGGCAAATAGTTGGCGTCCGGCGAGCGCAGGAAGCCGAAGCCGTCGGAGAGGATCTCGACGACGCCTTCGCCGATGATGTCGGTCTCGCGCGCGGCAAGCTGCTTGAGGATGGCGAACATCAGCTCCTGCTTGCGCAGCGTGCTGGCGTTCTCGACCTCGAGTTCCTCGGCGAAAACGAGCAGTTCAGCCGGATTCTTGGACTTGAGGTCCTGGAGCTTCATTTCCCCCATGGGAAAGGGCCTCGGATGTTGGATTGCCCGGAAAGGCCAGATGAAAGCCGCCGGGAAAGAAGGATAAGGGAAGCGCTGGTCTGCGGACGTGGCCGAAGGGATCCGGCCCCCTGTCCGACACCCCGACCGACATCGCGAGACGATGGCGGTTTCAGCGGAGCGTCAGCCAGCTTCGTGGAAGAGTGGGCACCATAGGCAAAGCCGCGATCCTCCGCAACCCGCCTCGCCGCGCTTTCAGCACCTCAAAACGGTTTTACGATGACCAGTATGACGATGGCGATCATCAAAAGCGTCGGCACCTCGTTCATGATCCTGAAGAACCGCGCCGGTCGGGTGTTCCGGTCGGCCGCGAAGTCGCGCACCCAGCGGGCCTGGAATTCCTGCGCCACGCTCAGCGCGATCACCAGCGCCAGCTTGGCGTGGAACCAGCCCGAGGTGAGCCAGCCGCCCTCCCAGGCGAGATAGGCGCCCGCCATCCAGGCGACCGCCATGGCCGGGCGGGCGATGGCGTTGAGCAGGCGTCGCTCCATTACCTTGAAGGTCTCGGACTGGGGCGAGCCCACAGGCGCGTCGCAGTGATAGACCATCAGCCGCGGCAGGTAGAGCAGCGCCGCCATCCAGGAGATGATGGCGACGACGTGCAGGGCCTTGATCCATTCATACGCCATCGCCCGCTCCCGATTTCCTCAGCCGCGCACCAGGGCGATCATCTTCTCGACATGAGCGATCGGCGTCTCCGGGCGGATGCCGTGGCCGAGATTGAAGATGTGCGCCGCGCCGCGGAAATCCTGCATCAGCGCGCCGACCGCCTCTTCCAGCGCCGTCCTGCCGGCGATCAGCGCCAGCGGGTCGAGATTGCCCTGCAGCGCGCATTTGGCGCCCAGCGCGTAGCGCACGCCGCGCCGGTCCGCGGTCCAGTCGAGCCCGACGCAATTGACGCCGGTCCGCGCCACGAGCTCGGTGAGCCCCGCCAGCGTCGCCCCTTTCGGGAAGGCGATGATGCGCGCATCCGGGATCTCGGCCCGCACCAACGCGACGATCCGCCGGATCGGCTCGATGCTCCAGCGCCGGAACGCTTCCGGGTCGAGCACGCCGGCCCAGCTGTCGAAGATCTGCACCGCGTCCGCCCCCGCCCGGAGCTGGCCGACGAGATAGCGCGCGGAAGCTTCGACCAGCCGGTCGATCAGCGCCTCGAAGAAGGCGGGGTCGGTCAGCGAGGCGAGCCGCGCCGGTGCCTGGTCGGGCGTGCCGCGCCCGGCGACCATGTAGGTCGCGACCGTCCACGGCGCCCCGCAGAAGCCGAGCAGCGCGGTCTCGCGCGGCAGCTTCGCGCGGATGCCGGACACCGCTTCCAGCACCCGGTCGACCTTGTCCGCATCCGGGTCGCCGCGCAGAGCCTTCAGGGCGGCGAGATCGGGCACCGGGCTCAGCCGTGGTCCCTCGCCGGCCTCGAAGGTCAAGTCGCAGCCCAAGGCATGGGGAACGACGAGGATGTCCGAGAACAGGATCGCCGCGTCGAAGCCAAAGCGACGGATCGGCTGCAGCGTCACCTCGACGGCGAAGTCGGGCGTGTAGCAGAGGGTAAGGAAGTCGCCGGCCCTGGCGCGCAGCTCGCGATATTCGGGCAGGTAGCGCCCGGCCTGGCGCATCATCCAGATCGGCGTGCGATCGGGCACATGCCCGTCGAGTGCCTGGAGCAGGATCGGCTGCCCATCCCCTCTGTCCGCCGGCGCCTTCATACTTATTTAATCTCTTTGAATGAAGAGTCGTCTGTGTTTAGGACAGGGCATTAGACGGGTTCCGGGCTCATCACAACCGGCCCCCAGCCCCGCCCACGGCGCGGCCTTCGGCGCGTTCCGAAAAGGGCTGGAATTACCGCCGCTTGCGCGGGCGCGACAGTTTATCCACGCTGTTCGCGCGGAGGTCCGGATTCCACGCACAGCACGTTGAACTGTGGAAGGGCGGCCCCGCTTTCCCCAGACCGGACTTGCTAACGCGCGCCGGGCGTGTCTTGTTCCCGCTCCATGCACAGCCCTGTGGACAAGCGCCGTGATCGACGACGCTGAGATTCCGGAAAGCTATTTCCACCTTCATCTCGTGTCGGATTCGACCGGCGAGACGCTGCTGAGCGTCGGCCGGGCGGCCTCGGCGCAGTACAATGTGAAGGCGATCGAGCACATCTACCCGCTGGTGCGCACGCACAAGCAGCTCGACAAGGTGATCGGCGATCTCGAGGAATATCCCGGCATCGTGCTCTACACGTTGACCGAGCCCGATCTGCGCAACCGGCTGAAATCCTTCTGCCTGGAGAACGGCATTCCCGTGCTCTCCGTGCTGGCGCCGGTGGTGCGGCTGTTCCAGGCCTATCTCGGCGGCGACCCGACCCCGCGGGTCGGGGGTCAGCACCAGCTCGACGGCGAGTATTTCCGCCGCATCGACGCCATGAACTACACGGTGATGCACGATGACGGGCAGCACACCAGCGGGCTCGACGCCGCCGACGTGGTGCTGCTTGGCATCTCCCGCTCGTCCAAGACCCCGACCAGCATCTATCTCGCCAATCGCGGCATCAAGACCGCCAACATCCCGCTGGTGCCGAACATCCCGGTGCCGCCGGGCCTCGACGAATTGCGGCGCCCGCTGGTCGTCGGGCTGGTGGCGAGCCCCGAGCGCGTCGTCGAGATCCGCCGCAACCGCCTGCTCGGGCTGAACGCCGCCCAGCCCAACGACGCCTATACCGACCGCGACGCTGTCGCCGAGGAGGTGGCGTTCTCGCGCCGCCTGTGCGCGCGCCATGGCTGGCCGGTGATCGACGTCACCCGCCGCTCGATCGAGGAGACCGCGGCCGCCATCATCGCGCTGCTGCAGGAGCACCGGCGCAAGCTCTCCGAGGCGCGCTAGCGATGGCGTCCGCGACCCATCCGCTTTGGCGCGGAACGACTCCGCTTGTGCTCGCCTCAAAGAGCGCCGCCCGCCGTGCGCTGCTGGAGGCGGCCCAACTGCCGGTCGAGACGCTCGCCGTCGATGTCGAGGAGCGTGCGCTGGAGGCGGAGGCGGTCCTGCGCGGTGCCGCTCCCGCCGAGGTCGCCGCGGTTCTGGCCCGAGCCAAGGCGCTGGCAGGCAGCGCGCTTTGCCCTGGCCAACTGGTGATCGGCGCCGACCAGACGCTGGCGCTGGGCGAGGAAGCCTTCCACAAGCCGGCCGACCGCGCGGGCGCGCGGGACCAGATCGCCCGCCTCGCCGGCCATACCCATGCGCTCCATTCCGCCATCGCGCTTGCTCGGGACGGCGTGGTGCTGTTCGAGACCGTCGAGACCGCGCGCCTCACGATGCGCCCGCTCGACGCGAACACGCTCGACGCCTATCTCGATGCAGCCGGCGAGGCGGTGACCTCGAGCGTCGGCGGCTACCAGCTCGAAAATCTCGGCATCCACCTGTTCGAGCGCATCGAGGGCGACCATGCGGTGATCCTCGGCCTGCCGCTGCTGGCGCTGCTCGCCTTCCTGCGCCGGCATGGAGACCTGACATGACCCGCCGCGCCGCCGTCATCGGCCATCCGGTCGCCCATTCGCGCTCGCCGCTGATCCACGGCTACTGGCTGAAATCGCACGGCATCGACGGCAGTTACGGGCTTTTCGACGTCGCGCCGGCCGACATCGACCGCTTTCTCGGCGACTTCGCCGCCAGCGGCCTCGTCGGTGCCAATGTGACGGTGCCGCACAAGGAGGCGGCCTTCCGTGCCGCGCGCGAGCTCGACCCGGTGGCGGTAGCGCTCGGCGCGGTGAACACGCTGTGGCTGGAGGACGGGCGCCTGTGCGGCGCCAATACCGACGTCCACGGCTTCCTCGCCAATCTCGACGCCGCCGAGCCGGACTGGACCCGCGCGCTCGGCGAAGCCGTGGTGCTGGGCGCCGGCGGGGCGGCGCGCGGCATCATCCACGGCCTGCTCAGCCGCGGCCTCGACCGGGTGGTGGTGGCGAACCGCACCTTCGCCCGCGCCGAGGCGATGCGCGCCCATTTCGGCCCACGCGTGCTGCCGGTCGAATGGCGCGACATGCCGGCCACGCTCGCCGGCTGCCAGCTCCTGGTGAACACCACCTCGCTCGGCATGAAGGGCCAGCCGCCGCTCGACATCGACCTGTCGGCGCTGTCGCCGGACGCGCTCGTCACCGACATCGTCTATGTGCCTCTGGTGACGCCGCTTCTCGCCGCCGCGCGGGCGCAGGGCCTCGCCACGGTGGACGGGCTCGGCATGCTGCTGCATCAGGCGGTGCCGGGCTTCGAGCGCTGGTTCGGCGTGCGCCCGCAGGTCACGTCCGAGCTGCGCGAGCTGGTGCTCGCCGACCTCGCCGCCAAGGGCCAGCTCGCATGAGCGGCGCGCGTCCCCTCCGGCTTGGCCTGACCGGCTCGATCGGCATGGGCAAGTCGACCACCGCCGCGATCTTTCGTGAATTCGGCGTGCCGGTGCACGACGCCGACGCGGCGGTCCACGCCATCTATGGCGCGGAAGGCGTCGGCCCGGTGGAGGCGGCCTTTCCCGGCGTTTCCATGGGCGGGCGGATCGACCGCACCCTGCTCGGCGCCCGGGTGCTGCACGACAAGGTGGCGATGGCGAAGCTGGAAGCGATCGTCCATCCGCTGGTGCACGCCCGCGAGGCCGCCTTTCTCGAACGCGCCGCGGCGGCAGGGGAGCCGGTGGTCGTGCTCGACATCCCGCTGCTGTTCGAGACCGGCGCCGAGGGCCGGGTCGACGCCACGCTGGTCGTCACCGCACCGGAAACGGTGCAGCGCGCCCGCGTTCTCGCCCGTCCGGGCATGACCGAGGCGAAGTTCCAGGCGATCCTGTCGCGGCAGGTGCCTGATTCGGAAAAGCGCGCGCGGGCGGACTACCTCATCGACACCGGCCACGGGCTGCAGCATGCCCGCGAGCAGGTGGAAAAGCTGATCGCGGCGCTTCGCCAGCGCGCTAAAGGGGAGGCCGGCCATGCGTGAGATCGTGCTCGACACCGAAACCACCGGCCTCAACCCGCTCACCGGCGACCGGCTGGTGGAGATCGGCTGCGTCGAGATCTACAACCGCATCCCGACCGGCCAGAACTATCACGTCTACATCAATCCCGAGCGCGACATGCCGGCCGAGGCTTTCGCCGTGCACGGGCTGTCGAGCGAGTTCCTCGCCGACAAGCCGCTCTTTGCGGCGGTGGCGGAAGAGTTCCTCGCCTTCATCGGCAATGACCCGCTGGTGATCCACAACGCCGCCTTCGACATCGGCTTCCTCAATGCCGAGCTGGCGCGGCTCGGCCGTCCGGCGATCGTGTTCGACCGCGTGGTGGACACGCTGAGCCTGGCGCGGCGGCGCCATCCGGGCGGCTCGAACCGCCTCGACGACCTGATGACGCGCTACGGCATCGACGGCTCACGCCGCACCAAGCACGGGGCGCTGCTCGATTCCGAATTGCTGGCGGAGGTCTATGCCGAGCTGTGCGGCGGCAAGCAGACCGCGCTGAGCCTCACCATCGAGGAACGCACGGTCGTCGTCGCCGATGGCGGGCCGGCGGCGCCGCTGCAGCGCCCGCGCCCGCTGCCCCCGCGGGTGCATGCCGAGGAGCTCGCCGCGCATGAGGCGTTCGTCGCCACGCTGGGCGAGGGCGCGCTCTGGAACGGCTACGTGGCGGAGAAGTGAACCGCCCGGCGGCCTCCGTGTGAGAAGCGCCGCCGGCCGGGATCCTGTTCGCTCAGGAGGCGAGCACGTTGCTCGGCGGGGTCTTGGCCATGCGCTCGCGGTAGAGCGTGACGAAATCCACCGGATCGATCATCAGCGGCGGGAAGCCGCCATTGCGCACCGTGTCGGCGACGATCTGCCGCGCGAACGGGAACAGCATGCGCGGGCACTCGATCATGATGAAGGGGTGCATGGTCTCCTGCGCCACGTTCTGGGCGCGGAACACGCCGGCATAGGCGAGCTCGACCGCGAACAGCGTCTTGCCGCCGCGCTCGGCCTTGGCTTCGATCTTCAGCTCGACCTCGAAGTCGCCGTCGCGGATCGGGCGCGCATTGACGCCGATCTGGATGCCGATCTGCGGCTGTCCCGCCGGCTGCAGCGATTCGGGCGCGCCCGGATTCTCGAAGGACAGGTCCTTGGTGTACTGCGTCAGCACCTGCAGGGTGGGCATGGACGCGGCGGCGGTGTCGGTATCGGCCATCAGGATCTCCTCGGGTCCCCGCCGGCGGCAGGGCGCCTTTGCGGGGTCGTTCGCCGCTGGGTCGGAGGGTGCCGCCGCAGTCGGACGTCAAATCGGCGCGTGTCGCTAACACGGTTGCCGCCCGGCCTCAAGGCGCGCCGCGCCGCGCCGCGCCCGGGTACCGGAGGCGGCCCGCCGGGCGCGGCAAATCGCATCGAGCCTTGGCGCCGGATGGCCCCTTGCTCTACTCTTGCGTAAGGTAAGGGCCTTCCGGCCCCTCGCGCGAGGTGATGACGTTCCGTCAGTTCCCGGGCTGGCGAAATCGCGCGGACGGCGTAAATAGGCTGTAGAAGGCCGGGATCGGTCGTCGGTGGTGGACTTGGACGAAGCTCACACCACATATGACGATAAGGGTGCCATGGATGCCTGAGGCAAGGCGAAACGACGGCGATTAGCAACGTGTTCGATATCTATACGATCATCTTCCTGGCTCTCGCCGTGTTTATTTTCATACGGCTGCGCAGCGTGCTGGGTCAGCGTACCGGGCGCGAGCGACCGCCCTATGACCCCTATTCGCGGCGCGATCCCGCCAAGGCGCCGGCCGGCGGTTCGGACAAGGTCGTGAATTTTCCGGGCGCCGCCGAGGCCCCGGCGATTCCCGAGCCGGTCGAGCCCGCCGATCCGAACGAGCCGCGCCCAGCCCGCTGGACCGGCGTCGCCGAAGAAGGCTCGCCGGTCGCCACCGGGCTCGACGCGATCGCCGTGCAGGAGCGCGGCTTCGACGCGCAGCACTTCATCACCGGCGCCCGCGCGGCCTATGAGATGATCGTCGTCGCCTTCGCCAAGGGCGACCGCGCGGCGCTGAAGGACCTGCTCGCCCGCGAGGTGTTCGAGGGCTTCTCCTCCGCTATCGCCGAGCGCGAGCAGCGCGGCGAGAAGATGGAGACCCACTTCGTCGGCCTCGAGAAGGCGGACATCGTCGAGGCGCAGGTGAAGGGCCGCAGCGCCCAGATCACCGTGCGCTTCCTCTCCCAGCTCATCTCGGTGACGCGCAACCGCGCCGGCGACGTCATCGACGGCGATGCCGAGCAGGTGGTCGACGTCAAGGACGTGTGGACCTTCGCCCGCGATCTCGGTGCGCGCGACCCCAACTGGAAGCTCGTCGCCACAGAGGCCGCTTCGTGAGAAGATGATGGGGTGCGAACCGCTCTTCTCACCCTTGCCGCCCTGGCGCTGTCGGGCGCGCTGACCGGCCTCGTCCCGCCGCCCGTCTCCGGGCTTGCGGGTGCGTTGGGACCGGGGCTCGCCTATGCCTCTTCCGCCGGCAAGCACGCCTCCCGTAACCGCCACCGACCCGACTCCGTGCCGGTGCTGTTCCCGCAGGCGGCGCTGGAGCCGGTGCGCTTCGCCGATTTGCCCGGCTGGTCGTCGGACGATGTCGCTACCGTACTCGCCGCCTTCCGCCGGAGCTGCGCGATGAACGCGGCCAAGGGCGACCTCGTCACCCCGCCGCGCCCCTTCTTCACCGCGCTGGCGCCGATCTGTGCCCGGGTGCGGCATCTGCCCAGGCATGTCAGCGAGCACCGCGCGCGGGCCTTCCTCGAGCGCGAGTTCCGCCCCTACGCGATCGCCCCGATCGGCCAGCCGGACGGCTTTCTCACCGGCTATTACGAGCCGGAGGTGGAAGGCTCGCGCACGCGCACGGCCGAATTCCACACCCCGCTCTACCGGCGCCCGCCCGACCTCGTCACCGAGCCGCCGCCCAAGGGCAGCCCGCCCTCCAACCGCGCCCCGGCCTACCGGCGCGTGGACGGCAAGCTGGTGCCCTATTTCGACCGCGCGGCGATCGACGACGGGGCGCTGAAGGACAAGGGGCTGGAGATCGCCTGGGTGCGCGACCCGGCGGACGCCTTCTTCGCCCAGATCCAGGGCTCGATCCGCATCCGCCTGCCCGATGGCGGCGTGCTGCGCCTCAATTATGACGGCCATAACGGCCAGCCCTACACGCCGATCGGCCGGCTGCTGATCGAGCGCGGCCTGGTGCCGCGCGAGAAGATGTCGATGGACGCCATCCGCGCCTATATCGGGGCGCATCCGGAGGAGGGGCAGGCGCTGATGCGCGAGAACCGCTCCTTCATCTTCTTCCGCGAGGCGCACGAACTGAAGGCCGACGACGGCGCCGTCGGTGCGCAGGGCCTGCCGCTGGTGGCCGGACGCTCCATCGCCGTCGACAAGCGCATCCACGCCTATGGCACGCTGTTCTACATCGCCGCCGCGCTGCCGACCGGCACCGACGGCGCGCTGCAGCCCTTCGACCGGCTGATGGTGGCGCAGGATACCGGCTCGGCCATCGTCGGGCCGGCGCGGGCCGACATCTTCTTCGGCGCGGGCGACGTGGCGGGCTCGATCTCCGGCCGCATCCAGCATCCCGGCCGCTTCGTCATCCTGCTGCCGCGCGCGCTCGACCCCGCCCGGCACCGCGTGCCGCGCCCGCCCAAGCCGCCGGTGAGGTCCGAAGCGGTCTCGGAAGTGCCATGAGCGGGGCGGGCGAGAGCGGAGGTCGGCCGCGCCGAAGGCGCGTGCTCGGCGCCGAGGAGCGCGAATTGTGGGAGCTCGTCACCCGCTCGGTGCATCGGCTGCGCCCCGAGAAGCCGAAGCCGGCGCCCAAGGCCGAGACGCCTCCGCCCGAGGCGATGCCGGAAGCTCCCGACGCGCTGTCCAACGGCAAGGCCGCGCGTCCCCTCGCCCCGGCGCCGCGTCCGCGCGTGCCGGCACCCCCCCCGCTGACGCCGCTCGCCCCGCTGGAGCCGAAGCTGCGCCGCCGCCTGTCGCGCGGCGCCGAGGTCGATGCGCGCCTCGACCTGCACGGCATGACCCAGGCGGCCGCCCATGGCCGGCTGCTCGGCTTCCTGCGCGGGGCCCAGCATTCGGGTCATTCGCTGGTCTTGGTGATCACCGGCAAGGGCGACGGCGGCGGCCTGCTCGCCGGCGAGGGCGGGCGCGGCGTGCTGCGCCGCATGGTGCCGCAATGGCTCGCCTCGCCGGAGCTGCGCGCGGTGGTGGTCGGCTTCGAGACCGCCGGGCGCGGCCATGGCGGGGAAGGCGCGCTCTATGTGCGGGTGCGCCGGCTGAGGGAGGGGGGACGATGACGCCTTTCGGCCGCCGCATGCGCGAGCTGCGCGCCGAGCGCGGCGTGACGCTGACCCAGATGGCCGAGGGCATCGGCGTCTCGCCGGCCTATCTCTCGGCGCTGGAGCACGGCAAGCGAGGGCAGCCGACCTTCATCATGCTCCAGCGCATCATGGCCTATTTCAACGTCATCTGGGACGAGGCCGAGGCGCTGCGCATGCTGGCCGACATCTCCGACCCGCGGGTGACGGTTGACACCGCCGGCCTTTCGCCCGAGGCGACCGAGCTCGCCAACCTGCTGGCGCGCGAGATCGCCACCCTGCCGACCGAGGCGGTGGCCGAGCTGCTCGGCCGGCTGAAGATCCTCAGCCGCTGGGGGTGAGCGGGCGGCGTTTCACGTGAAACGCCCACCAGGCGCATGCCCCACCCGGTTCGCGCCTCACAGGATGAAGCGGGAGAGGTCCGCATTGCCGGCGAGGTCGGCGACCCGCTCGCGCACATAGGCGCCGTCGATGACGATGGTCTCGCCGTTACGGTCCGGCGCGTTGAAGGACAGATCGTCCAGCACCCGCTCGATCACCGTCTGCAGCCGGCGTGCGCCGATGTTCTCGACCGAGCCGTTCACCTGCACCGCGGCGTCCGCGATCGCCTCCACCGCGTCCTCGGTGATGTCGAGCGTCACCCCTTCGGTACCCATCAGCGCCACCGACTGCTTGACGAGGCTGGCCTCGGTCTCGGTGAGGATGCGCTTGAAGTCCTCGCGCGTCAGCGCCTCCAGCTCGACCCGGATCGGCAGCCGCCCCTGCAGCTCCGGCAGCAGGTCGGAGGGCTTGGACACGTGGAACGCGCCCGAGGCGATGAACAGGATGTGGTCGGTCTTCACCGGCCCGTGCTTGGTGGAGACGGTGGTGCCCTCGATCAGCGGCAGCAGGTCGCGCTGCACGCCCTCGCGCGAGACGTCGGCGCCCGAGCGCCCCTCGCGGCCGGCGATCTTGTCGATCTCGTCGAGGAACACGATGCCGTTCTCCTCCACCGCCCGGATCGCTTCCTGGACGATCGCGTCCTGGTCGATCAGCTTGTCGGCCTCCTCCGACAGCAGCAGCGGATGGGCGTCGCGCACGGTGACGCGGCGCGGCTTGGAGCGGCCGCCGAACGCCTTGCCGAGCATGTCGCCGATCGAGATGGCGCCCATCTGCGCGCCCGGCATGCCGGGAATCTCGAACATCGGCATGCCCTGGCCGCCGGAGGTGATCTCGATCTCGATCTCCTTGTCGTCCATCAGCCCGTCGCGCAGCTTCTTGCGGAAGCTCTCGCGGGTGCCGGAGGAGGCGGTGGAGCCGACCAGCGCGTCGAGCACGCGCTCCTCGGCGGCGAGATGCGCCTTGGCCTCCACGTCCTTGCGGCGCACGTCGCGCACGATGCCGATGCCGACCTCGACCAGGTCGCGCACGATCTGCTCGACGTCGCGCCCGACATAGCCGACCTCGGTGAACTTGGTCGCCTCGACCTTCAGGAAGGGCGCGCCGGCGAGCTTGGCCAGGCGGCGGGAGATCTCGGTCTTGCCCACCCCGGTCGGGCCGATCATCAGGATGTTCTTCGGCAGCACCTCCTCGCGCAGGCTTCCCTCGAGCTGCTGGCGGCGCCAGCGGTTGCGCAGGGCGATGGCGACGGCGCGCTTGGCGTTGTGCTGGCCGACGATGTAGCGGTCGAGCTCGGAGACGATTTCGCGGGGCGAGAAATTGGTCATTGAAAGGTCTTTCAGCAGCGGGTCGGGCCGGCGCGGGTCGGGCGCGGCCTCAGCCGATCGTCTCCACGACGACGTTGCCATTGGTGTAGATGCAGATATCCGCGGCGATGGCGAGGCTCTTGCGCACGATCTGCTCGGCGTCCTGCCCGCTGTCGGCGAGCGCGCGCGCGGCCGCCAGCGCGTAGCCGCCGCCCGAGCCGATGGCGGCGATCCCGCCCTCTGGCTCCAGCACGTCGCCGGTGCCGGTCAGCACCAGGGTGGTGGTGGCGTCGGCGACGATCATCATCGCCTCCAGCCGGCGCAGGTAGCGGTCGGTGCGCCAGTCCTTGGCGAGCTCGACCGCGGCGCGCTGGAGCTGGCCCGGATACTGCTCGAGCTTGGCCTCCAGCCGCTCGAACAGGGTGAAGGCGTCGGCGGTGGCGCCGGCGAAGCCGCCGATCACGTCGCCGCGCCCGAGCCGGCGCACCTTGCGCGCATTCGACTTCATCACCGTGTTGCCGAGCGTCACCTGCCCGTCGCCGCCGATGGCGACCCGCCCGCCGGTGCGCACGGAGACGATGGTGGTGCCGTAGATCGTGTCGGGGGAATGCGTCATGAAGAGCTCCGATCGGGAAGCCCTTACTTAAGCCCTCGCCGTCTCAGCGCAACTCGGGCGCGGGCACGGGCGCGCGGGCGAGCTTCAGTCCCGGCAGCAGGGCGGTGAGCACCAGCACGCCGCCGAGCGCCAGGAACAGGTCCGCCGGCAGCACAGCGAGCAGGCTCGTGAGCAGCCCGGCAAGGAACACCGAGAGCGCGACGCTGGCATTGGCGATGCCCAGCGCCCAGCCGCGCTCGGTCTCGTCGACCGCCGAGGAGATGGCGGCGAGCAGGGTGACATAGGCCAGGATGTTGCTCGCGGTCGACAGGAACGCCACCGCGACCTGCCCCCAGGCCGGCAGCGGCGCCGCGCTGACGATCAGGAACAGCCCGCACAGGGCGAGGCCGAGCAGCGCCGTCGCCCGGTCGCTGCCGAGCCTCGCGCGCGCCCATTTGAAGCCGATGGCCGAGGAGAAGGCGCAGCCGAGCCCCAGCACCATCGAGAACAGGCCGAGGCCCCCGGTCGAGAAGCCGTAGCTGCGCTGCATCTCGACCAGGATGAAGGTGTAGTAGATCAGGAAGCCGAGCTGGAACAGCAGGAACGCCGCCGCCGGCACCCGTATGGCCTGCCGCTGGCCGATCCGCGCCAGCAGCAGGAAGGGCTGGCGCCAATCGAGCGCGAGCGTCCGGCGCGCCTCGTCATGGGCGAAGCGGGCGCCGCGCAGCAGTACCAGCGTCGCGACGCACAACACCAGCGCAAGGGCGAGCGGCAGGCGGAAGTCGAGATGGCCGAGCAGGCCGCCCAGCGCCGGGCCGGCCACCATGCCGAGCGTATTCGCCAGCACCACCTGCGCCACCGCCGCGCTGCGCCGCTCCTCCGGCACCGAATCGACCATCGCCGCCTGCGCGATCGGCGCGGTGCCGGCCATGAGGCCGGACAGCAGCCGGCCGAGGAAGAACAGCCACAGATGGCCGATCTCCAGCGAAGCCCACATCAGGGCGTAGCTCAGCGCCAGCCCGCCCATGCAGATCATCAGCGTGCGCCGGCGCCCCAGCGCGTCCGACAAATCGCCGAGCAGGGCGGCGCCGAAGAACATGCCGACCGGGAACAGCGAGAAGGCGAGCGAGAGCAGCGCGTCGCGCATCGCGGGCGAATAGCCGGCCGTGATCGCCCCGCCGTCGAACAGGGCGACGATCAGCGGGTACATCAGCCCGAAGGAGAAGATGTCGATGAAGACGGCCAGGAACAGCGGCGCCCGGGCGCGCAGCCGCGTGGTCTGCAGACCGGTGACGTCCATGGCGAAGGCCTTCGATGCTGCAGGGTCGGGGAGAGGGGCCGCGCGGGCAGCCCGGTAGTGTCGATGATGGCCGACTTCACCCCGGCACGCCAGCGCTGCCGCGCCGCGCGAACGCGCGTTTGCCGCCCGCCTGGCGGGCCGCTCGCCGCCCGGCGCCGCGCGTATGGCATCGCGGTGCCATTGCTGCTAAGACGCCCGCTCTTCCGGGAGCCCCTTTCATGCGCACGGCCAGCATCACCCGCGCCACCAAGGAAACGCAGATCCGCCTTGCCGTCGACCTCGACGGCACGGGCAAGGCGTCGATCGCCACCGGGATCGGCTTCTTCGACCACATGCTCGACCTCCTCGCGCGCCATTCGCGCATCGACATGGAGATCGAGGCCACGGGCGACCTGCACATCGACTTCCACCACACGGTGGAGGATGTCGGCATCGCGCTCGGCCAGGCGGTGAAGACTGCGCTCGGCGACATGCGCGGCATCACCCGCTATGCGAGCCTGCACCTGCCGATGGACGAGACCCTGACCCGGGTCGCGCTCGACATTTCCGGCCGCCCGTTCCTGGTGTTCCGCACCGAGTTCGCGGCGCCGAAGATCGGCGAGTTCGACACCGAGCTGGTGCGCGAGTTCTTTCAAGCGTTCGCCATCAATGCCGGGCTGACGCTGCATGTGGAGACGCTCTACGGCCTCAATGCGCACCACATCGCCGAGAGCTGCTTCAAGGGACTGGCGCGGGCGCTGCGCCTCGCGGTGGCGATCGACCCGGCGATGGCCGGCGAGATCCCGTCCACCAAGGGCAGCCTCGGCGGCTGAGGGCGAAGCCATGGCGATCTGGACCGTATTCGAGCTGGACGAGGCGGAGGCGACGACCGAGCGCTGGGCGCAGAAGGTCGCCTTCGTGCGCGAGGGCTTCTCGTGGAGCGCGCTCTTCTTCGCGCCGCTGGTGCTGCTGGCGCACCGGCTGTGGCTCGGCCTGCTGGCCTATCTCGCGATACAGGGCGCGCTGCTGGGCACGGTCTATCTGCTCGACGTCGATTCCGACGCGCTGGTGCTGCTGGCGCTGACCCATCTCGCGGTGGCGCTCATGCTGCCGGACCTGCGGCGCGGCAAGCTGCTGCTGTGGGGCTACGAGGAGACCGGGGCGGTCGCCGCGCGCCGGCTGGAGGAGGCCGAGCAGCGCTATTTCGAGGCCCGCCTCAACGCCGTGCCGGCCCCGCGCGAGACCCTCGCAGCCGCCCGCACCCCCGCGGCGGCCCCGCTGCCGGCGCGCCCCGCCGGGGCCGACGTGCTCGGCCTGTTCCCGGAGGCGGGACGATGATGCCGCCCGCTCCCGTCGCCCTGATCGACTACGGGTCGGGCAATCTGCATTCCGCCGGCAAGGCGCTGGAGCGCGCCGCGCGCGAGAGCGGCAGCGGCCGGGCGATCATCGTCACCGCCGACCCGGAGGTGGTGCGCGCCGCCGACCGCGTGGTGCTGCCCGGCGTCGGCGCCTATGCCGACTGCCGGCGTGGGCTCGACGACGTGCCCGGCATGGTGGAGGCGCTGACCGAGGTGGTGATGGGGCGCGGCCGGCCGTTCCTCGGCATCTGCGTCGGCCTCCAGCTCTTGGCGACGCGCGGGCTGGAGCACGGTGTGACGCCGGGGCTCGACTGGATCGCCGGCGAGGTGGTGAAGATCGCCCCGGACGACCCGGCGCTGAAGATCCCCCATATGGGCTGGAACGGGCTCGACATGCGGCGCCCGCACCCGCTCCTCGCGGGCATCCCGACCGGCGCGGACGGGCTCGACGCCTATTTCGTGCATTCCTATCACCTCGCGCCGGCGCGGCCCGAGGACGTGGTCGCCACCACCGATTACGGGCAGGCGGTGACCGCCATGGTCGCGCGCGACAACGTCGCCGGCACGCAGTTCCATCCCGAGAAGAGCCAGCGCCTCGGCCTCGCCCTCCTCGCCAACTTCCTTGCGTGGACGCCGTGATTCTCTTCCCCGCCATCGATCTCAAGGACGGCAAGTGCGTGCGCCTGAAGCAGGGCGACATGGCGCAGGCGACCGTCTTCAACCACGACCCCGCCCAGCAGGCGGCGCAGTTCGAGCATGACGGTTTCCGCTACCTGCACATTGTCGATCTCGACGGCGCCTTCGCCGGCAAGCCGGTCAACGCCCATGCGGTGGAGCGGATTCTCGAGGCGGTGACCATGCCGGTCCAGCTCGGCGGCGGCATCCGCGACCTCGCCGGCGTCGAGGCGTGGCTGGAGAAGGGCATCACCCGGGTGATCCTCGGCACCGCCGCGGTGCGCGATCCCGCCTTCGTGCGCGAGGCGGCGCGCTGCCATCCCGGCCGCGTCGCCGTCGGGCTCGACGCGCGCGAGGGCCGCGTGGCGGTGGAAGGCTGGGCCGAGACCTCGGACCTGACCGCGCTGGAGCTCGCCCGCCGCTTCGAGGATGCCGGCGTCGCCGCGATCATCTACACCGACATCTCCCGCGACGGCCTGCTCAAGGGCCTGAACCTCGAGGCCACCATCGCCCTCGCCGAGGCGATCTCGATTCCCGTCGTCGCCTCGGGCGGCCTCGCCTCGCTTGACGACGTGCGCGCGCTGCTCGACCCGCGCGCCGCCAAGCTCGAAGGCGCGATCACCGGCCGCGCGCTCTATGACGGGCGGCTCGACCCGCACGCCGCGCTGGCGCTGGTGGCGGGGCTCGCGGCATGAACCCGGCGGAACGTCCATGCTGAAGGTCCGCGTCATCCCCTGCCTCGACGTCAAGGACGGGCGCGTCGTCAAGGGCGTGAAGTTCGTCGACCTGCGCGACGCCGGCGATCCGGTGGAGGCAGCCAAGGCCTATGATGCCGCCGGCGCCGACGAATTGTGCTTCCTCGACATCACCGCCAGCCACGAGGCGCGTGGCACGCTGATCGACGTGGTGAGCCGCACCGCCGAGCAGTGCTTCATGCCGCTCACCGTGGGCGGGGGCGTGCGCACGGTGGAGGACATCCGTGCGCTCTTGAACGCGGGCGCCGACAAGGTGTCGATCAACACCGCCGCGGTAAACCGGCGCGATTTCGTGCGCGAGGCGGCGGAGAAATTCGGCGAGCAGTGCATCGTCGTCGCCATCGACGCCAAGAAGGTCTCGGGCGCGGGCGAGCCGGACCGCTGGGAGATCTTCACCCATGGCGGGCGCAACCGCACCGGCATCGACGCGGTGGAGTATGCGCGCGAGGTGGTCGCGCTCGGCGCCGGCGAGATCCTGCTGACCTCGATGGACCGCGACGGCACCGGCGAGGGCTTCGATCTCGCGCTGACCCGCGCCATCGCCGACGCGGTGCCGGTGCCGGTGATCGCCTCGGGCGGTGTCGGCACGCTCGATCACCTGGTCGAGGGCATCAGCAAGGGCGGCGCCTCGGCGGTGCTCGCCGCCTCGATCTTCCATTTCGGCACCTTCACCATCGGCGAGGCGAAGGACCGCCTCGCCGCCGCCGGGCTCGCCGTGCGGGCCGGCGGGGGCGACGATTTCGGGCAGGAGAGCGGGACATGAGCGAAGCGCCCGGCCGGGTGAGCCTCGAGGACCTCGCCGCCATCGTCGCCGCCCGCGCGGCCACGGGCGGGGAGAGCTCCTACACGCGCAGCCTGATCGCCAGGGGGGTCGCCAAATGCGCCCAGAAGCTCGGCGAGGAGGCGGTGGAGACGGCGCTGGCGGCGGTCGGCACCGATACCAAAGCCGTCATTTCGGAGAGCGCCGATCTTCTCTACCATCTCGCCGTGCTGCTGCAGGCGCGCGGCGTCAGCCTGGACGACGTCTATGCGGAACTGGGACGCCGGACGCACCAGTCCGGCCTTGAGGAGAAGGCCTCCCGGCCGAAGGCGTGAACGCGCGGCCGCCGGCTGCCCTCGCGCCCATTGCCTCGTCGTCTTCCGCTTCGTCGCCTTTCGTTTCGCGACCTTCCGCCCTTTCGCAGCCTTCCGTCCTGCCGCTGCGTCGGCCCGCGCCGTGCCATGCGCGGGCGTCGCGGCCGCCATCGCAGCTTGCTGTATCGCTTTGCCCCGCTCTGGGTTATGTGGTCGACCAGCGCCCGGCGCCGGCAATGACCGGGCGATGGTTCTGGAAACGTCCTCGGAATCCCGCCCATGGATCTGAAGCTCGACAAGGCCGGGCTGTCGCCCTACCGCAATTTCTCGCGCGTGGAATGGGCGGGACTGCGCGCCGACACGCCCCAGCCGCTGACGCCGGACGAGATCACCCGTCTGCAGGGCCTCAACGACCGTCTCTCGCTGTCGGAGATCGAGGAGATCTACCTGCCGCTTTCGCGCCTGCTGTCGATCTATGTCGGCGCGACGCAGAAGCTGTTCCGGGCGATGCAGAAATTCCTCGGCCCCGAGGATACCGGCAAGATGCCCTATGTCATCGGCGTCGCCGGCTCGGTGGCGGTCGGCAAGTCCACCACCTCGCGCGTGCTGCAGGCGCTGCTCGGGCGCTGGCCGAACACGCCCAAGGTCGCGCTGGTCACCACCGACGGCTTCCTGCTGCCCAACGCGGTGCTGGAGCGCGAGGGGCTGATGGGGCGCAAGGGCTTTCCCGAGAGCTACGACCTGCCGGCGCTGCTGCACTTCCTGTCCGACATCAAGGCCGGCCGCCGGCCGGTGCGGGCGCCGATCTACAGCCATTTCAACTACGACGTCCTGCCGCACGAGACGGTCGAGGTCGACCAGCCCGACATCCTCATCGTCGAGGGGCTGAACGTGCTGCAGACCAGCCGCCCGCCCAAGGACGGCAAGGGCATCCCCTTCGTCTCCGACTTCTTCGACTTCAAGATCTACATCGACGCCGACGAGGCGATCCTCGAGCGCTGGTATGTCGAGCGCTTCATGCGCCTGCGCGAGACCGCCTTCCGCGACCCGGCCGCCTATTTCCACCGCTATTCCGGGCTCTCCGACAGCGAGGCCGACACCACCGCCCGCTCGATCTGGCGCTCGATCAACCTGCTCAACCTGCGCGAGAACATCCTGCCGACCCGCCAGCGCGCCGACCTCATCCTGCGCAAGGGCGGGGACCATGAGGTCGAGGCGGTCTCGCTGCGCAAGCTCTGAGGGGCAGGCGATGGCCACGGCCACGAAAACCGCTCCCGCGCCGGCAGCGCCGGTCGAAATCGCCCCCGGCTGCCTGTGGTGGTCCGGCTGGCTCGACCGCCCGGCGCAGGAGGCGCTCGCCGCCGAGCTGCGGCAGGTTCTCGCCCGCGCGCCGCTCTTCACCCCGCGCATGCCGCGCACCGGCAAGCCGTTCTCGGTGCGGATGTCGAATTGCGGGCCGCTCGGCTGGGTGTCGGACGAGACCGGCTATCGCTACCAGCCGACCCATCCCGAGACCGGCGAGCGCTGGCCGCCCATGCCGGCGGCGCTGCTGGAAGCCTGGGAGAAGCTCTCCGGCGCCGCCCTTGCGCCCGAGGCCTGCCTCATCAACTGGTACGCGCCCGGCGCCCGCATGGGGCTGCACCAGGACCGCGACGAGCGCGAATTCGGCGCGCCGGTGCTCTCGCTCTCGCTGGGCGACACCGCGCTGTTCCGCATCGGCGGCACCAGCCGGCGCGATCCGACCCGCTCGATCCGCCTCGCCTCGGGCGACGCGCTCGTTCTGGCCGGCCCGAGCCGCCTCGCCTTTCACGGCATCGACCGCATCGTGCCGGACAGCTCGACCCTGCTAAAGCAGCCCGGGCGCATCAATCTCACGTTACGTCGTGTAAATCCTGCAGGAAATGGCGGAATTCCGCCGTCTTGACGTCCCAATTGGGCTGGACCGCCCGACACGTACCGGACAGGTTCGGGGGCGGACCGCCGATCTTACTCGAAGGAAACGGAATGAGCCGCCTCGCCCGTGCCCGCCTCTGCCACGTCCTCGCCGCCTGGTTCCTGCTCGTCGCCGCGGCGCTTCCCGCCGCCGCGCAGGAGGCGGTGTTCCCCAATGACGGCACGGTCGGCCTGGTGCCGCCGTCCGGCATGTCGGAAATTCCCGGCGTTCCCGGCTTCGAGGACCGGGTGGCCCACGCCGCGATCCTCATCATGGAGGTGCCCGGCACCGCGCTGGAGGACGTCTCCAAGAGCTTCACCCCCGAGGCGCTCGAGACCAAGGGCGTGACGGTGGAGAACAGGCGCGACGTGACCCTGAAGAGCGGGGCCAAGGGCGTGCTGATGAGCGGCTACCAGACCATGGGCGCGGCCGCGCTGAAGAAGTGGATCATGCTGGTTGGCGACGGCAAGCAGGGCGCCATGGTCACGGTGCAGTTCCCCGAGGATTCGGCCGCCCGCTATTCCGACGACGCGGTCGAGGCGGCGCTGATGAGCGTCACCTTCCGCCCGCCGCCGACCCAGGAGGAGCTGCTCTCGCGCCTGCCCTTCACCATCAAGGACATGGAAGGCTACCGGGTGGTGCGCGTGTTCGGCACCAATGCCGCGCTGCTGACCAAGGGCGACGCCGCCAGCGGCGACCTCTCGCGCCAGCCCTTCTTCATCGTCTCGATCGCCCCGGGCGAGGTGCGCGAGGACGACCGCGAAAGCCTCGCCAAGCGCGCCATCTCCAGCGTGCCGGGGGTGAAGGAGCTGAAGATCGAGCGCGGCGGCACGCTGCGCATCGGCGGGCAGCCGGGCTACGAGCTGATCGCCAACGCGGTGGAGATGCGCACCGGCACGCCGGTCAAGGTGGCGCAATGGGTGCGCTTCGGCCGCTCCGGCTATGTGCGCATGGTCGGCGTCGCGCCGGCCGAGGGCTTCGACACCAGCTTCAACGAGATGCGCGGCCTGCGCGACGGCATCGAGCTGCGCTGAGCGCGGGCGGCAGAGCGCGCACGAAAAAAAAATGCCGTGCGACGATTGTCTCGTCGCCCGGCGGTTCGGGAAAGGGTTCGCGGATCGATGTGAGGATCGCCGGGGAGGGCCGGCGGCCCGTTCAGCTCTCGGCGGCGGGCGCTTCGGCCGGGGCCGCCTTGGGGCCGCCCTTGGATACGCCGACCAGCGCCGGGCGCAGCACCCGCCCGCCGATCGTGTAGCCGGGCTGGATCACCTGCACGACCGTGCCGGAGGGCACGTCCTCGTTCGGCACCTCGAACATCGCCTGATGGAGGTTCGGGTCGAACTTCGACCCCTCCGCCTCGATGCGCGCCACGCCATGCTTGGTGAGCGTCTGGTTCAGCGCGCGGGAGGTCAGCTCGATGCCGTCGATCAGCGTCTTCAGCGTGCCCTCGGCGGCGGCGCGGGCCTCGGCGTCGATGGCGCCCATGGCGCGCTCGAAATCGTCGGCCACGGTCAGCACGTCGCGGGCGAAGCTGGTGATGCCGTAGACCTTGGCGTCCGCCACCTCGCGCTCGGCGCGCCGGCGCACATTGTCCGCCTCGGCGAAGGCGCGCAGGAACTTGTCCTTCAGGCTCGCGACCTCGGCCTCGAGGCGTTCCTTCTCGGCCGCCCACGGGGCGGCGTCATCCGCCGGGGCCGCCGCCGCGCCGATCTCCTCGTCGGGAGTGCCGGGCGTTGCGTCGGTCTGGTCCGCCGGATTGCGGGAATTATCGCTCATAAGTACCTCGTCGGGAGAAATTTCGCGTCCGCCGACCCTGTCAGGCGGCCATTTCGTGCAGACCTGCGCCATATCGGGGTGCGGGCATGAAAAATCAAGCCGCGTCGGCCCCGGGGCCGGCCAAGACGCGGCTTACCACCCGGGCGGTGAAGTCGACCATCGGCACGATGCGGGCATAGTTCAGCCGCGTCGGCCCGATCACGCCGAGCACGCCCACCACCCGGCCCTGGCCGTCGCGATAGGGGGCGACGATGGTGGAGGAGCCCGACAGCGAGAACAGCTTGTTCTCCGAGCCGATAAAGATGCGCAGCGCCTGCGCCTCCTCGGCGCGGCCGAGCAGGTCGACCACCTCCTGCTTGCCCTCGAGATCATCGAACAGCAGGCGCACCCGCTCCAGGTCCTCGATCGCCTTGAGGTCGTGCAGCAGCCGGGTCTGGCCGCGCACGATCAGCCGGCGCTCGGCCTTGTCGCCGCCGGACCAGCTCGCGAGCCCGGTCTCGACCACATGGGCGGTGAGCGCGTCGAGCTCGGCCCGGCGCTCGGCGAGCGCACGCTCCACCTCGGCGCGCAGCTCCGCCAGCGTGCGCCCATGGGTGCGGGCGTTGAGGAAGTTGGTGGCCTCGACCAGCGCCGAGGCGGGAAGCCCGGTCGGCAGCGGCACCAGCCGGTTCTCCACCTCGCCGTCCTCGGAGACGAGGATCAGCAGCGCCCGCGTGGTGTCGAGCGGCACGAACTCGATGTGCTTGAGCCGCCCGTCGACCCGGCTCGCGGTCACGATGCCCGCCCCGCGCGACAGGCCGGACAGCATGTTGGAGGCTTCCGCCAGCACGCCCTCGACCGATTGCGCCAGCGCTGCGGCGCGCACCTGCGCCTCGATCGCGTTGCGTTCCTCCTCCGAGACGTCGCCGATCTCCAGCAGCGCGTCGACGAAGAAGCGCAGCCCGCGCTCGGTCGGCAGCCGCCCGGCGCTGGTGTGCGGGGCGAAGATCAGCCCGGCCGCCTCGAGATCCGCCATGACGTTGCGCACCGAGGCCGGCGAGAGCGTCATCGGGATGAGGCGTGAAATGTTGCGCGACCCCGCCGGCTCGCCGGTCGCGAGATAGGTCTCGACGATCTGGCGGAAGATCTCGCGCGAGCGCTCGTCGAGCCGCGCGAGTTGCGGGGTGGTGGCGGTGAGAAGCGGATCGAGTGGCATCGCGCTGCTGAATCCTGACGTGACACCGCTATATTTCGGTATTCATCATGCCGGTTCAAGCGATCTGCGGACTTGAGCGCGGATGGCGCGCCCCGTACAAGGGCCGGCCGAAACCTGAAGAGAGTGCCCCGCATGCGCCCCTCCCGCCGCGCCACCGACGAGATGCGAGCCGTCAGCTTCGAACGCGGGGTGCTGCGCCACGCCGAGGGAAGCTGCCTGGTCAAGTTCGGTGAGACCCACGTCCTGGTCGCCGCCACGCTGGAAGAGCGCCTGCCGCCCTGGCTCAAGGGGCAGGGGCGCGGCTGGGTGACGGCCGAATACGGCATGCTGCCGCGCGCCACCCATGAGCGCACGCGCCGCGAGGTCACCGCCGGCAAGCCGACCGGCCGCACCATGGAGATCCAGCGCCTGATCGGGCGCTCGCTGCGCGCGGTGGTGGACCTCGAGCGGCTCGGCGAGCGCCAGATCACCGTCGACTGCGACGTGATCCAGGCCGATGGCGGCACCCGCACCGCCTCCATCACCGGCGCCTGGATCGCGCTGCACGACTGCCTGTCCTGGATGAAGGCGCGCAGCATGATCCCGGCGATCCCGCTGCGCGACCACATCGCCGCGGTCTCGTGCGGCATCATCGACGGCGAGCCGCGCCTCGACCTCGACTATGCCGAGGATTCGGAGGCCGAGACCGACTGCAACTTCGTCATGACCGGCACCGGCGGCTTCGTCGAGATCCAGGGCACGGCGGAGAAGACGCCCTTCACCGGGGCCGAGTTCGACGCCATGGTCGCGCTCGCCCGCAAGGGCGTGGACAAGCTGGTCGACCTGCAAAAGATGGCGGTGGCCTGACCATGAGCGAAGCGCCTCGCCGCCTCGAAGGCCGGCTCGTCATCGCCACCCACAATCCCGGCAAGCTCGAGGAGATGCGCGGCCTGCTCGCGCCCTATGGCGTGGATGCGGTCTCGGCCGGCGACCTCGGCCTTCCCGAGCCCGAGGAGACCGGCGGCACCTTCGCCGAGAACGCCCGGCTCAAGGCCGACGCGGCGTCCAGGGCGACCGGCCTTCCCGCCTTCGCCGACGATTCGGGTCTGTGCGTCGAGGCGCTGGGCGGGGCGCCGGGGCTCTATACGGCACGCTGGGCCGGGCCGGAGAAGGATTTCATGGCCGCCATGGCCAAGGTCGAGGAGGGCCTTCGCGAGGCCAATGCCGACCTGCCGGACCTGCGCCGGGCCTATTTCATCTCCGCGCTGTGCCTCTCCTGGCCGGACGGGCATGTGGAGGAGTTCGAGGGCGTGGTCGAGGGCACGCTGGTCTGGCCGCCGCGCGGGCCTTCCGGCTTCGGCTACGACCCGATGTTCCAGCCGGACGGCTACGAGAAGACCTTCGGCGAGATGACGGGAGCCGAGAAGCACGGCCTGCCGCCGCTCGGGCGCGGCCTGTCGCACCGGGCGCGCGCCTTCATGGCGCTGGCGCAGGCCTGCCTCGGGGCGAAATTTGACTGAGGACCTGCTCCGGCAGCCCGCGCGGCAGCCGCTGCGGCGCGCCGTTCCGGCCGATCCCGGCTTCGGGGTCTATGTGCACTGGCCGTTCTGCAAGGCCAAGTGCCCCTACTGCGACTTCAACTCCCACGTCCGCCATTCTCCGCCCGACCAGGCCCGCTTCGTCGCCGCCTTCCGCGCCGAGATCGCCCATATGCGCGCGCTCACCGGCCAGCGGCGTACCCAGAGCGTGTTCTTCGGCGGCGGCACGCCCTCGCTGATGGAGCCGGCGACGGTCGCCGCGATCCTCGAGGCAATCGAGGCGGCCTGGCCGCTCGACCGCGACGCCGAGGTGACGCTGGAGGCCAACCCCACGAGCGTCGAGGCCGCGCGCTTCCGCGGCTACCGCGCCGCCGGCGTCAACCGGGTCTCGCTCGGCGTGCAGGCGCTGGACGATGCCGCGCTCCGGGCGCTCGGGCGCATGCACAGCGCCGAGGAGGCGCTGGCCGCGGTGGCGGTGGCGCGCGCCGCCTTCGAGCGCGTGTCGTTCGACCTCATCTATGCCCGCCCCGAGCAGTCGCCGGCCGAATGGGGCGCGGAGCTCGCCCGCGCGATCGCCGAGGGCTGCGAGCATCTCTCGCTCTACCAGCTCACCATCGAGGAGGGCACGCCCTTCGCCGCGCTGCATCGCGCCGGCCGCCTCGTGACGCCGGACGGCGAACGGGCGCGCGCGCTGTGGGACGTGACGCAGGAGGTGACGGCGGCGGCCGGCCTGCCGGCCTACGAGATCTCCAACCACGCCCGCCCCGGCGCGGAAAGCCGGCACAACCTGCTCTACTGGCGCTACGGCGAATATGCCGGCATCGGCCCCGGCGCGCATGGCCGCATCGACACCGACGACGGCCGGCGCGCCACCAGCACCGAGCGCGGGCCGGAGGAGTGGCTGACCCGGGTCGAGCGCCTCGGCCACGGCATCGTGCTCGACGAGGGGCTGAGCCGGGTCGAGCAGTCCGACGAATATCTGCTGATGGGCCTTCGCCTCGTCGAGGGCATCGACCGCACCCGCTATGCCCGCCTCTCCGGCCGCGACTTCGATCCCGGCCGGGTGGCGGCGCTGCGCGAGGAGGGGATGATCGAGGCGCTGCCCGGCGACCGCCTGCGCGCCACCGCCCGCGGCTTCCCGGTGCTCGACGCGATCGTGGCGGATCTCGCCGCCTGAGCCGTGTCAGATCGCGCCGGCGAAGCTGCGCGGGGCGGGGTCGATGATCTGTGAGGTGCCGTTGCCGACCTGCATGATGGCGAGGCCGCGCTGGTTGGTGCCGTCGGCGCGAAAGCGGAAGATGCCGTCGACGCCGATGAAGCCCGACGGATTCTGGATCGCCGCGTCGGTGATGCCCATCTCGCCCTTGGCGTTGACCAGCGCCGCCATCAGCGACACGCCGTCATGGGCGAGGGTAGCGGTGCGCACCGGCTCCTGCCCGTAGCGGGCGCGGTAGCGCTCGGAGAAGGCGCGGAAGCCGGCCGGATCGGGCGCGGCGAAGATGCCGCCGGCCACGGAAGGCGCGGCGAACAGCCGCCGGTCGTCCCACAGGCCGGTGCCGATGAGCTGCTTGCCGGACATGTTGACCCCGGCCGACGCCAGCGCCTGGATGATCTGCGGCACCGCGTCGGCGGCGTCGGGCAGGAAGATCGCGTCCGCCTCGCGGGCGGAGGCGGCGGCGCGCTGGGCGGCCTCGGCATATTTGCCGCCGTCGCCGGTGGCGTAGCGCTCGATGCCGAGTACGCGCCCGCCGGCGGCCGGCACGGTCTCGCGGAAGGCGGCCTCGACCACCGAGCCATAGGCGTTGTCCGGCACGATGCCGACGAAGCCGCGCCGCCCGCGCGAGGCCGCGTAGCGTATCGCCCGCTCGACGTCGGTCTGGGGCAGGAAGCTGAGCAGGTAGACGCCCTGCGTGGCGACGTTGGTGTCGGTGGAGAAGCCCACCAGCGGCACGCCGCGCTGGCGCGCCACCTGGCCGGCGGCGGCGACCGTATGGGCGAAGACCGGGCCGATGATGGCCCGCGCGCCCTCGTCGATCGCCTGCTGGGCGGCGGCCTGGGCGCCGGGGCCGGTGCCGCCGTCGTCCTTCACCAGAAGCTGGATGTTGGCGCCGGTGAATTCCGACATCGCCATCTCGGCCGAGTTGCGGAGCGACTGGGCGGCGAGCGCGGCATTGCCGCTGGCCCCGAGCGGCAGCAGGAGGCCGATCCGCACCGAGCCGGTGCCGATCGAATTGGCCGGCTGCTGCGGCATCTGCGGCGCGGGCTCGGTCGGCAGCCCGGCCTGGGGCGGCGGGGACTCGGGCATCGAGCCGCAGGCCGATAGCGCCGTGCCGAGCGTGGTGGCGCCGGCCATGACCAGAAAGGTGCGGCGGGACGCACGGGCGGGGAACGGGCCGGCGGGCCCCGAAGCCGGATGGTCGTCGTCGCTCATTGCGTGCGCGCTTGGAGCTCCCGGTGCGCCCGCCCCTGCGGCGCGCGCATCGTCCTTTTTAGGCCGCGCGGTCGCGCCCTGTCACCTCGCCCCCTGCCGGCTTCGGGCAAAAAGCCCACATTTCCCCCCGTTCCGCCCATCACGATCGATCGCGCGGGGCTGCGGGGCGCGCGCCGGCGGGCATGACGGCGCCGGCCGGCGGTTCTAGAGTGCGGCCGCATGAACGCCAGCGAATCGCCCGCCCGCCCCCGCCTCTTCCGCCTCGGCTCCCGGCCCGGCGCCGACCCCGGCGCCCCGTCCCGCGCCTATGAGGTCGCCGTCGCGCGGCCGCAGCCCGGCCTCTACGTTGTCGCGACGCCGATCGGCAATCTCGGCGATGTCACTTTGCGGGCGCTGGAGACGCTGGCCGGCGCCGACCTCGTCGTGTGCGAGGACACCCGCGTCACCCGGCGCCTGCTGGATCGTTACGGCATCGAAACGCCGCTCGCCGTCTATCACGACCACAATGCCGAGCAGGCGCGCCCGCGGCTGCTGGCGCGGCTGGCGGAGGGGGCGGCGCTGGCGTTGGTGTCGGATGCCGGCACGCCGCTGGTCTCCGATCCCGGCTACAAGCTGGTCGGCGCGGCGATCGAGGCCGGGCATCGCGTGGTGCCGCTGCCCGGCGCCTCGGCGAGCCTCGCCGCGCTGGTGGCGGCCGGGCTGCCGACCGACCGCTTCTTCTTCGAGGGGTTCCTCCCGGCCAAGAGCGGCGCGCGACGCAACCGCATCGCCGAGCTGAAGGCGATCCCCGCGACGCTGGTGCTCTACGAGACCGGTCCGCGCCTGCCCGACTGCCTCGCCGACCTCGCCGCCGGCCTCGGCGCCCGCCCGGCGGCGGTGTGCCGCGAGCTGACCAAGGCGTTCGAGGAGGTGCGGCGCGGCCCGCTCGACGCCCTTGCCGCCCATTACGCCGAAGCCGGGCCGCCGAAGGGCGAGATCGTGCTGGTGATCGGGGCGCCGGTCGCGGCGGCGGCGGACGAGGAGGATGTCGACGCGGCGCTGCGCCGGGCGCTCGCCAGCCTGTCGGTCAAGGATGCGGCGGCGGCGGTGGCGGCGGCGATGGGCGTGCCGCGGCGCGCCGTCTATGCCCGCGCGCTGGCGCTGCAGCAGGGCGAGGGGGATGACTGAGGCCCGCCGCGCCGCCTTCACGCGCGGGGTCGACGCCGAGGCGGCGGCGGCGCGGCTGCTGGAATCGAAGGGCTTCGCCGTGCTCGCGACCCGGGTGCGCACGCCGCGCGGCGAGATCGACCTGATCGCCCGCCGCGAGGACCTGCTGGTCTTCGTGGAGGTGAAGGCGCGCGCCAATCTCACGGCGGCGGCGGAATCGATCCTGCCGCGCCAGCGCCGGCGGATCGGCGAGGCGGCGGAGATCTTCCTCGCCCGCAATCCCGCCTATGCGGGGCTCGACATGCGGCTCGACGTGGTGCTGGTCGCGCCCGGCCGCGCGCCGGTGCACCTGCCTGGCGCCTTCGAGGTCGGCTAGCGCGGCCGATCCGGTCCCTGCCGGCCGTGCCCGTCATGGCATGTCGGCGCGCGAGCGGCTAAACAGGAAGGGAATGCCGCCACGCGGCCCCCTCCTCCGAGAAGACCTCCCATGACGCTCAATGTCGCCGTCCAGATGGACCCGATCGACCGCATCAACATTGCGGGCGATTCCGCCTTCGCGCTGCTGCTCGAGGCGCAGGCGCGCGGGCACGCGCTCTCCTATTACACCACCGACCGCCTCGCCATGCGCGATGGCGAGGTGTTCGCCACCACCCAAGCGCTCGAGGTGCGCGACGTGGCGGGCGACCATTTCACCCTCGGCGAGGCGAAGCGGGCGCGCCTCGACAGCTACGACGTCATCCTGATGCGCCAGGACCCGCCCTTCGACATGAACTACATCACCGCCACGCACCTGCTGGAGCGTGTGCACCCGAAGACGCTGGTGGTGAACGACCCGGCCCATGTGCGCAACGCGCCGGAGAAGATCTTCGTCACCGAGTTTCCCGAGCTGATGCCGCCGACGCTGATCACGCGCGACCTCGACGAGATCAAGGCGTTCCGCGAGGAGTTCGGCGACATCGTGGTCAAGCCGCTCTACGGCCATGGCGGCGCCTCGGTGTTCCGGCTGACGCGCGACGACCTCAATTTCGGCTCGCTCTACGACCTGTTCGCCACCACCTTTCGCGAGGCCTGGGTGGTGCAGCGCTTCATCCCCGAGGTGAAGCACGGCGACAAGCGCATCATCCTGGTCGACGGCGAGTTCGCCGGCGCGGTGAACCGGGTGCCGAGCGAGGGCGACCTGCGCTCCAACATGGTGCGCGGCGGGGCGGCCAAGGAGACCGACCTGACCCCGCGCGAGCGCGAGATCTGCGAGCGGCTCGGCCCGGCGCTGCGCGCCCGCGGCCTGCTGTTCACCGGCATCGACGTGATCGACGGCAACCTCACCGAGATCAACGTCACCGCGCCGACCGGCATCCGCGCCATCGCCCGGCTCGGCGGGCCGAACATCGCGGCGCGGATCTGGGACGTGATCGAGGCCAAGCGAAAGGGCTAGGGCGGAAGGGGTGAGGCGGGGAATGGCTGACGCCCACGAGGCGTCAGTCAGCCTCGTTTCGTCTACGAAATAAAATGCCGCCATCGCGGCGCCGCGCAAGGGCGGCGGGAGATGGCGGCATGTTACCTGTTCCCGGACACCGACCGGTCCGTTCGGCCGGCGCCGTGTAGTCCCGAGGCGGCGTCAGTGCACGCTGAGCGTCACCAGCTCGTTCTGCATCGCGCTGGCGACGGCGGCCTCGCGGCTGTCGGTCAGCATCATCGGCGTGCCGTCGGCGGCGTGCAGGGTGAAGAGCTTCAGCCCCGGCGCGAGCCGCGCCTGCGGGAACAGCTCGGCCGCCATCTGGGAATCGATGGCTCGCACATAGGCGATGTGCCCGCCGCCAAGATTGGCGAAGGCCTCCGGCGAAAGGGCACCGGCGACGGCCGAGCCTGCGTCGGGCGAATTGATCTCGAATTCGTTGGTCATGGTCCGCGACTCCTGTCTAGCTGTCGAGACCGGCTTCGGGCTTCATTCGTCGGTCGCAATGGAGATACGCCGGACGACGCGTTCCGGTTCCGGCCGGACCAGATCGACCGAGAGAAGACCGTTCTTCAGATCGGCGCCGATCACCCGCATGCCGTCGGCCAGCACGAAGGTGCGCTGGAACTGGCGCGCGGCGATGCCGCGGTGAAGATAGACACGATCGGTCTCGTCGATCTGCCGCCCGCGGATGACGAGCTCCTTCTCCTCCAGCGTCACGTCGAGCTGGTCGCGGGTGAACCCGGCGACGGCCAGCGTGATGCGGAGCCTGTCCGGCTGGCCCGGCACCGACACCCGCTCCACATTGTAGGGCGGGTAGCCGTCCGAGCCCTTCATGACGCGATCGAGCGCCCGCTCGACCTCGTCAAAGCCGAGCAGAAAGGGGCTCGACAGCGTGGGGATACGCGACATGCTCCCAAAGTCCTCGTCTGAAGCGACTTTGCGTTGTGGAACCCCCGGGGGGCATTCCGTTGCCTCAGCATATGGGCAGTGCCGGCGACCCGCGCAAGATACCGTCCGGCCGCTGCCGTCCGCCGCCCAGGCTCCGGCAACGCGCTGGCGAAGCGGGATCGTTGCACGGCTTTGCGGCCACGCATGTCCGCTCCGCCGGCCGGCTTGGCGCGGGGTCTTACCTTACGACAGATTCGGCTTCGCTCATGCGCGCGGCGAAGCTCGCGAGATGCCTCGCCGGGCTGCCTTCCCGGAAGCCGGGCGGCGGGTGTTCAGGCCGCGTGGCGCTCGGCGTTGACGCCGAAATGGTCGAGATAGCGCGGGTTGATGCGCTCGACCGGCAGCACGATCAGCACGTCGGTGGTGCCGAACTGGCGGTCGACCACCGCCCCGCGGCCGATCTGGGCGCCGAGCCGCAGATAGCCCTTGATCAGCGGCGGCAGCTCGACGAGCGCCGCCTTGGCGTCGAGCGCCTCGGAGGCGACGAGGTCCATCGCCACCATGTTGTGCGCCAGCGCGGCGGCCGACCATTCCGCATCCGCCGGCGCGAAGTGGTGCAGGAAGGACAGCGGGCGGGCGAGCGCGGCGATGTCCGTGCCCTCGAGGCTGGCACAGCCGAACATGACGTCGATGCCGTGCCGGCGCACATAGGCCCAGATGCCGTGCCACAGCAGCTCCACCGTGCGCTTGGTGCGGTAGGGGCGCAGCACGCAGGAACGGCCGAGCTCGAGGAAGCGGCGATGCGGGTGGCGGGCGATCAGCGGGCCGATGTCGAACTCGCCGGCGGTATAGAACCCGCCATGGCGGTCGGCGATCTCCTGGCGCAACAGGCGGTAGGTACCCACCACGCGCGGCACGCGCTTGCCGCGCACCATCCGGCAATCCTCGTGGTCGAGCACGAGAAGGTGATCGCAGATGGCGTCGAAATGGTCGAAATCGCGCCGGGCAAGCCGGGCGGCGGCGGCGGGGATGGCCGACATCTCCTCGTAGAACACCTCGTAGCGCAGGCGCTGGGCGCGGCGCACGTCGGCCGCCGTGGTGGCGAGCCGGACCTCGAGCGCGCCGATGCGCCCGAGCGTGACCGGGCCGGGGTCGCGCCGGCTCTCGCGGTGGCGCAGGCCCGAATAGGAGCGCAGCGCCGGCATCAGCCGCGAGGGCGCGAACGCCGCCGGCACCAGCCGAAGCGGCGCCGCCCGGCCGGCGGCGGGCGCGGGCTGAGCGGTGGAGGGGATGGCCTGGGCTGCTCCGGCCTGAGCAGGGATCGCTTGAGCCGGGACGGCGACGGCCGGGGCGACCGGGAACAGGCCGCGCCCGCCGAATATCTGGCGCAACGCGCTGGCGACGGCGGAAGGTGCGTTCCCGGCATGTCCGTCGGCGAGCATCTGCGTCATGACCCGGCCCCTGACCCTCGTCACACTATAGCGTTCTACGACAGGAATCACATTTGTCGGACGCGTATGTGACAGACCGGACCCCGCCGTGCGAGCCCGCTCCGCAGATCGAGGCGCCGCGGCGGAGACCGGAACTGACGCAAGGGTAGTCGGTGGCTTGACGTCTGGCAAAGGCGGGGCTGGACTTTGCCGGGACGGAGGCATTCGGGCAAATTGGGGTGACCCGAAACCCGAGTGTGCGGAGCAGGCTCGGATGCGCCCCGGGGGCAGCCGGTGTGCGGGAGGCTCGATGCCGGGTGGCGGACGCCATGGTCCGACACTGGCAGGCCGGTTGGCGTCGACATGTGCGCCGGCGCGGCAAGTCCAGAACATTGCGCCCGCAGGATTTCAGCGAGAAACCTCCCACCGGAAGCCTGACCCGCCTTCGAGCCAGGATGCCCGACAACCGCGTCCTCGTTTGACAAGACCCTTGCCGATCTCCGAACCCGCCGACGCCGGCCGATTCCCGCACCGGCCAACATCCGTTCGCCCACACGCGCCTGCGCCTCGGGCGGACCAAGCCGCTGTCGGTGCGGAGCAATTCAGCGCTTGCCACCTTCCCGGCGGCCCCATCCTGATCTTCAAACACCGGCGACTAAGGCGGACCAACGGCCGCTGCCGCGGCGACTATCACCGCCGCTCCACTGTCGTCGGACGCTCCCACAACTAGGTCGCTCTCTTTAGGCCGCTCTGCGCCTCTCTTCCGCTTCCAGACTGCCCGGCGATTCCCCCGCCACGCACCCATCTCCCCACCCGGTACATGCCCATCGCACGCAGCACCCCCACCCCACCCCCTCACGCCGCCGCCGCCGCGCGGTCGGCGGCGGAGCGGTAGGCGAGGGCTTCGGCGATCTGGGCGCGGCCGACCGATTCGGCGCCGGCGAGGTCGGCCAGCGTGCGCGCCACCCGCAGCACGCGGTGATAGCCGCGCGCCGACAGCCGCATCAGCCGCGCCGCGTCGGCGAGGAGCGCGCCGCCCGCCGCGTCGGGCGAGGCGATGGTCTCCAGCATCGGGCCGCTCGCCTCGGCATTGGTGAACAGGTCCGGCCGGTCGAGCGTGACGAAGCGCGCACGCTGGGTCTCGCGCGCCGCCATCACCCGCGCGGCCACCGCCGCGCTCGGCTCGGCCGGGCCCGGGCGCACCAGGTCGATGGCCGAGACCGCCGGCACCTCCAGATGAAGGTCGATGCGGTCGAGGAACGGGCCTGACAGCCGCTCCTGATAGTCGCTCGCGCAGCGCGGGCCGCGCCGGCAGGTATGGCCCGGCTCGCCCGCGCGCCCGCACCGGCACGGGTTCATCGCCGCGATGAGCTGGAACCGGGCAGGATAGGCGATGCGGTGATTGGCGCGGGCGATGACCGCCTCGCCGGTCTCCAGCGGCTGGCGCAGCGAATCGAGCACGGCGGGCGCGAATTCCGGCAACTCGTCGAGGAACAGCACCCCGCCATGGGCGAGCGACACCTCGCCCGGGCGCGCCCGCATGCCCCCGCCCACCATCGCCGCCATGCTGGCCGAATGGTGCGGGGCGCGGAACGGCCGGCGATTGGTCAACGCCCCGCCCTGCAGCGCCCCGGCGACGGAGGCGATCATCGACACTTCGAGCAGCTCGGCGGGCGCGAGCGGAGGCAGGATCGAGGGCAGGCGCTGGGCCAGCATCGACTTTCCCGCCCCCGGCGGGCCGCACAGCAGCAGGTTGTGCCGGCCGGCGGCGGCGATCTCGAGCGCGCGCTTGGCCGTCTCCTGCCCCTTCACCTCGGCGAGGTCGGGCAGCGCGGAATTGCCGGCTTCGAGCCGCGGCTCGGGCCGCCCAAGCGTCTGCCGGCCGGCGAAGTGATTGACGAGCTGGATCAGCGAGGCCGGCGCCAGCACCGCCATCTCAGGGCTCGCCCAGGCCGCCTCGCAGCCGCATTCGGCCGGGCAGATCAGCCCGTGGCCGCGCGCATTGGCACCGATCGCGGCCGGCAGCACGCCGGCGACCGGAGCGATCCGCCCGTCGAGCGCCAGCTCGCCCACCACCGTGTAGCCCTCGAGCGCGTCCGCGGCGATGGCGCCGATCGCCGCCATCAGGCCGAGCGCGATCGGCAGGTCGTAATGGCTGCCTTCCTTCGGCAGGTCGGCCGGGGCGAGGTTGACGGTGATGCGCTTGGCCGGCAGGGCGAGGCCGGAGGCGATCAGCGCCGCGCGCACCCGCTCCTTGGCCTCGGTCACCGCCTTGTCGGCGAGACCGACCAGGTTGAAGGCCGGCAGGCCCGAACTCACCTGAATCTGAACGTCGACCGGGCGCGCCTCCACCCCCTCGAACGCCACCGTCGCCACTCGCTGGACCATGGCCGCCCCCCGAACGTCGCCTCGTCCCCACCCGCGCTCCATCGCCCGAATGCCCGCAGATTAAGGGCTTGCCGGCATGCGTCAAGAACAATTAGGGAACATTGCGGCGCGGCGATCCGACACGGGCCGCGGTACCTTGACGATAGAAAAATTCTATCGAGGCACGAAACACCGGAATTGATTTTATCCAAAAGGCATTAGATCTTTTTCTTTGGAAAATTCTAAAAGAAGGCCGGGAGAAATGCCGCATTACGAACCCTGGAGCGAAGATCGCGCCCGCGCTGTGATCGCGGAGTTCGCGCACCTCGAGGGTCCCCTCATGCCGATGCTCCATGCGATGCAGGAGACCTTCGGCCATGTGCCGGACGCGGTTGTGCCGATGCTCGCCGAACACCTGAACGTCTCGCGCGCCGAGGTGCATGGCGTGGTGACGTTCTATCATGATTTCCGCCACGAGCCCGCCGGCCAGCACGTGCTGAAGCTGTGCCGCGCCGAGGCGTGCCAGGCCGCCGGCGGCGACGCGCTCGCCGCCCATGCCGAGCAGCGGCTCGGCTGCAAGCTGGGCGAGACCACGGCGGACGGCCGCGTGACGGTCGAGCCGATCTACTGCCTCGGCCTGTGCGCCACCGCGCCCTCGGCGATGCTGGACGGGCGCATCGTCGCCCGGCTCAACGAGAACCGGCTCGACAAGCTGATCACGGAGGCGCAGTCGTGAGCATCCGTATCTACGTTCCCAAGGACGCCTGCGCGGTCGCGTGCGGCGCCGACGAGGTGGCCGAGGCGATCCAGGCCGCGGCGCTCACCCGCCGCCAGCCTGTCGAGATCGTGCGCAACGGCTCGCGCGGCATGCTGTGGCTGGAGCCGATGGTCGAGGTGGTGACCCCCGAGGGGCGCATCGCCTACGGCCCGGTGGAAGAGGGCGACGTCGAGGGCCTGTTCGAGGCCGGCTTCCTGACCGGCGGCGCGCATGCGCTGCGCATCGGCAAGCCGGAGGAGCATCCCTTCCTCGCCAAGCAGACCCGCCTCACCTTCGCGCGCTGCGGCATCGTCGACCCGGCCTCCTACAGCGACTACGTCGCCATGGGCGGCTACAAGGGCCTTGAGCGCGCGCTGCAGCTCGGCCCGGTCGAGATCATCGAGGAGGTCAAGAAGTCGGGCCTTCGCGGGCGCGGCGGCGCGGGCTTCCCCACCGCCATCAAGTGGAAGACGGTGGCCGACGCGCAGGACGACCGCAAATACATCGTCTGCAACGCCGACGAGGGCGACAGCGGCACCTTCGCCGACCGCATGATCATGGAAGGCGACCCCTTCGAGCTGATCGAGGGCATGACCATCGCCGGCATCGCGGTGGGCGCTACCAAGGGCTACGTCTACACCCGCTCCGAATATCCCCACGCCATCGCGGCGATGGAGAAGGCGATCCAGGTCGCGCGGGCCCACGGCATGCTGGGCGTGAACATCGCCGGCTCGAAGTACAGCTTCGACATGGAAGTGCGCATGGGCGCGGGCGCCTATGTGTGCGGCGAGGAGACGGCGCTGCTCGACAGCCTCGAGGGCGGTCGCGGCACGGTGCGCGCCAAGCCGCCGCTGCCGGCGCATAAGGGCCTGTTCCAGAAGCCGACCGTCATCAACAACGTGCTCTCGCTGACCGCCGTGCCGCACATCCTGGCCGATGGCGGCGAGTTCTACGCCAATTTCGGCATGGGCCGCTCGCGCGGCACGATGCCGATCCAGATCGCCGGCAACATCAAGCATGGCGGCCTGTTCGAGACCGCCTTCGGCATCTCGCTGGGCGAGCTGGTGAACGACATCGGCGGGGGCACCGCCACCGGCAAGCCGGTCAAGGCGGCCCAGGTGGGCGGCCCGCTCGGCGCCTATGTGCCGACCTGGCAGTTCGACCTGCCCTTCGACTACGAGGCCTTCGCGGCCAAGGACGCGCTGATCGGCCATGGCGGCATCGTCGTCTTCGACGAGGACGCGGACATGCCGAAGATGGCGCGCTTCGCCATGGAGTTCTGCTCGGTCGAGAGCTGCGGCAAGTGCACGCCGTGCCGCATCGGCTCCACCCGCGGGGTCGAGCTGCTGGACCGCATCATGGCCGGCGAGCGGGTCGAGGCGAACCTCGCCACCCTGACCGACCTCTGCCAGACCATGAAACTTGGATCGCTTTGCGCCCTTGGGGGTTTCACCCCATATCCGGTGCTGAGCGCGCTGAACCACTTCCCCGAGGAATTCGGCGCCCCGCCACGCCTCGAAGCCGCTGAATGAGGAGGACGCAAACCATGTCCCTCGTCCATGAGATCGACTACGGTACGCCCGCCCCCAGGACCGACAAGATGGTGACGCTCACCATCGACGGCATGGAAGTGTCGGTGCGCGAAGGTACCTCCATCATGCGCGCCGCGATGGAGATGGGGACCCAGATCCCCAAGCTCTGCGCCACCGATTCGCTCGACGCCTTCGGCTCCTGCCGTCTGTGCCTGGTCGAGATCGAGGGCCGCAACGGCACGCCCGCCTCCTGCACCACGCCGGTGGCGCCGGGTATGAAGGTGCACACCCAGACCGCCCGCCTCGCCCAGCTTCGCAAGGGCGTGATGGAGCTCTACATCTCCGACCACCCGCTGGACTGCCTCACCTGCGCCGCCAATGGCGACTGCGAGCTGCAGGACATGGCCGGCGCGGTCGGCCTGCGCGAGGTGCGCTACGGCATGGAGGGCGCGAACCACTTTGCCCCGGCCTCCGAACTCACTCTGCCGAAGGACGAATCGAACCCCTACTTCACCTATGACCCGTCCAAGTGCATCGTCTGCAATCGCTGCGTGCGCGCCTGTGAGGAAGTGCAGGGCACCTTCGCCCTGACGATCTCCGGCCGCGGCTTCGATTCGCGCGTCTCGGCCGGCCAGTCGGAAGCCTTCCTGACCTCGGAATGCGTGTCCTGCGGCGCCTGCGTGCAGGCCTGCCCGACCGCGACCCTGTCCGAGAAGCGGCTGATCGAGATCGGCACGCCCGAGCATTCGGTCGTCACCACCTGCGCCTATTGCGGCGTCGGCTGCACCTTCAAGGCGGAGATGCGCGGCGAGGAAGTCGTGCGCATGGTGCCGTGGAAGGACGGCAAGGCCAATCGCGGCCATTCCTGCGTCAAGGGCCGCTTCGCCTGGGGCTACGCCACCCATCAGGACCGCGTCCTCAACCCGATGATCCGCGCCAAGGTCACCGACCCGTGGCGTGAGGTTACCTGGGAGGAGGCGATCGCCCACACCGCCTCCGAGCTGAAGCGGATCCAGGACGCCTATGGCCGCAAGTCGGTCGGCGGCATCACCTCCTCGCGTTGCACCAACGAGGAGGCCTATCTGGTCCAGAAGCTGATCCGCGCCGGCTTCGGCACCAACAATGTCGATACCTGTGCGCGGGTGTGCCACTCGCCGACCGGCTACGGCCTCAACCAGGCCTTCGGCACCTCGGCCGGCACGCAGGACTTCGATTCGGTCGAGGATTCGGACGTCATCCTGATCATCGGCGCCAACCCGACCGACGGCCACCCGGTGTTCGGCTCGCGCATGAAGAAGCGCCTGCGCGAGGGTGCGAAGCTGATCGTCGTCGATCCGCGCCGCATCGACCTCGTGCGCTCGGCCCACATCAAGGCCGACTTCCACCTGCCGCTGCAGCCGGGCACCAACGTCGCCGTCGTCACCTCGCTCGCCCATGTGGTGGTGACCGAGGGTCTGGTGAACGAGGAATATGTTCGCCAGTACTGCGACTGGGACGAGTTCCAGGACTGGGCCGAGTTCGTCGCCGACCAGCGCCACTCGCCCGAGGAGGTCGAGAAGCTGTCCGGCGTGCCGGCCGAGCTGATCCGCGGCGCCGCCCGGCTCTACGCCACCGGCGGCAATGCGGCGATCTATTACGGCCTCGGCGTCACCGAGCACTCGCAGGGCTCGACCACCGTCATGGCCATCGCCAACCTCGCCATGGCGACCGGCAATATCGGCCGTCGCGGCGTCGGCGTGAACCCGCTGCGCGGCCAGAACAACGTGCAGGGCTCGTGCGACATGGGCTCGTTCCCGCACGAGCTGCCGGGCTACCGTCACATCTCCGACGACGCCACCCGCGCCACCTTCGAGGCGATGTGGGGCCGGCCGCTCGATCCGGAGCCGGGCCTGCGCATCCCCAACATGCTGGACTCGGCGGTCGACGGCACCTTCAAGGCGATCTACATCCAGGGTGAGGACATCCTCCAGTCCGACCCCGACACGCACCACGTGGCGGCGGGCCTGGCGGCGATGGAGCTCGTCATCGTGCAGGACCTGTTCCTGAACGAGACCGCCAACTACGCGCATGTCTTCCTGCCGGGCTGCACCTTCCTCGAGAAGGACGGCACCTTCACCAATGCCGAGCGCCGCATCCAGCTCGTGCGCAAGGTGATGGCGCCGAAGAACGGCTATGGCGACTGGGAGGTGACCCAGATGCTCGCCCAGGCGATCGGGCTGGACTGGACCTACACCCACCCCTCGCAGGTCATGGACGAGATCGCGGCGCTGACCCCGACATTCGCCGGCGTGTCGTTCAAGAAGCTCGACGAGATGGGCTCGGTGCAGTGGCCCTGCAACGACGCCAATCCCGAGGGCATGCCCATCATGCACATCAACGGCTTCGCGCGCGGCAAGGGCAAGTTCGTCGTCACCGAATACGTGCCGACCGACGAGCGCTCGGGCGCCCGCTTCCCGCTGCTGCTCACCACCGGCCGCATCCTCAGCCAGTACAATGTCGGCGCGCAGACCCGGCGCACCGAGAACAGCGTCTGGCATCCGGAGGACGTGCTGGAGATCCACCCGCACGACGCCGAGCAGCGCGGCGTGCGCGAGGGCGACTGGGTGCGGATCGACAGCCGCGCCGGCTCGACCACGCTGCGCGCGGAGATCACCGACCGCGTGGCGCCGGGCGTCGTCTACACCACCTTCCACCATCCGGGCACGCAGGCCAACGTCGTCACCACCGACTTCTCGGACTGGGCGACCAACTGCCCCGAGTTCAAGGTGACGGCGGTGCAGATCTCGCGCTCGAACGGTCCGTCCGAGTGGCAGGAAGACTATGACGCCTTCGCCCGCCAGAGCCGCCGCATCGCGGTCGCGGCGGAGTGAACGGACGCGTGTCATGATTGCGCCGGTCGTCCGGGTCCCTCGTCTCGCCGTCAAGGCGGGCGAGGTGCGTCTGGGCGAGCGCGCCATCCCCGAGGAGACCGCGGTCGCGATCGTCCATAACGGCTCCACCTATGCCGTGATGATGGCGACGCCCGCCGACCTCGAGGATTTCGGCTACGGCTTCAGCCTCACCGAGGGTGTGGTCGGCTCCCTGTCCGACGTCGAATCCATCGAGACGCTGGAATTCGACGAGGGGGTGGAGATCCGGCTCTGGCTCAACGAGGAGCGCGCCGGCCAGATGGTGGCGCGCCGCCGCCAGATCGCCGGCCCCACGGGCTGCGGCCTGTGCGGGGTCGAGAGCCTGGAGCTCGCCACCAAGCCGGCGAAGCTGGTGCCTGAGGGGCGCAGCTTCACCACGGCGCAGATCGGCGAGGCCATCGCCGCGCTGCCGACCGCGCAGCGGCTGAACCACGAGACCCGCGCCGTCCACGCCGCCGCTTTCTGGCAGCCCGGGGACGGGCTGGTGGCGGTGCGCGAGGATGTCGGGCGTCACAACGCGCTCGACAAGCTGGTGGGCCATCTCACCCGCACCGGGCGGGACGCGGCGGCCGGCATCGTGCTGCTGACCAGCCGGGTCTCGATCGAGATGGTGCAGAAGACGGCCATGCTCGGGGCGCCGGTGCTGGTGGCGGTGTCCGCGCCCACCGCGCTCGCCGTGCGCACGGCCGAGGCCTCGGGCATCACGCTGGCGGCGATCGCCCGCGACGACGGATTTGAAGTGTTCACCCACCCCCATCGCATCGCGTTCGGCGGGGCACAGACGGAGTTGATGGCCCATGTCGGCTAACACGATGGACCGGCTGGTCTACATGGCCAACCAGATCGGCAAGTTCTTCGAGCCGCAGGGCCATGAGCGCGCCGTGAAGGGCGTCGCCAAGCATGTGAAGGACTTCTGGGACCCGCGCATGCGTGCGCGCATGGAAGACCACATCGCGGCCGGCGGCGCCGGGCTGATGCCGACCGTGTTCGAGGCGCTGAAGACGCTGCCGCCGGTGAGCCGCGACACCATTCCCGCCCCCCATCCCACGCTCAACCCGCCCGGCCCGACGGCCTCCCATCACTGAGGCGGGGTGACCCGGGCCGGGGACGGCCCTTTCTGACGATCGATGGGGCGGGCTGCCGGAAGGCGGCCCGCCCGTCCGTTTTCCGGCCGGCACGCGCCGATCCGCTCGCGCCGCCTGACGCCGCGCTCGCTTTGGCCTGCGGCCGGCGGGGCGTTCCCATCCCGCCGGGATGCCGTCGTCCGGGCCTGCTTCGGGCTCCCGGGGGGCACCGCGTGCGGCCTTTCGGGAGGCCGGTCACGCGTTTCCGGACGGAAACCGTGCAGCCGTGAAAGAACCATGGTTCTGCCATCCCGAAGCGGCATGCCATCCTGTAGCGTGCAGTGGTATTTTGAGGTCGTGGGGCGAAGGCACGGTGGTCAATGCACGGTGAGGGGCAGGGATACCTTATTGGTGCTCTGATATTCTTGGTGACGGCGGTGGTGGCCGTGCCGGTGGCGCGGCGCCTCGGCCTCTCCCCCATCGTCGGCTATCTGCTCGCGGGGGTCGCGATCGGCCCCTCGGGCATCGGCGTGTTCCATGATCCCGAGCGCATCATCACCGTCGCCGAGATCGGCGTCGTGCTGCTGCTCTTCATCATCGGGCTGGAGCTCCAGCTCTCGCGCCTGCTCGCGCTCAAGCGGGCGATCTTCGGCATGGGGCTGGCGCAGCTCGTCTTCACCGGAACGGCGATCGCCGCTCTGACCCGTTTCGCCGGCCAGGATTTCGACTGGCGCGCGGCCCTGGTCGCCGGGCTCGCTCTGTCGCTGTCGGCGACCTCGATCGCGCTGCAGCTGCTCGAGGAGAAGGGCGGCCTCTCCCAGCCCTATGGCCAGCGCGCCTTCGCGGTGCTGCTGTTCCAGGACATGGCGGTGGTGCCGCTGATCGCGCTGATGCCGCTGCTCACCCCCGGCACCCACGAGGCGCAGACCTTCGAGCAGGGGCTCGGCCACGTCTCGATCATCGTCGGCGCGCTGGCGATCGTCATCCTCACCGGGCGCTACCTGCTGACGCCGATGTTCCAGGTGCTGGCGCGCAGCGGCGCGCGCGAGGTGATGACCGCCGCGGCGCTGCTGGTGGTGCTCGGCGCCGGCGCGCTGATGGCCTCGGTCGGCATGTCGATGGCGATGGGCGCGTTCCTCGCCGGGGTGATGCTGTCCGAATCGAGCTTCCGCCACGAGCTCGAGGCCAATGTGGAGGCCTTTCGCGGGCTTCTGGTCGCCCTGTTCTTCATGGGCGTGGGCATGTCGATGAACCTCGCCGTGGTGCTCGCCAATGCCTGGCTGCTGATCGTCGGCACGCTGCTGGTCACGCTGGTGAAGGCGGTCTCGGTGTGGACCGTGTTCCGCCTGTCGGAAGGAACGCGGGCGGACGCGGTGCGCTCGGCCTCGGTGCTGACCCCGGCCGGCGAGTTCTCCTTCGTGCTGTTTCCGCTCGCCCTCGGCCTCGGCCTCATCACCTCGCGCCAGAGCGACATGCTCGCCGCCTGCGCCGGCATGACCATGCTGCTCGGCCCGCCGATCGCGCTGTTCGGCGAGCGGCTGGCGCGCCGGCTGGAGCGCAGCGCGGTGACGCAGGAGCCGGACGAGGATTTCAGCGACGCGCACGGCTCGGTGCTGGTGGTCGGCTTCGGCCGCTTCGGCCAGATCGTCTCGCAATGCCTGCTAGCGCGCGGGCTCGACGTGACCATCATCGACAACGACGTGGAGATGATCCAGAACGCCGGGCGCTTCGGCTTCCGCATCTATTACGGCGACGGCACCCGGCTCGAGGTGCTGCGCGCCGCCGGTGCCGAGCGGGCGCGGGTGATCGCCGTCTGCGTCGACCGCCGCGAGACCTCGGACCGGATCATCGACATATTGCGCTCCAACATTCCCGCCCCGCAGCTCTTCGTGCGCGCCTATGACCGCACGCACACGCTGGCGCTGCGCGCACGCGGGGTCGACTTCGAGATCCGCGAGACCTTCGAATCGGCGCTGACCTTCGGCGAGGCGACGCTGCGCGCGAGCGGGCTCGACGCGGCGGCGGCGCGCGCGACGGTGAACGACGTGCGCGAGCGCGACCTCGCCCGGCTCGCGCTGCAGGAGGCGGGGGGCGTCGATCCGGGCCTGACCGGCGTCGTCGAGCCGGAACCGCTGATCCCGCCCGAGCGCGAGGCTCATCCGCTCAATCCGGAAGCCGAGGACGTGCTCAAGCGCGAGACCGAGTTCTCCGGCTAGCGGCCGCGCGCGGTCCGCCGGCGCGCGGCTATTCGCCCAGCAGGTTGCGCCGCACCCGCAGCAGGTGACGGGTCAGCGCGGCCTCGGCGAGCCTTGCGTCGCGCGCCCGCAGCGCCGCGACGATCTCGCGGTGCTCCTGGCGATAGGCGTCGCGCCGCTCGGCGGTGATGCTGAGCCGCTTGAGCTCACCCCATTCGGCAAATTCCCGGGCGCTGGTGATGGTCGCGTAGATCGCCACCATCAGCGGGTTGTGGGTCGCGTCGGCGATCGCCTGGTGCAGCGCCGCGTCCCAGTGCTCGAACGCCTCGAAATCGTCCGCCGCCTCGCCCTGGCGGTTGCACTCCTCCATGCGCTCGAAGTCGGCCGCCTTGGCGTTCATCACCACGAGCTGGGCGAGGCGCGGCTCGACGATCAGGCGCGCCGCCATGATCTCGGTCGGGCTGGCGTCGCCCGCATGCGCGCCGGCGGGCGGCTCCGCGCGGGAGGGCGCACTGGGCGCGTTCTTGGCGACATAGGTGCCGCTGCCGATGATCCGCACCACCCGGCCCTGCGATTCCAGCACCGAGAGCACGTCGCGCACCGCCGAGCGCGGCACGCCCAGTTCCTCGGCGATGGCTCGCTCGGTGGGCAGCTTGGCGCCGGGCGCATAGGCCCCGGAGCCGATGGCGCCGTCCAGGAACTCCTGGACCAGGACGGTGGGCTTACGGTCGATCAGAACGCGATCCATGGCAACTCGCTTGATATGAGGTATTTGGTATACCAATTCTCGCACCGACGTGAAATCAGAAATCACTCAAAACGAGCGCATCCGCAAGATTTCGCGACCGCGACCCGTTGACAGCCGGTCAACCAATGTCGCTATAATGGTTCAAATTGGTAAACCAATCAAGGCCACAACATGAAATTCGCTACTTTTCGGCATGGCGGGCGCGAGCAGGTCGGGCTCGTCGATAGCGAGGCGGAGCGCGTCTATCCGGTCGACGCCGCCGACATGGTCGAGCTGATCGCCCGCTATGACGAGATCGCGCCGAAGATCCGCATGAACGGCAACGCCGTGGAGCTGTCGCAGGTTGAGCTGCTGGCGCCGATCCCCCATCCGCGCCGCAACATCTTCTGCGTCGGCAAGAACTATCGCGACCACGCCCGCGAATTCGCCAGCTCCGGCTACGAGGCCGGGGCGGTGAAGGGCGCGGAGATCGACGACTACCCGGCCGTGTTCACCAAGCCGGCGACCTGCGTGGTCGGCCCCGGCGCCACGGTCGACACCCACCCGAAGGTGACCAGCGCCGTCGACTACGAGGTCGAGCTGACCATCGTCATCGGCAAGGGCGGGCGCGACATCGCCCGCGAGCACGCGCTGGAGCACATCTTCGGCTACACCATCATCAACGACGTGACCGCGCGCGACCGGCAGAAGAACCACCGCCAGTGGTTCCTCGGCAAGGCGCTCGACACCTTCTGCCCGATGGGGCCGTGGATCACCACCGCCGACGAGGTCGACGCCGCCAACCTGCAGGTGCGCACCTGGGTGAATGGCGAGCTGCGCCAGGACGCCAATACGCGCGACCTGATCTTCGACATTCCCGGCCTCATCGAGACCATCTCCGCCGGCACCACGCTGGAGCCGGGCGACCTCATCGCCACCGGCACCCCGGCGGGCGTCGGCCTCGGCTTCAGCCCGCCGAAATTCCTGAAGGCGGGTGACAACGTGACCATGTCGATCACCGGGCTCGGCACGCTGAGCAACCCGTTCGCCTGACGTCCGCGCCCGCGAAGGCACGGGTTCGTCTGACGGCCGAAGCGCCCCGAAGAAGGTGCCGGCTCTGGGAGGAAAAATGGCTATCATCACCATCGCGTCGCCGATGCGTGCACCTGCGCTGCCGAACTGGCTGCGGCTCGAGACCGTCGTCATCGCGACGGCGATCGGCGCGCTCGTCATCCTGGTCGTTCTGCCGGTCCTGTCGCTGATCGCGGCCAGCGTCTGGCAGGACGGCCGGCTGACCGGCGAATTCTTCGCCGAGGCGCTGACCGGGCGCTCCTATCTGCGGGCGCTCGGCAACTCGCTGATCCTCGGCAGCTGGACCGGCCTCATCAGCGTGCTCATCGGCGTGCCGCTGGCCTGGGCGGTGAGCCGCACCAACGTGCCGGGCAAGGGCCTCATTCAGGTCACCGCCACGCTGTCCTACCTGTCGCCGCCCTTCCTCACCGCCATCGCCTTCGTGAACCTGTTCAGCCCCAATGCGGGCGTGATCAACGTCTTCCTGCGCGATGTGCTGGGGCTCGACATCGGCTTCAACATCTTCACCATGAGCGGCCTGGTCTTCGTGACCGTGCTGCACACCTTCCCCTTCGTCTACCTGCTCTCCTCCTCGGCGCTGCAGTCGGTGGATGCCTCCTATGAGGAGGCGGCGCAGATTCTCGGCGCCTCCAAGCTGCGCACCGCGCTCACCATCACCCTGCCGCTGGTGGCGCCGGCGGTGCTGTCGGGCACGCTGCTCGCCTTCGTCAACGCCATCGCCCTGTTCGGCTCGCAGGCCATCATCGGCCTGCCCGGGCGGATCGTGACGCTGCCGACGCGCATCTACTCGCTGTTCGACTATCCCCCGCAGTTCGGCACCGCCTCGGCGCTGTCGCTGATGTTCATCGCCATCACCGTCGCCGCGCTCTATTTGCAGCGCGCCTTCCTCGCCAAGCGCTCCTATGTGACGCTGGCCGGCAAGGGCGCGCGGCCGCAGCTCATGGATCTCGGGCCGTGGCGCTGGGTGCTGTTCGCCGCCTGCGTCGTCACCTTCATCGTGGCGATCCTCTTGCCCTATGGCTCGCTGATCGCGGTGTCGTTCTCGAAGTCCTGGGGCCTCGACTTCTGGCACAACCTGACGCTCGACAATTACCGCTTCGTGCTGATCGACTACGACGTGACGCGCCGCGCCATCGTCAACAGCCTCGGCCTCGCCATCCTCGCCGCCACCGCCTGCGTGTTCCTCGGCGCGATGATCTCGTGGATCGATGTGCGCACCACCATGCCGGGCCGCAAGCTGCTCGACTATGCCTCGCTGATCCCGCTCGGCCTGCCGGGCATCGTCATGGCGGTGGCGCTGCTGCAGTTCTGGCTCTCCATGCCGGTCTCGCTCTACGGCACCTTCGCCATCCTGCTGCTCGCCTATGTCGGGCGCTACGTCCCGCTCGGCGTCAGGGCGGCGAACTCCTCGCTGCGCCAGATCGACCCCTCGCTGGAGGAAAGCGCGCGCATCCTCGGCGCCTCCTGGGGCCAGACGATGAAGGAGATCACCCTGCCGCTGATCAAGCCGGGATTGTTTGCCGGCTGGCTATTGGTCTTCGTGCCGGTGATCCAGGAGCTTTCGGCCTCGATCCTGCTGTTCTCCTCGAACTCCATCACCCTCGCCGTCGCCGTCTACAACCTCTACGAGACCGGCTACACCGAACCCGTCGCCGCTCTCGCCATCATCAACATGATCATCATCGCCACCGCCATCGGCATCGCCCGGCGGTTCGGCGGCAGCCGGCTCGGCATGAAGACCGGGGCCTCAGGCAATTCGCGACCGGGAGTTATGGGCTGATGGCAGGTATTCGCATCTCCGGACTGTCGAAGTTCTACGGCGGCAAGGACAGCGGCATGGCCGCGCTGACCGACCTCGACCTCGACATCAAGGACAACCAGTTCGTCACCCTTCTCGGCCCCTCGGGCTGCGGAAAGACCACGACGCTGCGTCTCATAGCCGGCTACGTGGTGCCGGATGCGGGCACCATCCGCGTCGACGACCGGGTCATCTCCTCGGTCGACGGCGTCGCCCCGCCGGACCGGCGCGGCATGGGCATGGTGTTCCAGAATTACGCCGTGTGGCCGCACAAGACGGTGTTCGAGAACGTGGTCTTCGGGCTGAAGCTGCGCAAGGTGCCGGCCGAGGAGGCGCGGCGCAAGGTCGAGGAGACGCTGGCGCTGGTGAACCTCGCCGGCCTCGAGGCCCGGCTGCCGAACGAACTGTCCGGCGGCCAGCAGCAGCGCGTGGCGCTGGCGCGCAGCCTGGTGGTGGAGCCGGGCATCCTGCTGCTCGACGAGCCGCTCTCCAATCTCGACGCCAAGCTGCGCGAGCGCATGCGGGTCGAGCTCAAGCAGCTCCAGCGCCGCACCGGCATCACCTTCGTCTACGTCACCCACGACCAGGCCGAGGCGCTCGCGCTCTCCGACCAGATCGCGGTGATGCATGGCGGCAAGCTGCAGCAATACGGCTCGCCCGACGAGGTGTACCGGCGCCCGGCCAACAAGATCGTCGCCGACTTCATGGGCATCGTGAACTTCCTGCCCGGCGAGCTGCGCGCGGGTACGGGCGGCGCGCCGGTGCTGGTGGTGGACGGGGTGGAGATGGCCGCCCCGGTCGGCTCGAAGCTTCACGCCGGCCAGGCGGTCGACCTCGCCGTGCGGCCGGAGAACGTGCGGATTTCGCGCCTGCGCGAGAGCCCGGACCAGCTCGTCGCCCGCGTCACCGAGCACACCTATCTCGGCAATCTGAGCGAATACTGGCTCGAGCTCGCCTCCGGCGCGGTGCTGCGCGCCCAGACCCATCCGCTCGAGCCGTTCCAGGTCGGCGACGAGGTCCATGTCTCGATCGACGCCGGCGAATGCAGCGTCTTCCCCCAGGCCGCGGCGGCGACGCCGATGGTCAAGCACTGACAACGGAGCCCATCATGCAGAGCGCCACCGCGCTGAAGCCGGCCATCGCCGGCCGCGAGCACTGGACCCATAACGGCGATGCCGAGCTGTTCCTCTGGCAGAAGGCGCCCGAGGCCGGCGCGCCTTCCGGCACGGTGCTGTTCGTGCACGGCTCGTCCATGGCCTCGCAGCCGACCTTCGACCTCCAGGTGCCCGGCCGTCCCTGGTCCTCGGCGATGGACTATTTCGTCGACAAGGGCTTCGAGACCTGGACCGTCGACATGCGCGGATATGGCCGCTCCGACAAGCGCCCGGGTACCCAGGCGACCATCGCCGAGGGGGCGCAGGACCTCGTCGCCGCCACCGACTACATCCTGAAGACCCGCGACTGCGGCCCGCTCTACGTCTACGGCATCTCGTCCGGCGCGCTGCGCGCGGCCGCCTTCACCGAGCGCTGCCCCGACCGGGTGAAGCGGCTCGCGCTCGACGCCTTCGTATGGACCGGGGAGGGCAGCCACACGCTGGAGAACCGGCGCAAGAAGCTGCCCGACTACCGCGCCGGCGAGCGGCGCCCGATCGACAAGGCGTTCGTCTACTCGATCTTCAACCGCGACCACCCCGGCACCGCCGAGGACAAGGTGATCGAGGCCTTCGCCGACGGCATCCTCGCGCTCGACGATTCGATGCCCAACGGCACCTATATCGACATGTGCACCAATCTGCCGGTGATCGACCCGACCAGGATCCCGGTGCCGGCCCTCGTCATGCGCGGCGAATATGACGGCATCGCCGGCTTCGACGACCTGGTCGAGTTCTTCAAGCGCCTGCCCAATTCCGACAAGCAGTTCGCGATGATGCCCGGCATCTCGCACGCCTCGTTCCAGCAGAAGAACTACATGCTGGTGCTGCACATCCTGCACGCCTTCTTCACCCAGCCCGAGCCGATCTACCGCGGCTGAGCGGGTCTACTCAACGACACAAGAACCGAACCCCGGGAGGAAATTCCATGACCAACGCTCGTGTCGAAACACGCCGAAGTTTCATGGCGCGCCATCTCGCCACCCTCGGCCTCGCCGCCGCCGCCGGGCTCGTGCTCGGCGGGCTCGGCGCCGCACCGGCCTTTGCCGAAGACGTCGACATGGCCAAGGCCAAGCAGGAGGGAACGGTGGTCTGGTACACCTCGACCCCGATCGAGCAGGCCAACAAGCTCGCCCGCCTGTTCGAGGACCAGACCGGCATCAAGGTCGAGCTGTTCCGCTCCGGCGGCTCGGCGATCCTGCGCCGCTTCTACCAGGAGCTCTCGGCCGGACGGGTGGGGGCGGACGTGCTCACGACCTCCGACCCGGCGGCCTCCAACGTGATGGCGGAGAAGGGCACCTTCGTTCCGTTCAAGCCGGTGGGCTTCGACAAGATCCCGGACGCGGCGAAGGACCCGGACGGCAACTGGATCGGCCAGCGCCTCAACCTGATCACCATCTACATGCGCGGGGACAAGGTGGCCGAGGCCGACCGGCCGCAGAAATGGACCGATCTCACCGATCCCAAATACAAGGGCCAGATGGTGATGACGGACCCGTCCTTCACCTCGCTGCAGCTCTCGGTGGTCGGCACGCTGTCGCAGAAGCTCGGCTGGGATTTCTACCAGAAGCTCGCCGACAACGACATCATGATCGTCCAGGGCAACCAGCAGGTCTCGGACAACCTCAAGCGCGGCGAGCGCCTGATCGCCGTCGGCGCGCTCGATTCCTACGCCGCGCAAGACCGCCTGAGCGGGCATGAGATCGTGACCGTCTATCCCAAGGACGGCACCTTCGTCATTCCCTCGCCGACCGCGGTGGTGAAGGGCAGCGACCATCCCAACGCCGCCAAGGCCTTCGCCGCCTTCATGATCAGCCCCGACGCGCAGAAGATCTTCCCCGCCGACGGCGGCTATTCGGCGCGCATCGACGTCGATCCGCCCGAGGGCGGGCCGAAGGTCTCCGACCTCACCATCATTCCGGTCGACTATGCGGCGCTGGAGAAGCAGGCGAGCAAGATCAAGGACCAGTTCAACGACATCTTCCGCTGAACCGGCATTGCGTCGCCTTTAGACAGCGGCCCCGTCTCCTCACCGAGGCGGGGCCGTTCTCGTTCGCGCGCTCAGCTTCGGCCGGCGGCCAGCGGCAGCACGAAACGGTCGATGGCGTTGGCGATGCCGTCCTCGGCATTGGTGGTCGTCACATGGTCGGCCAGCGCCTTCACCGCGTCGGTCGCGTTGCCCATGGCGATGGCGAGCCCGGCATTGGCGAACATGGGCAGGTCGTTCGCCATGTCGCCGATCACCGCCACCTCGTTCAGCGGCACGCCGAAATAGCCGGCGAAGGCGCGCACCGCGTAGCCCTTGTCGACCACCGGCGCGGTGACGTCGAGATAGTAGTGCTGCGAGCGCCGGGCCGAGGCGCGATCGCCGAGCAGCGCCTGCAGCTCGGTCTCGCAGGCGGCCAGCATGTCGAAGTCGGAGGAGGAGCCGACGATCTTGCCGGCCCGGCCGATATGGTCGCCGAAGCTGGTGACCAGCGTCGGCTGGAACTGCACCGTGCGGATCTCGCGCGGCACGTACTGGCTGTCCGGGTTCTCGATGTACCACTCATTGTCGGCGAACACCCAGATGTCGGCGCCCCGCGCGCGCATGGTGTCGACCGCCAGATGCGCGGCCTCCAGCGGCACGAAGTGCTGCTCCACCGGGGAGTAGTCGGCATGGACGATCGAGGAGCCGTTGAAGCCGCCGAAGATCTCGAGCTCGAGCGGCTCGATCAGGATCTTCATGCCGCGCGGTGGGCGGCTCGACACGGCGGCGAAGGCGACGCCGGCCGCGTGCAGGCGGCGCACCGCCTCGACCGTCGCCGGCGCCACCAGCTTGTCGGGCGTGACCAGCGTTCCGTCGACGTCGGACACCATCAGCGAGATGCGGGTCGCGCGCGGCGGGCGGGCCGGGCCGGGGGTCGTGTCGGTCGTCTGGTCTGTCATCGCGGGCGGTCCCGTTCGAGCGGCAGCCACTGGAAGCCGTCCTGCGCCAGCAGTACGTCGGCCATGGTCGGCCCGCTCGAGCCGGCGGCATAGCCGTGCACGTCGATCATCCCGGCCTCGACCGCCTTGAGGATGGGATCCACCGCCGCCCAGCCGGCCTCGATGTTGTCGGCCCGCTGGAACAGCGTCGGATCGCCCGACAGGCAATCGTAGATCAGCGTCTCGTAGCCGGTCGAGGGAGCGGACTGGAAGTAGTCGGCATAGCGGAAGTCCATGTCGACCTCGGACAGGCGCACCTTGCGGCCCGGCACCTTGGCGGCGAAGCGCAGCGAGATGCCCTCGTCCGGCTGGACGTGGATCACCAGCACGTTGGGCGCCAGCTCGCAGTCGGGATCGTTGCGGAACAGGACGCCCGGCGCCTTCTTGAAGTGGATCGCGATCTCGGTGCGCCGGGTGGCGAGCGCCTTGCCGGTGCGGATGTAGAACGGCACCCCGTTCCAGCGCCAGTTGTCGATCAGGCACTTGATGGCGATGAAGGTCTCGGTGTGGCTCTCGGGGGAGACGTCGGGCTCCTCGCGATAATCCGCCACCGGCTTGCCCAGTACCTCGCCGGCCCGGTACTGGCCGCGCACCACATGGGTCGCTGCCTCGCCGAGCCGCATCTGGCGGATCGCCTGGATCACCTTCGACTTCTCGGTGCGCACCGCGTCGGCGTCGAACGAGTTGGGCGGCTCCATCGCCACCATGGCGAGGAGCTGGAACATATGGTTGGGCACCATGTCGCGCAGCGCGCCGGTGGCATCGTAGAAGCGCCCGCGCTGCTCGACCCCGACCGTCTCGGCCGCGGTGATCTGCACATGGTCGACATAGCCGCGGCTCCAGATCGGCTCGAACATGCCGTTGCCGAAGCGCAGCGCCATCACGTTCTGGACCGTCTCCTTCCCGAGGAAATGGTCCATGCGGTAGATCTGGTTCTCGTCCGCCACGGCGAGCAGGCGCGCATTGAGCGCCTTCGCCGAGGCGAGGTCGGTGCCGAAGGGCTTCTCCACCACGAAGCGGCGGAACGCGTTCTCGCCCTCGGTCAGCAGGTCGGCGGCGCCGAGGTGCTCGGCGATCGGCGCGAAGAAGCGCGGCGTCACCGCCATATAGAACACGGCATTGGCGTCGCCGGTCTCGCCCTGGCGATCGGCGAGGCGGGTCTTCAGCCGCTCATAGGTCTCAGGACTGTCGAAATCGCCGGTGACGTAGCCGATGCGCGAGATCAGCCACTGCCAGACCTCGCGGTCGAGCGGATGGCTCTTGGCGCCGAACTCCTCGACCGCGTCGGTCAGGTGCTCGCGGAAGCTCGCATCGTCGTGCTCGACCCGGTCGACGCCGATGATGGTGAAGTTCGCATCGAGCACGCCCTCATGGGCGAGGTTGTAGAGCGAGGGCATGAGCAGGCGCTTGGTGAGGTCGCCCGAGGCGCCGAAGATCACCAGAGCGCAAGGCGGCGCGGGGGGCGCGTCCGCCTGGATGACGGGAGCCTCGACCACGGCTCAGCTCCCGGACTTCTTCTCGACATGGCCGCCGAACTGGAAGCGCATGGCGGAGAGCAGCTTCTCGCCGAAGGTGTGTTCCTGGCGCGAGCGGAAGCGGTTGTAGAGCGCGGCGGAGAGCACCTCGGCCGGGACCGCCTCTTCCACCGCCGCCATCACCGTCCAGCGGCCCTCGCCGGAATCGGCGACCTCGCCGGAGAAGTTCGACAGCTCGTCATTCTCTGCCAGCGCGATCGCCGACAGGTCGAGCAGCCAGGAGGAGACGACGCTGCCGCGCCGCCACACCTCGGCGATGTCGGCCATGTCGAGCGTGTAGCGCTCGTTCTCCGGCAGCTCGGTGGAATCCTTGTGCTTCAGGATGTCGAAGCCCTCGGCATAGGCTTGCATCAGGCCGTATTCGATGCCGTTGTGGACCATCTTGACGAAGTGGCCGGAGCCGGCCGGGCCGCAATGCATGTAGCCCTGCTCGACCCGCGGGTCGCGGCCGTCGCGGCCGGGGGTGCGGGGAATGTCGCCGAGGCCCGGCGCCAGCGCGGCGAGGATCGGGTCGATATGGTCGACCGCCGCCTTGTCGCCGCCGATCATCATGCAGTAGCCGCGCTCCAGCCCCCAGACGCCGCCCGAGGTGCCGACGTCGACATAGGAGATGCCCTTCTCCTTCAGGCCGGCGGCGCGGCGGATGTCGTCCTTGTAGAAGCTGTTGCCGCCGTCGATGATGATGTCGCCGGGCGACAGCAGGGTGCCGAGCTCGGCCACCGTCGCCTCGGTCGGCCCGCCGGCCGGCAGCATCACCCACACCGCGCGCGGCGCGTCGAGCGCCTTGACGACGCCGGCGAGGTCGGCGGCGCCGGTGTTGCCCTCGCCCGCCAGCTCGCGCACGGCGCTCTCGTTGCGGTCCCAGACCACGCAGGTGTGCCCCGCCTTGGCGAGCCGGCGCGCGATGTTTCCTCCCATGCGGCCGAGGCCGACGATTCCGAGCTGCATCTGTTTTTTCTCCTGGTCCCGCCCTGCGGCGCCGGGCCGCTGAGTCGGCCGCGTGCGACGAATGTGCGCCAACCCTATGCCGGGCTTGCGACAATTGGAACGCTCGTCGGACGATGGCGAGGGAAAGTTCGCGTGCGCGGACGGATGGGAAGGTCGCCATCGCGGCGCGCCGCGCGCCTCAAGGGCCTTCCGAGAGGCCGTCACGGCCCGTTCCACCGTCGGCCGGGAGCGCGCGCGAAGCCGAATCGCCGCCGCCGCCGATCGGGGCGGCGGGAGGCTGTCAGCATGGCGGGACCGACCCCGGGCAGGGCGCGTGAGGGCGCGCCAGGGCGCGCAAGACAAGCATCCTCCCCGCGATCCGCTCACGGTGGAACGATGCCGGGGTCAGCCGTCCGGGTACCGGTTGCCGGTCGCGCGTGCCTTACGGCGCCATGATCTGCGGCGTGCCGCAATTGGGCGGCACGCAGTCCGGCAGCTTGATCTTCGCCGCCTGTCCCTCGGGCGCGGGGCCCGGCGGCGGCTGCACCACGCCGGTCCGCGGCGAGGGCTCGGACGGGCCGTCCATCAGGGTCGGCTCGTCCTGCAGCGTGGTCGCGTTCGGCGGGCTCAGGCCCTTCAGGGTCTGGGCGGACGCGGCGCCGGCGAGCCCGCATGCCATCAGGCCGGCCAGGAGCCAGGTAAGCGATGTCCTCTTCATGCCGCCCTCCATTCTGGTGTGCCTAGGGTAGAGGATATGACGCCTTCCGTCAGCATTTCGTGACGGCCCGCCGGCCCCTTGCGCACCCGCCCGCACGCTGGAACCTTGCCCGACTGTCCCTGTTGACCAGACACAGCCATTCGAGGGGGATCATTCGTGACCGCACGGAGCAGGACCGACGGACTGGTCGTCGCGGGCGCGCTGGCGACCATCACGCTTGCCGCCCTGCTGCAGCTTCGGGTCGACCGGAGCGCGCCCGCCAACGGCCGCGCGCCGGGCGCCTCGCCGCCGCTGCCGCCGTCCTTTCCCGCCGGCGTGCCCGTGGCGGATGACGGCGCGAGCGCCTTCGCAGGCGCGGGGCGCGGGCGCCTCGCCACCGCGCCGGACGAGATCACGCCCTCGGGCTGGCGCGACATCGCGCTGCGCATCTACGCCAACATCTCCGAGCACCGCGTGCTCGCCATCGGCGCCGGCGTCACCTTCTATTCCATCCTGGCGCTGTTTCCGGCCGTCGCCGCCTTCGTCTCGCTGTTCGGCCTGTTCGCGCAGCCTTCCGAGGTCATCGCCGAGATGGGCCAGTGGCGCGGCATCCTGCCGGACGGCGCGATCGAGGTGATCGGCGGCCAGGTGCAGCGCATCGCCTCGACCGGCGATGCATCGCTCGGGCTCGCCTTTTTCTTCAGCCTGGCGCTGGCGATCTGGAGCGCCAATGCCGGCATGAAGGCGCTCTTCGACGCCCTCAACATCGTCTATGTCGAGCGCGAGAAGCGCAGCTTCCTGGTGCTGAACGCGGTGTCGCTGGTCTTCACCGTCGGCGCCATCGTCATCATGCTCGCCGCCATGGGGGCGGTGGTGGTGCTGCCCATCGTCCTCGCCTATGTGCCGATGGGCGGCGGGGAGCTCCTCCTGCGCCTCGGCCGGTGGCCGGCGATGTTCGTGGTGCTCGCCTTCGCGCTGGCGCTGCTCTACCGCTACGGCCCGAGCCGCGCCAATGCGCGCTGGCGCTGGCTCAGCGTGGGCAGCATCGCGGCCGCCTTCTTCTGGATGGCCGCCTCGATGGGCTTCTCCTGGTACGCAACCAACTTCGCCAGCTACAACGAGACCTATGGCTCGCTGGGCGCCATCATCGGCTTCATGGTCTGGATCTGGATCTCGACGGTGGTGATCCTGATCGGCGCCGAGCTGAACGCGGAGACCGAGCACCAGACCGCGCGCGACACCACGACCGGCACGCCGATGCCGCTCGGCCTGCGCGGGGCGACGATGGCCGACACGATCGGCCAGACCCCGCCCTGAGCGCGCCCGCCCTGAGCGCCCTGAGCACTCGGGCCCGGCCCTTTCTCACGTCCGCGCGAGGAAATTTCGTCCGCCCCTCCCAACCGGCATGCGCGCCCTAGATCACGAGCCGAAGGGCACGCCTCGTGCCCGCGAGGCAGGACGGGAGGATGCCGTGGACAGGCGGACGTTCTTGATTGCTTTCTGCGAGATGGGCGCGGCCGCCGCCGGCGCCGTGGCGCTCGGTTCGCTCGCCGCCGGCCCGGCCGGTGCGGCGGTGCTGACCGGCGCCGGAAACCTGCCGGCACCCGGCGCGGAGGAGCTTGTCCCGGAGGTCCCTGCCCCGGAACGCCTCGCCCCGGAGGGATTCGCCGGCGCGGCGCCGGACGGCACCCCGGCCGAAGAGGCCTACTGGGTCTGGCGCAACGGGCGCCGCATCTGGGTCCAGCCCCGACGCCGGCGCCGGCGCGTCTGCCGCAATGTGCGGGTGCGTGGCCGCTGGGTCCGCCGCTGCTGGTGGCGGTGAACGGCTGACGCCGCGCGGCCCTCTGGCTCGCCCATTGGCCGTGCGCGTGCCGACCCGCGACCTTTTGCCGGGCTATGCGCGGCGGAACGGCGCGCGCGTGCCGGCGTTGGCCCGAAAACAGGAGGCCTCGCCATGAAGATGGGCATATGGATTGTGGGCGGCATGCTGGCCTTCGGCCCGCTCGGCCCCGCCCTCGCGCAGACCGCGGCCGACCCGGCGCGCGACGGCAGCACCCCGCAGACCGGCGCTCCTCAGACGGGCGTCCCGCCTGCGGGCAGCCCGACGCAGCCGGACCGCTCGCCCGAGACCGGGGTGCTTCAGCCCCCGCCCGGGCCGCCGCCGCAGGGCGAGGCGGCGGATACGAAGCTGCCGCAATGCGGGCCCGGCAAGTGCGGCACGCCGCAGATCATGCAGCCCTGACCGCGGTCATTCGCGTGCGCTCCCGCACGTTCATTCCTGGATGATATCCGCCGCCTTCAGCCGCAGCACGCCGTCCGGCGCGCCGGACGCATCGACTTTGCGCATCGCGGCGGCCTCGATGCCGGTGCGGTGCTCCTCGAAGCGCGCGAGCCGGTCGGCCCGGCTGGCGGCTTCGCTGTCGCCCAGCCGGTCGAGCACGTCCCAGCCGACGAGGCAGGTGATCAGGTCCTTGTCCCCGCGCAGCCGGAAACGGATCTCGCGGCTGTCGGGAAGGTCGTCGGCCGGCATGGCGGAATGATGCAGAACCATCGCATGGCCTCCCTGTTTCAACAGGACAACCGGCCAGCGCGGAAGAAGTTCGGAAATCGGCTCCGCCAAACGCCAACGACCTGCTGTCAGCGCGGTGTGCGGCAGGCCCGCACCAGCGCCGCGACCGCGAGCAGCACCGCAGACGCCGTGACGCCGGCCGCCACCACCCCGGCCGGCGTCCAGCGCGCGGTCGCGTGGATGGTCATGTTCTTGCCGAGCCGCACGTCCCATACCGCCTTCATCTCCTCGGGGTGGTAGGGGGTGGCCGGCTCGTCGATCTGGAGATCCTCGCTCATCGTGCCCTCTCGCGGCTCGAAGCGGCCCGTCGGCCGGGCCTGCCGATGCCGCAGCGTGGCACATGCGCGCAGTGCCGACCATCGGGCGCTCATCGTCGATCGCCGCCGGGCGCCGGACGCGCGATGCCCGCCCCGGCCGGAGCCGGAGCGGGCAGCATGTCGCACATGTCTTTGCAGGCCGGAAAGCTACTTCTGGCCGCCCTTGTGGCCGGCGTCGCGGGCGCGGTCACGGTCGTTGGAGAAGTTGCCGGGGTTGCCGGACTGGCCGCCCTGCTGGCGATTGTCGCCGCCGGACTGGCTGTGCTGCTGGGCGGGGGAATGCTCGGCGCCCTTGCGACCGGCTTCGCCGGCCTTGTCGCGGTTGTCGGCGACGTTGCCGGAACCACCGCGATGCTGCTGGTTGGTCATGGGGAAATCTCCTCGATGGATCTGCCCCCCGGCTAACAACGGCCGGATCGGAACCTCGTTCCAGGGTAAAATCGGAAGCGCCGACCTGCCCTAAGGGACGCTGTCGCCAAGCCTTTTCGAGCCGCAGCCTTCAAGGCCCCGGCGCCGGGCTCTCCGGCGCGCGGGCCTGGCTCCGTCTCAGCCCCGGCCGGCGATGATCCCGTTGGCCTCCGCCCACCAGATGAAGGCGTTCGCGGCCTCGAGGCACTCTTCCGAATCGGCCGCGCTCTGCAGCCGGCGGATGAGGCCGTCATAGTCGCCCCTGGGATGTAGATTGGCCTGGGCGAAGGCCAGCGCCTCGTCCAGCGTGTCGATGTCGAACACCGCCGACCCCGCGCGCACGCGCACCGGCGGCATGGGGACGGGCACGGCAGGCTGCATTTCGCCGATCGTCATGGCGGCAACTCCCGTTTTGCTGAAACCATCGGAGTCAACCCTCCACAGCCCCGCACGTTCCGCCGCGCGAGCGGGTGCGGGCCCGCATCATGACCCCATCCCCCGATGGCGCGGTGAAGTGCTCTCTCCGCCACGGCCGAAAAACGATTGGAAACGGCGCGCGCCGATAGATTTCATACGTGGTCAAAGCATTGTTTGCCGTCGACCAAAGATATAGGCTTTATCTCTTTGTATCCCGAACCATACGGGAGTGCCTCATGGCTGTTACTTTCGCCGAGATCGTAGAGCGTACGGGTAGTATTCCACTCTCCTGGGCCGGCTCGACTTTGCAGATGAATTATCTCAATTTTGGCGACGCTTTGAGCCCCGTCATGGTCTCGCTATTGGCCGGGAAGCCGGTCCACCGCGTTCCGACGAAGTCGCTCACGCCGCGCATGGCGGCGGTGGGCACCATCGGTCATGGCTTTTCCGGCGGCGATGTCTGGTTCTGGGGCACCGGATGCTCGAACTGGCGCAATCCGGGCAAGCCCGAAGCCGAGCGCGAGCCTTTCGTGCCGTCGGCCGATTCGCGCTTCCATGTGAATGCCACGCGCGGTCCGGTTTCGGAGCGGCTGCTCGGCGGCGGGAGCGGCGGGACGGGCATCTATGGCGACCCCGTCTGGCTGCTGCCGCGCTTCTACGACCGCCCGGTCGCCAAGAAGTGGAAAATCGGCGCGGTGCTGCATCTGTCCGAGCTTGCCAACCGCGAGATGGATGCAAAGCCGCTTCCCGAGCTCGAGCGCTATCTCATTCCGGACGAGCTGCGCGACGACGTCCATCTCATCACCACCGTGGCGCCGGTCTCGATCGACGGGCTGCGGGACAAGGTGGACGAGATCCGCGCCTGCGAGCGCATCGTCTCGACCAGCCTGCACGGCATGGTCATCGCGGAAAGCTACGGCATTCCCTGCCTGTATTTCTCGCCGTCCGGCCGTACGCCGGGCGTCGACGTGTTCGATCTCGACGCCGATCCGACGCTCGATCTGCGGCTCATCGATCTGTATCGAGGCCTCGGGCGTTCGCGGCTGTGCGTCTATGTCCAGCCGCGCAAGGAGGCGACGGACTGGCCGGCCCTGATGCGCGCCATCGACGCGAGCTGGGACCCAATCGACCTGCAGGACGCCGACGCGCTGGTGGCCGCGCTGCCGCTGGAGGTCGCGCCGCTGTCGGCGCAGCCGGGCGAGACGATCTGGGAGCATCCGCTGCTGCGCTCGCTGGTGCTTCAGCACGACGTCGCGCAGCTCCGGCGCGACGACAAGGCAGCCGCGCTGCGCCTCAGCGCCTGAGCGGTCCGGACGGCGCGCCACGACGGCCGATTCGCTTCACCGGTCGGCGGCGAGGCCATCGCAACTCATGTCGCGGGCGAGATCGGCTTCACGCGCGACGGTGCCGAGCCGCAGCCGTCCAGCGGGGCGGGATGGCGGGTTATTCTTGATCGATGGGGGAGACTGGTGGAGCCAGGCGGAATCGAACCGCCGACCTCTTGAATGCCATTCAAGCGCTCTCCCAACTGAGCTATGGCCCCACCGGGGGTTGCCGGGTGCGCGGGCGCTTTGGGCGCCTCGCCTTGGGTTTCTCCCGGCGTGTCGCCCCGGAACCAACCGGAGCGGACGGTCGTAAAGCACATGGCGGATGAGACTGCAAGCCTCCACTGTGCGGCTTGCCTGTCGTCCCCAGCGCTTTTTCAGCTTTCCTCGTCGTCCTCGATGCCGTCGCCGATCAGATCGGTCACGTCATCCTCGCCGTCCTCGTCTTCTTCGAGGAAGGTGTCGTCGTCATCGGATTCGACGTCCTCGTCGATCTCGATGTCGTCGTCGGACGCGGCGGGCGCCTTCGCGTTGGAGCTGGTGGCCTCCTCGTCGGCCTCTTCCAGCGACACGATCTCGACGTCCTCGTTCTCCTCCGATTCGGTTTCCGTCTCGGCGGTGGGACGAGGCGTGTCGGGTCGCCCGCCACGTGCCACCGGCACGGCGATCGGGACGACCTGCCCGGTATAGGGCGAGATCACGGGGTCCTTGTTCAGGTCGTAGAACTTCCGCCCGGTGACCGGGCAGACGCGTTTGGTGCCTAAATCAGGTTTCACCACGGTTCGGAACCTCAGAAAGTGGTGACGAAAGGGTGCTCCCATTGAACCGGCGGCTTCGAGGAGTCAAGCCGCATTTGCTTTCTCGTGACGCCAATGACGGCCTCGTGCTAGGACGGCGCCCGTTCACCGCCGGCGCGACCCCCGCGAGGAGGCCCTCACATGGATACCGCGCGGCAGAAAGGGCGTCAGATGAGCACCACCGCTTCCCCGTCTTCCGCCAGGGACGCCGCCCCCGCGAAGGATGCGGCATCCAGCGGTCATGGAAGCGCACCGCTCCCCGCCCGCGCCTCCCGCTCCGGCCCGCTCGCGGGCACGATCGAGGTGCCGGGCGACAAGTCGGTGTCGCACCGGGCGCTGATCTTCGGCACGCTGGCGGTGGGCGAGACCGAGATCACCGGCCTGCTGGAAGGCGAGGACGTGCTCAACACGGCGCGCGCCTGCGCCGCCCTCGGGGCCAATGTCGAGCGGCTCGGCCCGGGCGCCTGGCGGGTGCGCGGCGTTGGTGTCGGCGGGCTTCAGGCGCCGGACGGCCCGCTCGACTTCGGCAATGCGGGCACCGGCTCGCGGCTGATGATGGGCGTGGTCGCCGGCAACCCGATCACCGCGACCTTCGACGGCGACGCCAGCCTTCGCAAGCGGCCGATGCGCCGCATCCTCGACCCGCTGGAGAAGATGGGCGTCGAGGTGCTGGACGAGGCCGAAGGCGGGCGCCTGCCGCTGACGCTGCGCGGCCCGCGCGACCTGATCCCGATCACCTATGAGAGCCCGGTCGCCTCGGCGCAGATCAAGTCGGCGGTGCTGCTCGCGGGCCTCGGCGCACCCGGCGAGACGACGCTGATCGAGAAGGAGGCGAGCCGCGACCACACCGAGCGCATGCTCGCCCATTTCGGCGCCGAGGTGCGGGTCGAGCCGCATGGCGCGCATGGCCGCAAGGTCACGCTGAAGGGCCGCCCTGAGCTGAAGCCGGCGCCGGTGCGCGTGCCGGCCGATCCTTCCTCGGCCGCCTTCCCGCTGGTGGCGGCGCTGATCGTTCCCGGATCCGAGGTGACCATCCGCGGTGTGATGACCAACCCGCTGCGCACCGGACTCCTGACCACGCTTCAGGAGATGGGCGCGGCGATCGAGTTCCTCGACGCCCGGACCGAGGGCGGGGAGAGCGTCGCGGATCTGCGCGTGCGGGCCTCGGCGCTGAAGGGGGTCGACGTGCCGGCGGCGCGCGCGCCCTCGATGATCGACGAATACCCCGTGCTCGCCGTTGCCGCCGCCTGCGCGGAGGGTACCACCCGCATGCGCGGCCTGTCCGAACTCCGCGTCAAGGAATCCGACCGTCTCGCCGCCGTCGCCGCGGGGCTGGAGGCGGGGGGCGTCGCGTTCGCGATCGAGGGCGACGACCTCGTCGTCGAGGGCCGCGGCCGCGTTCCCGGCGGCGGCACGGTGGCGACCCACATGGACCATCGCATCGCCATGAGCTTCCTGATGATGGGGCTCGTCGCCGAAAAGCCGATGACGATCGACGACGTCTCCTTCATCGCCACCAGCTTTCCCGACTTCGTGCCGCTGATGACCGGGCTCGGCGCGGACATCGCGCTCGCCGGGGACGCGGCGTGATCATCGCCATCGACGGGCCGGCCGCCTCGGGCAAGGGCACCGTCGCCCGGGCGCTGGCGGCGCGGTTCGGCCTGCCCCATCTCGACACCGGCCTGCTCTATCGCGCGGTCGGGTTCGCGGCGCTGACGCGCGGCCTCGATCTCAAGGACGCCGCCGCCCTCGCCGCGCTGGCGGGGGAGCTCGACCTCGCCGCCTTCGATCCCGAGGCGCTGAAGTCCGGGCCGGTGGGCGAGGCGGCCTCGCGCGTCGCCGCCCTTCCGCAGGTGCGCGCGGCGCTGTTGAAGCTGCAGCGCGATTTCGCCGCCCGGCCGGGCGGGGCGGTGCTGGACGGGCGCGACATCGGCACCGTCATCGCGCCGCAGGCCGAGGTGAAGATCTTCGTCACCGCGAGCCCGGAGGCGCGCGCCGCCCGGCGCTATCGCGAGCTTTCCCAGCGCGGCGAGGCGGTGAGCGAGACGACGGTGCTGGAGGACATCCGCCGGCGCGACGCGCGCGACAGCGGCCGCGCCAGCGCCCCGCTGGTCAAGGCGCCCGACGCCGTCGAGCTCGACAACACCGCGCTCAGCGCGGCCGAGAGCGTCGCTCGCGCGCTCGAGATCGTCGCGGCCCGCACCGCCCCTCCCGCCCCCGGAATGGAGTGAGCCGCATGGCCGACGAGACCCGCCCCGGCGACGGGGCCCTGTCCCGCGACGACATCGGCGACGAACGCCTCGCCCGTGGCAAGGCGCAGCTCGCGCGCATCACCGGCCGCTCCGGCGAGGAGGTGATGGCCGCGCTCGCCGACGTCGCCCCGGACTTCGCGCGCTACATCTTCGAGTTCGGCTATGGCGACATCTATTCGCGCCCGGGCCTCGACCTGCGCACGCGCCTGCTCGCCACCGTGGCCGGGCTGGTCTGCCTCGGCCATGCCCAGCGCGAGCTGGAGGTGCATATCGGCTCGGCGCTGAACTGCGGGGCGAGCCGGCAGGAGGTGATCGAGACCATCATGCAGATGGCGCTCTATGCCGGCTTCCCCGCCGCGCTCGATGCGCTGTTCGTGGCGCGCAAAGTGTTCGACGCGCGCGAGGAGGCCGGCACGTCGCCGGCGCAGGGCTGAGGAAGGCCGATGCGGCGCGTTCTCGTCATCGGCATCGGCATGGGCGACCCCGCCGCGCTGACCCTTCGCGCGGTGGAGGCGATCAACCGCGCCGACGTGTTCTTCTTCCTCGACAAGGGCGAGGCGGCCGCCGAGCTGATCGAGATGCGCGAGGCGATCCTGCGCACCCATCGCCGCGCGCCGTGGCGCTCGGTCACCGCCGCCAGCCCGAAGCGCTCGGCCGAGAGCGGCTACCGCGCCGGGGTCGAGGCCTGGCACGCCGCGCGGGCGGAGATCTTCGCGCGGCTGATCGACGAGGAGATCGCGCCGGACGGGGTCGGCGCCTTCCTCGTCTGGGGCGACCCGATGCTCTACGATTCGACGCTGCGGGTGCTCGACACCGCCCGCTCCGTAACTGCGCCCGCCGCCCCGCCATTCGAGGTCGAGGTGGTCCCGGGCATCTGCGCGATCCAGGCGCTGTGCGCCGCGCACGCGATCCCGCTCAACGGCATCGGCGAGCCGGTGGAGGTGACCACCGGCCGGCGCGTCGCCGGCGCGACGCCCGAGGCCCCCGCCTTCGTGGCGCTGCTCGACGACGGCACCGGCCTTCGCGCGCTGATCGAGCGCGGCTGGGCCGGGCGCGTGTGGTGGGGGGCTTATCTCGGCACGCCCGACGAGGTCCTTCTGGCCGGGCCGTTGGCCGAGGTGGGCGAGGCGATCCTTGCCCGGCGCGCCGAGGTGAGGGCGCGCAAGGGATGGGTGATGGACGTCTGGCTCGCCCGCCCCGACGTATGAAATACCGGCGAGAATTGACTCGCATTCAACTGCACTTGCGTGTAGATAGTCGCGCGCGCCACGATGACGGTAACCGTCGCTGTTCGGTCGGTCGGGGCCACATCTTCGACATTCCATGAATGTGGACTTCGCGCGGCGGGCGCCGGGGTGGTCAATAGATGCGTGTTCTCACCTGCCTCGTGGCGTTCCATGACCTGCGTCTGGTGGCACTTGCCGCGCTCGTCTGCCTCGGCGGCGGCTATGTGACGATCGAGCTGTTCCGGCGCGCGCAGGAGCGCACCGGCATCCAGCGCGGCGGGTGGATTTTCATGGCTGCCGTCGCCGCCGGCTGCTCGGTCTGGTGCACGCATTTCATCGCCATCCTCGCCTACCGCACCGACATTCCCGCCCAGTACGACCCGGTGCGCACCCTGGCCTCGCTGCTGGTCATGATCGCCGGCGGCGCGCTGGCCTTCTTCATGATCCACGCCCCCTCGTTCGCCCGCACCACCCTGTCCGGCGTGGTGCTCGGCCTGTCGGTCTCGGCCATGCACTATCTCGGCATGTTCGCCTACAGCGTCGACGGCTTCGTGCAGTGGGACCCGACCTATGTGGTGCTGTCGGTCGTCGCGGCGCTCGGCTTCGGCATCGTCTTCGCCCATGCGGTGGCGGCCGGGCATCGCTGGATCGCGCTCGCCGCGTTCACCTCCAGCGTGGTCACGCTGCACTTCACCGGCATGGCGGCGGTCACGGTGACGGCGCTCGCGCCGGCGGGGGCCGGGGCCACGGGCGGCACCGAGGGGCTGGCGGTCGCGGTCACCGGCGGCCTGCTGCTGCTGCTCGGCACCGGCGTGGCGAGCTATCTGATCGATTCCGACGTCACCGAGCAGAACGTCGACACGCTGCGCCGGCTGGCGCTTAGCGACGGGCTGACCGGCCTGCCCAACCGCACCCATTTCGTCGGCCGGCTCGATGCCGAGCTCGCTCGCGCGAGCGCGCAGGCGGGCAAGCTCGCCGTCGCCATCATCGACCTCGACAAGTTCAAGGAGGTCAACGACCTCTACGGCCACGATGCCGGCGATTCGGTGCTGCGCATCGTCGCCGGGCGCTTTTCCGCCATGTTGCAGGAGGGCGAGCTGATCGCCCGCATGGGCGGCGACGAGTTCGCCGCCGTGAAGCGCTTCTCGGCCGACGAGGAGGTCAAGGAGTTCGGCGTGCGGCTGGAGGAGGCGCTGTTCGAGCCGATCAGGCTCGGCGAGAGCGACATTCTCGGCGGCGGCAGCATCGGCCTGTCCATCTATCCCGACGATGGCGACACCAGCGCCCGGCTGGTCGGCAATGCCGACCTCGCCATGTACCGCGCCAAGTCCGACGTCACCCGCGCGGTCTGCTACTACGACGCCACCATGGACGAGGCGGCCCGCGCGCGGCGCGACCTCGCGGCCGAGATGCGGACCTCGCTCGAGGAGGGCCATTTCGCCCTGCACTACCAGGTTCAGACCGATTTCGAGCGCGGCGAGATCATCGGCTACGAGGCGCTGCTGCGCTGGAACCACCCCACGCGCGGCCTGATCGAGCCGGCCGAGTTCGTGCCGCTGGCGGAGGAGACCGGCCTCATTCTGCCGCTCGGCGAATGGGTGCTGCGCACCGCCTGCGCGGAAGCGGCGCGCTGGGACCCGCGCATGTCGATCGCGGTCAACATCTCCGCGGTCCAGCTCGGCCATATCGACCTGCCGCGCCTCGTCGCCGAGGTGCTGCGCGACACCGGCCTCGCCCCGGCGAGGCTGGAGCTCGAGATCACCGAGACCGCGATCATCCGCAACCGCTCCAAGGCGCTGCGGGCGATGGAGGGCATCCGCGCGCTCGGCGTGACGGTGGCCATCGACGATTTCGGCACCGGCTATTCCTCGCTGGCGACGCTGCGCACCTTTCCGTTCGACCGCATCAAGCTCGACCGCGCCTTCATCCGCGACCTCGCCACCGACCAGCAGTCGCTCGCCATCATGCGCGCGGTGCTCGCGCTGGGGCGCAGCCTCAACATCCGGGTGCTGGCGGAGGGGGTGGAGACGCGCGACCAGCTCGCCGTGCTGCAGGCGGAAGGCTGCACCCAGGCGCAGGGCTTCTATTTCGGCTACCCCTCGGCCCCGGCCCAGCTCGCGCCGGCGGGTGCCGGGCCGGCCGCCTCTGCCGCCGCGCCGCCGGCCGCGGCCGGCGGGTTGAATCTTGCCTTCCCCCTCCCCTTGCGCTAGGAACGGCGCGTCCGCGCGCCCTTACCTGAAGGTGGGCCGCCCGGGCGGGCCGGGGCGAGGCGAAGCGTCGCCCCTGTAGGAGGTAGCCCGCCGCGCCGTCGACCGGTCGCTCGGACGTGAGAGTTTCGGCCCTCGCCAAAGGCCGTCCACGATCCATATCAGGTGAGGCGTGCCGTCCCTGCCCTGCGCGTGCCCTTGTCGGCGTGCCGGGACGGACGATCGGCCGCCGCCGGCCCGACCTTCCGCACCGGCCTCCGGGCGGTCCGGTTCGGGCCTGCCAGGCCTCTCCAGCTTTTCCCGCGCGTGCCGTTGATACGGCAGCGGGAGGGCAGCGGGACGGATCGCCGGCCGATGGCGGGCAGGGGCATGTGACGGGCATCCGGTACGGCACCGCGCCGTGCCCGGCATCCACCCGCCATCCAGTATCGGAGCGTTGCGCATCGCCCGGGCGGCACCGTCCGGGATCGCCGCGTTCCGAAAGCGTCTACGCCGCCTTTTCCACGGCCACAGCGCCGGGCCCCGTGTTTCGGGGCAGCACCGGGATCGCCAGACCCGGTGCCCGTGGGAGAGGGGGCGCCCGACAACCCAACCGGCGCAATCCGTCTGGCTCAGGAGCTTATATGTCCGCAACCGAAACCGCACTTGCGTCCCGCGACGATTTCGCCGCGATGCTCGAGGAGAGCTTCTCCCACGCCGAGCCCGCCGAGGGCACGGTCGTCAAGGGCACCGTGGTCGCCATCGAGAAGGACCTCGCCATCATCGACATCGGTCTGAAGACCGAGGGCCGGGTGGCACTGCGTGAATTTGCCGGCCCCGGCCGCGACCAGGAAATCAAGGTCGGCGACGAGGTCGAGGTCTATCTGGAGCGTGTCGAGAACGCGCTCGGCGAGGCCGTCCTCTCGCGCGACAAGGCGCGCCGCGAGGAGAGCTGGGTCCGCCTCGAGAAGGCGTTCAACGCCCAGGAGAAGGTCTCCGGCGTGATCTTCAACCAGGTCAAGGGCGGCTTCACGGTCGACCTCGACGGCGCCGTGGCGTTCCTGCCGCGCTCCCAGGTCGACATCCGTCCGATCCGCGACGTCGGCCCGCTGATGCACAACCCGCAGCCGTTCCAGATCCTCAAGATGGACCGTCGCCGCGGCAACATCGTGGTCTCGCGCCGCACGGTTCTCGAAGAGACCCGCGCCGAGCAGCGCCACGAGCTGGTGCAGAACCTCGAAGAGGGTCAGGTCATCGACGGCGTGGTCAAGAACATCACCGACTACGGTGCGTTCGTCGACCTTGGCGGCATTGACGGCCTGCTGCACGTCACCGACATCGCCTGGCGGCGCGTGAACCACCCGACCGAGGTGCTCACCATCGGCCAGACGGTCAAGGTGAAGATCATCAAGATCAACCACGAGACCCACCGCATCTCGCTCGGCATGAAGCAGCTGCTCGGCGATCCGTGGGAGGGCATCGAGGCCAAGTACCCGGTCGGCGCCCGCTTCAAGGGCCGCGTGACCAACATCACCGACTACGGCGCGTTCGTCGAGCTGGAGCCGGGGATCGAGGGCCTGATCCACGTCTCCGAGATGAGCTGGACCAAGAAGAACGTCCACCCCGGCAAGATCGTCGCCACTTCGCAGGAAGTGGAAGTCGCGATCCTCGAGGTGGATCCGGTCAAGCGCCGCATCTCGCTGGGTCTCAAGCAGACCCTGCAGAACCCGTGGGAAGCCTTCGCCGAGAAGTACCCCTCGGGCGCGACGGTCGAGGGCGAGGTCAAGAACAAGACCGAGTTCGGCCTGTTCCTGGGCCTCGACGGCGACGTCGACGGCATGGTGCACCTGTCCGACCTCGACTGGAACCGTCCGGGCGAGCAGGTCATCGACGAGTTCAAGAAGGGCGATGTGGTCCGCGCCGTCGTGCTCGACGTCGACGTCGACAAGGAGCGCATCTCGCTCGGCGTGAAGCAGCTCGCCGGCGACCCCTTCCAGGACGCGGGCGAGCTCCGCAAGGGCGCGATCGTAACCTGCGAAGTGATCGACGTGAAGGAAGGCGGCGTCGACGTGAAGATCGTCGGCACCGACATGACCACCTTCGTCAAGCGCTCGGAACTGGCCCGCGACCGCGGCGACCAGCGTCCGGACCGCTTCGCGGTCGGCGAGAAGTTCGACGCCCGCGTCACCCTGTTCGATCGCAAGGCGCGCAAGGTGCAGGTCTCCATCAAGGCGCTCGAGATCGCCGAGGAGAAGGAAGCCGTGGCGCAGTTCGGCTCGCAGGATTCGGGCGCTTCGCTCGGCGACATCCTGGGCGCCGCGCTCAAGAAGGCGTCCGAGAAGACCGACTGATCGGAACGGCGCGGGGGCATCCGCCCCCGCCGCCTGACGGCCCCGAAAACGCGAACGGCCGGCGTGTCACCACGCCGGCCGTTTTGTTTTCAGCAATACGGGGCAGCCCGGCCGGCCTTTAGCCGACGTAGATACGGCAGCAACAAGCGGATCAGTCTTCACCGACCCAGACGTCGAACCTTCCCGTAGATGTATTCCGTGTCCACCGAAGTCGGTCAGGCTCGTCGTCAGCTACCCGCCGCATCAATGCAACGAAAGAAGAAATATTGACTAAGAATATAGATTTGGACACCTCATTATCGGATGTAACAAGAAACGATTCGCAACGATTAAGATCATCTATAACTTCTTGGAATACGAAGCTATGTATCACAATATTTAGAAGTCGCCGTACTGTAATTTCTGCATTTATGCCGGACTGGAAATCAAAAAAACGTTCAAGATGGGGGCTGTTTAATTGATTTATACCCTTACATTTTGATGGATATTTTGTGATGCTTATATCAGATTTAAGTATTTTGGTTGAAATTTTATGTGCATTATCGAGTTTTCTGATTATATATGCTGCCAAAAATATCTCCTTTTCGAGTTGAAAGGAGCGGCTCTCTGAGCATGTTCTTTTTTCACTACACCTCGCGATGACTTTCGCGGCGCGAGCAAGCTGCGACTTCCAAGGTGAGCTTTCGTATATCAAGGGTCTCTCCAGATCGACGCTCCGGGGACATCAGGCCCTACTCACGTGAATCTCGTCAGCCCAGCTCGGCCCAGCCCATCAGCTCGCGGCGCACCACCGTTTCCAGCACGTCCATGCCGGGTTCGGAATCGTTCAGGCAGTTGATGAAGTGGAACTTCTCGCCGCCATGGTGGTGGAAGATCTCGGCGTTCTCGCCGCCGATCTCCTCCAGCGTCTCCAGGCAGTCGGCGACGAAGCCGGGGGTGATGACGGCGAGCCGCTTCACGCCCGAGGTCGCCAGCGCCTCCACCGTCTTGTCGGTGTAGGGCTGCAGCCACTCGGCCTTGCCGAAGCGCGACTGGAAGGTGACGCGCAGCTTCTCCTCCGGCCAGCCCAGCCGCGCGCGCAGCAGCCGCGCGGTCTTGTGGCAGTAGCACTGGTAGGGGTCGCCCTTGTCGAAATAGTCCTTCGGAATGCCGTGGAACGAGGCCAGCACCAGCTCCGGCTCCCAGTCGAGCGCGCCGAGCGAGGTCTCGATCGATTGCGCCAGCGCGTCGATATAGGCCGGCTCGTCCGGCCAGGGCGGGGCGACCCGCAGCACCGGCTGCCAGCGCATCTTCTTCAGCGCGTCGAAGGCGGCGTCGCACACCGTCGCCGAGGTGGCGGCGGCGTATTGGGGATAGAGCGGCACCAGCAGGATGCGCTCGCAGCCGGCCTTCTGCAGCGCCTCGATGCGCGAGGCGATGGAGGGATTGCCGTAGCGCATCGCCCAGTCGAAGACGAGCCGCGGGTCCCGTCCCGACAGGCGCGCGGCGAGCTTTTCCGACTGCGCGCGGGTGATGGTGCGCAGCGGCCCCTCGTCGCGCTCCTTGTTCCAGATCGTCGCGTAGTCGCGGCCCTTGGCCTGCGGGCGCTTCGACAGGATGACGACGTTGAGCAGGAACCACCACAGCGCGCGGTTGACCTCGATCACGCGCCGGTCGGAGAGGAACTCCTTCAGGTAGCGGCGCATCGACCAGTAGTCGGTGCCGTCCGGCGTGCCGAGATTGACGATGAGCACGCCGATCTTCCCGAACGCGACCGGCGGGTGGCCTTCCGGCAGCGCGGCCGGGCTGCCCGCCGTCTGCGGCATGGGAACGGGCCTGTTCATCGCCAACACCTCACCTTCGCGCCGGAACCTCGGCTGCCGAGCTTATAGGGCAAATCCGCCGGGCTGCCATCACGCCCGCCGGGACGCGACAGCGCACCCGGCGGGCGTGATCGTCCCGGCCCGCGCGCGTCAGGGCCGCGGGGGAATGTTCAGCCCGCGCTCGACCGCCGGCCGGGCGAGGCCGCGCTCCAGCCAGGCCGGCACGTTCTTCAGCTCGTCATAGGCGACGAGCTCGCCCGCGCCGTAGAAGCCGACGAGGTTGCGCACCCAGCCGAGGCAGGCGATGTCGGCGATGGTGTAGTCCGCGCCCATGATCCATTCGCGCCCGGCGAGCCGGTCCTCCAGCACCCGGATCAGCCGCGCGCTCTCGGTGGCGTAGCGCTCGCGCGGACGCTTGTCCTCATAGGCGGCGCCGGCGAATTTGTGGAAGAAGCCGAGCTGGCCGAACATCGGCCCGAGGCCGGCCATCTGCCACATCACCCATTCGATGGTCTGGTAGCGCGCGGCCGGGTCCTGCGGCAGGAACCTGCCGGTCTTCTCCGCGAGATAGATCAGGATGGCGCCGGATTCGAACAGGCCGATCGGCTTTCCGCCCGGCCCGTCGGGGTCGAGTATGGCGGGGATCTTGCCGTTCGGGTTCAGCGAGAGGAACTCCGGCGTCCAGGTCTCATTGGCGCCGATATTGATGGTGTGCGCCTCGTAGGGCAGGCCGCTCTCCTCCAGCATGATCGAGACCTTCACGCCGTTCGGCGTCGGAAACGAATAGAGCTGGAGCTTGTCGGGATGCTGGGCGGGCCAGCGGGCGGCGATCGGGAAGGAGGAGAGATCGGGCAAGGCGGGGCTCCGGCAGGCGGGGGAATCCGGCTGCGGCGGGCGCCGCAGTCGCCGTATAGCTAGGCGCGGGGGGCGCGAGATGCCATGGTTGCCCGGCGCATATGGCGACCGGGGACGCAAATGGACGCGGGCGGGTCGGGTCTCGGACTTGGTATCGTCGGCTGCGGCCAGCTCGGCGGCGCCATCGCAGGAGCGCTGCTGCGCGCCGACGTCGTCGCCCCCGGCGAGCTGTGGATCTGCAACCGCAGCGGCCCGGCAGGCGAGCTCGCCGCCCATGAGGGCGTGCACTGGACCCGAGACCCGCAGGAGCTGGCCGCGCGGTGCGCGAGCGTCCTGCTGGCGCTGCCCCCGGCGGCGGGCCGGCGGCTGCGCCTCGACGTGCCGGACCGGCTCGTCGTCTCGGTCATGGCCGGCATCGACACCGGTCAGCTTCGCGCCATCGGCAATTCCGCCCGGGTGGTGCGGGCGATCTCGAACCCGGCGGCCGCGATCGGCCTCGCCTATTCGCCCTGGTTCGCCCCGGGCGGCCTGTCGCCGCCGGACCGGGCGACGGTGCTGCGCCTGTTCGAGGCCTGCGGCACCACCGACGAGGTGCCGGCTGAATCGCAGATCGACTGCTTCACCGCCCTCACCGGCCCGGTCCCCGGCTTCGTCGCCTATTTCGCCGAGTGCATGCAGGCCTATGCGCAGGGGCAGGGCGTCGAGCCCGAGGTGGCGGCGCGCGCGGTCAGGCAGCTCTTCCTCGCCGCCGGGCGGATGATGGCGGCGTCGGACACGCCGCCCGCCGGCTTCGTGCAGGAGATGGTCGACTATGCCGGCACCACGGCGGCGGGGCTCGAGGCGATGCGCGCCTCGCCGCTGTCATGGCTGGTCGCCGAGGGGCTGGAGGCCGCGCGCCGGCGCTGCCTCACCATCGGCGGCGAGCCGCCGGCGCCGGACGACTGAGGAGCATCGCGGCGCCGGGCCCGCGCCTCACCGCACCAGTATGTTGCGGAACTGCCAGGGGTCGCTCTCGTCGATGTCTTCGGCGAAGAAGCCGGGGCGGTCGTCGAGCGGCGTCCAGTCGGTGTAGTAGCCCTTCACCGGGCCGAGATAGGGGCGCTGCACCTCGAGACAGCGCCGGTAGTCCATCTCGTCGGCCTCGACGATACCCGCCTCCGGGTTCTCCAGCGCCCACACCATGCCGGCCAGCACGGCGGAGCTCACCTGCAGCCCGGTGGCGTTCTGGTAGGGAGCGAGGTCGCGCGTCTCCTCGATGGTGAGCTGCGAGCCGTACCAGTAGGCGTTCTTGGCGTGGCCGTAGAGCAGCACGCCGAGTTCGTCCGCCCCGTCGACGATCTCGTGCTCGTCGAGGATCTTCCAGTCCTCCTGCACCTTGCCGGCGGCGCCGAACATCTCGTGCATCGACAGCACCGCGTCATTGGCCGGGTGGTAGGCGTAGTGGCAGGTCGGGCGGTAGACCACCTCGCCACCCTCGCGCAGGGTGAAGAAGTCGGCGATCGAGATCGATTCATTATGGGTGACGAGGAAGCCGTATTGCGGCCCCGGCGTCGGGCACCAGCTGCGCACGCGGGTGTTGGCGCCCGGCTGCAGCAGGTAGATCGCCGCCCCGCAGCCCTTATCGTGCGAGCGGGCATTGTCCGGCATCCAGCTCTCATGCGTGCCCCAGCCGAGCTCGGCCGGCTGCAGCCCCTCGGAGACGAAGCCGTCCACCGACCAGGTGTTGATGAACACGCCCATCGGCTTGGGGTCGCGCGCGCGCTGGGTGTCGCGCTCGGCGATGTGGATGCCCTTCACGCCGACCTGCTGCATCAGCCTGGCCCAGCCCTCGCGGGAGGTCGGCTCCTCGAAGGCGAGGCCGGTATCGGTGGCGATGTCGACCAGCGCCTGCTTCACGAACCAGGACACCATGCCCGGATTGGCACCGCAGCAGGCGACCGCCGTCGGGCCGCCGGGGCGCGAACGCTTGGCGTTCAGTAAAGTCTCCCGGAGCGCATAGTTGGTGCGATCCGCCGGGCCGGCGTCCCTGTCGAAATAGAAGCCGAACCAGGGCTCGACGACCGTGTCGACATAGAGCGCGCCGAGCTCGCGGGCGAGCTCCATGATGGCGACCGAGGAGGTGTCGACCGAGAGGTTGATGACGAAGCCGCGCCCGCCGGTCGTCAGCAGCGGGGTCAGGACCTCGCGATAATTGTCCTTGGTCACGGCCTGCTTCAGAAAGGTAACGCCGCGCTCGTCGAGCAGTGCGCGATCGTCATCCACGGGATCGATTACGGTGAGCCGGTCCTTGTCGAAGTCGAAATGCCTCTCGAGCAGGGGCAATGTGCCGCGACCGATCGAGCCGAAGCCGATCATCACGATGGGACCTTCGATTTTTCCGTAAACCGGCCATACCGACATTCTTGGGAAACCTCCGTGGGGTGTCATGTTGCTGGGGCGCGCACCATGGGGATCCCAGCCTGCCGCGTCAATGGTGACGCCGGTTTGACGGTGCCTTCGGAGGTATTTGGAGAATGCGCGGCGCGGCGTATGGCCGGCGGGCGGCGGCGCTCAGTCGGCCGAGAGGATGTGGTTGCGCACCAGCGGATAGACCTGCCCGCGCCAGCGCCGGCCGCTGAACACGCCGTAATGGCCGACGCCGGGCTGGAGATGGTGGCGCTTGCGGTGCGGGCGCAGGCTGGCGCAGATGTCCTGCGCCGCAACGGTCTGGCCGACCGCGCAGATGTCGTCGCGCTCGCCTTCCACCGTCAGCAGCGAGGTGCGGCGGATGGCGCGGAAGTCGAGGGTCTCGCCCTCATAGGTCAGCACGCCGCGCGGCAGATCGTAGTCCTGGAAAACCTTGCGGATCGTCTCCAGGTAGAAGTCGGCATCGAGATCGAGCACCGCGAAATATTCGTCGTAGAAGTTCTTGGCCGTGCTCGCCTTGTCGTGCTGGCCCATGGCGAGGTTCTCGAACATCTTGACATGCGCCTTCACGTGGCGGTCGAAATTCATCGCCATAAAGGCGCCGACCTGCACGAAGCCGGGATAGACCCGCCGTCCCACGCCCCGGAAGCCGGGCGGGACGGTGGAGATGAGGTTCTGCTCGAACCAGTCGAGCGGCTTCGAGGTCGCGAGCTCGTTCACCTTGGTCGGGCTGACGCGGCAGTCGACGGGGCCGGCCATCAGGGTGATGGAATGGGGCGTCGCCGGGTTGTCGCGCTGTGCCATGGCGGCGGTGGCGGCGAGCACCTGCACGCAGGGCTGGCACACGGCGAGCGCGTGCGCGCCCGGGCCGATCGCCTCCAGGAAGCGGATCAGATGGGTGACGTAGTCGTCGAAGCCGAAGCGCCCGGCCGCCAGCGGCACGTCGCGCGCATTGGCCCAGTCGGTGATGTAGACGTCGTTCTCCGGCAGCAGCGTCTTCACCGTGTCGAGCAGCAGCGTCGCGAAATGGCCCGACAGCGGCGCCACCACGAGGATGCGCGGCTGCGGCTGGTCGATGTCCTTGCGGAAGTGCAGCAGCGTGCCGAAGGGCAGGTCGAGCGCGGATTCCTCCACCACCTCGACCTCGCGATTGCCGACCGTGACGCTCTCGATGCCGAAGGAGGGCCGGCTGTGGCTCAGTCCGGCGCGCTCGATCATCTCGAAGCCGGCCGAGACGTTGCGCAGGAACGCGGTCTCGCCGAAACCGTCCATCACCGTCGCGAGCACCCGGCGCGACAGGCGCGCGGCGGTGCGCATCGGGTCGAGAAGGTCGGCTTGAGCCTGATAGGCGGCATAGATCATACGCGGCGGCTCATCCGGCGGTTCGGGCGGCGGTGCCCCATGCGGCAGCGGCGGGTCGACGTGGCGGCAGTTGGCTGGCGACAGTTAACGGGCGACAGTCGGCTGGCGACACGCAGCAGGTCAGGTTAAGTCGCCCGCCACCGTCACGCCAGTGAAATTGTGCGACGCGAAGGATAGGCCGCCGGGCGCGGCGCCGGGGGGATGGCCGCGCCGCCGGATCGGGAATGGCACGAATAGTGTTTGCCCCCGCCGGGCCCTTCATCATCGCCCGCTCCAGACAGGACGTTCGACCCATGCGCGCCCCGACCTCCCGATCCAAATCCGCGTCCGGTCCGGGGACCAAGGCCGCCGCGCCCACCCGCACCGCCAAGACGACGACGCCCAAGACGGCGCCGGGCAAGCCGACGGCGAGCAAATCCGCTGCCAAACCCTCTGCCGCCAAGCCCTCCGGGACCAAGCCGGTCGCCAGCAAACCACTCAAAACCAAGCCCTCCACGAGCAAGTCCGTCACCGGGCCGGCGCCTGCGGCCGCGGTGCTCACCCTGAGCAGCAAGAACTATTCCTCCTGGTCGCTGCGCGGCTTCCTGATGTGCCGGATGGCGGGGCTCGATTTCGAGGAGGCGAAGGTCTCGGCCGACGATCCCGACATCCGCGCCGAGCTGCTGCTGCAGTCCTCGTCCTTCCTGGTCCCGCGCCTCGACCATGACGGGATGCGGATCTGGGACACGCTGGCCATCGGCGAATACCTGCACGAACGCGCGCCAGAGGTCGGGCTTCTGCCCAAGGAACGCGCAGCGCGTGCGCATTGCCGCTCCATCTGCGGCGAGATGCATTCGGGCTTCGCCAATCTGCGCTCGGCGCTGCCGATGAACGTCAAGGCCCGCCATCCCGGCTTCAGGGTATGGACCGGGGCGCAGGCGGACATCGAGCGCATCCTCACCATCTGGCGCGGCTGCCTGAAGGCCTATGGCGGGCCCTATCTGTTCGGCGCCGCGCCGACCATGGCGGACGCGATGTACGCGCCGGTGTGCTCGCGCTTCACCACCTACGACGTCGCGCTCGACGCGCCGACGGCGGCCTATTGCAAGGCGATCCTCGCCCTGCCGGCGATGAAGGAATGGATCAAGGCGGCGCTCGAGGAGCCGGACGAGATGGAGGAGCTCGACGTCGAGTTCTGAGCGGGGACGCAGGCACGGGAGACTGCCGGCGCCGGGGGGCATGGGCCGCTGGCGCCGTCTCCCAAACGAAACGGGGCGCCCGAAGGCGCCCCGCTCGATTGTTCCGCAAGGCCTCGGCCGCTCACTCGGCGGCGCCGGCCTCGGTTTCCTTCTCGGCCTTGTTCTTGGCCTCGAGGTCCTCGCCGGTCTCCTGGTCGACGACCTTCATCGACAGGCGGGTCTTGCCGCGCTCGTCGAAGCCGAGCAGCTTCACCTTCACCTTGTCGCCTTCCTTGACGACGTCGGAGGGCTTGGCCACCCGCTCCTTGGCGAGCTGGGAGACGTGGACGAGGCCGTCCTTGGCGCCGAAGAAGTTCACGAAGGCGCCGAAGTCGACCACCTTCACCACCGTGCCGTCATAGATCTGGCCGACCTCCGGCTCGGAGGCGATGGACTTGATCCAGTTCAGCGCGGCCTTGATCGAATCGCCCGAGGCGGAGGCCACCTTCACGGTGCCGTCGTCCTCGATGTTGATCTTGGCGCCGGTCTTCTCGACGATCTCGCGGATCACCTTGCCGCCCGAGCCGATCACTTCGCGGATCTTGTCGACCGGGATCTGGATCACCTCGATGCGCGGGGCATGCTCGCCGAGCTCGGCGCGGGCGCCGGTCAGCGCCTTGGCCATCTCGCCGAGGATGTGCGCGCGGCCGTCCTTCGCCTGGGCGAGGGCGACCTTCATGATCTCCTCGGTGATGCCGGCGATCTTGATGTCCATCTGCAGGGCGGTGACGCCCTTCTCGGTGCCGGCCACCTTGAAGTCCATGTCGCCGAGGTGATCCTCGTCGCCGAGGATGTCGGACAGCACGGCGAACTTCTCACCTTCGAGGATGAGGCCCATGGCGATGCCCGCCACCGGACGGCGCATCGGCACGCCGGCATCCATCAGCGCCAGCGAGGTGCCGCAGACGGTCGCCATCGAGGAGGAGCCGTTCGACTCCAGGATCTCCGACACCGCGCGCAGCGTGTAGGGGAACTCGTGCGCGGGCGGCAGGATCGGGTGCACGGCGCGCCAGGCGAGCTTGCCGTGGCCGATCTCGCGGCGGCCGGGCGAGCCCATGCGGCCGGTCTCGCCGACCGAGAAGGGCGGGAAGTTGTAGTGCAGCAGGAAGCGCTCCTTGTAGGTGCCTTCCAGGCTGTCGATGAACTGCTCGTCCTCGCCGGTGCCGAGCGTGGCCACCACCAGCGCCTGCGTCTCGCCGCGGGTGAACAGCGCCGAGCCGTGGGTGCGCGGCAGCACGCCGACTTCCGCGACGATCGGGCGGACGGTCTTGGTGTCGCGGCCGTCGATGCGCACGCCCTCGTCGAGGATGGTCCAGCGCACGATCTTGGCCTCGAGCTCCTTCAGGACCTCGGAGAGCACCTGGCCGTCGGGCACGTCCTTGCCCTCGGCGGCGAGGGCGGCGTAGTGCTCCTTGGCCTTCGCCTTGGCGGCGTCGACCGCGGCGTAGCGGTCCTGCTTGCGGGCGATCTTGTAGGCCGCGCGCATGTCGGCCTCGACCAGGCCGCGCAGCTCGCTCTCCAGCGCCGAATGGTCGGCGGCGGCGAAGTCGCGCGGCTCCTTGGCGGCCTTCTCGGCGAGGCGGATGATGGCCTCGATCACCGGCTGGAAGTGGCGGTGGCCGAACATGACCGCGCCGAGCATCACTTCCTCGGACAGCTCCTTGGCCTCGGACTCGACCATCAGCACGGCGTCGGACGTTCCGGCGACCACGAGGTCGAGCGCGGATTCCTTCACCTCGTCGGTGGTCGGGTTCAGCACGTACTCATTGTCGATGAAGCCGACCCGGGCGCCGCCGATCGGGCCCATGAACGGCACGCCCGACAGGGTGAGCGCGGCCGAGGCGGCGACCATGGCGACGATGTCCGGGTCGTTCTCGAGGTCGTGCGAGAGCACGGTGACGACGACCTGGGTGTCGTTCTTGTAGCCGTCGGCGAAGAGCGGGCGGATCGGGCGGTCGATCAGGCGGGAGACCAGCGTCTCCTTCTCGCTCGGACGACCTTCGCGCTTGAAGTAGCCACCGGGAATGCGGCCGGCCGCATAGGTCTTTTCCTGGTAGTTGACGGTCAGCGGGAAGAAGTCCTGGCCGGGCTTGGGCGCCCTGGCGGAAACGGCGGTGGCGAGAACCGTGGTGTCGCCATAGGTCGCGAGCACGGCGCCATCGGCCTGGCGCGCCATGCGGCCGGTCTCGAGGACGAGCGTGCGCCCGCCCCAGTCGAGTTCCTCGCGGTGGATATCGAACATGTCTATCTCTGGCTTTCCGAAGCGGGAGCCATGGGCAAGACGGCGAGAGGCTCGGGCGGCTCTTGCGTCCCCCTCGGGGGCGGAGCCTCGAGCCTCCGGCGATCCTGCCATGGCGCGCCGCTTCTCATCGGTCGCGGCGAGCCCCATGCCCGCCGCTCATCTACGCGGCCGGCGCCCGGAACGGTCCGTGGCGCCGCACAGAACGAGGCGGGCCCGACGTCAGCGACGCCGGGCCCGCCCAAGGATCAGCGGCGGATGCCCAGCCGCTGGATCAGGGACTTGTAGCGCGCTTCCTCGGTCTTCTTCAGATAGTCGAGGAGGCCGCGGCGCTGGGACACCAGCTTCAGCAGACCGCGCCGGGAATGGTTGTCCTTGGCGTGGGTCTTGAAATGGCCGGTCAGGTTGGCGATGCGCTCGGTGAGGATCGCGACCTGCACTTCCGCCGAGCCGGTATCGCCCGGCTTGGTGGCGTATTCCTGGATGAGCGCCTGCTTGCGCTCGGCAGTGATCGACATCGGATGATCCTTTCGGTCTGTCAGGTGAAGGTGGCGGGCGCCTGTCGGGACGGCCGGAGGCCTGTCCGCAGGTCGTCTCGCCGGACCCGCAGTTCGGCCGGGCCGGGATGTCGTCCAGCGCGGTCGAAAGGCTGCGGCTCGCGCGGACATGAGGTCCGCAACGCGCGCGCAACATACACGAAATCGCCAGCCTGACCAGCGCCATCTCGGGGGCGTGGCGCGGGGAGGGTTATAGTCCGACGCCAGCCTCCACGAGCCGGGCCCGTGTATCGGGCATGCGCTTGAGAGACGCAGCAATGCGCTCGCGCCAGCGGGCGCCCTGCGAGATCGCATCCTCATAGGCCTCGATCAGATCGGTGGGCCGATCCTCGGCAAGCACATCGATCAGGAATGCGGCCTGCATCCGGTCCTTGTGGGCCTTGACCCCATTCGGACCTTCCCGCCGGCGGTCGGCGACGATCAGCTTGTGGACCGCGAAGCGCTCGGGCCGCGGCACCTGCACCAGCACGCCGTTTCGATAAGTGACGGCAGCTTGGATGGGAGAGGCGATCAAATAATTCAGATAGTGCAGGGACTGGGCGTGCACGTCGAGCGCCGCGAGCGGCTTCAGCTCCTCGGCGGCCTCGAAGGATGGCGTGAGGAACTCCACCAGGAGCTCGTTGCGGCTCTGCTTCCAGCGCCAGACCTTGCCCCGTTCCAGCGATGGCACGGCCTCGAAGGCGAAGTCGGCAAACACGCGCTGAAGCGGCTCGGAAACGATGTCTTCGAGGGCCAAGGACAAGCGCTCGAAGCTCGCAATGTCGATGTCGTTGGTCTGCGCGGCCTGATCGACGCTGTAGCGAATGCCGAGTTCGCCTTCATAGAGGCGGAAGGCCTGGGTCCCGACGATGGTTCCCCCGAGGCGGAAGACGCCCGCCTTTTGCAGCGCGTTTAGAAGCGATCCCGTGGCCGCATCGATGCCCAGGAAGCCCTCGCCGCGCAGGATGCGGATGAGGCGCGCCCGATTCGACCGGCGCTCGGCGGCGGCGGCAGCGATTTCATTCAGCCGTTCGATCCGTGCCCGCCGCTCCGCCGTGTCTTCGCCGATATAGGCTTTGCGGACCTCGGAGCCGACGCGATAGGTGTCGTACCAATAGGCTTTGCCGTTGCGTTCGACCCGCGTTGGTGTGCCCCGAATCTCGGATATCGCCTCGTCCTTCAGCGAGCGCAGCAGGTCGTGATAGGCCGCATGGGCGATCGAAGATATGTGGCGTTGCATCGGTATGCTCAACGATAATTAATTTTGTTGAGCATAAGCGTGTGTTCAACAAAATCCAATTTTGTTGAACACACCAGCTTCGCCGACGGACCTCACTTCGCCGAGTGGAAGATGCGTTTGGGGAAGATCTCCGCCCCTTCCGCCTCGCCGAGCGCAACCAGCCGTCCGCCGGCATTGACCGCGACAGGGCCCTCGAGGATCGGCGCGTCGCGCCCGCGCAGGATGATCGACTGGCCGCGCGCCAGCCGCGCCGCGTCGGCCGGCGAGACCTTCAGCGCCGGCAGGGTGTCGAGGCCGATCTCCACCGGCCGGAGCGCTTCGACCGGCGCCGTCTCGCCGTTCTGCGCGTGCATGGCGCGCAGCGTGTCGAGCGGCACCAGCTCCTCCTCGGCGAAGGTGCCGACCCGGGTGCGGCGCAGCGCCGAGATGTGGCCGCGCGCGCCGAGCATGCGGCCCATGTCGCGGGCCAGCGAGCGCACATAGGTGCCCTTGCCGCACTCGGCCTCGAACACCGCGTGGTCGGCGTCGGGCTGCTCGACCAGCTCCAGCGAATGGATGGTCACGGGGCGGGCGGCGAGCTCCACCGCCACGCCGTCGCGGGCGAGGTCATAGGCGCGCTCGCCATTGATCTTCAGCGCCGAATAGGCGGGCGGCACCTGCTCGATCTCGCCGCGGAAGCCGTCGAGAATGGAGAGGATCGCCGCGCGATCCGGGCGCGTGTCGGAGGTCTCGACCGGCCGGCCCTCGCTGTCGTCGGTGTCGGTCTCCACGCCCCAGCGCACGGTGAAGCGATAGACCTTGCGCCCGTCCATGACGAAGGGAACGGTCTTGGTCGCCTCGCCCAGCGCGATCGGCAGGCAGCCGGAGGCGAGCGGGTCGAGCGTGCCGGCATGGCCGGCCTTCTTGGCCGAGAACAGCCATTTCACCGCCCCGACCGCCTGGGTCGAGGTCATCCCGATCGGCTTGTCGAGCAGCACCCAGCCGTCGACGTCGCGCTTCGGGCGGCGCGGGCCGCGATCCTTGCGCCCCCGCGCGCCGCGCCCGGCCTCCGCCTCGCCGCGGGAATTCTCGCCGCGAGACGTCTCGTCGGCGGGCGCGTCGGGGTGCGAGCCGGCCGGGGCCTCGACGCCGGCACCCATCGGCATGTCGATGGCGGCGTCGGACGCGCGGGCGGAAACGTCGCTGGAGATGTCGGCGGAAGCCTCGGCGAGACCCTCGTTCATGGGCATGCTCATGCCTCGTCATCCTTGCTGTGGTCGGGGGTGCCGGCGTCGGGTTCCTCGGCGTCGGGCTCCTCGGCATCGAGGTCGCGCGCCACGTCGGGCGAGCGCAGCAGCGCGTCGATCCGCGCACCTTCCTCGAACGAGGTGTCGACGCGGAACCTGAGCTCCGGCACGTATTTCAGCTCCACCCGGCGGGCGATCTCGCCGCGCAGCGGCCGCGCATTGGTGGCGAGCGCCGCCACCGCGGCCTTGGCGTCCTTGCCGCCGAGCGGCATGACGAAGCAGGTGGCGATCTTGAGGTCCGGGCTCATCCGCACCTCGGGCACGGTGATCAGCATCCCGGTCAGCGCCGGGTCGGCCAGGTCGCCGCGCGCGAGGACGTCGGCCAGGGCGTGGCGGACGAGTTCGCCGACGCGCAACTGGCGCTGGCTCGGGCCGGCGCCCGAGCTCGCTCTGTTCTTCATAATGCACAAACCTTCATGGTCCCCGCCGCCGCAGCGCAATCGCGGGACCGCCTTCGACCGGAGCGAACGGGCTTGGACCGCTCACCCCCGCGGATATGCGCGCACAGGGCGCGAACGCTCCCCGCGTGCGGGGAGCGTCAAAGACATCAGAGCGTGCGCTGCACGACCTCGACGCGGTAGCACTCGATGACGTCGCCGGCGCGCATGTCCTGGTAGTTCTCGAACGACATGCCGCATTCCTGGCCCGCCTGCACCACGTTGACCGCGTCCTTGAAGCGGTTGAGCGTGGCGAGCTTGCCCTCGTGGATGACGACGTTGTCGCGGATCAGGCGGACATGCTGGCCGCGCTCCACCGTGCCGTCGGTGACGATGCAGCCGGCGACCTTGCCGACCTTGGAGACGTTGAAGATCTCCTTGATCTGCGCGTTGCCGAGCATGGTCTCGCGGTTGACCGGGGCGAGCAGGCCGCCCATCGCCGCCTTCACGTCATCCACCAGGTCGTAGATGATGTTGTAGTAGCGGATCTCGATGCCGGCACGTTCGGCCGCCTCGCGGGCTTCCTTGTTGGCGCGCACGTTGAAGGCGATGATCGCGGCACCGGCCGTCTCGGCCAGCGTCACGTCGCTCTCGTTCACGCCGCCCGCGCCGGAATGGATGATGCGGGCCTGCACCTCGTCGGTGCCGAGCTTCTCCAGCGAGGCGATGATGGCCTCGACCGAGCCGGACACGTCGCCCTTGATGATGAGCGGGAATTCCTTCCGCCCGGCCGTCTTGGCCTGGCTCATCATCTGCTCGAGCGAACCGCGCACCGTGGCGGAGCGGGCCGCGGCCTTCTCGCGCTTCTGGTTCTTGCGGTAGTCGGTGATCTCGCGGGCGCGGGCCTCGTTGTCGACCACCGCGAGGCGGTCGCCCGCCTCCGGCGTGCCGTTGAAGCCGAGCACCTCGACCGGCATGGACGGCTCGGCCGAGCCGAGCTGGGCGCCCTTGTCGGAAATGAGCGCGCGCACGCGGCCCATCTCGGCGCCGGCCACCACGATGTCGCCCACATGCAGCGTCCCGCGTTCCACCAGCACGGTGGCCACCGGGCCGCGGCCGCGGTCGAGCTTGGCCTCGATCACGGTACCCTCGGCCGCGCGGTCGGGGTTGGCCTTGAGGTCGAGCAGCTCGGCCTGCAGGCTGATGAGCTCGAGCAGCTTGTCGAGATTGGTGTGGGCCTTGGCCGACACCTCCACCTCGAGCGTCTCGCCGCCCATGCTCTCGACCTGCACCTCGTACTGCAGCAGCTCGCTGCGCACCCGCTCGGGCTTCGCGTCGGGCTTGTCGATCTTGTTGATCGCCACGATCAGCGGCACCTTGGCGGCGCGCGCGTGATTGATGGCCTCGATGGTCTGCGGCATGACGCCGTCATCGGCGGCCACCACCAGCACCACGATGTCCGTCACTTTGGCGCCGCGGGCGCGCATGGCGGTGAACGCGGCGTGGCCGGGCGTGTCGATGAAGGTGATCTTGCCGCCGAGCGGCGAGGTCACCTGATAGGCGCCGATATGCTGGGTGATGCCGCCGGCCTCGCCGGAGACCACGTTGGCCGAGCGCAGCGCGTCGAGCAGCGAGGTCTTGCCGTGATCGACATGGCCCATGATGGTGACGACCGGCGGACGCGGCTCCATCTCCTCGGGCGCGTCCGGCGTGTCGAACAGGCCTTCCTCGACGTCGGATTCGGCGACGCGGCGCACGGTGTGGCCGAGTTCCTCGGCGATGAGCTGGGCGGTGTCGGCGTCGATCACGTCGGTGATCTTCACCATCTGGCCCTGCTTCATCAGCAGGCGGATCACGTCGACCGCGCGCTCGGCCATGCGGTTGGCCAGCTCCTGGATGGAGATGGTCTCCGGGACCACGACCTCGCGGGAGATCTTTTCCTTGGCCTCGACCTGGCGATGGCCGCTCATGCGCTGGGTGCGGCGGCGGAACGAGGCCACCGAACGCTGGCGCTCCTCCTCGCCGGACTGGGCGGTCACGAGCGTGAGACGGCCGCGATTCTTCTCGCCGCCGGCGGGGCGGGTCGGCTTCTGCGGCGGGGTCGCGGGACGCGCGGGCGCACCGCCCGGACCGCGGCGGGCGGGACGACGCTCTTCCTCTTCCGCGTCCATCGGGCCACGCGGCGTGGCGACGCGCGGCGCACCGACGGTGGTCGCGGCCGGGGCCGCGCCGGCATTCGCGGGACGCGCGGCGGCGCCCGACGATGCGGCCGCCGCGGCGGCATCCTCGCCGAAGCGCTTGCGCGCCTCCTGCTCGGACTTGCGCTTGGCCTCCTCGTCGAAGGCGCGGCGGGCGTCTTCCTCGCGCTTGCGGGCCTCGGCGGCCTCGCGCTCGACCTTCTCGCGCGCCTCGCGCTCGGCGCGGCGGCGGGCCTCTTCCTCGGCGCGCTTGCGCTCCTCGGCCTCGCGGATGCGGGCGTCCTGGAGCGCAGCGGTGCGGGCGCGGGCCTCTTCCTCGGTCAGCGAGCGCAGCACCACGCCGCCCGGGCGCGGGCCCTGCGGCGCCGGACGCGGCGAGGACAGGTTGGCGTGCGGGGAGGGCTGCGTGCGCAGCGGACGGCCCGACGGGCCGCTCGCGGGACGGGGGGCGGGCGCTGCAGGCTGGGCGGATGCCGGCGCGGAGGAAGGTGCGGCGTGCGCCTCGGGCTTGTCGCCCGGGCCGACCACGCGGCGCTTCACCTTCTCCACCACGACGGACTTGGACCGCCCATGGCTGAAGCTCTGGCGGACGACGCCCTGCTCGACAGGTCGCTTGAGCGTGAGGGTCTTGCCCCCCTGACCACCTTGGCCAGCGCCCATCGTCTTCTCGCCCGGGTTCTTCGTATCGGTCATTCGGTATCCGTTCCTCGGCATCCCGACATCGTATCGGGATGCGTATATCCGTCCGCCAGCCTGCTCAAGGAGCGCGCCAGCCTTCGAGCCTTCTCACACGCGCGAGAAACCCCGCGCTCGTCGGATGCGCGAGCAGCGCAGCATGTACCACATTTGCCCGCCCGAGCGCCAAGTCCAATTGCACGCCCGGCAGGCTGTCGATCCGGGCGATCTCCCGCCCGGTCAGCGCAAGCGCCTTTCGGGCCTGCGCGTCGATCTTGGCGACGCCGTCCGCCCCGGCCTCGCGCGAATGCACGAGCACGTGGACGGGGGCACCCTTGCGTTCGGTGTCGAGAGCCTCGACGACCTTCATGAAGCCCGTCACCACCTGCCCCGCCTTGTTGGCGAGGCCGAGGGCGGCGAGCGCATCCTTCTCCAGGAGCTGTTCCACCAGCTCCGGCAGCGCCGGGTCGGTGCGCCCCTTGCCCTTGAAGGCGCGGCCGAAGGCCTTGCGCTTCAGGGCCTCGGCGAGCGCGCCGCGGCTGGCGCCGACCCAGGCGCCGCGCCCGGGAAGGCGGCCGGCGATGTCCGGCACCACCCGCCCGTCGGGCGCCACCACGAAGCGCAGCATCTCGGCCACCGGGCGAACCGTGCGGCTGGCGATGCACTGCCTCTCCGGCACGCGCCGCGCCGAGGCCGGCCCGGCATCGGTCTCGTCCTCGGGCGAGGCGGCGTCCCCGGCCGGGCGGTCGGAAGCGGCCTCCGGCGCGGAGCACGCGGCGCCGGCCGCGTCCGCGGTCTCGCCCGCCGCCCCGTCGTTCGCCATGCCCGTCGGCCCCGCCTCGTCCCGCACCTTCACCCGGTTCCCGTTTCCTGTCCGCCCCGGGCGGCCAGGAGCCGCCCGTTCTTACGTCCCTCGGGCGGCCGCGGGGCCGCCCGTTCGTCCCGAACGCCTCAGCTCTGGCTTTCGCCCTCGGCCTCGGCCTCGCCCTCCGTCTCCGCCGCCTCGTCCGCCGCCAGTTCGGCAGCGTCGATCCAGCCGGCCTTGACGCGGGCCTGCATGATCATGGCCTCGGCCTCCTCGCGGGAGAGGTTGAACCCCTCCAGCGCGCCGGGCGTGCGCACCACTTCGCCGTCCTTGCGCTCGGTCCAGCCGATCAGGTCGTCCGTGGCGCAGCCGGCGAGGTCCTCGACCGACTTGATGTCGTTCTCGCCGAACGCCACCAGCATGGCCGACGTCACGCCGGGCACCTCGCGCACGTCGTCCTCGACGCCGAGCTCGCGGCGGCGCGCATCGAGGTCGGCCTCGACCTGGGCCAGGTGGCCCAACGCGCGGTTCTGCAGCTCCTGCGCCGTGTCCTCGTCGAAGCCCTCGATGCTCGCGAGTTCGGAGAGCGGCACATAGGCCAGTTCTTCCAGCGTCGCGAAGCCCTCGGAGGCGAGGAGCTGGCCCATCATCTCGTCGAGGTCGAGCGCCTCGGCGAACATCTTGGAGCGCTCGGCGAATTCCTTCTGGCGCCGCTCGCTCTCCTCGGCCTCGGTGAGGATGTCGATGTCCCAGCCGGTGAGCTGGGAGGCGAGACGCACATTCTGGCCGCGCCGCCCGATCGCCAGGCTTAGTTGGGCATCCGGCACCACGACTTCAATACGCTCGCGGTCCTCGTCGAGCACCACCTTGACCACTTCGGCCGGGGCGAGCGCGTTGACGATGAAGGTCGCGAAGTCCGGCGACCACGGGATGATGTCGATCTTCTCGCCCTGCAGCTCGTTCACCACGGCCTGCACGCGCGAGCCGCGCATGCCCACGCACGCGCCGACCGGGTCGACCGAGGAATCGCGCGAGGTGACGGCGATCTTGGCGCGCGAGCCGGGGTCGCGGGCGACCGCCTTGATCTCGACGATGCCGTCATAGATCTCCGGCACTTCCTGCGCGAACAGCTTGGCCATGAACTGGGGATGGGTGCGCGAGAGGAAGATCTGCGGCCCGCGCGGCTCGCGGCGCACGTCGTAGACATAGGCGCGGATGCGGTCGCCGACCTTGAACACCTCGCGCGGCAGCAGCTCGTCGCGGCGCAGCGAGGCCTCGCCCCGGCCGAGATCGACCACCACGTTGCCGTATTCGACGCGCTTGACCGCGCCGTTGATGATCTCGCCGATGCGGTCCTTGTACTCGTCATACTGCCGGTCGCGCTCGGCCTCGCGCACCTTCTGCACGATCACCTGCTTGGCCGACTGGGCGGCGATGCGGCCAAAATCGAACGGGGGCAGCGTGTCGGCGATCGAATCGCCCACCTGCGCCGCCGGGTTCAGCCGGCGCGCGCCGGTGATGTCGATCTCGGTGGCCGGGTTCTCGACCTGGTCGACCACCAGCAGATGCCGCGCGAGGCGCAGCTCGCCGGTGCGCGCGTTGATCTCGGCATGGATGTCGGTCTCGGCGCCATAGCGCGAGCGCGCCGCCTTGGCGATCGCGTCCTCCATGGCGGCGATGACGATGCCCCGGTCGATCGATTTCTCCCGCGCGACCGCATCGGCGATCTGCAAGAGTTCGAGCCGGTTGGCGCTGACCACGGCCATCAGTGCATCTCCTTCGCAGTGGACCCGTTCACAGGGATTTGCGTTTGGCGTTGGATTTCTTGCCCGGCTTGGCGGCACCCTTGGGCTTCAGCATCGCCTTGGCCTTCGGCTTGCCGCGAACCGGCATCTTCTTCGGCGGCAGGATGCGGACGGCGACGTCGTCGCCCTCGCCTTCGCTGCCGTCCTCGTCCTCGCCCGGCGTGTCGCCGAGGTCGGCGGTGTCGATGTCGTCCTCGTCGATCCCCGCGCCCTCGCGCAGCGCCTTGTCGCGCCGCAGCGCCTCGCGGATCAGTACGTCGGTCATCACGAGCCGCGCGTCGCCGATGTCGGCGATCGGCAGGCGGGCCGTGTCCGGCGTGTCGGCGGGCACGTCGCGCAGGCGGATCAGCGCCTCGCCGTCCTCGGCGCCGAGCAGGATGCCGCGGAAGCGCTTGCGCCCCTCGACCGGCACCGCCATCTCGACCTTCACGTCATGGCCGGACCAGCGCTCGAAATCGGAGATCCGCACCAGCGGCCGGTCGATGCCCGGCGACGACATTTCGAGGTTGTAGGTGCCCGAGATCGGGTCCTCGACGTCGAGCACCGGCGAGATGGCGCGGCTCGCCGCCTCGCATTCCTCGATTCCGAAGCTGCCGTCCGGCCGCTCGGCCATGATCTGCAGCGTGAGGTACTCGCCGCCCGAGATCCGCACCCGCACCAGCCGGAAGCCGAGCCCCTGCAGCACCGGCGCCACGATCGCGGCGACGCGTGCGGCGGGCCCGGATTCGGTCACCAGCCGCGGCTCGTCGAGACGCGGGGCGCCGTCCTGCGCCGGGAGGCCGGTCTGCGCGGGGAGGGTCTGCTGTTCGCTCATTCGTCCTCGTCCGGACCGAACGGGTGCGCAATGCAAAAAGAGCGGGTCCCGGCGGCGGAACCCACTCTCAACCGACCGTTCAGTCGCTAGAGATATTTGGATGACCAAGGCTTATACAGGCAAACCGCCCCGTGGCGCAAGCTCGCCCTCGCCGCGCCGCCATATGAGTGCCGGCGAGGAGAGGGTTCGCAGCCCGGGGCACTGAAACCTGAAGGTCCCTCATCCGCGCCCTTTCCGGCACCCTCCGCCGGCTTGCCGGTCGCCAGCCACCGGCGCATAAGCGCACCATGTCCGAACCCGCCCAATCCCGCCTCCTCACGCCCCCCGCCGCCGCCGCCGGCGGGCTGCGCGAGCGCGCGCCCGCCAAGGTGAACCTGACGCTGCGTGTGGTCGGCCGGCGCGCCGACGGCTATCACGAGTTGGCGAGCGTCGTCGGCTTTGCCGGCACCGGCGACCGGCTGGAGCTCGAGCCCGGGCCGGAGCTCGCCCTGGCGCTGCGCGGGCCGGGCGGTGCGGCGCTGGCGGGCGAGGGCGACAATCTGGTGCTGCGCGCCGCGCGCGAGCTCGCCGCCCGCGTGCCGGGGCTGACCGCCGGCCGCTTCGTGCTCGACAAGCGCCTGCCGGTGGCGGCGGGCATCGGCGGCGGCTCGGCGGACGCGGCGGCGGCGCTGCGCCTGCTGGCGCGCGCCAACGCCCTTGCTCCCGACGATCCGTGCCTCGCCGCCGCCGCGCTCGCCACCGGCTCCGACGTGCCGGTCTGCCTCGCAAGCGTCGGCGCGCTGATGGCCGGGCGCGGGGAGCGCGTCACCCCGCTCGCCCTGCCGCGCTTCGGCATGGTGCTGGTCAATCCGCGCGTCCCGGCGGCGACGGGCGCGGTGTTCGCCGCGCTCGGCCTCGCCCCGGGAGCGCACCGACCCGCGCCGGCGGTGCCGGCCGCCTTCGCCGGGCGAGAGGAGGCGCTCGCCTTCCTGCGCGGCGAGCCGAACGACCTCGAAGAGCCCGCGCGCCGGCTGGCGCCGGTGCTGGCCGAGGTCGAGGCGGCGCTGCAGGCGAGCGAGGAGGCGCGGCTGGTGCGCATGTCGGGCTCGGGCGCGACCATGTTCGCGCTCTATGACGACTGCCGCGCCGCCGCCCGCGCGGCGAGGCGGGTCGCCGCCGGCCGTCCCGGCTGGTGGGTCAAGTCCACCGTGCTCGGCTGAGGCGCGGCGATGCACACCGCCTTCTTCTTCCTCGCCGCGGCGCTGTTCGAGATCGCCGGCTGCTTCGCCTTCTGGGCGGTGCTGCGCGGCGGGGCGTCGGCGCTCTGGCTGGCGCCGGGCCTCGCCAGCCTCGTCGCCTTCGCCGCAGTGCTGACCCAGGTCGACGCCAGCGCGGCCGGGCGCGCCTTCGCCGCCTATGGCGGGGTCTATGTCGCCGCCTCGCTGGCCTGGCTGTGGGCGGTGGAGGGGCTGCGCCCCGACCGCTGGGACCTGCTCGGCGGCGCGGTCTGCCTCGCCGGGGCGGCGATCATCGTGTTCGGCCCGCGCGGCTGAGCCCTTCCGGCCCGCCGGCGCTGATGCTTTCGCCCGCGCTCAGCGCGCCCGCGAGATGCAGAACTCCACCGTGTCGAGCAGCGCCCGCTTGGCCGGCCCGTCCGGGAACAGCCCCAGTGCGTCCCTTGCCATGGCGCCGTAATGGCGCGCGCGCTCGACCGTTGCGGCGATCGACTGGTGCGCGGCGAGAAGCTCCATGGCGTGTTCGAGGTCGCCCTCGCCGACCTCGCCCTGCTCCAGGCAGCGCCGCCAGAAGCTGCGCTCCTCCTCGGTGCCGCGCCGGAAGGCGAGCAGCACCGGCAGCGTGATCTTGCCCTCGCGGAAGTCGTCGCCGACGTTCTTTCCGAGCTTGGCGCCCGAGCCGCCATAGTCGAGCGCGTCGTCGATGAGCTGGAAGGCGATGCCGAGATTCATGCCATAGCTGCGGCAGGCGGCCTGCTCGGCCTTCGGCCGGTTGCCGAGCACCGGGCCGACCTCGCAGGCGGCGGCGAACAGCTCGGCGGTCTTGCCGCGGATCACGGCGAGGTACTCGTCCTCGCTGGTGGCGGTGTTCTTGGCGGCGGCGAGCTGGGCCACCTCGCCCTCGGCGATCACCACGGCGGCGGAGGAGAGGATGTCGAGCGCCTGCATCGAGCCGACCTCGATCATCATGCGGAACGCCTGGCCGAGCAGGAAGTCGCCGACCAGCACGCTCGCCTCGTTGCCCCACAGCATGCGGGCGGCGAGCTTGCCGCGGCGCATCTCGCTGTCGTCCACCACGTCGTCATGCAGCAGCGTCGCCGTGTGCATGAACTCGACCGAGGCGGCGAGCTTGATGTCGCCCTCGCCCCTGTAGCCGGACAGGTCGGCGGTCGCGAGGGTGAGCATCGGGCGCAGCCGCTTGCCGCCCGAGGAGATGAGATGGGTCGCGACCTCCGGGATCATGGTCACGTCGGAGCCCGTGCGCGACAGGATCAGGGCGTTGACGCGATCCATGTCGGAGCGGACAAGGGAGACGATACCCTCGAGCGACGGCTCGGCGGCGATGTCCGCGGCGGGATCGAAGGGAAGTACAACGGCCACTTGCAGGTTCCGTATCTGACAATGCCGCTGCACCATAAGAAGCTGGTGGTACGTACGGCAAGAGCGGATTAGAACGGAAAAATAGTATGAATTTCCCAGTTTACCGCTCGCCGGCGCCGGTCGCGGTGCCCGGCAATCCCTCGAAAGAGGTAGTCTGGGATGCCACTTCCGGCGGATGGCGCATGCACATACGTTGTATGCCAAGGGTTGCGGCCGCTTCCCCTGCCGCGCGCGCCGCTGTTCCCCCCGCCGCGCCGGCGCGAGGATGAGCCATGCACGAACTGCTCCGCACCAATGACGTGGTCCTGCTCTCGGCGATCGGGGCGCTGCTCGACAGCGCGCGCATCGGCCACATCGTGCTGGACCAGCACATGAGCGTGATGGAAGGCTCGATCGGCCTGCTGCCGCGCCGCCTGCTGGTGGAGGACGAGATGGTGGCGCGCGCCCGCGCCCTGCTGCGCGAGGCCGGCTTCGGCGCCGCGCTCGCCAGCGAGTGAGCGGGCCGGCGATGGACGAAGGGGTCGAGGACAATCGGGCCGAGGACGATCGGGCCATGGACGATCCGGGCGAGGCGCTCACCGATGACGGGCTGATCGGCGGGCGACTGCGCCTGCTTCAGCCCGCGCGCGGCCACCGCGCCGGCCATGACGCGGTGCTGCTCGCCGCCAGCGTGCCGGAGAGCGCGCGCCGCGCGGTGGATCTCGGCGCCGGCGTCGGCACGGCGGGCCTCGCCGTGGCGCTGCGCCTGCCGCAGGCCGGGGTCACGCTGGTGGAGATCGACCCGGCCCTCGCCGAACTCGCCGCCCGCAACGCGGCGCGCCAGCAGCCCGACATGGCCGGCCGGGTGCGCGTGGTGGCGGCCGATGTCGCCCTGCTCGCCCGCCCCGCCGGCCCGGCCGAGCCCGCGCCGGCCGGCGCCGATCTGGTGCTGATGAACCCGCCCTTCAACGATCCCGCCCGCCACCGCCGCTCGCCCAGCGCGGGCCGCGCCCGCGCCCACAGCGCGGAGGATGGCGAGCTCGAGATCTGGCTGCGCGCTGCCGACCGGCTGCTGGAGCCGGGCGGCGCGCTCCGGCTGATCCACCGGCCGGAGGCGCTCGCCACCCTGCTGGAGCTGCTCGGCCGGCGCGCCGGCGCGATCACGATCCGCCCGGTGCATCCGCGCCCCGACGCGCCGGCGATCCGGGTGCTGGTCGGCGCCGTCAAGGGCCGGCGCACCCCGCCCGCGCTGCTGCCCGCCCTCGTGCTCGCCGACGCGCAGGGCCGGCCGACGCCGCAGGCCGAGCGGGTGCTGCGCGGCGGGGAGGGGATCGGCGAAGGCTGAGCAACGCGCGCCCCCGGGGCAGCGCCGGCGCAGAAACCGCGCAACACGCCGCTTGAGCAGGGCCGGCGCGCATCCTATGTGTTCCGCCATGGCCAACGCATCCGTCCTCGCCCCGCTCCGCCGCCTTCTCAATCCCATCCTGCCGGCGCGGATGCGCGCCGGCGCCGCCATCGTGCCGGTGGTCCGGCTGCACGGCGCCATCGGGCTGTCGAGCCCGCTGCGGCCCGGCCTCTCCATGTCCGCCGTCTCAAAGACGCTGGAGCGCGCCTTCGCGGTAAAGGGGGCAAAGGCGGTGGCGCTGGCGATCAACTCGCCCGGCGGCGCGCCGGCGCAGTCGCACCTCATCTACCGCCGCATCCGCGCGCTGGCGGAGGAGAAGGAGATCCCGGTCATCGGCTTCGTCGAGGACGTCGCCGCCTCGGGCGGCTACATGCTGGCCTGCGCCGCCGACGAGATCGTCGCCGATCCCTTCTCGATCGTCGGCTCGATCGGCGTGGTCAGCGCCGGGTTCGGCTTCGACCGGGTGCTGGACAAGGTCGGCGTCGACCGGCGCGTCTACACCGCCGGCACCCGCAAGGTGATGCTCGACCCGTTCCAGCCCGAGAAGCCGGAGGACGTCGAGCGCCTCAAGGCGCTGCAGAAGGAGATCCACGAGGTCTTCACCGGCCTGGTGCGCGCGCGCCGCGCCGATGTGCTGAGCGGTGACGACGACACCCTGTTCTCGGGCGAGTTCTGGTCGGCGGCGCGGGCGCAGGAGCTCGGCCTCGTCGACGCCATCGGCGATCTGCGCACCCATCTCAGGGCGCGCTATGGCGAGAAGGTGGTGATGCCGCTGATCGAGCCGAAGAGCGGCCTGTTCGGCCGCCGCCTGCCGGGTGTGACGGCGCTTGGCGCCGCGTCCGGCGGGGCGTCGATGCAGATCGGCGCGCAGATCGGGGCCGGCGCCGCCGAAAGCCTCGTCGGCGTCGCCGAGGAGCGCGCGCTGTGGGGCCGCTTCGGGCTGTGAGAGAGGCCGCCGGTCCGTGATACGGGCCGGCACCAGGAGAGTGGGAAGGAAGGCCAGGACATGCCGCCGGTCATCGTGCTTGCCCTCGGCGCCATGGGCGCCGCCGCGCTGGTGAAGCTGCTCGCCAGGGAATCGCGCCGCGTCAATGCCGAGCTCGATGCCACCCGCCGCGAGGAGGAGGCGCTGCGCGACGGCGCGCGCCCGAGCCTGCGCCGCGACCCGGCGAGCGGTGAGTACCGGCCCGGCGACCGCTGAAGCCGGTATTTCTGGAATGAATACAGGCTGCTAGCCGGCGTCTTCATTACCGCGAATTCATTTTGTGCCGCGTGCGGGCCGGGTTATCCCGTTGGGTGTCCTAACGGAGCCGCCGCATGCTTCAGAAATCCGACAGCAGCCGGGCGAGGCCCGCATCGATACACCGGCGCCGCCGGCGCTGGCCGGTGCTCATCCTGCTGGCGGCGGTCGCGGCGGGCGGCGGCTATTACTACTACACCGCGACCGCCGGCGAGCCGGCGCCGCAGTACCAGACCGCGAAGGTCGCGCTCGGCGACATCGAGACCACGGTCACCGCCATCGCCAAGATGCAGCCGAAGAACTATGTCGACGTCGGCACGCAGGTCTCCGGCCAGCTCCGCACCATCGATCCCGATGTCGGCGCGGTGGTGAAGAAGGGCGATCTGCTGGCCGAGATCGACCCCACCGTCTACCAGACCCGCGTCGCCGGCGATCGCGCCAGCCTCGACAATCTGCGCGCCCAGCTAGCCCAGGCCGACGCCCAGCTCACCCTCGACCGGCTGCGCAACGAGCGCGCCCAGGACCTGCTCGCCAAGCAGTCCGGCAGCCGCGACGCCGCCGACGCCGCCCGCGCCACCATGCAGATCAGCGCCGCCAAGATCGACGCGCTGAAGGCCCAGATCGCCCAGACCCAGGCGACGCTGGAGGGCGATCTCGCCAATCTCGGCTACACCAAGATCTACGCGCCGATGGACGGTACGGTGGTCTCGATCACCGCCCGCGAGGGCTCGACCCTCAACGCCAACCAGTCGGCGCCGATCGTGCTGCGCATCGCCGACCTGCAGACCATGACCGTCACCGCCCAGGTGGCGGAGGGCGACATCCCGAAGATCACCGTCGGCACGCCGGTCTATTTCTCCACCCTCGGCCTGCCGGACCGGCGCTGGCGCGGCGAGGTGCGCCAGATCGAGCCGACCCCGACCATCGTCAACGACGTCGTGCTCTACAACGTGCTGATCGACGTGCCCAATGAAGACCTGATGCTGATGACCGACATGACGGCACAGGTGTTCTTCCGCCTCGGCTCGGCGAAGGACGTGCCGCTGGTGCCGACCCAGGCCATCCGCCACGGGCGCGACGGCGCCGCCAGCGTGCGCGTGCTCACCCCGCGCGGGCCGGAGGAGCGCGCCGTCGAGACCGGGCTCTCCAACCGCAGCGTGACGCAGGTCACCGCCGGCCTGGCGCCGGGCGACACCGTGGTCGTCGGCTCGTCGGCCGCCGCCGCCGCGGCGCCGTCCGGCCGCCCGCGCATGCCGCCGCGGCTCTGAGGCGGGAGCAGCGGGAACGCGCCATGGACGAGACCACTTCCCGGCACCCGGCCCTTCCGCCCGCAGCCGTGGCGCAGGACCACCCGCACGCGGCCCCGACCGGCACCCGGCCGATCGTCGAGCTGGTCGACGTCAGCCGCATCTACCCGAACGGCGAGAGCGTGGTGCGCGCGCTCGACCGGGTGTCGCTCGCCATCCATCCCGGCGAGTTCGTCGCCATCATGGGCCAGTCGGGCTCGGGCAAGTCGACGCTGATGAACATCGTCGGCTGCCTCGACCGCGCTTCGGCCGGCACCTACCGGGTCGACGGCGTCGACGTCTCCCATCTCGATGCCGACGCGCTGGCGGCGCTGCGCTGCTCGACCTTCGGCTTCGTGTTCCAGCGTTACAATCTGCTGCCGAGCCTCACTGCGGCCGAGAATGTCGAGATCCCCGCCATCTATGCCGGCGCGCCGCAGGAGGAGCGGTTCGGGCGCTCGCACGAATTGCTCGGCCGCCTCGGCCTCGGCGACCGCACCGAGCACCGGCCGAGCCAGCTCTCCGGCGGCCAGCAGCAGCGCGTCTCCATCGCCCGCGCGCTGATGAATGCCGCCCCGGTGATCCTCGCCGACGAGCCGACCGGCGCGCTCGACACCCGCAGCGGCGAGGACGTGCTCGCCCTGCTGAAGGAGCTGAACGCCGAGGGCCACACCGTCATCCTCATCACCCACGACCCGGACGTCGCCCGGCACGCGCGCCGCATCGTGCGCTTCCAGGACGGGCGCATCGTCGCCGACGAGCGGCACGAGGGGGAGCCCGCGCGCCCGGCCCTTCCCGCCTCGCGCGCGCCGCGCCGCCAGGGGCTGGCGCGCTTCCTGCCGGATCTGGCGGAGGCGGTGCGCATGGCCTTCGCCTCCATGCACAATTCGATCTTCCGCACCGCACTGACCCTGCTCGGCATCGTCATCGGCGTCGCTTCGGTCATCACCATGCTGGCGGTGGGCGATGGCGGCAAGGAGCGGGTGCTGGAGCGCATCGCCCAGATCGGCACCAACCTCCTGATCGTGCGCCCCGGCGCGCGCGGCATCCGCTCCTCGGGCGACAACGCCACGCTGCTGCCGGAGGACGCCGACGCGCTGAGGGCCATACCCGGCATCAGCGCCATCTCGCCCGAGCGCTCGGGCCGCTTCACGCTGCGCTTCGGCTCGCAGGACTATTATACCTCGGTGACCGGCACCAGCGCCGACTACCTCTCGGCCCGCGACTGGCCGATGGCGCGCGGCGTGATGTTCACCGACGCCGACGTGCGCGCCTATGCGCCGGTGATCGTGCTCGGCCAGACCGTGGTCGACAATCTGTTCGGCGAGGACGACCCGCTCGGCCGCTACGTGCTGGTGAAGAACGTGCCCTACGAGGTGATCGGCGTGCTCAGCCCGCGCGGCGCCAACGCCTTCGGCCAGGACCAGGACGATGCGGCGCTGATCCCGATGTCGACCGGCTTCGTGCGCGCCTTCGGCCAACGCTTCGTCAATTCGGTCACGGTGAAAGTGGCGGATTCGGGCGACATTCCCGCCGTCGAGCAGGCGGTGACGCGGATCATCGCCGACCGTCACCAGGCCGAGGATTTCCAGGTGCGCAACACCTCGCAGTTCCTCGAGACCGCCACCGAGACCCAGAACACGCTGACGCTGGTGCTGGGCTGCGTCGCCGCCATCTCGCTGCTGGTGGCGGGCATCGGGGTGATGAACATCATGCTGGTGAGCGTGACCGAGCGCACCCGCGAGATCGGCATCCGCATGGCGACCGGCGCGCGCATGAGCAACATCATGCTGCAGTTCAACACCGAGGCGCTGGTGGTGTGCTCGGTCGGCGGGCTGGTGGGGGTCGGGCTCGGCCTCGCCACCGCGGTCGGGCTGGAGGCGATGGGGGTGTCGATCGCGTTCGCGCTGATGCCGCCGCTGCTCGCCTTCGGCTGCGCCTTCCTCACCGGCCTCGTCTTCGGCTACCTGCCCGCGCGCAAGGCGGCCGGGCTCGATCCGGTGGTGGCGCTGGCCTACGAATAGGCGGCGGGCGGCGCCCTTCGCCGCTCCTCGTCCAGGCTCTTTGCCCGCGTTCTTTGCCCGCGCTGTTGGCCCCGCGCTCTTGCCCGCCGCGCCCGGAGCGTTTACGCGAAGCGCGGTTGAGGCGGCGGGAGGCCCTGCGGATGAAAGTATTGTTGCTCGGCTCGGGCGGCCGCGAGCACGCGCTGGCCTGGAAGCTGGCCCAGAGCCCGCGGCTCACGGCGCTGTTCGCGCTGCCGGGCAATCCGGGCATCGCCGCCCACGCCACCTGCATCGACGGCGTGCCGCTGGACGACCACGACGCCATCGTCTCGATCTGCGGCTCGCACGGTGTCGATCTCGTGGTGGTCGGGCCGGAGGCGCCGCTGGTGGAGGGCATTGCCGACCGCCTCGCCGCCGAGGGCATCGCCGTGTTCGGCCCGCGCCGGGCGGCGGCCCAGCTCGAGGGCTCCAAGCTCTTCACCAAGGAGCTGTGCAAGGCGCACGACATCCCCACCGCCGCCTTCGGCCGCTTCACCGACGCCGCCTCCGCGCGCGAGTTCGTGCGCCGGCGCGGCGCGCCGATCGTGCTCAAGGCGGACGGGCTGATGGCCGGCAAGGGCGTCATCGTCGCCACCTCGCTGGAGCAGGCGCTGGAAGGCGTCGACGCGGTGTTCGCCATGGGCGCGGAAGGCGGCGGCTTCGGCACCGAGATCCTGATCGAGGACTATCTCGAGGGCGAGGAGGTCTCGTTCTTCTGCCTGGTCGACGGCGAGAGCGTGCTGCCCTTCGGCTCGGCGCAGGACCACAAGCGCGCCTTCGACGGCGACGAGGGCCCCAACACCGGCGGCATGGGGGCCTATTCGCCGGCGCCCGTCTTCACCGCCGAGATGGAGCGCCGCACCCTCACCGAGATCATCAAGCCGACCGCGCGCGCCCTCGCCGACGCCGGCTGCGCCTATCGCGGCGTGCTGTTCGCCGGGCTGATGATCACGCGCGACGGTCCCCGGCTGATCGAATACAATGTCCGCTTCGGCGATCCCGAATGCCAGGTGCTGATGACGCGGCTCGACGGCGACCTGCTGCCGCTGCTCGAGGCCACCGCGACCGGCGGGCTCGGCGACTATACGGTGGCGATGAAGCCCGATGCCGCGATCACCGTGGTGATGGCGGCGAACGGCTATCCCGGCGCCTATGCAAGGGGCTCGCGCATCGCCGGCATCGAGGCGGCGGAAACCGTTCCGGGGGTGAAGGTGTTTCATGCCGGCACCAAGCGCGCCGGCGAGGACCTCGTCGCCGATGGCGGGCGGGTGCTGAACGTGACAGCGATCGGTGCCAATGTGGCCGAGGCGCGCGAGCGCGCCTATGACGCGGTGGCGCGCATCGACTGGCCGGAGGGCTTCTGCCGCTCCGACATCGCCTGGCGGGCGCTCGGCGAGTAGGACGAGGCCCGACCCGGGCGAAACCCGTCCCGCCCCGCGCCCGTTCTAACAGGTGCCGCCACCCGGCGGCACGGGAGAGCCGTCAGGGGTGAAGTGATGGAAGAGTCGTCCACCGGTTCCCGGCACCGCCACGCCCGGCGCGTGCCCGCGCATGACGCTCCGAACGAGGCGCCCCCGCAGGATGGAGCGTCGCGCGAGGGTTCGGCGCGCGAGGATTCCGGGCGCGAGCCGGCGGCTCACGGCCCCGCGGCCCGCGGCTCTTCGGCTCACGGTTCTTCGGCACATGGCTCTTCCGCTCACGGCCGTGCGCGGCCGGCGCCCGGCGCGGCCGGGCACGCGCCCGAGGCGGTGGTCGTCTCCGGCGCCCATGACCGCGACGGCGCGCCCGGCGGCCCGCCGCCCGGCGAAGGCCACCGCGGGCCGTCGATCGCGGTCGCGCTCGGCTCGGGCGGGGCGCGCGGCCTGTCGCACATCCTGGTTCTGGAGGCGCTCGACGAGCTCGGCCTGCGGCCGACCGCCATGGCCGGCGCCTCGATCGGCGCCTTCTTCGCCGCCGCCTATGCTTCGGGCATCCCCGCGCGCGAGATCCGCCACGTCGTCACCGCGACCCTGCGCAACAAGGGCGAGGTGATGCGCCGCCTGCTCGCCGCCCGAGTGGGGCGCATCGCCGACCTGTTCGGCGGGCTCGGAAACCCGGTGCTGATCGACGCCGAGCGCTTCATCGAAGGCTTCATGCCGGATCTGGTGCCGGAGGATTTCGACCAGCTCGCCATCCCGCTTCAGGTGGTGGCGACCGACTATTGGGGCCGCTGCGAGCGCATGTTCGAGCACGGGCCGATCCGCCCGGCGGTCGCCGCCTCGCTCGCCATTCCCGGGCTGATGCGCCCGGTGGTGCATGCCGGGCACACGCTGGTCGACGGCGGCGCGGTCAATCCGCTGCCCTTCGACGTGCTGCGCACGCGGGCGCAGGTGGTGGTGGCGGTGGACATCACCGGCGGCCACGGCGCGGAGACGAAGGGCGTGCCGAGCCCGTTCGACGCCATGTTCGCGACGCTGCAGATCATGGCGAGCTCGATCGTCGGCGAGAAGCTGAAGGCCGGCGCGCCGGACATACTGATCCGGCCCAACGTGCACGATTTCCGGGTGCTGGAGTTCTTCCGCGCCACCGCCATCCTCAAGGCGTCCGAGCCGGTGAAGGATGAGGTCAAGCGCCGGCTGGAGGCGGTGCTGGGCTGAGCGCGGTCCCGCGCCGCCGCGCGTGACCGTTTCCTTCGTCACCTCTTGGCGGCGAAGAAGTCCTTGAGCAGCGCCCCCGCCTCGCGGGCGGCGAAGCCGTCATAGATTTCCGGCACGTGGTGGCAGGTGGGGCTGGAGAAGAACCGCACCCCGCTCTCCACCGCCCCGCCCTTGGGGTCGGCCGCGCCGTAATAGAGCCGGCGCAGCCGTGCCCAGGCGATCGCGCCCGCGCACATGGTGCAGGGCTCGAGCGTGACGTAGAGGTCGCAGTCGGGCAGCCGGTCGCTGCCGAGCCGGGCGCAGGCGTCGCGGATCGCCAGCATCTCGGCATGGGCGGAAGGGTCGGAAAGTTCGCGCGTGCGGTTGCCCGCAGTGGCCAGCACCTCGCCCGCGCGCACCACCACGGCGCCCACCGGCACCTCGCCGCGCGCGCCGGCCCGTGCCGCCTCGTCGAGCGCGAGCCGCATGAAATCCGGCCGCCCGGGCCCGCCCGCGGCACCCTCGCCGTCCGCCTCGTATTCGTCAGCTCTCACCCTTTGGTCGCCTCGCCTGCTACTGATCTGCCCGAATGCTCGCCTCGGACCGCAGGACATGCTAGCACCCGCGGCCTCGATACCGGATGAACGCCATGCCGAAGACGACCCCGCCCCGCAAGGGCCATAACCGTGTGCCCCGCCCCCCGCGCGAGCTGGCGCCGCAGGAGCCGCGCGAGGGCGAGCGCATCGCCAAGGTGATCGCCCGCCACGGCCTCGGCTCGCGCCGCGAGATCGAGGAATGGATCCTCGCCGGCCGGGTGGCGGTCAATGGCGAGGTGCTGGACAGCCCCGCCCGCACCGTGACCGCCGCCGACGCGGTCACCGTCGACGGCGCGCCGCTGCCGCAGAAGGAGCGCACGCGGCTGTTCCTCTACCACAAGCCGCGCGGCGTGGTGACGACCAATTTCGACCCAGAGGGCCGCGCCACCCTGTTCGAGATCCTGCCCCCCGGCCTGCCGCGGCTGATCTCGGTCGGCCGGCTCGACCTCAATACCGAGGGGCTGATCCTGCTCACCAATGACGGCGGCCTCTCGCGCGTGCTGGAGCTGCCGGACACCGGCTGGCTGCGCCGCTACCGGGTGCGCGCCAAGGGCGCCATCACCCAGGACCGGCTCGACGCGCTGATGGAGGGCATCACCGTCGAGGGCGTGCATTACGGCCCCATCGAGGCCCGGCTCGACCGCGTGCAGGGCGCCAATTCCTGGCTCACCCTGGCGCTGCGCGAGGGTAAGAACCGCGAGGTGCGCAACGTCCTCGGCTCGCTGGGGCTGGAGGTGAACCGGCTGATCCGCCTGTCCTACGGGCCGTTCCAGCTCGGCGAGATCGCGCAGGGCGCCATCGAGGAGGTGCGCACCCGCGTGCTGGCCGACCAGCTCGGCGAGGCGCTGGCGAGCGCCGCCGGCGCCGATTTCGAGGGCCCGCTGTTCGATCACGCCGGCGAGGACGAGGAGGCGCCGGCCCCCCCGCGCGCCGGCGCGGCGGGCGCCTCCCGTACGCCCGGGCTGAAGGGCGGCAAGAAGGCGCGCTACGCCCGCACCGAGGGCGAGGAGGATCGCCACCGCCGCCGGCCGATCGAGGCGACCGAGGGCCCCGAGCGCAGCGTCACCTCCGGCCTGCTGGCCGACCGCAAGGGCCGCAAGGTGCTGGTGCAGCGCGTGCGCGCGACCGAAACCGAACCGGCGCCCGAGGAGGAGAGCCCGCGCCGCGCCGCCCGCCGCCCGGCCGAGCGCCACGCCTCGCCCTATGCCTCGCGTCCGGGCTACGAGCCCAGCCATGAGCGCCCGAACGAGCGCCCGTCCGAGCGCGGGAATGCGCGCGACAACGAGCGCGGCGGCGAGCGCACCTTCCGCCGCCGCCCGGACCGCGAGGCCGGCGCGCCGGACGAGGAGCGCCCCTTCCGCGCACCGCGCGGCGAGGGTTCGCGTCCGCCGCGCGGGCCGAGCCGCGACCGCTCCGCCGCCGGCCCGCGTCCCGCCCGTCCGCGTCCGCGCGACGAGCGCGAGGGTTCGGACGAGGCACGCCCGAGTTCGTACCGCGACCGTAACGACCGTCCGGTGCGCTCCCGCCCGGCCGGCGAGGAGGAGCGTCCCGCGCGCGGCAACCGCCCGTTCCGCGAGGGCGGCGGGTCGGATCGCCCGTTCCGCGAGCGTCCCCAGGGTGAGCGTGGTGATCGTCCCCAGGGGAATCGTCCCCAGGGTGATCGTCCCGCTCGCGAGCGTCCCTATGGCGAGCGCTCGTCCGGCGAGCGCGGCGAACGCTCGGGCCTGCACCGTCCCTATCGTGGCGAGGGCAGCGACCGGCCGTTTTCCGGCCGCGTGAAGTCCGAACAGCATCGCAGCCGTGGCCCGCGTTCCGACGAGGACCGTCCCGCGCGCGGCGACCGCCCGTTCCGCGAGCGTCCCTCCGGGGACCGTCCCTCCGGCCCGCGTTCTTCGGGCGAGCGTCCTTCCGGGGACCGTCCCTTCCGCGATCGCGGCCCGCGCCCGGAAGGGCTAGCCGGCGGCGAGGGCCGGGAGGGCCGCCCGTTCCGTTCGCGTCCCGAGGGCGATCGCCCGTTCCGCTCGCGCGACGAGCGTCCCGAGCGCGCCCCGCGCGGCGAGCGCCCGCAGGGCCGCGGCTTCGACAGGCCGTCGCACGGCGAGCCGGCCGAAGGCCGCGCCGGCCGCACGCCCGATTCCGGCCGTCCCGGCGGCAAGCGCTTCGGCGGTCCGTCTTCCGGTGGCAAGGGTCCCGGCCGCGGCGGTCCCGGCGGCAAGGGTCCCGCGGGCAAAGGTCCCGGCAGGGGTCCCTCGAAAGGTCCGGCGGGCAAAGGGCCCGGCAAGGGCCCCGGCGGGCGTCCGGGCCGGCCGCCGCGCGGCTGAGGGCTGAGCGATGCGTATCGTCGGTGGCCGCTTCCGGGGCCGGGGCCTGCGCGGCCCCTCCTCTGCCGCCACCCGCCCGACGTCGGACCGGCTGCGCGAGGCGCTGTTCAACGTCCTCGCCCATGCCTATGGCGATCCGGCCGAGGGCGCGCGGGTGCTCGACCTGTTCGCCGGCACCGGCGCGCTGGGGCTGGAGGCGCTCTCGCGCGGCGCGAAATTCGCCGTGTTCGTGGACGAGGCCCACGAGCCGCGCGGAATCATCCGCGCCAATGTCGAGGCGCTGGGGCTGGGCGGCATCACCCGCATCTTCCGCCGCGACGCGACGAAGCTCGGCGCCGCGCTCGCCAGCGATGCCTTCGACCTCGTCTTCTGCGACCCGCCCTATGGGCGCGGCCTGGCGGAGAAGGCGCTCGCGGGCCTGATCGAGGGCGGATGGCTGGCGCCCGGCGCGCTGGTGGTGGTGGAGGAATCGGTCGAGGCCGCCTTCGCGCCGCCGGAGGGCTTCGAGGAGCTGGAGCGCCGGCGCTACGACGACAGCGAACTCACCTTCCTGCGCGGCCCCGCCTAGGGCGCCGTCGCTCTACGCCCGCCGAGACCCGAGCCTCACGCAATCGTCTCGACCGCGTCGAGGATGCGCGCGATGTCCTCCGGCCGCGACAGCCGGTGGTCGCCGTCCTTCACCATCGTCAGCACCACGTCATCCTCGGCGAGGCACGAGACCAGCCGCATGGCGTGCTGCCAGGGCACGGTCTCGTCGGCGACGCCCTGCAGGATGCGTACCGGGCAGCCCACGGCGAAGGGCACGCCGAGCACCAGGTTGCGGCGCCCGTCCTCGATCAGGGCGCGGGTGATCGGCTGCGGCGGGCCGTATTCGGATTCGCGGTACCACACGCCCTTCTCCATCAGCTCGGCGCGGATCTCCGGGCTCATCGCCTCCCACATCAGCGCCTCGGTGAAGTCCGGCGCCGGCGCGATCAGCACCAGCCCCGCGAGCCGCCCGCCCGCGCCGCGCGCCGCCAGCGCGCGCGCCAGCAGCAGCGCGATCCAGCCGCCCATGGAGGAGCCGACCACGATCTGCGGCCCGCCGGTCTCGCACTCGAACACGGCGAGCGCCTCCTCGGCCCAGCGCGAGATGGTGCCGTCGATGAAGGCGCCGTCGGATTCGCCATGGCCGGAATAGTCGAAGCGCACCACCGTGCGCCCGGCCCGCGCGCCCCATTCGGCCAGCGCCTCGGCCTTGGTGCCGCGCATGTCGGACTGGTAGCCCCCGCACCAGAACACGCCGGGCCCGGCTCGACCGCTGCCGGGCGTCTCGCGCACCGCGATCCGGCGGGCGTCGGCGCCGACCGCGATGAAGCGGGGAGCGGCGTTCGGGGCATCGTTCGGGCGGTCGGGAGGGGCATCGTTCATGGGCACGGATCCTGTCGTCGCGGGCGCGGCCAGGGCGGGGCACGAGGGCCGAAGGGTTGCGATTCGCCGCCGGCGCGCCATCTTCCACTACAGGCAGCGGCGCGGCGCGAACAGCGCGAGCGACGTCGCGGCCGGCAAAATCGGCGCCGTCCGGCTGGAACGGGGCCGGCTACCTGTCGTCACGCCGTTGACTTCTGCCTGGTTTGTCACGATGTTCTGCGACCGTTTTATGCGCGCGGCAGACTGAGCCGGCCGGCACCCTCGAAGCGCGGTGAGACGACGACCCCGCAAGCTATCCTGCAATGGCAGAGGAGAAGACCACCATTCGTCGCCCCATGAGACCCGTCGCGCCGGAAAAGGAAGGCCCGCGCGTCAACGAAGACATCCGCATCCGCGAAGTGCAGCTCATCGACCAGGATGGGCAGAATCGTGGCGTCGTTCCGACGCGCGACGCGATCACCATGGCGCAGGACGCGGGCCTCGATCTGGTCGAGATCGCTCCCAACTCGGTCCCGCCGGTCTGCAAGATCCTCGACTACGGACGGTTCAAGTACCAGAACCAGAAGAAGGCCAACGAGGCGCGCAAGAAGCAGCACATCGTCGAGATCAAGGAAATCAAGCTGCGCCCCGGCATCGACACCCATGACTATGAGGTGAAGATGAAGGCCATCCACCGCTTCTTCGAGGAAGGCGACAAGGTGAAGATCACCCTGCGCTTCCGCGGCCGCGAGATGGCCCATCAGGAGCTGGGCTACAAGCTTTTGAACAAGGTCAAGGAAGAGCTGGCGACGCTGGCCAAGGTCGAGGCCGAGCCCTCGCTCGAAGGCCGGCAGATGATCATGGTGCTGGCCCCACGCTGAGCGGGCCGGCCCTCACGGCTTCCGGCGCGGCTTCGGCCCGCCCGACTGGATTCAGGACGCCTCCCGCCGTTCCGGCCGGGAGGCGTTTTCGTGTCCGGCGCCGAAAAAAGCGGGCCGGCGCCGGCCCGCCGATGCGGAAAGAGGGGGCGTCAGTCCGGCAGGCTGCCGTTCTCGCCCAGCACCGCGCCGGCGAGATAGAGCGAGCCGGTGATCAGCACCCGCGGCGGCGGGCCGACCGGGTAGTCCCGGAGCCCGTCCAGCGCCGCGGCGACGCTCGGCGCGGTCGAGGCGGCGATGCCGTGCAGCGCGGCGGCGGCGGCCACCGCTTCGGGCGGCTGCGCCTTGTGCTCGCCCGGCACCGGCACCGCGATCAGCTCGCGCGCGAGCCCCGCGAAGGGGGCGAGGAAGGCGCCCGAATCCTTGGTGCCCAGCATGCCGACGATCAGCACCAGCGGGCGCGACACCCGGTCCTCGAGATCGGCCAGCGCGGCGGCGAGCGCCTGCCCGCCGGCGGCGTTGTGCCCGCCGTCGAGCCAGACGTCGACGCCCTCCGGTGCGCGCTGGGTCAGCGGGCCGGGGCCGAGCCGCTGCAGCCGCGCCGGCCAGTCGGCGGCGCGCATGCCCTGCTCATAGGCGCTCGCCCCCAGCCTCAGCCCGGCGACGCGCAGCGCCTCCACCGCGAGGCCGGCATTGTCGATCTGGTGCGGGCCGACGAGGCGCGGGCGCGGCAGGTCGAGCAGCCCCTGCTCGTCGGCGACGATCAGCCGCCCGTTCTCCTCATAGGCCTGGAACTGCTCGCCCTGGATGGTGAGCGGCACGGCGAGCCGCGCCGCCCGGCGCTCGATCGCCCTCAGCGCGTCGGCCGGCTGGCGCCCGAGCACCGCCGGCACGCCGCGCCGCAGGATGCCGGCCTTCTCGCCGGCGATCTCGGTCACCGTCTCGCCGAGGAAGTCCACATGGTCGATCGAGACCGGGGTGATGACGCTGACCAGCGGCTTGTCGACCACATTGGTGGCGTCGAGCCGGCCGCCGAGCCCGACCTCCAGCAGCAGCACGTCGGCCGGCACCTCGGCGAACAGCAGCAGCGCGCTGGCGGTGGTGATCTCGAAGAAGGTGATCGGCTCACCCTCGTTCGCCGCCTCGGCGCGGGCCAGCGCCTCGCTCAGGGTCTCGTCGTCGACGAGGCGTCCGGCGAGCCGGATGCGCTCGTTGAAGCGCACCAGATGCGGCGAGGTGTAGACGTGCACCCGCTGGCCGGCGGCCTCGAGCACCGCGCGCATGAAGGCGACGGTCGAGCCCTTGCCGTTGGTGCCGGCGACATGGATCACCGGCGGCAGGCGCTGCTCGGGGTGGCCGAGCCGCTCCAGCAGCCGCCACATGCGGTCCAGCGACAGGTCGATCAGCTTGGGATGCAGCGCCAGCAGGCGGTCGAAGATATCCTCGACCGGGCGCCTTCCGGGTGCGGAAGCGCCGGTGGCGGACCCGACGGCCATCTCGGTCTCCGGATCAGGCGCCGGCGGGTGCCGCGGGCGGGGTGTCGCCCCCGGCGGCCGGCTCGGGTGCGGGGCGCGGCGCCTCGATGCCCGGCGCCGCCGGGGCCGGCTGGTCCGCGCCGGGCGCGGGCGCGCGCATCATCAGGCGGCACAGCCGGGCCAGCGTGTCGCGCATCTCATGGCGATGCACCACCATGTCCACCATGCCGTGGTCGCGCAGATATTCCGAGCGCTGGAAGCCCTCGGGCAGCTTCTCGCGGATGGTCTGCTCGATCACGCGCGGGCCGGCGAAGCCGATCAGCGCGCCGGGCTCGGCGATCTGCACGTCGCCCAGCATGGCGTAGGAGGCGGTGATGCCGCCCGTGGTCGGGTTGGTCAGCACCACGATGTAGGGCAGCCGCGCCTCGCGCAGTTCCTGGATCGCGCAGGTGGTGCGCGGCATCTGCATCAGCGAGAGGATGCCCTCCTGCATGCGCATGCCGCCGCCGCAGGCGAACATGATGAAGGGCGTGCCGCGCGAGGCGGCGGTCTCGAGCCCGGTGACGACGGCTTCGCCCGCCGCCATGCCGAGCGAGCCGCCCATGAAGCCGAAATCCTGCACCGCGATGGTCACCGGCAGCCCGTCGAGCTTGCCGTAGCCGACCTTCAGCGAATCCTGCGCGCCGGTCTTGGCGCGGGCGTCCTTGAGCCGGTCGACATAGCGCTTCTCGTCACGGAACTTCAGCGGGTCCGCCGCCACCGAGGGCAGGGCGACGTCGTACCACTTGCCGCCGTCGAACATGGAGCGCAGCCGCGCGGCCGGCTCCATGCGCATGTGGTAGCCCGAGTTCGGGACCACGAACAGGTTGGCCTCGAGGTCCTTGTGGAACACGAGCTGCCCGGTCTCGGGGCACTTCACCCAGAGATTCTCCGGCACGTCCCGGCGGTTGAGGAAGCTGTTCAGCTTCGGGCGGACGACGTTCGAGATCCAGTTCAACGGCGTGGCTCCGGAAAAAAGCGAAAAGGCCGGCGGCGGTCCGCCGACCCGATCCAGGCCCCCTCGCGTCGAGGGCCCATCCAAGGCTCGTGTGAGCCTCATCTAAGCCTCAAGCGGGGCGATGAAAAGGCCGGCCCTATTCGGCCGCCGCCCGGGCGACCCCGCGCACCGCCTCGGCGAGGGCGCTGACGAGGCCGGTGACGGCGGGAACGGTGGCGGGCGTCGCCCGCTCCCCGGCGTCGAGCGAGCCGCGCAGCGCGTCGATCAGCGCCGAGCCGACCACCACCCCGTCGGCGCCGGCGGCGATCGCGGCCGCCTGGGCCGGGGTCTTCACGCCGAAGCCGACCGCGACCGGCAGGCCGGTGTGGCGCTTGATGCGCGCCACCGCCTGGCCGACCACGTCGGCGTCGGGTGTCGCCGCGCCGGTGATGCCGGTGATGGAGACGTAGTAGACGAAGCCCGCCGTGTTCGCGAGCACCGCCGGCAGGCGCCGGTCGTCGGTGGTCGGGGTGGCGAGGCGAATGAAGTCGAGCCCGGCCTTGAGCGCCGGCAGGCACAGCTCGTTGTCCTCTTCCGGCGGCAGGTCGACCACGATCAGCCCGTCGACCCCGGCCTCCCTGGCGTCGTTCAGGAAGCGCTCGACGCCGTAGATATAGATCGGGTTGTAGTAGCCCATCAGCACGACCGGCGTGTCCGCCTCGCCGGCGCGGAACGCGCGCACCATGGCGAGCGTCTTGGCCAGCGTCTGCCCGGCCTTGAGCGCGCGCAGCCCCGCGGCCTGGATCGCCGGGCCGTCGGCCATCGGGTCGGTGAAGGGCACGCCGAGCTCGATCACGTCGGCGCCGGCGGCGGGCAGCGCCTTGAGCAGGGCGAGCGAGGTGTCGTGATCCGGGTCGCCGGCGGTGATGAAGGTCACCAGCGCGGCGCGGCCCTGTTCGGCGCAGGCCTTGAAACGGGTGGCGAGGCGGGTGGTCATATCTTGGTCCCCAGAATCTCCGCCACCTGCGGAATGTCCTTGTCGCCGCGGCCCGAGAGGTTGACCACCATCAGGTGCTCCCTCGGCAGGGTCGGGGCGAGTTCGATCACCTTGGCGAGCGCATGCGCCGGCTCCAGCGCCGGGATGATGCCCTCGAGCTTCGACACGAGCTGGAAGGCGGCCAGCGCCTCCTTGTCGGTCGCGGAGATGTAGGTGGCGCGGCCGGTGTCGTGCAGCCAGGCATGCTCGGGGCCGATGCCGGGATAGTCGAGGCCGGCGGAGATCGAGTGCGCCTCGATGATCTGCCCGTCATCGTCCATCAGCAGGTAGGTGCGGTTGCCGTGCAGCACGCCCGGGCGCCCGCCGGTTAGCGAGGCGGCGTGCTCGCCGCTCGGTATGCCGTGGCCGGCCGCCTCGACGCCCCAGATCTTCACGGAAGGATCGTCGAGGAAGGGGTGGAACAGGCCCATGGCGTTGGAGCCGCCGCCGATGCAGGCGATCAGGCTGTCGGGCAGGCGCCCTTCGGCCTCCATCATCTGCTCGCGGGTCTCGTTGCCGATCACGCTCTGGAAGTCGCGCACCATGGCCGGGTAGGGGTGCGGGCCCGCCACCGTACCGATGCAGTAGAACGTGTCGTGGACGTTGGTGACCCAGTCGCGCAGCGCCTCGTTCATCGCGTCCTTGAGCGTCTTGGCACCGGCCTCGACCGGCACCACCTCGGCGCCCAGCATCTTCATGCGGAACACGTTGGGCGCCTGCCGGGCGACGTCGAGCGCGCCCATATAGACCACGCATTTCAGCCCGTAGCGCGCGCACAGCGTGGCGGTGGCGACGCCGTGCTGGCCCGCGCCGGTCTCGGCGATGATGCGCTCCTTGCCCATGCGGCGGGCGAGCAGGATCTGGCCGAGCACGTTGTTCACCTTGTGCGAACCCGTGTGGTTCAGCTCCTCGCGCTTGAAGTAGACCTTGGCGCCGAGCCCCTCGCCCGCGCCGGCGCGCAGGTGCTCGGTGAAGCGCTCGGCGTAATAGAGCGGGCTCGGCCGGCCGACATAGTGCTTCAGCCCGGCATCCATCTCCGCCTTGTAGGCGGGATCGGCCTTGGCCTCCTCATAGGCCTTCTGCAGGTCGAGGATCAGCGGCATGAGCGTTTCGGCCACGAAACGTCCGCCGAATATGCCGAAATGCCCGTTCTCGTCGGGGCCGGTGCGGAAGGAATTCAGAACAGTCACGACGCAGGGCTCGTCTGGTTGGCTGGGGAGGCCGTCGCCGGGGCGGCGGCCGGGTTGGGATCGGCCGGGCGGCCGGCGATTTCGTGCGTGCCGGCCTCGCGCGCCTCTCTCTCGGCAGCGCGGGCCGCGCGTATGAAGGCCTCGATGCGCGCGGGGTCCTTGAGGCCGGGCGCGCTCTCGACGCCGGAGGAGACGTCGACGCCGGACGGGTGCGCCAGGCGCAGCGCAGCGCCGACATTGGACGGGTCGAGCCCGCCCGAGAGCATGTAGGGCACTCGGAGCTCGAGCCCGGACAGCAGCGCCCAGTCGAACGGCACGCCGTTGCCGCCGGGCAGCGCCGCGCCCTTGGGTGCCTTGGCGTCGAGCAGTAGCCGGTCGGCGACGCCCTCATAGGCGCCGAGCCGGCCGAGATCGGCGCGGGTGGCGATGCCGACCGCCTTCATCACCGGCAGGCCGAAGCGGGCGCGGACCGCGGCGACGCGCTCGGGGGTCTCGCGGCCATGAAGCTGAAGCAGGTCCGGGCGCACCGCCTCGACGATCGCGGCAAGCGCCTCGTCCTCGGCGTCGACGGTCAGCGCGGCGACGCGCGCAGACGCACCCTCCCCGCGCGCGTGCGCGGCGAGCCGGCGCGCGGTGGCAAGGTCGACATTGCGCGGGCTCGGCGCAAAGAACACGACACCCACCATGTCCGCCCCGGCGCCGAGCGCGGCGTCGAGCGTCTCGAGGGTGCTGAGCCCGCATATCTTGATCTCAAGCGACAAGGCGGTCTCCTCGAACAGAGCCCACTAGCACGGATCGGGCGCGCGAGGCGAGGTCTTGATGGCTGGCGGACCCGACACCGGGGGCAGGCAAACGCGACGTCCGGCGGACTTTGCGCCCGCAGCGCCCGCCGGGCGCCATCCGCGCGGCACGGGTGCCGGGTGAGGGCGCAGCTTGGGGCCGGCCCAAACAGCGGATCGCCATTATCCCTCTTCCGCAGCGAAATTGTCCATGCTACACGAAATGCAATGTGAAATATCTTATTTCACATAATTCTAATGCAAATGGTGATCGGCGCCCGTTTCGGCCGCGCCGCGCCGGCTGCGATCAGTGGAGAATTGCCATGCGCCTCTCGCGCCGCCTGTTCCTCTCCGCCATGGCCGCGCCCGTGATGGCGCCCGCCCTGGCCTCTCTCGCCCTGCCGGGCTTCGCCACGGCGGCCCGTGCGGATGAGCCGACCACCATCCTCAACGCCTCCTACGACATCGCCCGCGAGCTGTTCGAGGCCATCAACAAGCAGTTCGAGCCGGCCTACAAGGAAAAGACCGGCAAGGACATCAAGGTCGACCAGAGCCACGCCGGCACCTCGAAGCAGGCGCGCTCGATCGTCGAGGGCCTCGCCGCCGACGTCGTGACCTTCAACCAGATCACCGACATCCAGTTCCTGGTCGACAAGGGCTTCGTCGCCAAGGACTGGCAGTCGCGCCTGCCCAACGCCTCCTCGCCCTGGTACTCCTTCCCCGCCTTCCTGGTGCGCGAGGGCAACCCGAAGGGCGTGAAGAACTGGGACGACCTGGTGCGCGACGACGTCAAGCTGGTGTTCCCCAACCCGAAGACCTCGGGCAATGCGCGCTACACCTATCTCGCCGCCTATGCCTATGCACTGGAGAAGTTCGGCGGCGACACCGCCAAGGCCGACGCCTTCGTGAAGAAGCTGTTCTCCAACGTCGTGGTGTTCGACACCGGCGGGCGCGGCGCCACCACCTCCTTCGTCGAGCGCGAGCAGGGCGACGTGCTGATCACCTTCGAGGCCGAGGTCATCAGCGTGAAGGACGCCTACAAGGACAAGAACTTCCAGGTCGTGGTGCCGCCGGTCAGCCTGCTCGCCGAATTCCCTGTGGCGGTGGTCGACAAGGTCGTGGACAAGCGCGGCTCGCGCAAGATCGCGACCGACTACCTCACCTGGCTCTACTCGCCCGAGGGCCAGCGCATCGCGGCCGAGGCCAACAACCGGGTCGCCGACGCCGCCGTCGCCGAGGAGTTCAAGTCGAAGTTCGCGCCCGTGCGCCTCGTCAAGGTGGAGGACGTATTCGGCGGCTGGCAGAAGGTCCAGGCGGACCATTTCGCCTCCGGCGGCAAGCTCGACGAGCTGTTCGTCGGCCAGTGACCGGCCTTGCCGGCGCCCCCGGGCGCCGGCGTCAGCCCGCCCGGTCGGCGTGCTGCCAGCTCTTGAACACGAATTCGAGGCTGTAGCCGTCCGGGTCGCGGACCTGCGCCGCGTAATAGCGGGGATCGTAGTGAAGCTGCGGGCCGGGCGGGTGTATCGCCTGCGCGCCCGCCGCCAGCGCCTCGGCATAGGCCGCGTCCACCATCGCCTCGGAATCGGCGACAAGGCCGACATGCACCGCGTCGGGAGACGGCGTGCCCGGGCGCAGCCAGAAGAATATCCGGCCCTTCGCCCCGAACCCCGTCAGATCGGGATGCCCGGCCGGGCCCTGGCGTCCGTCATAGTCGTGCCGGGCGGTAATGCCCAGGATCGGCATCACCCGCTCGTAAAAGGCGGTCGAGCGCGCCGTGTCGCTCACGGTGAGGAAGATATGGTCGAGCAAGCGGGCCTCCTCCGGGCGGGAATCGCGGCACGGGGTCGTCCGCCTGTGTCGACCGTCACCGGCGCGCGGGCAAGATGTCCGGTTCACCGCGCCTTGAATGTGAATACCCGATAAAACTGGACATTCATGTGAGTGTGCGGCATGCCCGAAGCTCCTGCGGCTTTAGGCCATGTCGCGAAACCGGGCGGGCAGAGGAGCCGAAACGTTGAACCGCGTCGTCCCGGGCTTTGCGCTCTCGCTCGGCATCACCCTGTTCTATCTCAGCCTGATCGTGCTGCTGCCGCTGGCCGCGCTGGTGTGGCAGGCGACCGATATCGGCTGGTCGCGCTACCTCGCCATCCTCACCGGCGCGCGCACCTTTGCCGCTTTCGAGGTGACGCTGACGACCGCGGCGCTGGCCACCCTGTTCAATGCCGTCTACGGGCTGGCGCTGGCCTGGGTGCTGGTGCGCTACGAGTTTCCCGGCCGCCGCCTGCTCGACGCGCTGGTCGACGTGCCCTTCGCCCTGCCCACGGCGGTGGCCGGCATCGCGCTCTCGGCGCTGTTCGCGAAGAACGGCTGGTTCGGCGGCCCGCTGGCCGGCCTCGGCATCGAGGTCGCCTACACGCCGATCGGCATCGCGGTGGCGATGGCCTTCACCTCCATCCCCTTCGTGGTGCGCACGGTGCAGCCGGTGCTGGAGGATCTCGCCGCCGATGTCGAGGAGGCCGCCGCCACGCTCGGCGCGTCGGATCTGCGCATCTTCGCGCGGGTGATCTTCCCGGCCATCTTCCCGGCCTTCCTCACCGGCGCCTCGCTCGGCTTCGCGCGCTCGCTGGGCGAGTTCGGCGCCATCATCTTCATCGCCGGCAACCGGCCGATGAAGACCGAGGTGGTCTCGCTGCTCACCTTCATCCGCATCGAGGAATATGACTATCCGGCCGCCGCCGCCATCGCCGCGACGCTGCTCGGCCTCGCCTTCGTGATGCTGTTCGTCGTCAACATGATCCAGCTCTGGCAGCAGCGCCGGATCGGGACGGGAGACTGAGCATGGCTTCGGAACCCACCTCGACGCCGCAGCCTCAAGTGCCAGACCCACGGATAACCGCCCCGCTGCTGCCCGACCCCCTCCTCACCGACCCGCTCGCCTCCGGCGCGGCGGGGGCGAACCATGCGCCGCGCCGCATCCGGGTCGGCGACGGGCCGGCGACGCGGCGGGTGATGATCGCCGTGGTGCTGGTGGTGACCCTGCTCGCGCTGGTGGCGCCGCTCGCCGCCATCTTCGCCGAGGCGTTCCGCCAGGGCATCGCCGCCTACACCGCTTCCTTCGCCTCGTCCGACACGCAATATGCGATCTGGCTGACCGTGCTCACGGCCCTGATCGTGGTGCCGATCAATATCGGCTTCGGCATCGCCGCGGCGTGGTGCATCGCCAAGTTCGCCTTCCCCGGCCGCAACCTGCTGGTGGCGCTGGTGGAGCTGCCCTTCTCGATCTCGCCGATCATCGCCGGCGTGTCCTACCTGTTCGTCTATGGCGCGCAGGGCCTGCTCGGGCCGTTTCTCGAGGCGCACGACATCAAGATCATGTTCGCGGTGCCGGGCATCATCCTCGCCAGCCTGTTCGTCACCGCGCCCTTCGTGGCGCGCGAGCTGATCCCGCTGATGATCGCGCAGGGCTCGGAGGAGGAGGAGGCGGCGGTGACGCTGGGCGCCAGCGGCTGGCGCATCCTGCGCCTCGTCACCCTGCCCAATGTGCGCTTCGCCCTGCTCTACGGCGCGGCGCTGTGCAACGCGCGCGTCATGGGCGAGTTCGGCGCGGTGTCGATCGTCTCCGGCAACATCCGCGGCCAGACCAACACGCTGCCGCTGCAGATCGAGCTGCTCTACCAGGACAACAACGCGGTCGCCGCCTTCGCGGTCGCCACCATCCTCACCGGCGTGGCGCTGGTGACGCTGGTCGCCAAGGCGATCATCGAGCGTCTCGACGCCGCCCGCGAGCGCACCGCCGGCCGCCCGGGCCACTGACGGCGTTCTCCCCCGCGAGGGCGAGCGGACCGGGTCGCCGGTCTCGGCTCTTCACGATTGCCGAAACTGCCTCTCCCTGAGGGCGAGCGGCACCGCCGGCGGTCAGGTCGTCTTCAGCGCCTTCCACACCAGCTCGGCGGCGGCGAGGTCCTCGATCGCGGTGCCGACCGACTTGAACAGGGTGATCTCGCTCGCCGAGCCGCGCCCCGGCGCGGTGCCGGCGGCGAGCTCGAACAGGTCGCCCTCGACCCCGCCCGGGCCTTCGCGGCGCAGCAGGCCGCTCGCCAGCGGGATCACGATGTCGCCCGCCTCCTTCATCGCCCCGGCGCGGGTGTCGACATAGACCCGCGCGCGGCGGACCGCCTCGTCGTCGGCCTCGCGCATGGTCGGGGTGAAGCCGCCGACGAGGTCGACATGCTGGCCGGGCACGAGGAAGCGCCCCTCGACCAGCGGCTGCGGCGAGAGCGTCGCCGAGGCGACGATGTCCGCCCCGCCGATCGCCGCGCCGCGCTCGCTCACCGCCTCGGCCTCGAAGCCGTCGGCGCGCAGCGCAGCCGCCATCGCCTCGGCCTTCTGATGGGTGCGGTTCCACACCGCGATCGAGCGGATCGGCCGCACGCTGGCATGGGCGCGGGCGAGATAAGGCGCCAGCGCCCCGGCGCCGATCACCGCGAGCCGGTTCGCATCCGGGCGCGCGAGGTAGCGCGCGGCGAGCGCCGAGGCTGCCGCGGTGCGCCACAGGGTGAGCGCGCGCCCGTCCATCACCGCCAGAGGAAAGCCGGTCGCCGCCGAGTTGAGGATGAACAGGCCGGTGACGCTGTCGAGCCCGCGCGCGCCATTGGCCGGAAACACGGTGACCAGCTTGGTGCCGAGCACGTCGTCCTCGGTCCCCTCGGCGGTCCAGGCCGGCATCAGCAGCAGCGTCGCCTCGCCCTCGGGCCGCTCGATCGCGTGGTGGTGGCGCACCGGCACCTCGATCCGCCGGCGGAAGGCGGCGTCGAGCGCGTCGATCAGGGCGGGGAAGGTGAGCAGCCCGGCGATCTCGCCGGCGGTCACGAAGCGCAGCTCGCTCATCGCGGCCGCCATATGGGGAGCAACGTGCGGCGCCGCGCGGGGCGTGTCATCGCCGGTCTCGCGGCCCGCTCAGGCCGCGCTGCGGCGGTCGGCGAGGGCCGGGGTCTGCGGGCTGGAGGCGAGCGACAGGCTGGCCGGCTTGGCCGCGGAAGAGGTTCCGGCCGGCGCGGTGCGCGCGGCGAGGGCGCCGCGCAGCGCGTCGGCCTCGACATTGGCGCGCTGCGCCTCGCGCCGGTTGCGGCGGGCGTCGCGGCGGTAGCGGCCCTGGGTCAGCCATACGCTGACGCCGCCCAGCACGACGCCGAGGATCAGCGCCGCGAATACCACCAGGAACAGCGGCAGCTCGACGTTCATGCCGGACGCGCCGGCGAACGGGTCGAGCATCAGCGGCACCGCGTGGCGGTTGGCGACGGCGAGCAGGATCACCGCCACGGAGACGGGAACCAGGATGAGGGTCAGGACGATCCGGCGCAGCACGCGGGGCTCCTCGGCAGTTCGGTTCGTTTCGATGGCGGCCCGGCGTGCGCGCCGCCCGCTTGCATCATTCGAGGTCGACGCCGTCGTTCAGGCGTTCGCGCATTTCCTTGCCCGTCTTGAAATAGGGCACCGCCTTGCCGTCGACAGCCACATGCGCGCCGGTGCGCGGGTTGCGGCCGGTGCGGGCCGGGCGCGCCTTCACCGAGAAGGCGCCGAAGCCGCGCAGCTCGACCCGGTCGCCACGCGCCAGCGCCGAGACGATCTCGTCGAGTATCGCATTGACGATGTTTTCGACATCGCGCTGGTATAGATGCGGATTGGCTTCCGCAATACGCTGAACAAGCTCGGACTTGATCATCGACGCCCCGCCCCTTTTTTTGTCCGGCTTGTCGGAAAACCAGAAAAGATCATATTTTGGAAGCTCTTGGCCCGTCTAGCCTCAGCGAGGGTGCCAGAGGGCCAACAGACCGTCAAGGCGCGCCTGTGCCGCGACCCCGCCCGTCGGGTCAATAATCGCATGAGCGAAGTCTCCCAGCCCGATCAGGGACATGAGGTGGATCGCGATACCCGACAGCCAGCCGAACTCGTCGCCGGCGCGCTCGGTGTGCCAGTCGCGCACCGGCAGGCTCTTCGGCACGCCGCGCTCGCGCTCCAGCCAGTCGCGCGCGGTATCCTCGTCCCCGATCTCGTCGATCAGCCGCAGCGGCAGCGCCTGGTGGCCGGTGAACACCCGCCCGTCCGACGCCTCGGCCAGCTTGTCGCCGGTGATCAGCCGGCGCTGCGAGACCAGATCCTTGAACCAGCCATAGCTGTCCTCCACCAGCGAGCGGATCGCCGCGCGCGCCTCCTCGGTGGGCGGATCGAACATGTTCGGCGCCGCCTTGAGCGGGCTCGACTTGATCTCCTCATAGGAGACGCCGACCGTCTTCATCAGCTCGGAGAAGTTGGGAAACTGGAAGATGACGCCGATCGAGCCCACCAGCGCGTTGCGCGGGGCGACGATGTGGTCGGCACCCATCGCCGCGATATAGGCGCCCGAGGCCGCCATGCCTTCGACCACCGCGACGACGGGCTTCTTCTTCGCCAGCGCGCGCAACTCGTCATAGAGCGCGGCCGAGCCGACCACCGTGCCGCCGGGGCTGTCGATGGAAAGGATCACCGCCCGCGCGCCCGAACGGCCGATGGCCTCCAGCAGCTTGGTGCGCTCGCGCTCGTTGCGGATCAGCCCGCCGATCTTCACCCGCGCCACATGCGGCGCGTTGCGCGGCAGGAAGGCGCCGTTGCTGAGCCAGAAGAACGCGCCGAATCCGGCGGTGAGCAGGATCAGCAGGGCGAGCACGCGCCAGAAGACCAGCTTGCGCCGCAGCCTCCGCCGCGCCAGCAGCTCGTCCACCTCGATCGCAGTTCCCGCCATGCGGCTCTCCTCGGTCTCGCGCCCAAGCCGTAGCGGCGGGCTCGGGCCGGCGCAAGGGTCGAGACGCCGCCGGCGCCGTGCCGACACGCGGGCGTGACCGCGCCGCGAACCGCCCGCGCCGGTGGGACGCCGCGCGCTTCAGCCGCCGTGCCGCGCGAGGAAGGCCTCGATCTCCAGCGTGCGGAAATCCTCCAGCGCGGCGTGCAGGCGCGCGTGTTCCCAGTCCCATCAAGCGAGCGCCTGCAGGCGCGCGGCGATCTCCGGCGCGAAGCGCTGGCGCACCACCCGCGCCGGCACGCCCGCCACCACGGCATAGGGCGCGACGTCCTTCGTCACCACGGCGCCCGCCGCGATCACCGCGCCGTCGCCGACGCTGCGGCCGGGCAGCACGATGGCGCCGTGGCCGATCCACACGTCGTGGCCGATCGTCACCGGCTGCGCGCGCCGCCGCTCGAAGAAGCCGGGCTCGTCCTGCGCGTCCTCGAAATAGTCGCCGGCGCGATAGGTGAAATGGGCCTGGCTCGCCCGCTCCATCGGGTGGTTGCCGGGGTTGATCCGGGTCATCGCCGCGATCGAGGCGAACTTGCCGATGCGCGCATGGGCGATGTCGCAATCATTGACCACGTAGGAATAATCGCCGAGTTCGACCTCGAGCAGCCGCGTGCGCGGGCCGATCTCGGTGTAGCGCCCGAGCGTGCATCGGCGCAGCTCAGCGCTCGGGTCGACCAGCGGCTCGACGCCGAGCCGGGTCTTCCGGGGCTTCGTTGTTCGCGGCTCCGTCGTCTCAGGCCCCGTCATGCCTCGTCCTCCGCCGGTCAGCTCCCGAACGGGTAGCGCCCGATCAGCCGGAACGGGCCGTTCTCCTGCTTGTAGAGCGCGACCTCGCTGACGATCAGCGGCCCGTCGGCGCCGCTGCCGGCGAGATGGGCGGCGAGCTCGGCCTCGGCGAGGCCCCGCTCCTCCTCGTCCAGTCCGCCGGTCAGCGTCATGTGGAAGCGGAAATCGTCCAGCACATAGGGGTAGCCCCAGCGCGCGAGCTGGTCCTGCTGGCGCGGGGTGAGCGGCGCGCGCAGGCGCTTCTCGCGCTCGGCCTCGCTCATCGGCGCGCGGAAATCGTCGAAGGCGGTCACCGCGCCGGCGGCGAGCCGGTCGAGCGCGGCGCAGGGCGTCACTGTCCTGAGCGCCAGGAACCGGCCGAGCACGGCGAGCTGGATGCCGGTGCAGGCGAAGGGCGCGCGCGCGGCGGCGAAGCGGGTACAGGCGGCCTCCAGTTCGGACTCGCTGCGGCCGTCGGCGAGGCGGAACGGCGCCTTCAGCGTGCCGTGGAAGCCGTAGCGGCGCGGCTCGCTGGTGATCTCGCGCCAGCGCTCGGCGTCGAAGCGGCGCAGCGCCGGAAGGGCGCACTCCTCGCCGGTCTCGGCGTCGTAGCCGAGCACGCTGGAGCCGAAGCGCCAGAGCGGACTCTGCGCCGGCGGGGCGTAATAGACGGCATAGCGGGGCTGGTTCATGGAATCAGGACACGCACGGGTTGGAGGCACGCACGGTATCAGAACACGCGCCGGCCGCCGCGCGTGACCTCGCGCACCAGCGGGGTGTCGTCGACGAGGCGGAAGGCGACGAGGTCGGCCCGCAGCCCCTTCTCCAGCCGCCCGCGGTCGTCGAGCCCGGCGAGGCGCGCCGGCACCGCGCTCACCAGCGCCAGCGCGGCGGGAAGATCGAGTGCGGCGGGCGCGTCGGGTTCAGTAGCCGCATCCGGTTCCGCCTGCCCGTCCGCGCCGGCCGGCCGGGTCAGCGCCAGCGCCGCCTGCAGCAGGCTTGCGGGCACGTAGTCCGAGGCGAGGGCGTCGAGCAGTCCTTCGCCCGCCAGCTCGCGCATCGACGCCCCGCCCGAATGAGAGCCGCCGCGCACCACGTTGGGCGCGCCGCCGATGGTGGCGAGGCCCGCGCCGCGCGCCGCACGCGCGGCGTCGATGGTGGTCGGGAATTCGGAGATGGTGCAGCCCGCCGCCACCGCCTCCTCGACATGGGAGGGCGTGGTGTCGTCGTGGCTCGCCAGCACGATGCCCGAGCCGGCGAAGGCGGCGACCATGCGCGCATGGTTGCCCGCCACCGCGTCGCGCGCGCGCTCGATGCGCCAGGCCACCTCGCGGTCGATGTCGTCGCCGCCCTTGCCGATGCCGGTGAGGTAGACCTTGAGATGCTCGACATTGCGCCATTGCCGCGTGCCGGGCGTGTGGTCCATCAGCGAGGCGAGGTGCACCGCCGCCCGGTCATGGGCGATCTCGACCAGCTCCGGCAGGTTCGGGTCGGTCAATTCGCAGCGCAGGTGCAGGCGGTGGTCGACCCGGAACATGCCGCGCGCCCCGCCCTGGTGCACCGTCTCCAGCATCACCTCGTAGAGCGCGCGCCGGTCGGCCTTGGCCTGGTCGAAGGCGCCGGCGCAGATCGCGTCGTAGACCGTGGTGATGCCCGAGGCCGCCATCTGCGCGTCATGGGCGAGGGCGGCGGCGCGCGCATCCGGCCAGATCACCTTCGGGCGCGGCACGAAATGGCCTTCCAGCGCGTCGGTGTGCAGGTCGATCAGGCCGGGGGCGATGAAGGCGCCCTCGCAGTCGACCGCCGCCGGAAGCTGCGAGCGGCCCTCGTCGAGCGCGCGGATCACGCCGTCCTCGTGCACCAGCGTGCCCTCGACGACGCGGTCGGTCACGACGAGGCGGGCATTGGTCAGAATCGTTTCCATCGCCGCGCCTGTCGCATGTTGATGTGACCGTTCCGTGAAGCGGCTCAGACCCCGGCCGCCCCGCCATCGGCGCGCGGGTCGTGGGTGCCCTCCACCCCCGCCCCCTCGGGATGCAGCACCACCGCACCGGCGTGGCCCATCATGTCCGAATAGGCGTCGGGCAGCACCTCGACGTCGTGGCCGGCGCGCTCCAGCGCCTCGGCCACCGCGCTGTCGATCGCCCCTTCCACCCGCAGGTTGACGAGGTCGGAGCCCCAGGTGCGGCCCAGCACCCAGCGCGGGCGCGCCACCGCCTCGCCCAGCGGCACGCCGAACATGGCGTAGCGGCTCACCACCGCCGCATTGGTCTGCGGCTGGCCCTCGCCGCCCATCGTGCCATAGGCGACGACGCGCCCGTCGGCGAGCTGCGCCATGCCGGGATTGAGGGTGTGGAACGGGCGCCGGCCCGGCATCAGCGGGTTGCGCGCGCGCGGGTCGAGCGAGAAGGAGGTGCCGCGGTTCTGCATCAGCACCCCGGTCGCCGGCAGCACCAGCCCGGCGCCGAACTCCCAGTAGATCGACTGGATGTAGGAGACGGTGATGCCGCTCTGGTCGGTGGCGCCGAGCCAGACCGTGTCGCCGCGCCGGGCGGGATGCGGCCAGGGCGCGGCCTGGCGCGGCTCGATCGCCGCCGCCTCGCGCGCCAGCGCCGCCGGAGTGAGGAAGGCGGCCGGGTCGCGGGTGAGGTGGTCGAAATCGGTCACCACCCGGTCGCGGATCAGGAAGGCGCGCTTGGTGGCCTCGATCAGCCCGTGCAGATGCGCGAAGCCCTCCGGCGCGGCGACGCCGAGGCGCTCGAACACGCCGAGGATGATCAGCGTCGCCAGCCCCTGGGTCGGCGGGGGCGAGGCCCACAGCTCCATATTGGCGAGCTTCAGCTTCAGCGGCTCGCGCCGCAGCGCGCGATAGGCGGTGAGGTCCTCGCGCGTCACCGGGCTGCCGGCGCGCTCGAGGTCGGCGGCGATCTCGCGCCCGACATCGCCGCGGTAATAATCGTCGAACCCGGCGCGGCCGAGATGTTCCAGCGTGTCGGCGAGCCGCTCGAAGCGAAGCCGCGCGCCGGGCTCGGGCACCTTGCCCTCGGCGTCGAGGAAGGTTTCGGCGAAGCCCGGCACCGGGGCGAGCTCGGCGCGCTTTTCCTGCGTCAGCCGGTGCTGCGAGGCCGAGACCGGCACGCCGGCGCGGGCGTGGCCGATCGCCGCTTCCAGCAGCCGGCGCATCGGCATCCGCCCGCCGAGCGCGGCGGCGGTCTCCAGCGCGAGCTGCCAGCCGCCGATCTGGCCCGGCACGGTCAGCGCGGCGAGCGGCCCGCGCGGGGGAATGACGTCGTGGCCGCGGTCGCGGTAGAAGGCCTGCGTCGCCTTCGCCCCGGCATAGCCGGTGGCCTCGATGTAGCCGACCCGGCCCTTCGGGTCGCGGATCAGCCAGAAGCCGTCGCCGCCGATCTGGGTCATGTGCGGGTAGACCACGGCGATCGCGGCGGCGGCGGCGAGCGTCGCCTCGAGAGCATTGCCGCCCTCCTCCAGCACCGCGCGCCCGGCCTCGACCGCCAGATGATGCGGGGCGGCGACGATGCCGCGTCCGGCGCGAACGCTTTCGTGAAGGTGATCTGCCATGGACCGTCCCTGCCTGCCTGCGAACCGTGCGGCTTGACCCGCGCGGCGCGACATAGCAGGTTGCGCCGCGCCGAATAAGACGGATTGAGACGATGAGCACGGGCCGACGCATCCGCTGGGACCATCTGAGCACGGTGGTGAGTGCCGCCATCCTGCTCGGCGCCGAACTGATCGGCGCGGGCCTCGCCGCCGGCTGGGCGGTCGCGGCGCTGTTCGAGGCGAGCTGGGAGTGGGAGGTCGGCTTCGAGGCCGTGTTCGGCCTGCTGGCGCTCTACGGCATCTACCGCTTCGTCATGAAGGCGAAGAGCATCGAGCCCTTCGTCGAGGGCTGATTCCGGCCGCGCGGGCGGCCTCTCCAAGACCTCCTGATTTCCACCCGGTTGCCGGCTATGACGGTGCCGGGAAACCAGCAGGCATGCGCTTTGCCGGCTCATTGTGCCGTGCGCGCCGCCGCCGGCCCGGAAATCGGGCGTGTAAGATAAAAAATCCCACGATCCGCTTGCATGTGACGGCGAATGTCCCTACATCGCGTCTCGCCCAATTTCGCACGTGCCTGTGGTCGCGTGCCGATCGGCGGAAGTCCGGACAAGAGGCCGGAAAGTCGCCAGGAAGATCGGTAGCCGGAGGCGAAACCGGCGCACTCCGCTCTCAGCGGGGAACGTGGCTTGAAGCAACGACGTAGCGGGCTTTTTTGGTCTCGGTCGGCCCTCCAAAGGTCGGCGACACTAAAGAGGCACTACTTCTTGCCGGGCGTGCGGTCGGGTCCTCCCGTACCAAGCGAAGGCACCGATCGGCCGAGAGCGTTCTCCACAGGCGCTCGCGAACCTGTCCGTGCCACGGCTCCTGCAGACGGCCTTGCGGCAAAATGCCGTGCGGCCGGCGAACGGATGCGGATTTTCGCCATCGGCGCGGCGCATTAGCGCCGCGGGCGAGTGTTCGCATCGCGTGTTCGCATCACCTGGGTCCGAAGCTTCTGGTCGATGGGAGAGCGCCATGACCGACCGTATTCGCGAGTTTCTGCGCAACCGACGTGAGGACGGCCCGTGCGTCGTCGTCGATCTCGACGTGGTGCGCGCCAATTACAACGCCTTCGCCCGGGCGCTGCCGGACACGCGCGTCTTCTACGCGGTGAAGGCGAACCCGGCGCCGGAGGTGCTCACCCTGCTCGCCGAGCTCGGCTCCTCCTTCGACTGCGCCTCGGTGCCCGAGATCCAGATGGTGCTCGCGGCCGGCGCCACGGCGGACCGCATCTCCTTCGGCAACACCATCAAGAAGGAGCGCGACATCGCGCGCGCCTTCCAGCTCGGCGTGCGCCTGTTCGCGGTCGACTGCGAGGAAGAGGTCGAGAAGGTGGCCCGCGCCGCCGCCGGCGCGAAGGTGTTCTGCCGCATCCTGTGCGACGGCGCCGGCGCCGAATGGCCGCTGTCGCGCAAGTTCGGCTGCGTGCCGGAGATGGCGGTCGACGTGCTCGAGCATGCCCACCGTCAGGGCCTCGTCGCCTATGGCGTCTCCTTCCACGTCGGCTCGCAGCAGAAGAACGTCGAGGCGTGGGACTCCGCGCTCGCCTCCGCCTCCGCGATCTTCCGCGCCTGCGCCGATCGGGGCATCCACCTGTCGCTGGTCAATCTCGGCGGCGGCTTCCCGGCCAGGTACCTGCAGGACGTGCCGGCGGCCGAGGCCTATGGCGAAGCCATCTTCCGCGCGCTCTCGCGGCATTTCGGCAACGCCATCCCGCAGACCATCATCGAGCCGGGCCGCGGCATGGTCGGCGCGGCCGGCATGATCGAGGCCGAGGTGGTGCTGATCTCGAAGAAGTCGGCCGAGGACGAGGTGCGCTGGGTCTATCTCGACATCGGCAAGTTCGGCGGTCTCGCCGAGACGATGGAAGAGGCGATCCGCTACCCGATCCGCACCTCCCATGACGGCGATGCCGTGGAGCCCTGCGTGCTCGCCGGCCCGACCTGCGATTCGGCCGACGTGCTGTACGAGAAGACCCCGGTGATGCTGCCGGTGTCGCTCGCGATCGGCGACAAGGTGCTGATCGAGGCCACCGGCGCCTACACCACCACCTATTCGGCGGTGGCCTTCAACGGCTTCGACCCGCTGCGATCCTACGTGATCTGAGCCGGCCGCACGCCGGCTCCTTCCTCCCCCGCGGCCGGGCGACCGGCGGCGGGGAACGGGAGGCCGCCGGCCGCCGCACCCTGCCTTCACAATTCCCTTCCACCTCTTTTTCCCGGCCGATCCGGGTTTTGGAGGCCACCTTGGAACACGTCGCCGATCTCCTCCCCGCCGCCCCGGTCGCCGTGCCGGACTTCGCCGGCCCCGCGCCCGCCATCTCGCTGGAGCGCCCGCAGGACGTCGCCCAGCGCGAGGCGCTGCTCGACCTCGCCTTCGGCCGCGCCGCGCGCCTCGCCAAGACCTCCGAGCGCCTGCGCGAGGGGCGTCTGCCGGCGGAAGGGCTCGCCTTCGCCGCCCATGGCGCGGATGGCCGCGTGGTCGGCACGCTGCGCCTGTGGCACGTCGCCGCCGGCCCGGAGCGTCCCGCGCTGCTGCTCGGCCCGCTCGCCGTGCACCCGTGGTTCCGCGCCCGGGGGCTGGGCGCCGCGCTGATGAACACGGCGATCTGCGAGGCCGCCCGGTGCGGCCATGGCGCGATCCTGCTGGTGGGCGACGCGCCCTATTATGCGCGCTTCGGCTTCTCGACCGCGCCGACCGGCGGGCTGTGGCTGCCCGGCGCCTTCGACCGTTCGCGCTTCCTCGCGCTCGAGCTCGCCCCGGGCGCGCTTGATGGCGCGCGCGGCCTGGTCAGCCCGACCGGCGCCTTCGCCGAGACGCCGAACCTCGCCGATCTGATCGCCCGCCAGGGCGACGCATCGGCCGCGATCGGGGAACTCCGGCGCTCCGCCTGAGTTGCGTACGGACCATCCGGCACGGCGGCAACGCGATCGGCCGGATGCGCCGGCCGGAGGTGCGGCCCGGGTCGAGGCGGCGACGTGTCCAGAGCACGCCCGCTTCCCCAGCCCCTCCGGCCGGCGCCTCTATCTCGTTCACCCGTAGGCGGCGAACGCGGCGCGGATCGCCGCCGCGTCCCATCCCGAGGCCAGCGCCAGCGTCAGCAGCAGCCGCGCCTTCGGGCCGGTGAGGAAGCCGGCGGGAACGAGCCCGCGCGCGATCAGGTCGATCTCTGACCCGGCATAGCCATAGGTGCGCTCGAACACCGGCCCGGCCAGCGTCCGGCTCGCCAGCACCACCGGCAGCGCGGCGGCGATGGCGCCAACGTCCTCCGCCAGGTCGGCCGGCACATGGCCCGCGCCCATCCCCTCGAGGACGAGCCCGGCATAGCCGAGCTCCGGCACGGCGCGCAGCAGCCGCCCATCATCGCCCATCGCCATCTTGAGCAGCGCCACCGGCGGCAGCGCTGCGGCCGGCGCAAAGGCCGGCAGGTCGATCCGGCCGACGCGGGTGAGAAGGCGCGCCCGGCCCTCCGCCACCACGCCCAGCGGCCCGCCATTGTCGGAGACGAAGGCGCTGGCGAGCGCCGAATGCGCCTTGCGCACCAGCCGCGCGGCGTGGATCTCGTCGTTCAGCACCGCCAGCGCGCCGAGCCCGCGCGCCTCCGTGCTCGTCGCGACGATGGCGGCGGCCAGCAGGTTCGCCGGCCCCTCGGCGCCGGGCGCCTGCGCGCCCCGCATGGCGCCAGTCACCACCACCGGCTGCTCCTCGCGCAGCAGCAGGTCGAGCGCGAAGGCGGTCTCCTCCAGCGTGTCGGTGCCCTGGATCACGATGGCGCCGTCGAAGCCCTGCGCGAAGCCGGCGCGGATCTCCTGCGCCACCCCCACCACATGGTCGAGCCCGAGCGAGGCGCTGGGCAGGCGCTGCGGCGAGCGCGCCTCGATCTGCGCCACCTCGCCGAGCCCCGGCACGGCGGCGACGAGGTCGGCCGCGCCGAGCGTGGGCGTGATCCCCGCCCCGGCGGCGGGGTCCGCCGCGGTCATGGTGATGGTGCCGCCGAGCGACAGGACGAGAAGGCGCGGGCGTGTCATCTAAACCTGCCGGGATCAGAGCGCAGAGGAACCGCGCGGGCGCGCGGGAATCGTGCGCCCTGTGTCAGGCCGCCGAGGGCATGGCGTCAAGCCCCGCCGGCGCCGGCCCTCCGGTCGCCCAGTCGATGAGTTCCACCGTGTGCACCACGGGGATCGCCGTGCCGCCGCCGATCTGCGTCATGCAGCCGATATTGCCGGCGGCGATGATCTGCGGCCTGGTGCGCTCGATATTGGCGACCTTGCGCTCCTTCAGCCGCCCGGCGATCTCCGGCTGCAGGATGTTGTAGGTGCCGGCCGAGCCGCAGCACAGATGCCCCTCCGCCGGCTCCAGCACGGTGAAGCCGACCTTCGCCAGCAGGTTCTTCGGCGCGGTGCGCACCTTCTGGCCGTGCTGCAGCGAGCAGGCCGAGTGATAGGCGACGCGGATGCCGGCATCGATCACCGGCACCGGCAGCTCGCGCTCGGCGAGGAACTCGCTGACGTCCTTGGCCAGCGCCGACACCTTGGCCGCCCGCTCGGCATAGGCCGGGTCGGTGCGCAGCATGTGGCCGTAATCCTTGATGGTGGTGCCGCAGCCCGAGGTGGTGATGATGATGGCGTCGAGCCCCTCGCCCTCGATCTCGCGGCTCCAGGCGTCGACATTGGCGCGGGCATTGGCGAGCGCCAGCTCCTCCTTCCCCATATGGTGGGTCAGCGAGCCGCAGCAGCCGCCGCCGACCGGGCGCACGATCTCCACTCCCATGCGGGTGAGCAGGCGGATCGCCGCCTCGTCGATCGCCGGGCGCAGCACCGGCTGGGCGCAGCCGTCGAGCAGGGCGACGCGCGCGCGGCGCGGACCGATGGCGGGAAAGCGCCGCTCGCCCTCGCTCGGCGAGCGGGTGGCGGGCCGCGCCGGGGCGAGCTTCAGCATCGCCTCGACCGGCTTCAGCCCCGGCAGCGCGCCGATCAGCCCGGCGAAGGGCCGCGCCAGCATCGCCCCCGCCAGCGACAGGCGGAACAGCCGCCGGCTCGGCAGCACGCGCGCCAGCAGCGCCCGCACCAGCCGGTCGGCGAGCGGGCGCTGATAGGTCTTCTCCACATGGTCGCGCCCATGGTCGATCAGGTGCATGTAGTGCACGCCCGAGGGGCAGGTCGTCATGCAGGAGAGGCAGGAGAGGCAGCGGTCGACATGCTTGGCGACCTCGGCGGTGGCCGGCCGGTCGTTCTCCAGCATGTCCTTGATCAGGTAGATGCGCCCGCGCGGGCTGTCGAGCTCGTCGCCCAGCAGCACATAGGTCGGGCAGGTCGCGGTGCAGAAGCCGCAATGCACGCAGGCGCGCAGCACCTGCTCGGAGCGTGCGGTCTGCGGATCGGCGAGCTGCGCCAGGGAGAAATTGGTCTGCATCGCTCACATCCCCGCATACATGCGGCCGGGGCTCAGCACCCGGCCCGGGTCGAAACCGTCCTTCATCCGCTTCACCAGCATGGCGGTGACCGGGTCGAGCGGCTGGAACACCTCCTCGGCCGCGCGGGTGGCGCGCGGCGCGCGCACCAGCGTGGCGTGGCCGCCGCCCGCCGCCGCCACCGCCCCGCGCACCAGCGCGGTGTGCGGCGTCCCGTCCGGCATCTCGATCCACACCAGCCCGCCGGCCCAGTCGTAAAAGCAGCGCGCGCCCGCCTGCGTCAGCGCCGCGCCGATGCCCGGCCCCGCCATCGGCGCCACCGAGACCCGCCACACCGCCGGCGCGCTCTCCGCGTCGCTCCCCTCGGGCAGCGCGAACGGCGCCACGTCGCGGACCGCCTGCCAGAAGGCGCGCGAATCGGCGGCTTCGAGATGGGCGAGGGTGCCGCTCGCGCGCAGCATCTCCTCCAGCTTGCCGCGCCGGTGCAGGATCGAGGGCAGCACGCCCTCCAGCCGCAGCGCGGTGACCGACTGCCCGCTGCCGGCGACGGCCGGGACCCGCGCGGCGACCTCGGCCGGCAGGTGGGCGGCGCCGGAGACGTCGTAATAGGAGCCGGTGGCCGCGCTCATGGCGCCGGCGGCGGCGCCCGCGTCGAGGCCGAGCACGAGCAGCGTCTCCACCGTCTCGGGCCGCGGCAGCACCTTGATGGTCAGCTCGGTGAAGGCGGCGAGCGTGCCGTGCGAGCCGGCGAGCCCGCGCGGCAAATCGTAGCCGGTGACGTTCTTCACCACCCGCCCGCCGGCCTTGAACGCCTCGCCGCGCCCGGAGACGGCGCGCAGCCCCAGCGCATGGTCGCGCGCCGCGCCCGCGCTCGGCCGGCGCGGCCCGGCGAGGTTGCAGGCCATCACCCCGCCGAGCGTGCCGAGCCCGGCCGGGCGGCCGAACAGCGGGCCGTAATCCATCGGCTCGAACGCCATCATCTGGCTGGAGGCGGCGATGGTGGCCTCGATCTCGGCGACCGGCGTGCCGGCCTTCGCGCTCAGCACCAGCTCCTCGGGCTCGTAGAGCGTGACCCCGGTCAGCCCTTTCAGCTCCAGCGTCAGGTCGGTCTGGATCGGGCGGCCGAGCCCGGCCTTGGAGAGCGAGCCGGCGACGTCGAGCGTGCGCGCCTGCGCCACCGCCCAGCGCACCGCCTCGACGATGTCGGCCTCGTCGCGCGGGCACAGGCGGTCGCCGGTACTGGCCTCGGTCATGTCTCGATCACTCCGCAAGCGCGGCGAGCCGCGCGGCATGTCTGTTGTGCTCGGCGACGACGGCCGGCAGGTCGATGGTGACGATCTCGCCATGCGCGACCACCGGGCGTCCGTGCACCACGGTGAAGGCGGCGCGGCCCGGCGTGCAGAACAGGACGGCGGCGACCGGGTCGGCAAGGCCGCCGGCGAAGGCGACGTCGTCGAGCCGGAGCGCGAAGAAGTCGGCGCATCGGCCGGGCTCCAGCGCGCCGATGTCGGAGCGCCCCAGCACCGCGGCGCCGCCGAGCGTGGCGAGCTCCAGCGCCTGGCGGGCGCTCATCCATTCATGGTCGCGCGAGGGGTCGGCGGTGGAGAGCGTGGTGTCCGGCCCCTCGGGCGGGCGCAGCGCGATCTGCAGCCGTGCCAGCAGCATCGCCTGGCGCGCCTCGCCCAGCAGGTTGTTGCCATCGTTCGAGGCCGAGCCGTCGACGCCGAGGCCGACCTTCACCCCGGCGCGGCGATACTTCATCACCGGCGCGATGCCGGAGGCGAGCCGCATGTTGGAGGACGGGCAGTGGCACACGCCCGCGCCGGTGGCGGCGAAGCAGCCGATCTCGTGATCGTTCACATGCACGGCATGGGCGAACCAGACGTCGTCGCCGAGCCAGCCGAGCTCGTCCATATAGGCGACCGGCCGCTTGCCGAAGCGCTCCAGCGTGAAGCGCTCCTCGTCGATCGTCTCGGCGAGATGGGTGTGGAGCCGCACCCCCTTCGCCCGCGCCAGCGCCGCACTCTCGCGCATCAGCCCCGGCGTCACCGAGAAGGGCGAGCAGGGGGCGAGCGCGATCTGCAGCATCGAGCCGGGCGACGCGTCGTGCCAGGCGCCGATCACGCGTTCGCTGTCCTTAAGGATGTCGTCCTCGTCCTCGACGCAGTCGTCCGGCGGCAGGCCGCCCTTGGACTGCCCGAGCGACATCGAGCCGCGCGAGACCATGAAGCGCAGGCCGATCTCGCGCGCCGCGCCGATCTGGTCGTCGACCCTGCAGCCGTTGCGGAACACATAGGCGTGGTCGAAGCAGGTGGTGCAGCCCGACAAGGCGAGTTCGGCGAGGCCGACCAGCGTCGCGGTGCGCGAGGCCTCGGGCGTGCGCGCCGCCCACAGCCGGTAATGCGCGGTGAGCCAGCGGAACAGGTTGATGTCCTGCGCCACCGGCAAGGCGCGGGTGAGCACCTGGTCGAGATGATGGTGGGCGTTGACGAGACCCGGCAGCACGACATGGCCGGAGAGGTCGATCACCTCGTCGGCGGTCGCGGGCAGGCTCCCGCCCGGGCCCACCTGCTCGATGATGCCGTCGCGCGCGAACAGCCCCCCGCCCGCGATCTCGCGGCGGGTGCCGTCCATGGTGACGAGCACGGTGGCGTTGCGGGCGAGCAGCGTGGTCACGGGCGGGGCTCAGAACCTCGGAATGTCCGGGAAGGGCAGCTTGCCGGCGCTGACATGCATGCGCCCGAGCTCGGCGCAGCGGTGCAGCACCGGGAACACCTTGCCGGGGTTGAGCAGCGCGTCGGGGTCGAACACGCATTTGAGCCGCTGCTGGTGGGCGAGGTCGGTCTCGTCGAACATGGAGGGCATCAGGTCGCGCTTCTCCACCCCGACCCCGTGCTCGCCGGTGAGCACGCCGCCGACCTCGACGCACAGCAGAAGGATATCGGCGCCGAACGCCTCGGCCTTCTCCAGTTCGCCCGGCTGGTTGGCGTCGTAGCAGATCAGCGGGTGCAGGTTGCCGTCGCCGGCGTGGAAGACGTTGCCGCATTTGAGCCCGTACTTCTCGGACATCTCCTCCATGCGGGTGAGCACCTGCGGCAGCGCCTTGCGCGGGATGGTGCCGTCCATGCACAGATAGTCCGGCGAGATGCGCCCCACCGCCGGGAAGGCGGCCTTGCGCCCGGCCCAGAAGGCGACCCGCTCCTCCTCGCTGGTGGAGGCGCGCAGCGTCAGGCAGCCGAGCGTGCCGGCGATCTCGGCCACCCGCTCGATCAGGTGGTTCACCTCCGCCTCCGGCCCGTCCAGCTCGACGATCAGCAGCGCCTCGACGTCGAGCGGGTAGCCGACATTCACGAACGCCTCGGCGGCGTGGATCATCATCCGGTCCATCATCTCCATGCCGCCGGGGATGATGCCGGCCGCGATGATGGCGGCGACGCAGGCCCCCGCCGCCTCGGAGGAGGGAAAGCCGACCAGCACCGCGCGCGCGGTCTCCGGCTTCTTCAGGATGCGCACCGTCACCTCGGTGACGACGCCGAGCAGCCCCTCCGAGCCGACCACCATGCCGAGCAGGTCGAGCCCGCCCGAATCGAGGTGCTTGCCGCCGATGCGCACGATCTCGCCGGTGATCAGCACCATCTCGACGCCGAGCACGTTGTTGGTCGTGAGCCCGTATTTCAGGCAGTGCACGCCGCCCGAATTCTCCCCGACATTGCCGCCGATGGTGCAGGCGATCTGCGAGGAGGGGTCGGGCGCGTAATAGAAGCCCTCATGGGCGACCGCGGTGGTGATGCCGAGATTGGTCACGCCCGGCTGGGCGACCACGGCGCGGTTGGCGAAGTCGATGTCGAGGATGCGGTTGAACTTGCCCATGCCGAGCAGGATTCCGTCCGCCAGCGGCAGCGCCCCGCCCGAGAGCGAGGTGCCCGCCCCGCGTGGCACGACGGGAATGCCGTTCGCGTTGCAATAAGCCAGCACCTTCGAGACCTGTTCGGTGGTCGAGGGCAGCACCACGGCGAGCGGGAGCTGGCGGTAGGCGGTGACGCCGTCGCTCTCGAACGGCCGCATCTCGGTCTCGCTGTCGATCACGCCCTCGCCGGGCACGATGGTGCGCAGCGCGGCGATGATCTCGGCGCGGCGGGCGATGAGATCGGCCTTGGGTTCCGGCATGACGAGCCCGGACATGGCGCTTCCTCCGGCGCGTTCACAGTGTGCTTTCGACCCATTCTAGGGAAAAGCGCCGCCGCCTTCCATGGTAAAAAAATCAGACCAACAGGAAGATTTCGGAGCCGAGCCGGCGCCTTAAGCCCGAAGGCCTGCCGCGAAGGCAGCTCGGGATGGGCTCTTGCGCCGGATCAAGGATGCGCGCCAGCTATGGTTTAAGCGTGCCCGGAGCCGGGCGGGGCTGCCGCCCGGCGCGCACGGGAACGAAGGACAGGAGGAGACGCCCCATGAACGACACGGTGCAACCGGACGCCGACGCGCTGCAGCGCATCCGGCTTCATCTCGCCCGCTCGAAGGAATTTCCCGGCGGCAGCGCGCGGCACGGCTACGAGTTCGTCGCCCCGCTCGACGCCGCCGGCCATATCGACCTCGAGGCGTGGAAGGACCTGCGCGAGCGCTGCACCGTGACCCGCTTCTGGGGCAATGACGAGCCCGAGCAGGGCCGGCTTGTGCGCCGCGCCGGCGGCGCCCATGGCGCGACCTGGGTGTTCGACTACGAGCAGGGGGAGAGCGAGGACGACGAGGCCGGCTACCGCTTCGGCGACCACGCCTTCGCGCCGGGCGAATATGTCTCGCTGCGCGACGAGGACGGGGTGATGCACACCTTCGTGGTGTTCTCGGTGCAGCCGGCCTGAACGGGGGGTGTCGTCAGGCGTCAGGCGGGATCGACGCTGCCGGCGCCATCGCCGGCAAGACGGGCGAGATCCGCGACGTCCGGCAGCCTGCGGGCGCTCAGTTCGGCGTGCGCTGCACCGCCGGCACCGCGACCGAGGGGACCGGCGGGGCCGAGGCGGTCTCGGCGGTCGGCATGGGCGTCGGCATGGGCGGGTTCTTCGGCAGCGGCCGGCGGCGCGCCACCTGGCGCGGGCTCTTCACGATCATGGCGATGACCTTGGCGTGCAGGTCGGCCGCCTTGTCGATGGTGAAGTGGCTCAGCGAGGGCGTGCCGGTGAGGTCGATATTGTCGACCCGCGGCCCGGAGACCGGCTTGCCCGAGCCTCCGCCCTGATAATAGTTCACCACCTTGCCGATCTTGGCCGAGGCGACGGTGGGGGTGACGGGGTCGAAGGTGACCACCAGCGGCACCGGCACGCCGGCCGCGCTCACCTTGTTGCCCATGTAGACCGCCGCGTCGGCGCCCAGCGAATGGCCGATGATGATCACCGGCGCGGGCCGGCGCCGCGAGCCGTTCTCCTTCGCCTCGGCGATCGCCTGGTCGGCGAGGGTCTTCCAGTCGACATAGGAGTGCACGCTGGCGTCGATGCCGCGCGCCTTCAGCTTCTCGGTCAGGTCATCCATGCCGAGGGAGAAGATGTTCGCGAGACCACGCAGCAGATAAACGCGTGGGGCGTTGGAGCTGCTCTTCGCGTAGGCCGGGCCGCCGAGGGCGACCGCGAAAGCCGCAAGCAGGCACAACGTCCAAAACCGCACACGCTTCATGTCACGAATCCCGAAAACAACCAATAAACTTCATGCATCCGCCACAACGACCAAGGCAAACGAAATTTGATTCGCTCCTGTTTCCTGTCGCGCATGATGCGAATACGCAACAGGCCAGGAAAGACTTGCCCCACCGGAAATGACGAGCCGGTTTTCCCGCCCCGTCCCTCCGGCTTAACCTCGCGCGACCGGGACCCTTGCCAGTCGTTGCTCATCATGCAACCGACTGGGGCGCCCATGGTTCCGCCGCATTGGTAGCGGGCGGCGGCGCACCGGCACGGAGCCCGGGCGCATCCGGTGGTGGGGCAGAAGGGATGCCGGCGCGGGCCGGCCCCGCGAAAGGGAGCAGGACGCGTGGTCGAGACGAAGCCGCCGAGGAGCGAGACCAGCCCCGCCGGCGCGGCGGTGTTCCAGGATCATCCGCTGCGCGCGCCGGTGCTCGCCGAGCTGCATGCGCGCCCCTTCCTGCCGGTGGCGACGCCGGCGCGCATCCTGCACGTCGCCTTCCTGGTCGACCGCGAGCAGGCGGCCGCCGACCGCGCCGCCTTCGCTGGCCTGTGCGCGGCGCGAGGCCAGCCGGGCCCGGCGCGCGAGGCCAAGCAGCACCGCGTCGCCTTCGGCGGCGCCATCCTGCGCTGGGAGCGCCACGCCGAGTTCACCACCTATACCTGGGAGCTGCCGAGCGAGGACCTGATCGACGGCGGCCTGCCCTTCCATCCCGCCTCGGGGGCGCTGGTGGGCACGCTGGCGCAGCTTCCCCAGCCCGGCCCGCTGCTGGTGGCGGTCGACCTCCAGCTCGTCACCGACACCGCCGATTCGCTGGCGCTCGACCGGCTGTTCGACCGTTCCAGCCTCGCCCGCTCGGACGTCGAGGACGGCTTCGCCGAGATCGCCACCGACTTCCAGCCCGACCCGTCCGGCTTCGTGCGCATTCTGGTGCGCGACCGCGGCATGACGCCGGATGCCTCGGGCGCGCTGATCCAGCGGGTGCTGGAGATCGAGACCTACCGCACGCTGGCGCTGCTCGGCCTGCCGGAGGCGCAGCGCCTCGCCCCCACCGTCGCCAAGATCGAGAACGAGCTCGGTGCCATCACCCGCGAGATGCGCGAGAGCGAGGGCCTGGTCGCCAATAACCGCCTGCTCGGCGCGCTGACCTCGCTCGCCGCCGAGCTCGAGGCGGACGCGGCGGCGGCGCTGTTCCGCTTCGGCGCCACCCGCGCCTATGAGGAGATCGTCACCCAGCGGCTGCAGGTCATCGGCGAGCGGCCGATCTCGGGCTACCCGACCTGGCAGCAGTTCCTGCTGCGCCGGCTGCAGCCGGCCATGCGCACCTGCCAGGCGATCGAGCAGCGCCAGGCGAACCTGTCGGTCAAGCTCACCAGCGCCGCCAACCTGCTGCGCACCCGGGTCGATGTCGAACTGGAGCAGCAGAACCGCGACCTGCTGTCCTCGATGAACCGGCGCGCGCGCATGCAGCTTCGCCTCCAGCAGACGGTCGAGGGCCTGTCGGTGGCGGCCATCTCCTACTACGTGGTCAGCCTCGTGCACTATGTGCTGGAGGGCGTGCATCCGGCGCTGGAAGAGGCGGGGCTGCACGTCAATGTCGGCATCGCCACCGCGCTCGCCGTGCCGTTCGTGGCGCTGCTGATCTGGTCGGTGGTCCGCCGCATCCGCCGCGGCCACGCCGACGAGGGCTGAGGCAGGCCCGGCGGCCCGCACGACAAGGCACACAGCGCCGGCCCAGGCCGTACGGACTAATTGGATCGATCGACGGCGGATCGGGAACGGCGGTGCGCCCGCCGTCCCCCTTGCCCGCCGGAGCGCGCGCTACTGCGAGAAGCCGCCGGTCGAGGGCGCGGGCGCGCCGATCCACTGGTTCTGGCTATCCTGCGCCGGGGCCGGGCTCGAGGCCGCCGGGGCGGTGCTCGCCGGGGCGGTGGTGCTCGGCGCCGAGACCGCCGGGGTCGGCGCGGCGGGCGCGGTGCGCGCGGGCGCGCTCTGCACCGGCGCGGGCGCGGCGCTCGCCGCCGGCTTGGGCGCGGCGGGCTTGGGCCGCGCGGGCTTCGGCCGGGTGGTGGTCTGGCGCGGCCGCGCGGGCTTGGCCTCCTTCGCCCCCTGGGGGTCGAAGCCGACATAGACCACGTAGCGGTCGAGCGTCGCGGCGTCGGGGCGCGGGAAGTTCACGTCGTCGGCGAGGATGCTGAAATCGACCTGCAGCACGTTCTGGCCGATCTCGACCGGCACCGCGTAGAACTTGGTCCAGACCGACTTCGGCACCGGGCCTTCCTCGACCACGGCGAGGCGGATCGGCACGTCGACCTTGCCCGGGCCGCCCTTGGCGCCGAGCAGCACCCGGCCCTGGATGCCGATGCGCATGTTCATGTCGGGCGTGGTGAAGCGGCAGTCGCGGGCGAACTGGCCGAGCGTCGCCTGGTAGCGCAGCGCGCCGTCGGTGGGCTCGGTCACCTGCCAGGCGGCGGCGCCGCCGCGCACCTCGACCCGCGGGCAGGAGAAGTCGGAGTCCGCGCCGGCGCCGGGCGTGGTCGCCGCCACGGCCGCGGTGCCGCCCGCTGCGGGCGTCCCGGTGGCCGGCGTGCCCGCGGCGGGCGTCCCGGCCGCGGTGCTGGTGCCGTCCGGCCGCACCGTCGTCGTCTGCATGCTGGAGCCGAACAGGCCCTGCTGGTCGGCATTGCCGGTCCCGCCCGGGCCGACATCGCCCCCGCCGCCGCCTATCCCGTTGGCGCATCCCGCCAGCAGCAGCGCCAGCGCCGGAACGGCCAGCAACAGCCGCCCGCGCGGCACCGCCGGCCTCGCTTCAGGGACCCGGTTCCGCAGCTTCTCAACACACATACGCATACTCCCCGCCTGACCCGGTCGCGCGGTCTTCCCCCATCCGCGCCCGGCCGGCTCTGTCGAGCTCCGCCTTCATGCGGAGGCACTTATAGCAGGCGATCGCGCGCTGGGAACATTCCCGCGCGCATCGCCCAACTCTTCGTCCATGTTCCCGGCCAAGGTCCGCACCGACCTCCCGTCGCCTCGCCCGCGCTCAGCCGCCGTCGCCGGCGCTCACGCCGGCCGGGCGGCCGACCACGCTGAACAGCCAGGCCGGATCGTTTCGGAACCGCGCCGCCACCCGCTTGATGTCGTCGAGCGTGACCGCGCCGACGAGCTGGTTGCGCACGTCGATATAGTCGATGCCGAGATTGTCGATCTGGATCTGCAGCAGCTGCGCGGCCACCTTGGTCGAGGAATCGAAGCGCAGCGCGAAGGAGCCGATGAGGTAGCTCTTGGCGTCCGCCAGCTCCTCCTCGGTCGGGCCTTCCTCCAGCAGCTTCAGCCACTCGCCCTTGATGATGTCGATGGTCTCGCCGGCGCGCTCGTTCTTGGTCGCGGTGCCGCCCAGGATCAGCGCCGCATGGTCGAGCGGGGCGAGGTGGCTGTAGACCGAATAGGCGAGGCCGCGCTTCTCGCGCACTTCGCGGAACAGGCGCGAGGAGAAGGCCGAGCCGCCCAGCATGTGGTTGAGCACGAAGGCGGGGATGAAGTCCGGGTCGTTGCGCTTGAGGCCGATGCCGCCGAACACCATCGAGGTCTGCGGCACGTCGAGCTCCTTGACCACCACCGTGCCGAGGCCCTGCGGGGTCACGTCCGGCACCGGGGTGAGCTCGGCCTTCGCCGGCAGCGCGCCGAACATGGCGTCGAGCGCCGGGGCGAGGGCCTCGGCCGTGATGTCGCCCACCACCGCGATCTTGAGGTTGTCGCGGGCGAGGTCGTGCGCAACGAAGCCCTTCAGGTCGGCGCGCGAGATGGTCGGCACGCTCTCCAGCGTACCCATCACCGGCCGGCCATAGGGGTGGTTCGGGAAGGCGCGGGCCGACCAGCCCAGGCTCGCCAGCGTCGAGGGGTCGTTCAGCCGCCGGCGCAGCGCGGCGAGCTGGCCCTGGCGGATGCGCTCCACCGCCTCGTCGTCGAAGCGCGGTTCGGTGACGGCGAGGCGCATCAGCTCGAACGCCTCCCCGGCATTGTCGGAGAGGGTGCGCAGCGAGCCGGAGACCTGGTCGCGCGAGGCGTCGAAGCGCAGCTCGATCGCCTTCTCCGCCATCCGGTCCTGGAACGCCTGCGCGTCGAGCTCGCCCGCGCCCTCGTCGAGCAGCGAGGCGGCGAGATTGGCCACGCCCGGCTTGTCCGCGGGGTCCTGCGAGGCGCCGCCGATGAAAGCGACCTCCATCGCCACCAGCGGCAGCGTGGTGTCGTGGACGAGCCAGGCTTCGATGCCGCCCGGGCTGACGACGCGCTGGATGCGCGTGGTCTCGGACTGGGCGGGGGCGACGGGGAGCAAGGCGACGGTCATGATCACACTGGCGGCGAGGTGGAGGAGAGGGCGGATCGGGCCGCGGCGGGGTGGGCCGGAAGACGGTCTGCGCCGGGCCACGTTCATGAACGCTTCTCCGGGGCGCCGCTCCCGTTCGCGGGGGCGGCGGCCGGGTCGCTCGCGCCGGGCGCCGGCTCGCCTGCGGTGCCGGGGCTCGCGGCAGCGGGTTTCGCGGCGGTGGGGGTCGCGGCGGTCGGGTTCGGCTTGGCCGGCAGCAGCTCGGTTGTGACCGAGCGCGCGGGCAGCAGGTAGCGCCGCGCCACGTCGCGCACCTCGTCGGCGGTCACGGTCTTCACCATGTCCGGCCAGCCCGAAACGTCGGCCGGGGTCGAGCCGGTGGCGAGCGCCGCGCCATAGATGCGCGCCAGCGTCGCCTGGTTGTCCTGGGCGTAGATCGCCTCGGCCACCAGCCGGGTCTTGGCGCGCTCCAGCTCCTCGGCGCCGGGGCCGTTGGCGGCGAGGTCGCCGATCACCGCCTCGAGCGCCTCTTCCAGCGCCTCCATGGTGACTTCCGGACGCGGCGAGGCGGAGATGGCGAAGCGCGTCTCGTCGAGCGCCGTGCTCTGGTACCAGGAGCCGGCGCCGGCGGCGAGGCCCTTCTCGGCCACCAGCGTGCGGTAGAGCCGGCCGGTCGAGCCGCCGCCCAGCACCTGCGCCAGCACGTCGAGCGCGACGCTCTCCTGCTTGTCGTTGCGATAGGAGGGCACGAGATAGGCGCGCGAGAGATTGGGCTGGCCCACGCGCGGGTCGGCCAGCGTCAGGCGGCGCGCGGCGCGCGGGGGCGGCTCCTGCGGGCGCACCCGCTCGGCGGTCTGGGCGCGCGGCTGCACCTTGCCGTAGGTCTCCTCGGCGAGCTTCTTCACCTCGTCCGGCTCGACGTCGCCCGCCACCACGAGGATGGCGTTGTTGGGCGTGTAGAAGCGCTTGTAGAAGGCGAGCGCGTCCTCGCGGTTCAGCTTCTGGATCTCGTCTTCCCAGCCGATGATCGGGTGGGCATAGGGGTGGTTGACGAACATCGCCGCCTGCGCCGCCTCGGAGAGCTGCGCGGCCGGGTCGTTGTCGGTGCGCATGCGCCGCTCCTCCAGCACCACGTCGCGCTCGGGCAGCACCACCTCGTCGGTGAGCACGAGCCCGGTCATGCGGTCGGCCTCGAAGGCCATCACCGTGCCGAGATGCTCCTTGGCCACGCGCTGGAAATAGGCGGTGTAGTCCTGCGAGGTGAAGGCGTTCTCCTGGCCGCCGAGCTTGGCGACCACCTGCGAGAACTCGCCGGCGGGATGCTCGGCCGTGCCCTTGAACATCAGGTGCTCGAGGAAATGGGCGATGCCGGACTTGCCGGGCTGCTCGTCGGCCGAACCCACCCGGTACCACACCATGTGGGTGACGACCGGGGCGCGATGGTCGGGCACCACCACCACCTGCAGGCCGTTGTCGAGGGTGAACTCGGCGGCTTCGGAGCCGCTGGCGCGGTTCGAGGCGAGGGACGCGGCGATCAGCATCACGGCGGACATCAGCTTTCCAGTCGACAGGGTTCGAGATGGCATTCCGGTCACAATATCCGTATCGAGGCCATGATATAGGCTCGCGGGCGGGCTTCAGCCATAGCCGGCATCGGCCTCGGATGACGCAAGCCGCCCGGCAGCCCGGACGGCGCCGGAGGGAATCGCGCCGGCAGGGGCCTTGAAACGGGCGCCCCACGGGCCGGAGCGGTCGCGGCCGGGCGTCGTGCAGAAAGGCGGAACGTCGCGCGGAGCGGGGCCCCGCGAGACGGGCGTCGGTCGGCGCGGGGAACGTCGCGCGAAGGGGCGGCCGGATCGCCGCCGCGTGGCGCGAGCGGCACGCAGCTCTCGCGCGAAGTCTGCCACAGATCATGGCCACGCGATGTCGCGCCGGATCACTCCCCTGTGAGGCGCGCCGCGCGCGCCCTTGATTCCGCGACGTCGGGCGCCAGCCGGGACACGATCCCGGAAGCCATCAGGCCTGCGAAATCGCGATCCCCGCGAGTCCCGGTTCGCAAAGCCATCGCCGGTTTGGCCAGGGCAACCTCTTCCCGGGAAACCTCAAGCCGGGGCGGCCAACCCGATGACACGCCGGCCTCGAAAAGGGCGGGCCGTCAACCGCCGATCCTTGCAGCGGCACGTCCGCCGGATGCGGCCTGCCGCGCCGGGAAACACCCGCCGCGCGCGTCAGGCCACCCACCTCACGCGAACCGGCTCACGCGAGCGGGCACGCATGCGGGCTCAGTGCCGGTCGTTGTTGCTCTGCGTCCGGTCGAACCAGTTCGGCAGCTTCCATTCCTTTTCGTCCGGGCGCTCGGCGACCACGCCATAGGCGGCGCCTTCCGCGGGGGTCTGGAAGCCGGGCGGCGGCTCGGTCAGCGAGGTGCGCTCGGGCTCGCCCTGGAACACCATCGGCTTTTCCTTCTGCTTCTTGTCCCAGCCGAGGAAGCCGAGTCCCTCGGTCGGCTTCAGCCAGTCCGGGCGCTCGGCGTTGTTCTTCATCATCGCGCCGCGATAGGTCGAGTTCGGGTTGGTGCCGCGCGCGACCTCGGCCGGGGTGAGGGCGCGGGTGGCGTCGCGGTCGCTGAAGTTCACCGGCGTGCGTGCCGCCTGGAGTTCGGCCTTGCGCCGCTGCACGTCCACGTCCTTCGGCCAGGCCGGGTTCTGCGACAGCGCGTTGGCGTTGCGCGGGGGCGGCAGCACGTCGTCGGCCGGGGGCACCACCAGCGGCGCGCGCTCGCGATAGTCGATCTCCGGCGGCGTCGGCGCCACCAGGCCGAAGCTGGTGAAGAGCTGCTCGGTAAAGCTCTGTTCCTGGGCGGAAGCCGGTGTGCCGGCCATGGCAAGGGCGACGCCGAGAGCTCCGCCGAGAAGGGCGGCGCGCGTCGAAAGGGGTCGCTTCATCATCCGATCGTCTCCTGAGGGCACGGCGTCGGGCCGGGCTTCCCGGGCCGGCGCGCGAAGACGGTCGGAAGCGCGCACATGCCCGGACGATGGGCGGTTAACACGGCAGGGCGGCTAATTTGCGGCGCCGCCACGCACGGAGTCATACAGAAGCAGCCCGACCCCGGCAACAATCGCCACGTCCGACAGGTTGAAGATGTACCAGTAGAAGCCGAAGGCGTGCAGCGACACGAAGTCGAACACCGCGCCGTAGAGCCCGCGGTCGATCGCGTTGCCGAGCGCGCCGCCGATCAGCAGGCCCAGCGCCGCCGCCTCCAGCCTTCGGTCGACCCGCGCCAGCCAGAGCCAGAACAGCACCGCCGCGATCACCTTCACCCCGCCCAGAATCCACCAGCCATGCGGGCCCTGGGCGAACAGCCCGTAGCTGATGCCGGTGTTCCACGCCTCGACAAAATCGAGGAACGGCGTGACGTGGACGATGCCGGCATCGCCGAAGTCGACCCCGTGCAGCACGGCGAGCTTCGAGGCCTGGTCGATGACGAGGGCGGCGAGGGCGAAGCCCGCCCCGTAGAGGGTCCGGGGGCCGGCGAGGCGGAGTTTCATGCGGGCGGCTTCCGGTGCGGCGTCATCGAGGTCCGGCGCGCGCGTGCCTCCGGCGTGCCGGAGGACGGCGCCGCGCGCGCGGGCCCGCTCACTCGGCGGCGCGCCGGGCGCTGGCGAGCTCGCGAAGCGCCATGGCGTCGCGCGGGGTCACGTCGGGATAGTCCGGGTCGGTGCCCACCAGCGGCGAGATTTTCCACGAGCGCGCGCATTTGCGCCCCTGCGCCCGCACCGGCACCACCGCGACGCCCGGCACCTCGTCGAGCCGGAACGCGTCCGCCGGTCCCTCGTCGGGCATCAGATGGGCGTCGGAGGTGATGCACACTTCGGCGAGGTCCACCGCGCTAACCGCCGCGAACAGCGCCGGGTCGGTGACGTGGATCGCCGGCGCCGCCTCGAGGCTGGAGCCGATGCGCTTGGCCGCCCGCTCCACCTCCAGCGCGCCGAGCACGACGCGCCGCACCTGGCGGATCTTGCGCCACTCGTCGGCGAGCGCGTCGTTGCGCCACTTGGCCGGCGTCTGCGGGAAGGTCTGGAGGTGCACCGAATCTTCCTCGGAGGGGAAGCGCGCGAGCCACGTCTCCTCCGCCGTGAAGGGCAGGATCGGCGCCAGCCAGATCACCAGCCGCTGGAAAACCTCGTCGAGCACGGTCAGGCACGCATGGCGCGTCACCGAGGAGATCGGGTCGCAGTAGAGCGCGTCCTTGCGCACGTCGAAATAGAACGCGGAGAGTTCCGTGGTCATGAACGCGGTCAGCGCCGCGTTGACCCGCTTGAAGTCGAAGCCGGCATAGGCCTCGCGCACCACGCCGTCGAGCTCGTGGAGCCGGTGCAGCACCATGCGCTCCAGCGCCGGCATGTCGGCATAGGCGACGCGCTCGGCCTCGCGGTAGTGGTGCAGCGAGCCCAGCAGCCAGCGCAGCGTGTTGCGCAGCTTGCGGTAGGTCTCGACCGTGGTCTTCAGGATCTCCGGGCCGATGCGCAGGTCGTCCGAATAGTCCGAGGCGCACACCCACAGCCGCAGGATGTCGGCGCCGGAAGCCTTGATCACCTCCTGCGGGGCGACCACGTTGCCGATCGACTTCGACATCTTGCGGCCCTGCTCGTCGAGCACGAAGCCGTGGGTGAGCACCACGTCGTAGGGCGGGCGCGCGCGGGTGCCGCAGCTCTCCAGCAGCGAGGAGTGGAACCAGCCGCGATGCTGGTCCGAGCCCTCGAGATACATCACCCGGTCCGGCCCGCCATTGAAGGCGCGGTCGACCTTCAGGTCCTCGCGCACCTCCAGCGTGAAGGCGTGGGTGGAGCCGGAATCGAACCAGACGTCGAGGATGTCGTCGACCTTGCGCCATTCCTCGGGGCTGTACTCGTTGCCGAGGAAGCGGGTCGCCGCGCCGTCCTTGTACCAGGCGTCGGCGCCCTCGGCCTCGAAGGCCTCGGTGATGCGCCGGTTCACCTTGTCGTCGCGCAGGATCTCGACCGTGCCGTCGCCCTTGTCCTTCACGAACACGGCGATCGGCACGCCCCAGGCGCGCTGGCGCGAGACCACCCAGTCGGGACGGTTCTCGATCATGCCGTTGATGCGGTTGCGCCCGGTCTCGGGCACCCACTCGACCCCGGCGATGCCGCCCAGCGCCCGCGCGCGCAGCGTGTCGCCGGCCGTCGTCGAGCCGTCCGCCGCCGCGATGTCCTTGTCCATCGCGATGAACCATTGCGGCGTGTTGCGGAAGATGATCGGCGCCTTGGAGCGCCAGGAGTGCGGATACTGGTGCTTCAGCCGCCCGCGGGCGATGATCCTGTCCGCCGCCGCCAGCGCCTTGATGACGACGTCGTTGGCGTCGCCGTCCTTGCCCTTGTCGTCCATCACCCGGTGGCCGCCGAACAGCGGCACGTGGTCGTAGTAGTAGCCGTCGGGGCCGACCGTGTGCGGCACCTCGCCGAGCTTGGCGGAGATGTAGAGGTTGAAGTCGTCGGCGCCGTGGCCGGGCGCCATGTGCACGAAGCCGGTGCCGGTATCGTCGGTCACGAAGTCGCCGGCGACCACCGGCACGGGGAAGTCGAAATAGCCCTTGGTGCCCTTCACCCCCGCCAGCGGATGGGCGCAGACGAGGTGCGTCGGGTCGACCTCTTTGTGGCGCTCGTGGCCGGTCACGCGCGCGGCCTTGAACACCTCCTCGGCGAGGTTGTCGGCGAGGATGAAGTGCTCGCCCACCTTGGCCCAGTTGTCGGCCGGCGCCTCGGTCACCTCGTAGACGGCATAGGTGACGTCCGGCGAGAAGGCGATGGCGCGGTTGCCCGGAATGGTCCAGGGCGTCGTGGTCCAGATGACGACCGAAGCGCCCTCATAGGAGGGGAAGAGGTGGATGTCGTCGGCCTTGTCGGCCGGCTCCAGCCCCTTGGGCAGGCCGCCGGCGGTGGCCGCGCTCTTGCGGTAGCCCTTGACCGGGAACTTGACGTAGATCGTGGTCGAGGTGTGGTCGTGATACTCGACCTCCGCCTCGGCGAGCGCGGTGTTCTCCACCACCGACCACATCACCGGCTTGGAGCCGCGATAGAGCAGGCCGTTGGCGGCGAACTTCATGATCTCGCGGGCGATCTGCGCCTCGGCGGGGAACGCCATGGTGGCGTAGGGATGGGCCCAGTCGCCCTCGACGCCGAGCCGCTTGAACTCCTCGCGCTGCACGTCGAGCCAGTGCTCGGCATAGGCGCGGCATTCCTGGCGGAAGGCGACCATGGCGGCGGCGTCGGCGAAGTCGGGCTTCACCTTGCCCTTCTTGCGGTAGTTCTCTTCCTCGATCTTCCACTCGATCGGCAGGCCGTGGCAGTCCCAGCCCGGGACGTAGTTGGAATCGTGACCGAGCGCGCCCTGCGAGCGCACCACCACGTCCTTGAGGATCTTGTTGAGCGCGTGGCCGATATGGATGTTGCCGTTGGCGTAGGGCGGGCCGTCATGCAGCACGAAGCGCGGGCGGCCGGCGCCGGCCTGGCGCTGCCGGCCGTAGAGGTCGATCCGCTCCCAGCGCTTCAGCAGCTCCGGCTCGCGCTGCGGCAGGCCGGCGCGCATCGGGAACTCCGTCTGCGGCAGGAACAGGGTCGACGAATAGTCATGCGCCGCGGCCTCGCCGGCGGGCTCTTTGTCGGTACGACCGTCGCTGTTGCGGCTCGTCATCGCGCGCTCCTTCACTCGCCGCCCGGTTTAAGCGCAGCCGCAAGGCGGTGCAAGGGCAGTGCGGAGGCCGCTACCGGGAAGGCGGAGCGCGCGCGGAGGGGTCAGGCGAACGGCATGGGAGCGGCGCGAGTGACAGCCGCTGCCCACCCGCTCCGCGCTGGCCCCGGCGCACAGCGTGCCCTCCCGTCACCGGGGTGGCACCGGGGTGCGGCGCGGGAGCGGGCCGGCCTGCCCCTTCCCCCACCTCTTCCCGCTGGAGCGGGGTCGCCCCACGGCGGCGGGCGAGGTTGAAGGCCGGGTGGGATTGTAGCGCGCATCTTCGCCCGGCGTGGGCCGTCTCCGATCCCTTACCAGTCGGACAGCCGCAGCTCCGGCCTCCCATCCCCTCCCAGAGAAACTTATCCGCACCCCCAGGGGCGGGGCGATAATGCCCGCACCTGTCCCGGCAAGGGGGCGCAACCGGAGCGGCCGGCTCGCGCGGGACGGGGGCGGTGGCCATGGCGCAAGGGATAACGCACCCTCGCCCCGTGGCGGCCCAAGCCTTGCGTTCCCGGGCCGCATCACCGCGGTCCACCGGGCGGCGTGCCGGCAACGGTTCGCCGTGCCACAGCGGAGGATAGCAACGGTAAGTCCTCCGGGGGCCGCAGGGAGCAAGCCTCAAACACCGCGTGCGGGGCGCCGGGAGCGGCGCGTCGGACGGTTGACTAAAGGCTTGCACCACCTTTTCACACCCGGTGCAGGCGACCGCCGGAGCGTTCCGCCCCGGCGCCCCGCGCGCCCTCCTGGAGGGCGCTCCGTGCTCATCCGCCCGGCCCCGCGAGGGGTGCGGGAGTTCGGTGCTGGGTGGGGGAAGGGGCGCGGAGGTCAGGGCGTGGTGGAAGGCCGGCGGCGACTGTGAAACAAGGCGCCGTCTGACGGGATCGAAAACGATGACATTTTCCTGCCTCTGCGGCCGCGTCCGCGTCGATATTCCGGCGCCGCCCGCATTCATCAACGCGTGCAACTGCACCCTTTGCAGCAAATCGGGCGCCCGATGGGCCTATTTCAGCCCGTCGGAGGTCGGCGTCGAAGGGGTGACGAACGGATATAGCCGGGAAGACAAGGAAGACCCGGCCGCCGAAATCCACTTCTGCCCGACCTGCGGCTCGACCACGCACTTCGTCCTGACCGCGAGTGCCGTCTCACGGTTCGGCAACAGCCAGATGGGCGTCAATATGCGCCTCGTGGACGAGAAGGACCTCGCTGGAACGGAACTGCGCTATCCCGACGGGCGGGCCTGGCCGGGCAAAGGCGGCTTCGACTATGTGCGGCCGGCCCGGATCATCGGGGAATGAGCGTCGAACCGGCGGCTCCGGCAACGATCGACGCTGCAAGCCCGCTTCGGCGACCACCGTGCGCGGGCGAGCCCTAGCCCAGCGCGGCGCGGGCGCGGGCGCTGTCCTCGTCCATCTGCGTGATCAGCGCCTCGATGCTGTCGAACTTCAGCTCCGGGCGCAGATAGGCGTGGAAGGCGACCCGCAGCACCCGGCCATAGAGGTCGCCGGCATAGTCGAACACGAAGGTCTCGAGCCGCGGCGCGCCGTCGTCGAAGGTCGGCCGGCGGCCGAAGCTCGCCACCCCCTTGTGCACCGTGCCGTCGATCTCGACCGTCACCGCATAGATGCCGTGGGCGAGCGTGATCGCCGGGTCGAGGCGCATGTTGAGGGTCGGGTAGCCGAGCTCGCGCCCGCGCTTGTCGCCGTGGATCACCTCGGCCTCGACCGCCCAGGGCGCGCCCAGCATGTCGGCCGCCTGCTCGACCCGGCCCTGCTCCAGCGCGGCGCGGATCGCGCTCGACGAGATCTGCGCCCCCTCGTCCAGCAGCGGCGGCACGATCTCGACCGGGAAGCCGTGGCGCCGCCCGGCCTCGCGCAGGAAGATCGGCGAGCCGCCGCGGCCCTTGCCGAAATGGAAGTCGTAGCCGGCGACCACCATGGCGACGCCGAGCCGGCCGATCAGTATGTCGGCGACGAAGGCCTCCGCGTCCTTGGCCGCGAGCGCGGCGTCGAAGCCCAGCACCACCGCGCCGTCGAGCCCGGTCTCGGCCAGCCGGGCCAGCTTCATCGGCGCCGGGGTGAGGCGGAACACCGGCTCGTCGGGCCGGAAGAAGGAGCGCGGATGCGGCTCGAAGGTCACCGCCAGCGCCGCCCGTCCGAGCGAGCGGGCCTGCTCCAGCGCGGTGCCGATCACCGCCCGGTGGCCGCGATGCACGCCGTCGAAATTGCCGATGGCGACCACGGGATGGGCGAGCTCGGCCGGCAGGGCCTCGCTGCCGCTCAGCACGCGGAACGGATGGGAACGGTGGATCGGCTGCATCATCTCGGCGACAGGCGGGCACGCGGCATCAAAAGGCGGGCCACGCCGGCCCGCGCCATGGCGCATAACTGGCGCGCCCGCCGGCCCGCGTCAATCCGGACTAACCCCGCGCGCTACCAGGCGAGCCGCGTGGTGACGGCGACCGGCAGGCCCGGCCCGTCGGCCAGCAGCCGCGCCAGCGCCTTCGGGTCGACCTCGGCGCCGTGCTCGAGCCCGAGCTCGCCGGCATGGATCCCGGCGCCGACGAACAGGCAGTCGATGCCCGCCCCGAGGGCGCCGGCGAGATCGGTGCGCAGCGCGTCGCCAATGGCGAGGATGCGCCCGGATGCGGTCTCGGTGCCGCGCAGGGCGCGGGCGGTGGCGAAGGCGGTGTCGTAGATCGGCCGGTGCGGCTTGCCGCAATAGACCGCCTCGCCGCCCAGCGCCTCATAGGCCTCGGCGATGGCGCCGGCGCACCAGATCAGGTCGCCGCCGCGCTCGACCACGATGTCGGGATTGGCGCAGATGAAGGGCAGCGCGCGCGCCTTCGCTTCCTTCAGCGTGGCGGCGTAGTCGTCCGGCGTCTCCACCGTGTCGTCGAACAGGCCGGTGCAGACGATCAGCTCGGCCGCCTCGAACCCGGTCAGGCTGAGGTCGAGCCCGTCATAGATGCCGAGGTCGCGCTCCGGGCCGAGGTGCCACATCCGCACCCCCGGCCGCTCCGCCAGCAGCGCGTTCGTCACCATGCCGGAGGTGACGATGGTGTCGTAGGCCGTGCGCGGCACGCCGAGCCCGTCGAGGATGCGCGCCACCCCCTCGCGCGGTCGCGGCGCGTTGGAGACCAGGATCACCGTGGCCCCCGCGGCGCGGGCGCGCTGCAGCGCGTCCGCCGCCGGCGCGAAGGCGGCGACGCCGTTGTGTAGCACGCCCCAGACATCGCACAGGATGACGTCGTAGCCCGGCGCGAGCCCGGCGAAGGAGGTGATGACCGGCGGGAGGTCGCCGGGGCGGGAGGCGGGGCGCGGATCAGCTGTCATGGCCGGGGATTGCCACGAGCGCGGGGCGCGCACAAGCCGCTCCGGCGCGGCCCGGCCATGCGCGGCGCCGGCGTCACGCCCGCATGCCGCCGTCCATGGCGGTCCGGCGGTCGCCGCTCAGGGGCGGAACAGGGGTCCGTTGGTGACCACCATGCCGTGGCCGGGCACCTCGTTGCCGGCGGGATAGACCCCGCTCAGCACATCGTTGAAATGCCGGCGCACGGTCTCGTCGCAGCCGCAGCTCATGGCGCGCAGCTTCGGCAGGTCGCGGATGACGAGCCGCGCGCGGCGCGGCTCCACCGCCCCGCTGTCGCGCAATTGCTGGATCACCCGGCCGATATAGGAGCGCCCCACCGCCAGCATGGACGCGAGCTGCTCCTGGGTGAGGCGCACATCGTCGCCGCCGGTGCGGTCGAGCGCGGCGACCAGCCATTTGGCGGTGCGCTGCTCGATGCTGTGCGCGGCGTTGCAGGCGACCGACTGGAACACCTGCGCCAGCAGGCAGTCGGCATAGCGCGCGAACAGGTTGCGCAGGCTGGACGAGGCGCTCTTGGCGCGCTCCAGTTCCACCGTGTCGAGGCGCAGGATCGGCCCGCCGATCTGCACCACGGCGCGGGCATAGGCCGGCAGCCGCCCCTGGCTGACGATGCCGCCCACCGCGCCCTCGCGCCCGACCGGGGTGATCTCCACCGGCCGGCCCTCGTCGAGCACCACCATGAAGGAGATCAGCGTCGGCCCGCAGGGGAAATAGACGTGCCGCACCTCGTCGCCGGGCTCGTAGAGCACCGCGCCGGGGCGCCGGTCGATGCGCCTGAGATGGGTCTTGAGAAGGTTGAAATCCGCCGGGCGCAACGCCCCGAGCAGATTGTTGCCGCCCGACGACGGCTCGCCGCTCTTGTCGTGCTCCTCGCCGCTCGCTTCCTCGCTCCGACGCATCGCTTCCACTCCTCCACCGTCCGCGCGTCTCCAACGCGGAGGGGAGCAAAATGTTCACTTGTACGCAGAACTCACCGTGCCGGACGCCTAGAAGGGGGATCGATTTTCGGGAGTGAGGCAGGGTGCCGGAGACGGTCATCATCGAGGGCGCGGTGGCGATGCGGGCGGGGCGGGCTGCCGCGGGCGCCGGTTTCGGCGCCGTCGTCGCGCGGGTTGCCGGCAGGGCCGGGCGCGGCCTCGATGCCGCGCCGGCATACGCCCATGGCTGAGCCGGCCGGCGACGCCGCTTCCGATACGTTCTTCTGGCGGCTGGTCCGGCTCGCGCGGCCGCTGCGCGAGCATCCCTGGCGCGGCGACGCGGCGGGCGTGGCGATGTTCGGCGCCGCCCTCCTGCTGCGGTTCGCGCTGGAGGGAATCCTGCCGCCGGGCTTTCCCTTCCTCACCTTCTTCCCGGCGGTCATCCTCACCACCTTCTTCTGTGGCCTGCGGCCCGGCATCACCTGCGCCGCGCTCTCCACCCTCGCCGCTTGGCACTTCTTCATCGGCCCCTCGGTCGGCATGCGGCTCGACAACGGCCAGGCGCTGATGGCCCTCGCCTTCTTCGTCGGCATCGCCGCCCTCGACATCGTGCTGATCCACTTCACCTTCACCGCCGCCGACACGCTGCGCGCCGAGCGCGAGACCAGTGCCCGGCTGAATGGCAGCCTGCGCATCATGTTCCAGGAGCTGCAGCACCGGGTCGCGAACAACATGCAGTTCGTGGCGGCGCTGCTCACCCTGCACCGGCGGCAGGCGGCGGCGGACCCCAATGTCGCGCTCACCGTGCTGGACGACGCCGGCATCCGGCTCGAGACCATCGCGCGCATCCATCGCCGGCTCTACGCGCCCGAGCAGCTCGACATGCCGACCGGCCAGTATCTTCGCGAGCTGTGCCGCGACCTCATCGAGGCCGCCGGTGCGCGCGAGGTCACCTGCACCGTGGAGGCACCGGACCTTCGCCTGCGCATCACCCAGCTCACCACCCTGTCCATGCTGGTGGCGGAGATCGTGACCAATTCGCTCAAGCACGCCTTCGCGCCCGGCCAGCCGGGGCTGATCGACGTCGCCATCACCCCGCTCGGCGCCGGCCGTTACGACCTCGCCATCACCGATGACGGGCGCGGCATACCGGTGGACTTCGATCCCTCCTCGCGTTCGAGCCTCGGCTTCCGCATCATCCAGGGGCTGGCGGCCCAGCTCGGCGGTACGCTGCGGCTGGAAGGGGGATCCGGTACGGCGGCCCATGTCGAATTCGTGGTCGAATAGGCCGGGCGAGGTCTGCTAGAAGCGGGCGGACCGGCTCGGCGATCGCCGCCACGAAACCAGCCCGAGGATTCCATGACCCAGACCTTCGATCTCCTGCTCAAGGGCGGCACCGTGGCCAATCAGGACGGCGTCGGCGCCCGCGACGTCGGCGTGGTCAATGGCCGCATCGCCGGCATCGGCAGCTTCGATGCCGCCCAGGCCGGCGAGACCCTCGACTGCACCGGCCTCACGATCCTGCCCGGCGTCATCGACACCCAGGTGCATTTCCGCGAGCCGGGAATGGAGCACAAGGAAGACCTGGAGACCGGGTCCCGCGCGGCGGTGATGGGCGGCGTGACGGCGGTGTTCGAGATGCCCAACACCAGCCCGCTCACCACCTCCGCCGAAGCGCTGGAGGACAAGCTCGCCCGCGCCACCGGGCGCATGCATTGCGACTTCGCCTTCTTCGTCGGCGGCACCCATGACAATGTGAAGGACCTGCCGGAGCTGGAGATGCTGCCCGGCGTGCCGGGAGTGAAGGTGTTCATCGGCTCCTCCACCGGCTCGCTGCTGGTGGCCGACGATCCCGGCGTGCGCGCGATCCTGAAGGTGATCCGCCGCCGCGCCGCCTTCCACTGCGAGGACGAGCCGCGCCTCGCCGAGCGCCGGCACCTGCGCGTGCCGGGCGACGCCTCCTCGCACCCGGTCTGGCGCGACGAGATCGCGGCGCTGACCGCCACCACCCGCCTCGTCAACCTCGCGCGCGAGGAGGGCAAGCGCGTCCACGTGCTGCACGTCACCTCCGCCGAGGAGATGGCGTTCCTGCGCGAGCACAAGGACGTCGCCACCGTCGAGGTGACGCCGCACCATCTGACCATGGATGCGGACTGGTACCGCCGGCTCGGCTCGCTGGTCCAGATGAACCCGCCGGTGCGCGAGGCGCGCCACAAGCCGCTGCTGTGGCAGGCGCTGGCCGAGGGCGTGGTCGACGTGCTTGGCTCCGACCACGCGCCCCACACGCTGGAGGAGAAGGCCAAGCCCTATCCCGACAGCCCCTCCGGCATGACCGGGGTGCAGACGCTGGTGCCGATCATGCTCGACCATGTGAATGCGGGGCGCCTGACGCTGGAGCGTTTCGTCGACCTGTCGAGCGCCGGCCCGGCGCGGATCTTCAACATCGCCACCAAGGGCCGGATCGCGGTCGGCTACGACGCCGACTTCACCATCGTCGACATGAAGCGGCGCGAGACCATCCGCAATGGCTGGATCGCCTCCCGGCCCGGCTGGACGCCCTATGACGGTGTCGACGTCACCGGCTGGCCGGTCGGCACCTTCATCCGCGGCCGCCGGGTGATGTGGGAGGGCGAGCTCGTCACCCCGTCGGGCGGGACGCCGGTGCGCTTCCTCGAATCGCTCGGCGCCGCCGTGCCGAAGCGCACGCCCACCCTGCTGGAGCGGCTCGGCTAGTAGGTCACCTCGGCGAGATAGAGCCCCGCCGCGGGGGCCATCGGCCCGCAGCGGGCGCGGTCCTTCGCCTCCAGTGCGGCGGTGACGTCGTCCGGCGTCCACGCGCCCTCGCCGACCTTCACCAGCGTGCCGACCATGGAGCGGACCTGGTGATGCAGGAAGGAGCGTGCCTGCGCATGCACGCGCACTTCCATGCCCGGCCCCTCGATCGCCACCCGCTCCACCTCCAGCCGGTCGAGCGTCTTCAGCGGCGAAGCGGCCTGGCAGCCGACGGCGCGGAAGGTGGTGAAGTCGTGCCGGCCGATCAGCCGCGCCGCGCCGAGCGCCATCGCCTCCGCATCGAGCGGGCGCAGCACCCGCCAGGCCCGGTCGCGCTCGAGCGCGAGGTCCGGCCGGCGGGTGATGATGCGGTAGACGTAGCGCCGGCCGGTGGCCGAGAAGCGGGCGTGGAAATCGTCGGCGACCGCCTCCGCCGCCAGCACCGCGATCGGGTGCGGGCGCAGATGCGCGTTCATGGCGTCGCGCACCGTATCGGGCCGCCAGTCGCGCGAGAGTTCGACATGCGCCACCTGCCCGGTGGCGTGCACGCCCGCATCGGTGCGCCCGGCGCCGTGCACCGCGACCGGCTCGCTGGCGAAGCGCTCGGCCGCCCGGGCGAGCAGTCCCTGCACGCTCAGCCCCTCGGCCTGGATCTGCCAGCCGACGAAGGGCGTGCCGTCATATTCGATGGTGAGCTTGTAGCGGGGCATGGCGCTCTCTAGCCTTCCGCGCGCCGCGCGTCATCTCCCCCGGCCTGCGCATCGGTTCCGCGCCCTCGCGACGGTTGCCGCGCGCAGGCGCTTCGGGCATCGTGCGCGGCCGAACCGGAGCCCCCCATGCCCGAGCACGATCCTCTGGAAGCCGGCGATCATGTCGTCCTGATCGACGGCTCCGCCTATATCTTCCGCGCCTACCACGCCCTACCCCCGCTCACCCGCACCTCGGACAAGCTGCCCGTCGGGGCGGTGGCGGGCTTCTGCAACATGCTGTGGAAGCTGGTGCGCGCGCAGGGCTTCTCGCCGGCGCCGACCCACCTCGCGGTGGTGTTCGACAAGTCCGAGCAGACTTTCCGGAAAGAGATCTACCCGCTCTACAAGGCGCAGCGCCCCGACCTGCCGGAGGACCTCGTCCCGCAGTTCCCGCTGATCCGCGAGGCGACGCGGGCCTTCGACCTTGCCTGCGTCGAGCAGGACGGCTTCGAGGCCGACGACCTGATGGCGACCTATGCCGAGCAGGCCAAGGCCAAGGGCGCGCTCGTCACCATCATCTCCTCCGACAAGGACCTGATGCAGCTCGTCGACGAGCGGGTGCGCATGTACGACCCGATGAAGGACCGGGCGATCGGCGCCGAGGAGGTGTTCGAGAAGTTCGGCGTCGCGCCGGAAAAGGTGGTCGACGTGCAGTCGCTCGCCGGCGATTCGGTGGACAACGTGCCCGGCGTGCCCGGCATCGGCGTCAAGACCGCGGCCCAGCTCCTCGCCGAATATGGCGACCTCGACACGCTCCTCGCGCGCGCGGGCGAGATCAAGCAGACCAAGCGGCGCGAGAACCTGATCGAGTTCGCCGACCAGGCCCGCCTGTCGCGCGAACTCGTGACGCTGAAGCGCGACGTCGCGCTCGACGTACCGCTCGATGACATCGCCGTGGTGGAGCCCGAGGGCAGGCGGCTCATCGCCTTCCTGAAGGCGATGGAGTTCAGCACCCTCACGCGCCGCGTCGCCGAGGCCTATGAGATCGACGCCGGCGCCGTCGACCCGGACCCGGAACTCAAGACCGGCGGCAGCGAGAGCGGCCAGCTCATGGCCGGGCTCGACCCGGAGACCGGCACCTCCGCCGTGCCGGGCGACGTCGAGGCGACGCCGACCGCCGAGCGTGCGCTCACGCCGGCGGCCCTCTCAACCGCGCGCATCGCCGAGGCGACCGTGACCCCGGTCGACCGCTCGGCCTATGAGACGGTGACGACGCTGGAGCGGCTGCGTCAATGGGTGGCGCGCGGCTACGAGGTCGGCACGGTTGCGGTCGACACCGAGACCACCGGTCTCGACCCGATGCAGGCCGAGATCGTCGGCTTCTCGCTCGCCACCGCGCCGAACGAGGCCTGCTACGTCCCGCTCGCCCATAAGGGCGGCGACGAGGGCCTGTTCAGCGAGGGGCTGCTGCCGGACCAGATTCCGCTCGAGCAGGCGATATCGGCGCTGAAGCCGCTGATGGAGGATCCGGGCGTCCTGAAGATCGGCCAGAACCTCAAATATGACTGGCTGATCTTCAAGCGCCTCGGCATCGAGCTCGCCCCCTATGACGACACGATGCTGATCTCCTACGTGCTCGACGCCGGCGCCTCGCCGCACGGCATGGACCCGCTCTCCATGCGCTGGCTCGGCCACACGCCGATCAAGTACGAAGAGGTATGCGGCAAGGGGAAGGGGCAGATCTGCTTCGACCGTGCGGCGATCGACCGGGCGACCGACTACGCCGCCGAGGATGCCGACGTCACGTTCCGGCTCTGGCGCGTGCTGAAACCCCGCCTCGTCGCCGAGGGCAAGACCGGCGTCTACGAGACGCTGGAGCGCCCGCTCGTCACCGTGCTCGCCCGCATGGAGGCGCGCGGCATCATGATCGACCGGCAGATGCTCTCACGCCTGTCCGGCGAGTTCGCGCAGGGCATGGGGCGGCTGGAGGCCGAGATTTCCGGCATGGCGGGGGAGACCTTCAACCCCGGCTCGCCCAAGCAGCTCGGCGACATCTTGTTCGGCAAGATGCAGATCCCCGGCGGCCGCAAGACCCCGACGGGGGCCTGGTCCACCGGCGCCGACGTGCTGGAGGAGCTGGCCGAGGCGGGCCACGAGCTGCCGCGCCGCATCCTCGATTGGCGCCAGCTTCAGAAGCTGAAATCGACCTATGCCGACGCGCTGCCGACCTATGTGAATCCCGAGACCGGGCGCGTGCACACCTCCTTCGCGCTGGCGGCGACGACGACCGGCCGGCTCTCCTCCTCGGAGCCGAACCTGCAGAACATCCCGGTGCGCACGGAGGAGGGCCGCAAGATCCGCCGCGCCTTCATCGCCGAGCGCGGCCACAAGCTGATCTCGGCCGACTATTCGCAGATCGAGCTGCGGCTGCTGGCCGAGATCGCCGATACGCCCTCGCTGCGCCAGGCGTTCCAGGACGGGCTCGACATCCACGCCATGACGGCGTCGGAGATGTTCGGCGTGCCGGTCGAGGGCATGCCGGGCGAGGTGCGCCGGCGAGCCAAGGCGATCAATTTCGGCATCATCTACGGCATTTCGGCCTTCGGCCTCGCCAACCAGCTCTCGATCCCGCGCGAGGAGGCGGGCGCCTACATCAAGCGCTATTTCGAGCGCTTCCCCGGCATCCGTGCCTATATGGACGAGACGCGCGCCTTCGCCCGCGAGCACGGCTATGTGGAGACGCTGTTCGGCCGGCGCTGCCACTATCCCGACATCGCCGCCAAGAACCCCTCCATCCGCGCCTTCAACGAGCGTGCCGCCATCAATGCGCGACTGCAGGGCTCTGCGGCGGACATCATCCGCCGCGCCATGACGCGCATGGAGGCGGCGCTCGCCAAGGCCGGCCTGTCAGCGCGCATGCTGCTGCAGGTGCATGACGAGCTGATCTTCCAGGTGCCGGACGAGGAGATCGAGGCGACAATCCCGGTGGTGACGCGGGTGATGGAACATGCGCCCATGCCCGCCGTCGCGCTCAAGGTGCCGCTGAAGGTCGACGCCCGCGCGGCGCTGAACTGGGAAGAGGCGCACTGAGAGGGCCGACGTGAGGGGCCGGCCTCTCCCGCCGGGGAGAGGCCGGAACAGCCGCTCAGCTCGCCAGCTCGACCGGGATGTTGCCGCGCGTGGCCTTGGAATAGGGGCAGACCTGGTGGGCCGCCTCGAGCACTTCCTTGGTCTGCTCGGGCGTCAGCGCCGGCGCCTTCAGCGACAGCTTGGCGGCGAGGCTGAAGCCGTCGTCGCCCTTCACCAGCGAGACCGCCACGGTCACGGCGGCGCCGGTGACGTCGAGCTTCTTCTGGTGGCCGACGAGCTCCACGGCGGAACCGAAGCAGGCGGCATAGCCGGTCGCGAACAGGTGCTCGGGCGTGGTCTTGCCGGCTTCGAGCGCGCCGTTCTTCGGCATGCCGAGATCGACCGAGACCGAGCCGTCGCTGGTCTGGGAGTGGCCGTTGCGCCCGCCGACGCAGGTGGCGGTACCGGTGAAGAGGACGGTGGACATGGGCTGTCTCCTGCTGTTGGGACCTTCAATGTGAGGGTCGCCCGCAAAAATGGTGCGACAGGGCGACCAAACAATATCTTGCACGATATATTTTGCCGATCCGCATGGAATCCGTTTGAGGTCGTCGTCGTGTTCCCTCTTTGTTTCAGTTTGGCCTTGCCCGGGCCTGTCGCAGGGCTTACCTCTAGGCATCGCCGGTGCCCGCTTGCGGGCACGCACATCCGTTCGACCACAGCGCCCATGGAATCCGTCCGATGCCCATCGCGGTCCTGAGGGAACGCGCGCTCGCCCGCGTCGCGGGAGCCGATGCCGCCCATTTCCTCGACAATCTGATCACCGCCCGCACCCCGGTCGAACCGGGCGCGGCGCGCTATGGTGCGCTGCTGACGCCGCAGGGCAAGATCGTCGCCGACATGATCGTCGTCGCGACCGAAGGCGGCTTCCGCCTCGACGTGCCGCGCCTCGCACTGGCTGACCTCCTGAAGCGGCTCCAGCTCTACCGGCTGCGGGCCAAGGTCGAGATCGGCGCCCTCGACGATCTCGTGGTCGCCGTGGCCTGGGGCGGATCGGAGCCGCTGGTCGACGCCTTCGCCTATGACGACCCGCGCCTTGCCGCGCTGGGGCGGCGCTTCCTGCTGCCGGCGGCCGAGGCGGCGAACATAGAGATGGTGCCGGAGGCCGAGTGGCAGGCGCACCGCATCGCGCTCGGCGTGCCGGAGGGCGGCACCGACTTCCTTTATGGCGACGCCTTCCCGCATGAGGCGGACATGGACCAGCTCGGCGGCATCGACTTCGACAAGGGCTGCTATGTCGGCCAGGAGATCGTCAGCCGCATGCAGCATCGCGGCACCGCGCGCACCCGCATCATCCCCTTCGCCCTGTGCGGCCCGGCGCCGGCGGAGGGCACGCCGATCCTCGCGGGCGGCAAGACCATCGGCCGCCTCGGCTCGGGCGTCGACGGGCGCGCGCTCGGCCTGGTGCGCCTCGATCGGCTCGAGGATGCGCGCGCCGGCGGCCAGGTGGTGGAGGCGGACGGCGCCGCGCTGGTGGCCGAGCGGCCGCAATGGGCGCATTTCGCCGTTCCCGGAACGGAGAGCGCGGCGTGAGCGAGCTTCTCCATGCGGACGGCGTCACCCGCTGCTCCTGGTGCGGGTCCGACCCGCTTTATGTCGCCTATCACGACACGGAATGGGGCGTGGCCGAATATGACGACCGCGCGCTGTTCGAGAAGCTGATCCTCGACGGATTCCAGGCCGGCCTCGCCTGGATCACCATCCTGCGCAAGCGGGAAGGGTTCCGGAGCGCCTTCGACGGCTTCCAGCCGGAGATTATCGCCCGGTACACGCCCGAAAGGATCGAGGCGCTGATGGCCGACCCAGGCATCGTGCGCAACCGCTCCAAGATCGTCTCGACCGTGCGCTCGGCGCAGGCGTGGCTCGACATCATGGAGAAGGGTCCGGGCTTCTCGAAGATGCTGTGGGAGATCAACGGTCCGGTGCTCGACAATCGCCGCGCGCCGGGCGATCCGCCGATCGTCACCTCGCCGGTCGCGGCCGCCATGTCGAAGGAGCTGAAGCAGCGTGGCTTCAACTTCGTCGGGCCGACCATCGTCTACGCCTTCATGCAGGCGGTCGGCATGGTGGACGACCACGTCGTCTCCTGCCATCGCCACGGCAAGGGCGGGGCCGGCAAGGGAGCTTCCGGTAAGGTAACGCATGACGCGCCGGTTGCGGGCGGCCTGGCGCCCGGCGGGCACGCTTGAGGCGTCGTCGATGACCGCTCCTGCCAACGCCGCCGGCACCGCCAAGACGCCGCGAAAAAAGCCCGCCCGCGTCTGGCAGCGCATGTTGTCGGGACGCCGGCTGGACCTGATCGACCCGTCCCCGCTCGACATCGAGATCGAGGACATCGCCCACGGCCTCGCCCGCGTCGCGCGCTGGAACGGGCAGACCCACGGGCCGCACATCTTCTCTGTCGCCCAGCATTCGGTGTTGGTAGAGGTGATCGCCCGCCGTCAGGCCGGCGCGCGCGGGGCGGAGCTCGATCGCCGCTGGAAGCTCGCCATGCTGCTGCACGACGCGCCAGAATATGTGGTCGGTGACATGATCAGCCCGTTCAAGGCCGTGCTCGGCGGCAATTACCGCGAGGTCGAGGAGCGCCTGCTCGCGGCGGTGAGCCTGCGCTTCGGCCTTCCCGCGCACTGGCCGGTGGCCCTGGTGAAACTGGTCAAGTCGGCCGATCGGGCCAGTGCCTTCCTTGAGGCGACGCGCCTCGCCGGCTTCGATCTCGCCGAGGCGAAGAGCTTCTTCGGCCGGCCCTTTCCGCTCGACGCGGCCGAGGAGCGAAGCTATCTGGCGCCCTGGAGCGCGGACGAGGCTGCGGCGCGGTTCCTCGCCCGCTTCGCCGAGCTCGCCGAGGAAGGCGGCGCATCCGCGCCCCGGCCCGCTCCGGCCCGCTCCGGCCGATGACCTGGAGGTCTTGATGATTCACGTCTGTCCGCTCTCGCGCCTCGAGGAGACGGTGACGCGCACCGGCGCCGGCCATGTGCTGAGCGTGATCAATACCGGCACGCCGGTCGCGCTGCCGGCCTGCGTCGCGCCCGGCAACCATCTGTTCGTCGGCTTCAACGACATCACCGCGCCGCAGGACGGGCTGATCCATCCCGCCGCCGAGCATGTCGAGGCGATCCTCGGCTTCACCCGCCGCTGGCCGCGCCGGGCGCCACTGGTGGTGCACTGCTTTGCCGGCATCAGCCGCTCGACCGCCTCGGCCTATATCGCCGCCTGCGCGCTCAATCCCGGGCGCGACGAGGCGGGCATTGCCCGCGCGCTGCGGCTCGCCTCGCCGATCGCCACGCCGAACGCGCTGCTGGTCGCGCTCGCCGACGAGGCGCTGGGGCGAAAGGGGCGCATGGTCGAGGCCATCGCCGCCATCGGCCGGGGCGAGGAGGCGATGGAGAACGTGCCCTTCGAGCTGGCGCTCGACTGACGAAGCGGGGTCAGCTCACCGCCGCGCCGGTCGCCGGCAGCACCACGACCTTGGTATCCACCGGCACACGGCCGTAGAGGTCGATGATGTCCTGGTTGATGAAGCGGATGCAGCCCGACGACACCATGGTGCCGATAGTCCACGGCTCCACCGTGCCGTGCAGGCGGTACAGCGTGTCGCGCCCGTCCTTGTAGATGTAGAGCGCGCGCGGCCCGAGCGGGTTGCCTTCGCCGCCCGGCATGCCGCTGGCATAGGGGCCATAGCGGTCCGGCTCGCGGCGGATCATGTCGGGCGTCGGCGTCCAGTGCGGCCATTTGGCCTTGCGGGCGATGGTGCCGGCGCCGCGGAAGTTGAAACCTTCCTGCTTGCCGACGCCCACGCCGTAGCGCAGCGCCCGTCCGTTGGCCAGGACCAGATAGGCGAAGCGCTCATTGGGATCGACCACGATCGTGCCCGGCTGCTCGCGGGTGCTGTAGGCCACTTCCTGGCGCAGGAAGCGCGGGTCAATCTGCGAGATGTCGACCGCCGGCACGGGGAACGGCTCGTCGTTGATCGCCGCATACATCTTCACATATTGCGGGTCGAGCGTGGGCGGCAGCGCGCTGAGGCGCGGATTGCTGGTGCCGGTGGTGGTACAGCCGGCGAGCGCGACGGGCGCGGCGAGTAGAAACAGGCGGCGATCGATCATGGGGAGGAAAACTCGCGGGTGGAAAGGCATGCCCTTTCCTATAAGCGCTCCGGGTTAATTCGGTCTCCCGTCCGGTTCACGGTGGCGTTATGCGTGCAAGAGAGTGCGAAGCTGTGGCCCGAACGCCCCAGATTGGCCTCCCGGCGAACGCCATCCATCAATATTCATGATTGTGATCCGCAATAATATTCGCTTTTCGAGCCGCGGATTGCCGCCCTATTGCTAGCTTGCGGCAGGTGCTCTCGTTCCGTCACATGGCCGCCAATCGCAGGCGGCGCGACCGGCAAGACATGCGCCGCCGAGTGGATCCGGAGTCCGACATGAGCGCCGCAGCCCGTCCTTCCCTCGCCGCGCGCGCCCCGCTCCTGGTCGTGCTGTGCGGATGCCTGATCGCGATGGTGACCTTCGGCCCGCGCGCCTCCTCGGGTCTCTTCCTGCTGCCCATGACGAGCACCTATGGCTGGGGGCGCGACACGTTCGGGCTCGCCATCGCCATCCAGAACCTCGTCTGGGGCCTCGGCACGCCCTTCGCCGGCGCCATCGCCGACCGGTTCGGGGTGATGCGGGTGCTGTGGGTCGGTGCGCTGTTCTATGCGGTTGGGCTGATCCTCATGGCCTATTCCTCGACCCCGCTGCTGCTGCACCTGTCGGCCGGCGCGCTGGTCGGCTTCGGCCTTTCGGGCTCCTCCTTCAACATCGTGCTCGCCGCCTTCGGCAAGATGCTGCCCGAGCGCTGGCGCCCGCTCGCCTTCGGCGCCGGGACGGCGGCCGGCTCGTTCGGCCAGTTCCTGTTCCCCCCGCTCGCGGCCGGGCTAAACGCCAGCGTCGGCTGGCACGAGACGCTGATCGTGTTCGGCTTCGTCATGCTGCTGGTGATCCCGTTCTCGCTGGCGCTTGCGAACTCGCCCGCGGCCTCGAAGACCGCGAACGTGCCGCAGCAGTCGATCGCGGCGGCGCTCGGCGAGGCGTTCGGCCACCGCTCCTATGTGCTGCTGATACTCGGCTTCTTCACCTGCGGCTTCCAGCTCGCCTTCGTCACCACGCATCTGCCGGCCTATCTCATCGACCGCGGGCTCTCGATCAGCGTCGGCGGCTGGACGCTGGCGGTCATCGGGCTCGCCAACATGGTCGGCTCGCTGGCGTCGGGCTGGCTCTCGTCGCGCATGCCGCGGCGCTATCTTCTGGCCGGCATCTATTTCGCGCGTGGGCTGGCCATCATGGCCTTCGTGCTGCTCCCGGCCTCGCCCGTGACCTCCATCGGCTTCGGCGTGGTGATGGGCCTGCTCTGGCTGTCGACCGTGCCGCCGACCTCGGGGCTGGTCATGCTGATGTTCGGCACGCGCTACCTCGCCATGCTTTACGGCTTCGCCTTCTTCAGCCACCAGGTGGGCGGCTTCCTCGGCGTCTGGCTCGGCGGCGTGCTGTACGAGGCGCTCGGCTCCTACGACCTCGTCTGGTGGCTCTCGGTCGCGCTGAGTTTCGCCTCGGCGGTCATCAACCTGCCGATCGTCGAGCGGCCGGTGGAGCGCGGGCTGAAGCCGGCTTGAAGCGCGAGCGCGTTTGCGCGGCGTTAACTCTCCTCCTTCACCTTAGGTGCCGTGGTGCCGAAAGCGTTGCGCCGGGGCCACAGGCTGGCGGCAGGATGGCCGTCCGACGGCCTTCCGGGGCCCGTCCGGCCTTGACAAGAGCCGGCCCTGACGGGGCATCGTAGCCCCCTATCCGACCGATGGACCTTTGCGATGCGCCTTGCGACCGCTCTTCTGGCTGCTGCATGTGTGTCCGGCGCCGCCGCCGCGCCGGGCGCGTCCGCGCTCGCCGACCCGCTGTCGGCGCAGGACGCCCAGCGTTTCGTGATGGGCCGGACCTTCTCCTACACCTGCTATGAGGGCACGGTGGGCTCCGGGCGGGTCCTGAAGGACGGGTCCGTTGCCGGCACCATCCAGGTACGCGGCCATGGCACGGCGCGCTATGTGACGCTGCCCGCCGGCACCATTCTGGTGAAGGGGGAGGCGGTCTGCGCCAAGCTCGGCGGGCTGGCCTTCCAGCCCTGCTTCGAGCTGGAAAAGACCGGCGCCACAAGCTTCCGCGGCAATCTCGCCGGCGCGAGCCGGCTGTGGTGCGAGTTCAAGCGCGGTGGCAGCGGGCGGGCCCGCCTCGCCGAGCGCGGCACCAACGCGACGCGCACCGCCCGCGCCGACCAGGTTTCCGACCAGCACTGACATCCGGCCGCGGCGAGAGGCGCGTGGCCACGTGCGCCAGCGGCTGCGCATGCGCGGGACGAAACTCATATCGACGAAGGGCTGAATTGCGCTGGCGCAATACCGTAACGGTAATTGCGGCTATGGTCGTGCATGAGTGAATGCGGCCTACTCGGGGTCAGAGGGCATCACCGCCCTGAACCCGTTGGAGGCTGACATGATCGACGTGAATACCGCGCCCTATGGCGTCTTCCTGCTGCGCCTGTCGCTCGGCGCGATGTGGGTGTCCCACGCGCTGCTGAAGCTCTTCGTCTTCACAATTCCCGGCTTTGCCGGCTATCTGGGAAGCGTCGGCTTCCCCTCTGCGCTCGCCTGGCCGATCGTCCTCGCCGAGCTGACCGGCGGCATCCTCATCATCGCCGGCGTCTATGCGCGCCACGTCGCGCTTCTGCTCGTCCCGCTCATGGCCGGCGCGATGAGCGTGCATATCCCCAATGGCTGGGTGTTCTCCAGCGCCAATGGCGGCTGGGAATATCCCGCCTTCCTGATCGCGACGTCGTTCGTGCTGTGGCTGGTCGGCGACGGCGCCTTCGCGCTGCGCTCGCGCCCGCTCCTGTTCGTCGGGCGCCCGGTCGCGGCCTGAAGCCTACGACCGGGCGAGACGGGGTGAGACGGGGCGGGGCGGCTCAGCCGCCGCCGCCCTGCTTCTCGGTGGAAGGCGCGGGCGGCTCGGCCGCGGCCTTCTTCGCCGGCGTCGTCGAGGTGTCGATGCTGGTCTTGTGGATCTCGTTGCCGGGGCCGTCCTTGGCCTTTTCCGCCGCGTCGAGGCCGAGCGCGATCTTGAGGTCGATCTGCTTGAGCTCGTCGGGATCGGGCTTCAGGTCGCGGGCATGGTTCCACTTGAACCGCGCCTCCAGCTTCCGCCCGACCTTCCAGTAGGCGTCGCCGAGATGGTCGTTGATCACCGCCTCGCTCGGCTTCAGCTCGACCGCCCGCTCCAGCTCGCGCACCGCGTCGTCATAGCGCCCGAGCCGGTAATAGGCCCAGCCGAGGCTGTCGATGAAGAAGCCGTCGTCGGGGCGCAGCGAGACCGCCTTGCGGATCATGTCCAGCCCCTCGTCGAGGTGGACGCCCTGGTCGACCCAGCTATAGCCGAGATAGTTCAGCACATGGGGCTGGTCGGGCTTGAGCTCGAGCGCCTTCTTCAGGTCCGCTTCGGACTTGTCCCACTCCTTGGTGCGCTCATAGGCGGTGCCGCGGAAGTAATAGAGCATCCAGTTGTTGCCGGTCGGCGCCTGGAGCTGGTCGATCGCCTTGGTGTAGATCTTGGCCGCCTCGGCGAAGTCCTCGTTCGCCCGCAGCACGTCGCCCAGCGCCATCAGCGCGCGCTGGTCCTTCGGGTTCTTCGTGGCCACGGCCTCCAGCGTCTTGCGGGCGTCCTTGTGGTCGCCTTCGGCATCGAGGTTGAGGCCGAGCTGGATCTGGGCGCTGGTGTAGAACGGCGAGTCGGCCGGCACGCTGCGATAGAGCGCGATGGCGTCGTCGTTGCGCTTCATCGATTCGAACAGGTCGGCGAGGGTGATCTCGATCAGCGGATGCGAGGGATCGAGCCAATGGCCGAGCTGAAGGTAGATCAGGGCGAGGTCCTCGCCGCCCTGCCGGCCGAGCGCGGCGCCGAGCCCGTAGAGCACCTCGGCCGCGCCCGCCTGCGGCGTCGTCACCAGCGCCGGAAGGGTCTTGCCGGCCTCGAGCTGGTCGATCTCGCGCGTCACCAGCGGGTCGTTCGGCGAGAGCTTGTCGAAGTCCTCATACGTGTCGATGGCGAGCTGCTTCTTGCCCGAGCGCGAGGCCCAGCGGCCATAGGCGTCGACCACGCGCAGCGTGTGCGGGTCGATCTTCAGCGCGTCCTCGAGCCGCTTGCCGGCATCGCGCTTGCGTCCGGCCGCCTCGAGGATGAGGCCGGCGTGGAAATCCTGGAAGCCGGAATACCATTCCGGGCCCTTCAGCGCGTCGATTGCGGCGACGCCGGTGCGCGGGTTGCCGGAGCCGAACTGGGTCCAGGCGGTGAGCAGCGTCGAGTTGAGCTCGGCGATCGCGCCCTGCCCGGAGCGGCGCAGATTGCTGCGCGCGGTGATGTATTTCTTGTCCTTGATCGCCTTCACGCCGAGGACGAGACGCGCGAGCCCGTGTTCGGGGTCCATGCGCACGAGGCGGCGGGCCATCTCGGTGGCCTCGTCCATCGAGCCTTCGGCGAGCAGGGCCAGGAAGGCGCGCTCGACGACCTCGCCATTGTTCGGGAACACCTGCACCAGCGCTCGGTAATAGGCGGCGGCGGCAGGCGTGTCGTGCTCGGCGGTGGCGAGGCGGGCGGCGAGATAGTTGCCGGCCGGCGAGGTGCGCGCGATCTCATCGGGCGGCGGCGCGTCGGCAAAGGCCGCAGGCGCGGTGCCGAGCGCGGTGAGCATGGCGAGAATGGCCGCACCCGGCCGCAGCGACAAACGTCGGAACGTCAAGTTGGAAACCTCCAGCGGCACCCAGACGGACCACGGCCCCGTGGCTCGCGGTTTCGGACCCCGCCGGCAGATTGGGCCTTTTTGCCGGCCCTCGCAACAAAGAGGGACGGCTGACCGACTCAAACCACAGCGGGCCGAGTCGGCACGGTTTCATATGCGTCGGCCAAGAATAAGGCCGAGAAGCGCCGCACCCGCGGCAATCGCTATAACGGTCGAACTCGACGGATTGGCGGGCGCGACCGGTGGCACCGCCTGTCCCGGCGGAGGCGGACCAAGCCCCGTCGGCGCGACGCCTGGCGCCGCCTGGGGCGGCATCATGCCACCGATCGCGCCGCCGAGCGCCCCGTGGAGCGCATGCCCGGCCGGACGCGCGCGGCGCCGGGTGCGGATATAGACGACCAGCAGCAGCACGAGCGCGAGGAACAGGCAGATGCCCGCCAGTATCAGCGCCGCCCCTGCCGGACCGAACCGATCGGCCAGCAGCACGAAGGCGGCGATGAGGAAGGCGAGAATCGCGCCGGCCAGGAAAAGAGCGGCGAACAGCATCAGAAACGCCGTCGTCGCGGCCCGCTGGGCCGTACGGCGAATTTCGATCCGGGCGAGGCTCAGCAGGAAGCGGAGCATCAGCGTCCCCGGGTGAGAAGGCCGAGAACGAAGCCTATGCCGAGCGCGGCGCTCACCGCTCCGAGAGGGTTGCGCTCGATGGCGGCGCCGAGCTCGCCCCCGGCCGCCTTGGCACGCAGCCGCGCCTCGTCGAGTGCGGCCGCGCCTTCATCCATGAGGCCCGCGGCCGTCGCTTCCGCACGCGCCTTGCCTTCGCGCAGCCGCCCGGACACGGCTTCGGCGGCGGCTTCGCCTTCCGCCTTGACGAAGGTGGTCAGCGTATCGGCGAGGCGCGCGACATCGGCGCGCAGCACGGCGAGATCGGCGGACAGCTTGGCGAAATCTTCCTGGGGATTCGGGTCGGCCATGGGTCGGTCTCCTGTGCGTTTCCTCGGCCGCGGCCGCCTGGCCGCGCGTTGAGCGAGCCCTCGACAACGCCGCGTTCGTCGCTGCGGTTCCCCATCATATGCGGTAGTCAGATGCGCTGGAACTCGTAATAGCCCGGTACCCTGCCGGCCCGCATCGCCTTGGCCTCGTAGCGCGTGCCGGGCCACCCCGCCCAGGGCCGGCGCCAGTCGTCGGCGCGCCGCGCGGTCCAGGCGAACCGCTCGTCCGCGAGCAGGTGCCGCAGCGTCCAGCCGGCATAGTCCTCGACGTCAGTGGCGAAGCGGAACCGCCCGCCCGGCGCCAGGAGGCGGGCGATGCGGTCGATGTTGTCGGGCTGCACGAAGCGGCGCTTCCAGTGGCGGCGCTTCGGCCAGGGGTCGGGATAGAGCAGGTCGACGCGTTCGAGCGAGCCGGTCGGCAGGCGGTCGAGCAGCGGCACCACGTCGTCGCCATGCAGACGGACGTTGCCGAGCGCCGCCTCGGCGAGCGCCGAGGTGAGCTTGGCCAGGCCGTTGAGGAAGGCTTCCGCGCCGATATAGCCGATGTCGGGGTGGTTCCGGGCCTCGGACAGCAGGTGCTCGCCGCCGCCGAAGCCGATCTCGAGCCGCACCGCCCGCACCGGCTGACCGAACAGTGCGGCGAGCGGGGTGCCTGGTGACGGTGTGCCGGGGCTCGCGGGAACCGGTAGCGCGGTGAGGTCGATGGCGAGGTGCGGCAGGTCGCGGGCGAGGCGGTCGGCCTGCCCCGCGCGCAGCGGCTTGCCCTTGCGCCGTCCGAAGAAGGCGGCCTCGCGCGGCGCGGCATTCGCGGACGATTCGCGGCCGGGTGTGCCGCGGGTGGACGTGTCGTGGTCGTTGTCGGCGGAATCGATCATCGGATGCGCAATGAAAAGGGGCGGACGCTGCCGTCCGCCCCTGCTTATCCTCGACTGACCGGATCGGCGCAATGGCGTCCGGGTCAGGCCACCGCCGCCTTGATGGCGTCGGCGAGATCGGTGCGCTCCCAGGAGAAGCCGCCATCGTCCTCCGGCCGGCGGCCGAAATGGCCGTAGGCGGAGGTGCGGGCATAGATCGGCTTGTTGAGGCCGAGATGCTCGCGAATGCCGCGCGGGCGCAGGTTCATCACCTCGCGCAGCACCTTCTCGAGCTTGGCCTCCTCGACCTCGCCGGTGCCGTGCAGGTCGACATAGACCGCGAGCGGATCGGACACGCCGATGGCATAGGCGAGCTGGATGGTGCAGCGCTCGGCGAGGTTCGCGGCCACCACGTTCTTGGCGAGGTAGCGCGCGGCATAGGCGGCGGAACGGTCGACCTTGGTCGGGTCCTTGCCGGAGAAGGCGCCGCCGCCATGGGGAGCCGCACCGCCATAGGTGTCGACGATGATCTTGCGGCCGGTCAGGCCGCAGTCGCCGTCCGGCCCGCCGATCACGAACTTGCCGGTGGGATTGACGTGCCAGATCGTGCCTTCCGTGATCCAGCCCGCGGGCAGGGTCTCGCGGATATAGGGCTCGACGATGTTCTGGACGTCATGGGAGGAGAGGTCCGCGTCGAGGTGCTGGGTGGAGAGCACGATCTGCGTGACCTCCGCCGGCTTGCCGTCCTCGTAGCGCACCGTAACCTGGCTCTTGGCGTCCGGGCCGAGCACCGTGCTCTCGCCCGAATGGCGGGCCTCGGCGAGGCGCTTCAGGATCTTGTGCGCGTAGTAGATCGGCGCGGGCATCAGCTCGGGCGTCTCGCGGCAGGCATAGCCGAACATGATGCCCTGGTCGCCGGCGCCTTCGTCCTTGTTGTTGGCGGAATCGACGCCGGCGGCGATGTCCACCGACTGCGCGTGCAGGTGCACGTCGATGTCGGCGGTCTCCCAGTGGAAGCCGTCCTGCTCGTAGCCGATGTCCTTGATCGCCAGCCGCGCGATGTGGGTGATGAAGTCCTTCGTCAGCTCGGCGGGGCCGCGGGTCTCGCCGGCAATGACGACCCGGTTGGTCGTGGCGAGAGTTTCGCAGGCGACACGCAGGTGGCTGGGATCCCAGCCATATTCCGGGCCGGTCCTGAAGAACGCGTCGACGACCTCGTCGGAGATGCGGTCGCAGACCTTGTCCGGATGGCCTTCGGAAACGGATTCGCTAGTAAAGAGATATGCTTGGCGAGACACGCGCGGCTCCTCGATTGTCGCCCGGCGCACCAAGGGGCACCCGGCGCGCGCATTTTTGGCGGCACCGGCTGCTCAGGTCAAGAATATAGGACGAAATCGTTCGGAAAAAAGAACGCGGTGTGACCCGGTCGTCTCAGTTGGTCTCTTCGGAACCCGCGAGGGCTTCGACCAGGTCGACGATGCGCCGGCGCACCTTGGAGTCGGTGATTTTCAGGAAGGCACGGGTGAGGGCGATGCCCTCCGACGTGGCGAGGAAGTCCGAGACGAAGGCGGGGGAGGCATCTTCCGCAAAGCCCGCCGGGCCGGCGCCGACGGTGGGCGCGCCGTCGAAGAAAAACGAGACCGGAACACCCAGTACGTTCGAGATGTTCTGCAGACGGCTGGCGCCGATCCGGTTGGTTCCCTTCTCGTATTTCTGGATCTGCTGAAAGGTGATGCCGAGATTTTCTCCCAGTTTCTCCTGGCTCATGCCCACCATCATGCGGCGCATGCGGACGCGGCTGCCGACATGCTTGTCGATGGGATTGGGAGATTTCTTCGTCATCATCGGCCCCGACTCGAACAAAAAAGACTCCCCTTCCGCCACGTTGGGCGGAGGGAAGCGATGCCTAAGCTGCGCAGCAGTCTAGGCAAAGGCCACGATACCGTCGATCAATCTACGCGTGTATTGTTCGGCAACGCAGCATAAAGACGACCAATATCGCGGCCGCCAGCAGAACGCACGGTATCGAATTGCCAAACATGGAATAAAGCGTCGGCGGAAGTGCAGTCGGAAGTTTACCGTCGAGCGTGCCTCTTGCACCCAGGGGTAGCATTTCCTCTATTCGCCCGAGCGGGTCGACAATCGCCGAAATTCCGTCGTTTGTGCCGCGAATCAAAGGCAGGCCCTGCTCGACCGCGCGCATGCGCGCCTGCTCGAAATGCTGGTAGGGGCCCGGCGTCATGCCGAACCAGACGTCGTTCGACAGGTTGAGCAGCACGCCCGGCCGCTGGTCGGGCGAAAGCCCCGCGGGCATGATCTCGCTGGGGAAGATCGCCTCGTAGCAGATCAGCGGCACCGCGGTCGGCAGGCCGGGAATGCGCATCAGCGTGCGCTTGTCGGCGGCGCTGAATCCGCCGCGATACTGGGTCAACTGCTGGATGCCGAGGCTCTCCAGCGTTTCCTGGAACGGCAGATATTCGCCAAAAGGAACGAGATGGACCTTGTCGGCCACGGCGAGGAAGGCCCCCTCGTCGCCGATCGCGCGAATGCTGTTATAGGCCTTGGGCCGAGTCTGGCCGGGGACCTGTTCGAGCCGCACCGCGCCGGTGATCAGCGTGGCGCCGGGCGGCAGCATCGCCGCGATGCGCGAGATCGCGCCCGGCTCGCGCTCGAGGAAGAAGGGGAAGGCCGATTCCGGCCAGAACAGGTGGGTGATCCCCTTCAGCCCGTCCTTGCCCTCGCTCAGCGAGACATAGAGGTCCATCACCTGGTCGCGGGCGTCATAACGGAACTTCTGGTCCTGCGGCAGGTCGGGCTGCATGATGCGCAGCATGACGCCGGGAACGTGCCCGACTTCGCTGGTCGCGAGCCGCCAGGTTCCCGCGCCCCACATAGCCGCGAGGGTCAGGCCGGCGAGGACGACCGGCAGGAAGCGCCGGCGGCCCGGCGCGTCGAACAGCGTTGCCGGCGCGGCGAGCGCGGCGAGGGCGACGAAGCAGAGCCCGAATATGCCGATGGCGGCGCCCGACTGCGCGAAGGCGAGGTCGCTCGCCAGCGCGTAGCCGAAATTGTTCCAGGGAAAGCCGGTCAGCAGCGTGCCGCGCAGCCATTCGGTGGCGGTGAGCGCAATCGCGAGGACGAGGATCCGTTCCGCCGTCCGGCTCCAGAACAGTGCCGCGAGAGCGCACCCCATGCCGACATAGAGCGCGAGCCCCGCCGGCAGTAGCAGCACGGCGAAGGGGATCAGCCAGGCGAAGGTGTCGGCTTGCACCAGGAAGGCCGAGCCGATCCACCACAGTCCGGCGAGGAAGTACCCCATGCCGAACAGCCATCCGGTGCCGAAGGCCGCGCGCATGCGCCGCCACCGGCCGGACGGGGCGGCATCCTCGATCGCCCGGTCGAGCAGCAGCACCAGCGCCGGCAGGGTGAGCGCCATGATAGGCCACGCATCGACCGGCGCCATGGCGAGCGCGGACAACGCGCCGGCGAGGAAGGCGCCGAGCGCGCGCAACCGGCGCGGCGCGAGACGCAGACGGTCCGGCAGCGTCATGAGGCCGTCCGCGCTCGCTCAGGCAGCGGCATCGGGATCGCGCGCGGCCCGGCCGCCATAGCCGTTGTTCTGCTCGGCCGGCGGCGGCAGGCTGGCGCCACCGGCCCGCTCGTCGCGGCGGCGTTCGCGTCGCGCCCCGGCGGGGGCGGGCACCACCTCGCCGGTCGCTTCGCGCGCCGTGCCGTTGCGGGCGGGGGTGATGCGCAGTCGCTTGACCCGGCGCGGATCGGCATCGAGCACCTCGATCTCGAAATCGTCGGGGCCGCGCACGATCTCGCCGCGCACCGGCACGCGCCCGGCGAGCGTCACCAGCAGCCCGCCCAGCGTGTCGACCTCCTCGGCCTCCTCGCCCAGCGCGAAGGCCGGGTCGACCGTCTCGGCCACCTCCTCGAGGCTGGCGCGCGCGTCGGCGATGTAGGACCCGTCCGGCTGGAGCGCGATCATCGGCATCTCGTCGTCGTCGTGCTCGTCCTCGATGTCGCCGACGATCTCCTCCACTAGGTCCTCCATGGAGACGATGCCGTCGGTGCCGCCATATTCGTCGATGACGAGGGCGAGGTGGATGCGGCTTGCCTGCATGCTGGCCAGCAGTTCGATCGAGGGCATGGAGGGCGGGACGAAGAGCAGGCGGCGGATCAGCTTCGCCGCGCTCAGCGAGGTGCCGAGGTCGATGGCCTTGAGGTTGAAGCCCGGCAGGGTCTTGCCGTTGCCTCGCCCGTTGGTCTTGGCATCCTTGGCCGGGCCGGCCTCGCCCCGGGCGGCGTCGGCGCTCGGTTCCGCGCTCGTGCGCGGCTCCTTGGCGCTCCGCGTGATCATGGCGCGCTGCGTCAGATAGGCGACGAGGTCGCGTATGTGCACCATGCCGACCGGGTCGTCGAGCGTGTCGTCATAGACCACGAGGCGCGAATGGCCGGCATTGGCGAACACGGCGAGCAGCTCGCCGAGCGAAATGTCCTTCTGCACCGCGACGATGTCGGCGCGTGGCACCATCACGTCGCCGATGCGCAGCTCGCGCAGGCCGAGAACGCTCTTCAGCATCGAGCGTTCGGTGGCCGAGAGGTCGGTGCCGACATCCGCATTGGTCGCGGAGAGGACTTCGGCGAGGTCCATGCGCAGCGAGCCGGAGGTCCGCCAGCCGCCCATGAAGTTGCGCAGCCGGTCGAAAAGGCCGGGTCGCGGGTCGGTGTCGGCGGAACGGGAATCGGCCGGGCCGTCCGGCCCGGCGGTCCTACTCGAACCGCCGATGGTAGTACTTGGGCCGTCGCTGCTCTGTGCGGGGGGCGGCGGGTTGGAAACAGGCTCGGACATCGTCTTCAGGTGGCTTGGTGAACGGGTTCGGTTTCGGCATAGGGGTCGGGCACACCGAGCGTCGCGAGCACGCGGCGCTCCATCGCTTCCATCTCCTCCGCCTCCTCGGCGGTCTCGTGGTCGAAGCCGAGCAGGTGCAGCGTGCCGTGCACCGCCAGATGGCTCAGGTGGTCGGCGAAGGTCTTGTCCTCGCTCGCCGCCTCGCGCTCCAGCGTCTCGAATGCAATGGCGATATCACCGAGATGGGGCGCGCCCGCGGCGCGCGCCACCTCCGGCGTGGGAAAAGACAGCACGTTGGTCGCGTAATCCTTGTGCCGCCAGTCGCGGTTGAGCGTGCGAATGGCGTCGTCGTCGGTCAGCTTCACGGCGATCTCGGCGCCGTCGAGGGCGATTTCGTAGTCCTGGGCGGCACCGAGGCAGGCCGCGCGCACGGCCCGCGTAACAAGGCCGTCAGCGTCGGGCACGCTCGGCCACGGGCCGGCCTCGACGAGGATGTCGACCTCTATCGGCTCGCCTTCGCTCATGGCGGCGGTGCCTTCGGTTCGGCCAGGACCGCGGGTTCCGACGGGGCGCCGACGGAAGCACCCGCCGGCCTTCCGCCGGCCAGCTTGCTGTCATAGGCGGCGACGATGCGGCCGACCAGCTCGTGGCGCACCACGTCGGCGGCGCCGAACCGGCAGACCTCGACCCCTTCGACATTGCCGAGCAGGTCCACCGCCTCGGCAAGTCCCGAGGTCTGGCCCGGCGGCAGGTCGACCTGGCTCGGATCGCCGGTGACGACCATGTGCGAGTTCTCGCCGAGGCGGGTCAGGAACATCTTCATCTGCATCGACGTCGTGTTCTGCGCCTCGTCCAGAATCACGCAGGCATTGGCCAGCGTGCGCCCGCGCATGAAGGCCAGCGGGGCGATCTCGATCTCGCCGGAGGTCAGCGCCCGCTCGACGAAGGCGCGGTCCATCAGGTCGTGGAGCGCGTCGTAGATCGGGCGCAGATAGGGATCGACCTTCTCCTTCATGTCGCCGGGCAGGAAGCCGAGCCGCTCACCCGCCTCCACCGCCGGGCGCGAGAGGATCAGTCGGTCGACCACCCGACGCTCCAGCAGGTGCACCGCATACGCGACCGCCAGCCAGGTCTTGCCGGTGCCGGCCGGGCCGACGCCGAACACCAGCGTGTGGCGCTTGAGCGCGCGGATATAGGCGTCCTGTGCGGCGGTGCGGGCCCGCACCGGCCGGCGCCGGAGCTGGATCTCGTCGAAGCTCTGCCGCTTGGTCGCGGGGTCGAAATCGAACAGGAAGCCCTGCGAGGCGGCCTCGCGCATCACGCCCTCGACGTCGCCGGGCACCAGCTCGCCGCCCTTCTTCAGGCGGGCATAGAGCGTCTCGAGCACATGGCGCGCCTGCTCGCAGGCCTCGCGCGGGCCTTCCAGCGTGACGTGGTTACCGCGCTGCTCGGCGACGATCTCGAGCCGTCGCTCGATCAAGGCGAGGTTCTGTCCGTAATGGCCGAACAGCAGGCTCGCCAGCCGATTGTCGTCGAAGGCGAGCACGATCTGGTTCGGTCCATCCTCCGGGATGTCGACCCAGTTCGCCGCCGGCCGCGACGACGCGGCAGGGCGCGGCGCGGTCTGCGTCGTTCCGCCGGATCCGCCGGTGCGGGGGGAATGCAAGGCACGTTCGTTCTCGGAAGAACCAGGTCGACGCACGCTCACGCCTCCACCGTCTCACTCTGCCCCACCAAACGCGGTTCGACACCGGCGCCGCCGGCGAAAAACTCGCCGCCGATGATGTCGCCGGAAAGACTCTTGGTACTGACGGCCCGCACTTCAACTGTCGCCAGGGTGCCGATCGCCTCGCGCGGCGCCTCGACCACCACCGACTGGAGATAGGGCGAGCGGCCGATGAGCTGGCCCGGGAAGCGGCCTGGCTTCTCCAGCAGGATCTCGAAGCGCCGGCCGCGGCAGGCCGCGTCGAAGGCCGCCTTCTGCCGGTCGAGCAGCGCCTGCAGGGCATAGATGCGCTGCGACTTCACCTCTTCGGGAAGCTGCACCTCCATCATCGCCGCCGGCGTGCCGGGGCGCGAGGAATATTTGAACGAGAAGGCGCCGGCAAAGCCGACCCGCTCCACGAGGTCCATCGTGTCGGCGAAATCCTCGTCGGTCTCGCCCGGGAAGCCGACGATGAAATCGGAGGAGAAGGCGATGTCGGGACGCGCCGCGCGCACCCGCTCGACGGTCTCGAAGAACAGCTCGCGGTCGTGCTTGCGGTTCATCGCCGCGAGGATGCGGTTCGAGCCTGACTGCACGGGCAGGTGCAGATAGGGCATCAGCGCCGGCAACTCGCGATGGGCGGCGATCAGTTCGTCGTCCATGTCGCGCGGATGGCTGGTCGTGTAGCGCACCCGGGCGATACCCGGCACCTCGGCGACCCGGCGCACCAGCTCGGCAAGGCCGGCCGGGCGACCGCCCGCGTCGGCGCCATGATAGGCGTTGACGTTCTGGCCGATCAGCGTGACCTCGCGCACGCCGCCATCGGCGAGCCGCGCCACCTCGTCGAGGATCTTCGCCACCGGCCGGGAGACCTCGGCGCCGCGCGTATAGGGCACGACGCAGAAGGTGCAGAACTTATCGCAGCCTTCCTGCACCGTGACGAAGGCGGTGGGGCCGCGCTTGGCGATGGCCTGCCGGCTCGGCGGGGCGAGGAAGTCGAACTTGTCCTCGACCGGGAACTCGGTTTCGACGATGCCCGCGCGCCGGTTGCTGCCGCGCCGCTCGGCATCGGCCACCAGCTCGGGCAGCTTGTGGTAGCTCTGCGGGCCGACCACGAGGTCGACGCCGCGGGCGCGCTTCAGGATCTCGGCGCCCTCGGCCTGGGCGACGCAGCCGGCAACGGCGACCATCTGGCGGCGGCCGGCCTCCTCCTGCGCGACGCGCAGCCGGCCGAGCTCGGAATAGACCTTCTCGGCCGCCTTCTCGCGGATGTGGCAGGTATTGAGGATGACGAGATCGGCGTCCTCGGCCGTGTCGGTTTCGACAAAACCTTCCTTCGCCAGCGTGTCCGTCATGCGCTGGGCGTCATAGACGTTCATCTGGCAGCCGAAGGAGCGGACGTAAAGTTTGCGCGGCTCGCTCATTGCGTGTCGATCGACCTCAACCGCCTGTCCATGAAGGACGTTGCCCCGCAAGGAGGCCGGCGGCCCATTCCGTTGGAAACCCGGCGCATTTCCGGCGCGCCCGTGCCGAGGCGCCGTCGCAAATCGCGGTTCGTTCCCAACTCGCATTGGCCGAGGTCGAGATCGTCTACGTCTCCACTGGTGACACCTTGCTTCCTGTGTAGCGGGATTCCCGCCAAAAGGGAATGCGGCACCCGAGAGTCGGCGTACTCGAAAAAGGGAGCTGTCAGCCCGGCGGAAGCGGCGCCCGGCCGGTCAGTGCCCCCGTGAGCATGGCGCGCGCGGCCCGTTCGGCGGCCAAGGTCGCGGCCTTGCGGTTGCCGGCCTCGATCACGGTGCCGAAATGCAGCTCGACGTCGATTGCCCCGTGGCGGAGCAGGTTCATCAGGTGCGGGGCGAGCTCCATGTCGCCATACCACGCCACCATCGGCCGCCGCGCGCGCCCGAGCGGTATGCCGGCCTGGCCGACATAGGCGATGGCGAGGGGCTGGATCGTCGCCGGCCGCCCGGTGCCGACCGCCTGCCCCGCCGCGCCGACCAGCGCCGAGCGGAACGCCAGCACGCGGTTGCCGTCGCTCGAAGTGCCTTCGGCGAACAGCACCACCGCGTCGCCGTCGCTCATCCGCGCCGCCATCTCGTCCGCCACCCGGCCGGTGGCGGCGCGCGCCGCGCGGTCGACGAAGATGGTGCGCTGGAGCTTCGCCAGAAGGCCGATGCCGGGCCAGCGCGCCACCTCGCTCTTGGCGACGAAGCACAGCGGCAGGCGCGAGCCGAGCACCGGGATGTCGAGCCAGGAGACGTGGTTGGAGAGGATCAGCAGCGGGCGCACCGCCGCCGGCGCGCCGACGACCCGCACCCGCACGCCGATCAGCGCCAGCAGGATGCGGTGATAGACCACCGGGATGGTGCGGCGGGTCGGCAGCCCAAGCGCCACCGAGGCCCATTGCAGCGGAATGCCGACGAGCGTGACCAGCACCACCGGCAGCAGCACCAGCCAGGCGCGCACGGGCTCAGCTCTTGGACTTGTCGAGCGGCACCCCGTAGAGCTCCAGCCTGTGGCCGACCAGCCGGTAGCCGAGCTTGCGGGCGATCTCCTCCTGCAGGTGCTCGATCTCCTCGGAGCGGAACTCGACCACATGGCCCGAGCGCAGGTCGATCAGGTGGTCGTGGTGCTCGTCGGGCACCGGCTCGTAGCGCGAGCGCCCGTCGCGGAAGTCGTGGCGCTCGATGATGCCGGCATCCTCGAACAGCTTCACCGTGCGGTAGACGGTCGAGATGGAGATGCGGTCGTCCACCGCCGCCGCGCGGCGATGCAGTTCCTCGACATCGGGGTGATCCTGCGCGTCGGCGATGATGCGCGCGATGACGCGGCGCTGGTCGGTCATGCGCAGGCCCAGCGTCATGCAGGCTTCCTCGATGGCCGTCGGTTTTTCGTTCATCCGCGCGGTCTCCGTCTTGTCCCGCCTTATCGCTCATGGGAGGGGCGAAGGGCAATCGATTCGTCCCCGCCCTCCCCGGACCGTTCGCCCCCTCAGGCGATGTCGCGGCGCATGATCAGCGCGGCGGCGGGCTGGCCCGTCCCGGTACGATAATAGCCCTCGCGGCGGCCGATTTCCCGAAAACCGCTCCGCGCATAGAGGCTGAGCGCCGCCCGGTTGCCTTCCTCCACCTCGAGGAAGACGGCGGTGAAGCCTTCCGCCGCCAGCGCGCCGAAGGCCGCCTCGACCAGTCTGCGGCCGACACCGTGCCCGCGCGCGGACGGCGCGACGGCGATCGACAGGATCTCGATTTCCGGCGAGACGCCGCTGAGCAGGATGAAGCCGAGCACCGGGCCGCCGGGCCCGCGGGTCGCGACCCAGGCGCGGGCGAGCCGGTTGGCGAGCAGCCGCTCGAATTCGGCGCTGTCCCAGCCGAGCCGGAACGAGGCGGCATGGAGCCGCGCCATCGCCTCCGCGTCGGCCGCGCGCGCCGGGCGCAGCACGACCCCGCGCCGCCCGAAGCCGAAGCGATCGAACAGGCCGCTCACGGCGCGCCGCTCAGCGCTTCGCGCTCATTGCCGCGCGATCCGCGCCGCGGTTTGCGGCTTCGCGTCGGCCTCGCGCAGATAGAGCGGGCGGGGCGGTGCCTTGGCAGGATCGGTCACGCTGGCGAGACGCGCGGCCCATACCGGGTCGGGCGTCGCCTCGGCGTCGACCTCGAGCGGCGGGCGTTCGCCCGAGGGCCAGGCGCCCGCGAGCAGCGCCGCGCCGGAGCCGACGAGCCGCACCGGGCCGATCGCCACCGCGCGCGCGGCATCCTTCAGCGCCATCGCCCGGGCGTTGACCAGGACCCGGCTGCCGGGCCCGATCATCTGCAGATAGATGTTGCCGTGGCGCGCATCGATCGCCGCCGCGACAGGGATCTCGTCGTCGACCGCGAGCACCGGCGCCGCCAGCGTGGCGAGCGTGGAGATGCCGATCACCGGCCGGCCGGTGGCGAGGCCGAAGCCGCGCGCGGCGGACAGGCCCACCCGCAGCCCGGTGAAGCTGCCCGGGCCGACCGTCACAGCGAAGGCGTCGATGTCGGAGAAGCGCCGGCCGCCGGCCGTCATCACGCCGTCGACCATCGGCACCAGCGCCTCGGCATGGCCTCGTGCCATCACCTTGCGCGCGGCCGACAGCGTGCTGTCGGTGCTGACGTCGTGAAGCGCGACGGCGCAGGCGTCGAGGGCGGTATCGATGGCGAGAATCAGCATGGGTCGTCCTGTCGTCTCCTCACCATGCACATGCCGGGCGGCATAAGAAAAGCCGCTGGCGAGCCGATGCGAGCCGGAGGACGAGGAAACCGTCCGTGCGGCCTCAGACCGGGCGCACCTCGACCACGTCGGGTACGAAGTGGCGCAGAAGATTCTCGATGCCGTTCTTCAGCGTCGCGGTGGAGGAGGGGCAGCCCGAGCAGGAGCCCTTCATGGCGAGGAAGACCACGCCGTCCTTGTAGCCGCGGAAGGTGATGTCGCCGCCGTCATTGGCCACCGCCGGGCGTACCCGGGTGTCGATCAGCTCGCGGATCGTGTCCACCAGCCCGGCGTCCTTTTCCTCGTAGAAGGCCTCGTCCGCCGCGTGCTCGTGATCGTCGGGCAGCAGCGGCTGGCCGGAGACGAACTGCTCCATGATCGCGCCGAGGATGGCGGGCTTGAGATGCGCCCACTCGGCCTGGTCCTTGGTCACGGTCACGAAGTCGGAGCCGAAGAAAACGCCGGTGACGCCGGGAATCTCGAACAGCCGCGCCGCCAGCGGCGAGCGCGCCGCCTCGCCGGCATCGCGGGCCTCGAACGTGCCTTCGCCGAGCACGCTGCGGCCGGGCAGGAACTTCAGCGTGGAGGGGTTCGGGGTGGCTTCAGTCTGGATGAACATGGGATGCTCCTTGCCCACCGGGGTTAAAGGCCCCGGCGACGAGAGGGATTTGGAATTTAGATAAGCTTTCGGCGACCGAAGGGGAAGTGGCGAGGAAAAGTGCGGGGCGCGAACCGGCCGGCGCGCACCGTGCCTCACAGCCAGGCCAGCTCCGGGCCGAGCGGCACGATGCCGTTGGGGTTCAGCGCCTTGATCGAGTAATAGCCGCGCTTGATGTGGTCCATGTTCACCGTCTCGCGCACCCCCGGCAGGCCGATGACCCGCGCGAGATAGGCCGAGAGGGCGGGATAGTCCGCGATCCGGCGCAGGTTGCACTTGAACAGGCCGTGATAGGCCGCGTCGAAGCGCACCAGCGTCACGAAGAGGCGGATATCGGCCTCGGTCAGCGCCTCCCCGAGAAGGAAAGGCCCGCCGTCGCCGAGCCGCCCCTCGAGCTCGTCCAGCATGGCGAACACCTCGGCGAAAGCTTCCTCATAGGCCCGCTGCGTGGTGGCGAAGCCGGCGCGGTAGACGCCGTTGTTGAGGCGAGGATAGATCCGCTCGTTCAACGCGTCGATATCCCCGCGCAGCGCCGGCGGGTAGAGGTCGATGCCGCCCCGCGCCAGCGCGCCGAAGCCGGAATTGAACATCCGCACGATGTCCGCCGATTCATTGTTGACGATGGTGCCGCGCTGCCGGTCCCACAGCACCGGCACGGTCGCGCGGCCGCTGACATGCGGATCGGCGCGGGTGTAGAGCTCGTGCAGATAGGTGGCGCCGTTGACGGTGTCCTCGGTGGCGCCCGGATAGCTGCCGAAGCGCCAGCCCTGTTCCGTCAGCGCCGGCTCGACCACGCTGAGGGTGACGACCTCCTCAAGCCCCTTCAGCCGGCGCGCGATCAGCGTGCGCGAGGCCCAGGGGCAGATCAGCGCGGCATAGAGGTGATAGCGGCCGGCTTCCGCCGCGAAGCCGCCCGTACCCGTGGGGCCGGGCGCACCGTCGGGCGTGACCCAGTTGCGGAAGCTCGAGACCTGCCGCACGAAGCCGCCCTTGGCGTCGGTGGCCTGCACCGGCTGCCAGTTCTCCACCCATTTGCCGTCGACGAGCATGGTTCCTCCGCACGCGGGACGATCCCGCCCGACGAGTTAACCCCCGTCCGCACCGCCTGTCGCAGGCGTCGGCGCAGGCCCGCGCTTGCATTCGCGCCAGAGGATCATCAGGCCAGCGCGTCGATGTCCTCGTCGGAGAGCCCGCCGGGCACGATGGTGATCGGCACGGAAAGACCCGTCCAGCCGCCGGAGGCGAGCGCCGAGACCAGCGGGCCCGGACCTTCCTTGCCGGTGCCGGTGGCGAGCACGAGGATCGCGATGTCCTGATCCGCCTCGACCAGCTTCATGATCTCCTCGCCGATGCCGCCCTCGGCGACGATCCGCTCGCAGTCGATCCCGGCCAGCGCCCGCGCCCGGGCGGCGAAATGCTCCTGGCGCTGCTCGGCCTTGTCGGTCGCCTCCGCGCGCATCAGGTCGGCGACGCCGAGCCATTGGCTCTGCACCTCGGCGAGCTCCAGCACGCTCAGCATCACCAGCGCGCCGCCGGTGCGCGCGGCACGGCGCGCGGCGTAGTGCACCGCGCGGTCGCATTCGGGCGTATCGTCGATCACGACCAGGAATTTGCGGCGATGGCCGGGCTCGTGACTCTGGCGTCTGCGCGGCATGGAATCGTCCCCGGGATAAATGGCGCTCGCAAGCCGAGGCCGCTCGCTACCCCGGGGTCATACCACATCGCGCCGAGCGGAAGGGAAGGCGCCCGCGCCGCCCGCGCAATCGGACGGAAGGGGCGCAGTCCCTCAGCGCACGAAGCCGAGTATGTCCTTGACCTGGCCCATCGTCGCGTCGGCGAGCGTGCGGGCCCGGTTCGCGCCGTCGCGCAGGATGGCGTCGATATGGCCGGGATCGGCGACGAGCCGCTTCATCTCGCCTCCGATCGGGCCGAGCCGCGCCACCGCGAGGTCGACCAGCGCCGCCTTGAAGGTCGAGAACTGGCCCCCGCCGAAGCTCGCCAGCACCGCTTCCCTCGGCTCGCCGGAGAGCGCGGCATAGATGCCGACCAGATTCTCCGCCTCCGGCCGTCCCTTCAGCCCCTCCGGCTCGGAGGGCAGCGGTTCGGGGTCGGTCTTGGCCTTGCGGATCTTGGAGGCGACCGCGTCCGCGTCGTCGGTGAGGTTGATGCGCGAGAGGTCCGACGGGTCGGATTTCGACATCTTCTTCGAGCCGTCGCGCAGGCTCATGACCCGCGCCGCCGGCCCGCCGATCAGCGGCTCGGTCAGTGGGAAGTAGCCGCCCTCGAGCGCCGCGTCGCCGAGGCCCAGCCGGGCGATGGAGGCGGCGAAGTCGTTGTTGAACTTCTGCGCGATGTCGCGGGTGAGCTCGATATGCTGCTTCTGGTCCTCGCCCACCGGCACATGGGTGGCGCGGTAGAGCAGGATGTCCGCCGCCATCAGCGTGGGATAGGCGTAGAGGCCGACCGAGGCGTTCTCGCGGTCCTTGCCCGCCTTCTCCTTGAACTGGGTCATGCGGTTGAGCCAGCCGAGGCGCGCGACGCAGTTGAACACCCAGGCGAGCTCCGCATGGCCCGAGACCTGGCTCTGGTTGAACACGATGTGCTTTTCCGGGTCGATGCCGGCGGCGAGATAGGCGGCCGTGACCTCGCGGATGCAGCGCGTCAGTTCCTCCGGGCCGCCCCACACGCGCATGTCCTGGGTGATGGCATGCATGTCCACCACACAATAGATGCACTCATAGCTGTCCTGCAGCTCGGCAAAGCGCTTGATGGCGCCGAGATAATTGCCGAGGTGGAGATTTCCGGTCGGCTGGACGCCGGAAAAGACGCGTTCCTTGAAGCCCATGTCGTAACGTCCCGATAGCCCTTCGCGGCGAAGGCGCTGCGCGCCTGACTGCCGCGCGTGCGCGGCTATCGCATCAATGTCCCGTGGGGGCAAGCGGTGGCGCCATTGGTGGCCGCGTGCGTTCCGGCGGCTTCAGCGCGGGTCGCCCTTCAGCGCGCTCCTCAGCGTGCCGACGGCGATGCCTCCCAGCAGGCGCGCCGCGCCCGCATAGACGGCGACGCCCAGCACGACGAGCAGGGCGAGCTCCGCCGCGCCCGCAAGGCCGCCTGCCGCGAGGGCCGGCGCGGCCCAGAGCCGCGCCAGCGCCACCGCGCCCGCCATCACCAGCGCCGCGCCGGCGAGGCCGCGCAGGCGCCGCCGGCCATCCGCCTCGATCGCGACCAGCCGCCGCCGGCCGAGGCCGAGCGCGAGCCCGGCGAGGCTCGCCGCGCTGGAGACCAGCACGCCCAGCGCCGGGCCGGCGATGCCGAGCCACGGCATGCCGGCAAAGCCGGTGATCCCGCCGAGTATCAGCCCCGCCACGCCGCAGCGTGCCACGAGGCGCGACAGCCCTTCGGTGAAGGCGATGGCCGCCAGCACCTTCTCGCTCGCCTGCAGCGGCAGGGTGAGGGCGAGGAGCGCCATGGCGGTGGCGGTCAGCCGGGTCGCCTCGGCACCGAAGGCGCCGCGCTGGAACAGCACCGCGACGACGGGCTCGGCCAGTACGGCGAGGCCCAGCGCGGCGGGCAGAGAGAGCGCCAGCGCCGCCTCGATGCCGCCGGCGCCGACGCTGCGCGCCCCGGCTCGACCCTTGCCATCATGCCCGGCGAGGGCCGGCAGCAGCACCGCGCCGGCGCTGGCGCCGACGAGTCCGAGCGGCAGCTCCACCAGCCGCGTCGCATAGAACAACGCCGCGACGCCGCCGGCGATGCCCGATGCGGCCGCAGCGGCAACGAGGAATCGCAGTTGCGGCAGCGCGGCGGCGAACAGGCTCGGCAGCGCCGCCCCGAGCATCGGCAAGGCGCGGGCGAGGTCCTCACGGCGCGGCATCGCCAGGGCGCTGCGCGGTACGGCGAAGGCCACCAGCGCGAACTGCGTCACCGCTCCCGCGATCGCCGCGACGGCCAGCCAGGTGAGGGCGGCGTCCATCGCCATGGTCCGCCCGCCGGCAAGCATCAGCCCCGTGACCAGTGCAATCACCGCGACATTGCCGGCGACCGGGCCGAAGGCGGGGGCGGCGTAGCGGCCCGCGGCGTTGGCGAGCGCCGCCAGCACTCCGGCGAGCAGGGCGAGCGGCACGCAGACGACCGCGATCCGGCCCACCATCACCGCGCCGGCCCCGCGCGGCCCCGTCAGCTCGAAGCCCGGTGCCAGCACGCCGATGACGACGGGCATGAAGACGAACAGCACGAGGCCCGCGGCGAAGGCGGCCAGCGCGAACAGCACCAGCGCCGCGCCGGCCAGCCGCGCCCGCCGGTCCGCCTCCGCGCGCACCAGCGCGGGCAGGATCGCGGCATTGAGCGCGCCCTCGCCCAGGAGGCGCCGGGCGAGCTGCGGCAACACGAGCCCTGCGACGGACGCGTCGGCCACCAGCCCGGTGCCGAACAGCGCCGCCACCATCGCGTCGCGCACGAAGCCGAGCCCGCGCGAACCGAGGGTGATGAGAGCGACGGTCGAGGCGCGGCGCAGGAGAGCCATGGGCTAGCAATAGACGCTCCCCGGCGGCGCGCAAGGCATGTTGCCGGCACGCATCCGCGTGGCGTCGCACGGCCGAAAGCGCACATTGCGGACACTTTTCACGCCTCGGGCGCGTTGCGGGCGCCGCCCCGCTCTGCTACCGGCAACGGGCTTGTTTCCTCCAGCGAAAGGCCGCCCCGTGACCGCCCAGCAGCTCGATGTGATCGGCTTCGGCAATGCCATCGTCGACGTGATCTCCCGCGCCGAGGAGGCCTTTCTCGACACCCATGAGATGCGCAAGGGTGGCATGACGCTGATCGACGAGCCGCGCGCCGAGGCCGTATACGGCGCCATGGGGCCGGGCGTCGAGATTTCCGGCGGCTCGGCGGCCAACACCATGGTCGGCATCGCGGCACTGGGCGGGCGCGCCGGCTTCATCGGCAAGGTGCGCGACGACGAGCTCGGCGGCATCTTCGCCCATGACATCCGCGCCGCCGGCGTCGCCTATGCGACCCCGCCCGCTGCGAACGGGCCGACCACCGCGCGCTGCCTGATCCTGGTGACGCCCGATGGCGAGCGCACCATGAACACCTATCTCGGCGCGGCGCAGGGCCTTTCCCCGGCCGATGTCGACGAGGCGATGGTGGCCAGCGCCACCGTGACCTATCTCGAGGGCTATCTGTGGGACCCGCCGGCCGCCAAGGAGGCGTTCCTGAAGGCTGCCGGCATCGCCCACGGGGCGGGGCGCACGGTCGCGCTGACGCTGTCGGATGCGTTTTGCGTCGGACGCTACCGCGACGAATTCCTCAAGCTGATCCGCGAGGGCACGGTCGATCTGGTATTCGCCAACGAGGCAGAGCTGACCTCGCTCTACGAGACAGACTTCGACGCCGCTCTGGCCGCGCTGCGCCGCGAGGCCCGGCGCGCGGTGGTGACGCGCTCGGAGAAGGGCGCGCTCTCCGTGGCCGGCGACGAGCTGGTGGCGGTCGAGGCCTATCCGGTCGCGAAGGTGGTCGACACGACCGGCGCCGGCGACCTGTTCGCCGCCGGTTATCTTCACGGCTTCTCGCGCGGCTTCAGCGCGGAGGAATCGCTTCGGCTGGGCGCCCTGTCGGCGGCCGAGATCATCAGCCATATCGGGGCCCGTCCCGAGAGGGGGCTGAAGGAGCTCGCCGAGGAGAACGAACTGCGGGTGTGAGCCGGCTGCGAAACCGTCGCCGCAACCTGACGTTGGCGACGCGGCGCCCGAAACGATCATTTTGAGGTGATTGAGCCCGACTGGAATACCACTTTATGCCATGATACGTTGAGTGCAGGTGTTAGCGTCACAGTAAGCAGCGACGGTAAATTAGGGATGATCCCGGGTTGACGGGGGAGCGCCCATGCTCAACGTTGCAGTGCAACAGAACTCTCGCCATATCGGGCCACGGCCGTGAACGTCATCAGTCCACAGACCATCCCCTTCGAGCCGGCGCGTTTTCGATCAACCGCCGAGTTCTACAGCCGCTATCGCGTTCCCTACCCGGAATCGCTCATCGCCGACGTGGCGCAACGCATCGATCTGCGCCCGGGCGACCGGGTCCTCGACCTTGGCTGCGGGCCGGGCCCGCTCGCCATCGCCTTCGCCCGGCTCGGCGCGCGGGTGACGGCGATGGACCCCGAGCCTTCCATGCTCGACGCGGCGCGAGCCGATGCTTCCTGGGCCGGCGTCGAGCTGACGCTGGTGCAGGGCTCCTCCTACGGGCTCGACAACCCGGTATTCGGCCGTTTCCGCGCCGTGGTGATGGGCCGCTCCTTCCACTGGATGGACCGGCAGGCGACGCTGGCGACGCTGGACCGGATGGTCGATCCGGACGGGGCGGTCGTGCTGTTCGGCGATCGGCAGATCTTCGCCATGCCGGACTGGCGCCCGGTGCTGGAGCTCACCACCGAGCGCCATGCCGGCCCGCGCCTCGAGGACCGCAACCGCCGCCGTTCCACCGAATACGTGCCGCACGAAGCGGTGCTGCTGGCCTCGCCCTTCCACCGCCTCGAGCGGATGGGCCGGGTGATGGAGCGGCGCATCGACATCGACGACGTCATCGGCCGCGCCTTCTCGCGCTCGGTGACCTCGCCCGCCACGCTCGGCATGGAGCGCGAGGCGTTCGAGCTTGAGCTGCGCGCCGGCCTGGCGGCGCTGGCTCCCGATGGTGTTCTCACGGAAGTGATCGAATCGCAGGCGCTGATCGCCCTGCGCGACAGACAGAGCCCGATCGCCTTACGCGATACGCCCTGAAGCGCAAAAGACCGTCGGAAATCCGAAAATCGCCTTCGGCCGCCACAGTCGGCCCTCCCGGCGGGAGCTTTGCCGCGCCGGGACCGTTCAGCGCGGGGCGCGCTTGGCGAGGATCCGCTGGAGCGTGCGGCGATGCATGGAGAGCCTCCGCGCGGTCTCCGACACGTTGCGTCCGCACAATTCGTAAACCCGCTGGATATGCTCCCAGCGCACGCGGTCGGCCGACATCGGATTCTCGGGGAGCTGGGGCTTGTAGTCGCCCTGCGCGCTCAGCGCGGCATAGATGTCGTCGGCGTCCGCCGGCTTGGCGAGATAGTCCACCGCGCCTATCTTCACCGCGTTCACGGCCGTCGCGATATTGCCGTAGCCGGTGAGGATGATGCCGCGCGCCTCGGGGCGCCGGCGCTTCAGCGCGGAGATGACGTCGAGCCCGTTGCCGTCGCCGAGCCGCATGTCGACAACCGCATAGGCAGGGGCGCTGCCTTCGACGCTGGCGAGGCCGTCGGCCACCGTCTCGGCCGTGGTCACGGTGAAGCCGCGCGATTCCATGGCGCGCGCGAGGCGCTGCAGGAACGGACGGTCGTCATCCACGATCAGCAGCGTGCGGTCCGTAATTTCCGACGTCGTATCAAGCATCTGGCGTCTTTCCGAGCGCCGCGGGACGCGAGCTCTCCGTTCGATTTTGCGGGGAGATTACACCATCCCCCTCCGGCAGTGCAAAATTGTCGCATGCATGGGGCGATCGTGCTTTTCGATCAGGCCCCATGGCGATCGTGCGCTTCTCCCGAAATATCGATCGCCCGGCGCGGCCAGCGCACCGAGACCGAGGCGCCGTGTGCGGGCAGCGCGCGGTTCAGGAAGCTCAGTTCGGCGCCGGAGCGCTCGAGCAGCGTCTTGGCGATGAAGACGCCGAGGCCGAGGCCCTCGCGCAGGCCTTCCCCGACCCGCAGCCCGTCGCCGACGAGCGCGTCGCCCTCGGGTTCCATGTCGCGCCGCCAGCGGTGGCGCCCGCGGCTGGTGACGTAGGGTGCGCCGATCGAATCGATGAGCTCCGGGGGAAAGCCCGGGCCGTCGTCGGTCACCGTCACGCTCAGCTCGGCGTCGGTCCAGTTGGCGACGATGTCGACGCGCCCATTGGCGAAGTCGACCGCGTTCTCGACGATGTTGCCGAGCCCATAGAGCAGGCCCGGATTGCGGGCGATGATCGGCTCGTCGCCGCCGCGGTCCGGCAGCGTCACCTCGATGGCGATGCCGAAATTGCGGTGCGGCGCGACCACGTCCTCGAGGATGTGCGAGATCGGCATGCGGTCGAACGGTGCCTCGCCGCCGCCCAGCGAAGTGAGCGTGCGCAGGATCGTGCGGCAGCGCTCGGCCTGCTCGCGCAACAGCCCGATGTCGTCCACCATCGGGCTGTCGGCCGGCAGTGCGCGGACAAGCTCCTTGGCGACCACGGTGATGGTGGCGAGCGGGGTGCCGAGCTCATGCGCGGCGGCGGCGGCGAGCCCGTCGAGCGCCGACAGGTGCTGCTCGCGCGCCAGCACCAGCTCGGTCGCCGCCAGCGCCTCGGAGAGCTCGCGTGTCTCCTCCGCCACCCGCCAGGCATGGACGCCGATGAAGGCGATGGAGATGGCGAGCGCACACCAGATGGCGGCGAGGTAGACCGCCGGCAGCTCCGGCTCGTTGCCGAGCGCGACCTGGTCGGACCAGGGCAACGGCATCTGCCACAGGCCGACCACCGCCGCGCAGCTCGCGGCCAGCACGCCGAGCAGCACCGTGGTGCGCGGCGACAGCGCGGTCGCCGAGATGAGCACGGGGGCGAGGAACAGGAAGGCGAAGGGATTGGAGAGGCCGCCGGTGAGGAACAGCAGCGCCGCGAGCTGCAGGATGTCGTAGGCGAGCAGCCAGGCGGCCTCGATGTCGGAGAGCCGCCGCGCGCCGGGATTGCGCAGGCGCAGCGCAAGGTTCAGCCAAGCCGACAGCGCCACTACGGCGAGGCAGGCGCCGATCGGCAGCGTGAAGGCCAGCAGCCAGTGCACGATGACGATGGTCAGCGTCTGGCCGGCAATGGCAAGCCATCGCAGCCGGATCAGCGTGTCGAGCCGAAGGCCGAAATAGCGTTCGCCGATAGGATGTTCGAGCGAGAGCATCAACGTCCTTCCGTTCCGTATCCTCTCTATAGCCGCAGATACGACCAAAGCGCGAGACACCGGTTTCGTTGACGTTCGCGCCCGAGGGTCTATTTATGTTGCAGCGCACAAGCTGCGCGAAGGCCGAAGCGCGACACGTAACGCTTCGGAAGGATCGCGTTAAAAAAATGCGCCGAAAGTGCCCCGAGGGCGGCGTCCACGGCCGGTTCGGCGGCGGTAGGGACGCAAATGGCGGGCATTGAAGACGGAGGCTCTTATGGCAATCGGCGTTTTTGGTGAATTGCCCGACGCGGAACAGGCGGCCGAGTCGCCGGAGGCGACGGTCGAGACGGCATCGGCCTTTTCCAAGCCGCTCTACTGGATGTTCGAGATGGGCCATGCGGCGCTCGATCCGCTTCGCGTGATCGCCGATGCCAACCGGCTCTACTACCGCAACCCCGCCAACCCGCTGGCGCATACCAGCCTCGGCAAGTCGATCTCGGCGGCGTGCGAGATGTTCGAGCGCACCACGCGGCGCTACGGCAAGCCGGAATGGGGCATCGACGAGACCGTGGTCGGCGCCACCCATGTGCCGGTAACGATCGAGGTTGAATGGGAGCGCCCGTTCTGCCGGCTGCTGCATTTCGTGCGTGACTTTCCCAACCCGCCGCGCCGGCCGCAGCCGCGCATGCTGATCGTCGCTCCGCTCTCGGGCCATTACGCGACGCTGCTGCGCGGCACGGTGCAGACGCTGCTGCCGAACCACGACATCTACATCACCGACTGGGCCGACGCGCGCAACGTGCCGCTCTCCGCCGGGCGCTTCGATCTCGACGACTATATCGACTACGTCATCGAGATATTCCGCCATCTCGGCGGCGGCGTGCACGTGCTTGCCGTGTGCCAGCCGGCGGTGCCGGTGCTGGCGGCGGTGGCGCGCATGGAGGCGATGGGCGATCCGGACGTGCCCGCCTCCATGGTGCTGATGGGCGGGCCGATCGACACCCGCGAGAGCCCGACCGCGGTGAACCACTTCGCCGAGGAGCGCGGGCTCGACTGGTTCCGGCGCAACGTCATCACCACCGTGCCCTGGCCGAATGGCGGCTTCATGCGGCAGGTCTATCCCGGCTTCCTGCAGCTCCACGGCTTCATGGCGATGAATCTGGAGCGCCATCTCCAGGCCCATGCCGACATGTTCCGCCATTTGGTGAAGGGCGACGGCGATTCCGCCGCCAAGCACCGGGAGTTCTATGACGAGTATCTCTCGGTCATGGACCTGCCGGCGGAATATTACCTGCAGACGCTTCAGGCCGTTTTCATCGACCACGCCCTGCCCAAGGGCGAGCTGACCCATCGCGGCGAAAAGGTCGATCCCTCGCGGATCCGCAACGTCGCCCTGCTCACCATCGAGGGCGAGAATGACGACATCTCCGGGGTCGGCCAGACCCGGGCGGCGCAGAAGCTGTGCTCCAGCCTGCCAGACGACATGCGGGTGCACTACCTCCAGCCGACGGTCGGTCATTACGGCGTGTTCAACGGCTCGCGCTTCCGCGCCGACATCGCCCCGCGCATCGCCGACTTCGTGATGAGCCACAACTGGCCGCGGAAGGGCGACAACGCGCTGCGCGGCAAGAGCTGACAGCCGAGACGCCGGCTAAATGTCCCAGTAGGGCGGATCGCCGAACGCCTGCCGCAGGCACTCGGCGAAGGCGCGCAGCTTGGCCGAGGGCCGGCGCGCTTCGGCATGGGCGACATAGATGAATTCGGCCTCGGTCTCGGCGCCGACATCGACGACGCGCAGCGTGCCCGCCCGGACCGCCGGGCCGGCGATGAACATCGGCAGCAGGGCGATGCCGATTCCCGCCGCCGCCGCGTCGCGCATCAGTTCGCCATTGTTCACCCGCAGCCCGGGGCGGGCGCGGACATTGACCACGCCCTGGGGCGTCACGAAGCGCCAGTCGGCGATCCCGCGATGGGTGTAGAAGACGCCCCGGTGACCATCGAGTTCGTCGAGGTTGCGCGGCGCGCCGTACCGCTCGAGATAGCCGGGCGACGCCACCAGCACGCGCCGGCTGCGCGCCAGCGGCCAGGCGATGAGCCGGCTGTCCGTCAGCGGCCCGTGCCGCACCACGCCGTCATAGCTCTCGGCCTGGACCTCGATCCGCCGGTCGTCGAGGTCGAGGGTGAGCTCGACCTCCGGGTGGCGCAGCAGGAACGGATAGAGCGCCGGGCCGAGATGCAGGTGGGCGAACGCCACCGGCGCGGAAATCCGCAGCGGTCCCGACAGCGTGCTGCGGCTTTCGGCAAGGTCCGCCACCGCGGCGTCGAGCTGGCGCATCGCGCCGGTGGCGCGGGCGAGGAACGCCGCGCCGTCGTCGGTGAGCGAGAGCTTGCGGGTGGAGCGGTGGACCAGGCTGGCGCCGAGGCTGCGCTCGAGACCCGCCAGACGTTCGCTGACCACGGATTTCGACAGGCGCAGCCGCCTTGCCGCCTCGCTGATCGAGCCGGCTTCGGCGATGGCGACGAAGGCGGCGATGCCGTCCAGTTTCATCGTTCGGTCTTTCCGGATGCGAGTTCCATCATTTTCAGGCTAATTCGGACGATGTCTCTTGCCCATAGTCATCTGCGACAGGGCGGCGGCGGGCCATGACGGCCTGCCCGCCCGATAGCATGATGGAGAATTCGATATGGACAGGCTTTCCGGAAAGGTCGCGATCGTCACCGGCGCCAGCTCGGGCATCGGCCGGGCGACCGCGCTGCTGTTCGCGCAGGAAGGCGCGAAGGTCGTGGTCGGCGCGCGCCGCAAGGGCGAGCTCGACGCGCTCGTCGCCGAGATCGCCGGCAAGGGCGGCGAGGCCGTGGCGCTGGCGGGTGACGTCAGCTCGGAGGACTATGCCAAGGCGCTGGTCGCGCTGGCGGTCGAGCGCTTCGGCAGGCTCGACGTCGCCTTCAACAATGCCGGCACGCTCGGCGAGAAGGGGCCCAGCACCGGCGTTTCGGCGGCAGGCTGGAACGACGCGCTGGCGGTGAACCTCACCGGCTCGTTCTTCGGCGCCAAGCACCAGATCGCCGAGATGCTGAAGACCGGCGGCGGCTCGGTGATCTTCACCTCCACCTTCGTCGGCTACACCGCCGCCTTTCCGGGCCTTGCCGCCTATGCCGCCTCGAAGGCGGGGCTGATCGGCCTCACACAGACTCTCGCTGCCGAATTCGGCCCGCAGGGCATCCGGGTGAACGCCGTGCTCCCCGGCGCGGTGGAGACGGAGATGTATCGCGAGGCCAACGACACGCCGGAGGCGCAGGCCTTCCTCACCGGACTGCACGCGCTGAAGCGCGTGGGTGCGCCGGAGGAGCTGGCGCGCTCGGTGCTCTATCTCGCCTCGGACGATTCGTCCTTCGTCACCGGCACCGCCCATCTCGTCGATGGCGGGCTGTCGATCACCCGCACCTGAGGCACGAGCGGCGGGCCGTTCGCCCGCCTTCCGGTGTTCGCCCGCCCGTCAGTGCGCGCGGGCGAACATCTCGTTGAAGGAATAGCCGGAGCCGCGCACGGTGCGGATGGGGTCGGGCTGACGCGGGCGGTTGAGCGCCTTGCGCAGGCGTCCGACGTGAACGTCCACGGTGCGCTCGTCGATATAGACGTCCTGGCCCCACACCCCGTCGAGGAGCTGCTCGCGCGAATAGACCCGGCCCGGCGACTGCATCAGGAATTCGAGCAGCCGGAACTCGGTCGGCCCGAGATGCAGCTCCCGCCCGCCGCGATGCACGCGCTTGGTCTCGCGGTCGAGCTCGATGTCACCGGCCCGCAACAAGGTGGAGATATGGTCCGGCTTGGCTCGGCGGAGCAGCGCACGGACCCGCGCCACCAGCTCCGGCACCGAGAACGGCTTCACCACGTAGTCGTCGGCACCGGTGGCGAGGCCACGCACGCGCTCGGCCTCCTCGCCGCGCGCGGTGAGCATGAGCACCGGCATGCGCTCGGTCTCGGGGCGCGCCCGCAGGCGCCGGCACAGCTCGATGCCGGAAAGCCCCGGCAGCATCCAGTCGAGGATGACGAGGTCGGGGACGCTTTCCCTCAGCCTCGTCTCCGCTTCGTCGCCCCGGGCGACGCTCTCCACCGCATAGCCTTCAGACTCGAGGTTGTAACGCAGGAGCAGGGTCAGCGGCTCCTCGTCCTCGACGATCAGGATGTTGGTCGGCATTGCTTTTCTCGGTTGAGGACGGTCGCCGCCCGCCTCAGGCCGGGAACGGGACCGTCGTCAGGCTGCTGGTGTCCTGCTTGGGCCGCTCGTCGGCGAGCAGCTGGCCGGTGGAGAGGTAGTGCACCGTCTCGGCGATGTTGGTGGCGTGGTCGCCGATGCGCTCGATGTTCTTGGCGCAGAACAGCAGATGCGTGCACAGCGAGATGTTGCGCGGGTCTTCCATCATGTAGGTGAGGAGCTCGCGGAACAGCGAGGTGTACAGGATGTCGACCTCGCCATCGCGCTTCCACACCTCGAGCGCGCGCGCGTCGTCGCGGCTGGCGTAGGAATCGAGCACTGACTTGAGCTGCTCCAGCACCATGCCGGACATGTGCTCGACGCCGCGCACCAGCTTCTGCGGGTGGAATTCGCCGGTCAGCGCCAGCACCCGCTTGGCGGTGTTCTTGGCGAGGTCGCCGATGCGCTCGATGTCGTTGGCGATGCGCATCGCGGCGACGATCTCGCGCAGGTCGATGGCGAGCGGCTGGCGGCGGGCGATGGTGAGGATGGCCTTCTCCTCGATCTCGCGCTGCAGCAGGTCGATCGGCCCGTCGAGCACGATCACCTTCTGCGCCAGCTCGGTGTCGCGCTTCACCAGCGCCATGACCGAATCGGCGACCAGGCGCTCGGCCTGCCCGCCCATCTCGACCACGCGCCGCGAGAGGTCCTTCAGGTCGCTGTCGAAGGAGGAGACGATATGTTCGGTCATGGGATGATCCTCCGCCGCCGGTTCAGCCGAAGCGGCCGGTGATGTAGTCGCGGGTGCGCGCTTCGCGCGGATTTGTGAAGATCTCGTTGGACGCGGCGACCTCGATCAGCTCGCCCAGGTAGAAGAAGGAGGTGATGTCGGCGCAGCGCGCCGCCTGCTGCATGTTGTGGGTGACGATGACGATGGTGAATTCCTGCTTCAGCTCGTCGATCAGGTCCTCGATCTTCGAGGTGGAGATCGGGTCGAGCGCCGAGGTCGGCTCATCGAGCAGGATCACTTCCGGGCGCACCGCGATCGTGCGGGCGATGCACAGACGCTGCTGCTGGCCGCCCGACATGCCGAGCGCGGAAGTGTGCAGGCGGTCCTTGGTCTCGTCCCAGATCGCGGCCTTGCGCAGGCACCACTCCACGCGCTCGTCCATCTGCGCCTTGTTCAGGCTCTCGTGCAGCTTCACGCCGAAGGCGATGTTGTCGTAGATCGACATCGGGAACGGGGTCGGCTTCTGGAACACCATGCCGATGCGCGAGCGCACCACGGTGGAATCGAGGTCCTTGCCGAGCAGGTCGACGCCGTCGAACCAGATGTTCCCTTCCGCGCGCTGGCCCGGATAGAGCTGGTACATGCGGTTGAAGATGCGCAGCAGCGTGGACTTGCCGCAGCCCGAGGGCCCGATCATCGCGGTGACGCGCTTCTCGGGGATCTCGAAATTGATGTTCTTCAGCGCGTGGTTGTCGCCGTAATAGAAGTTGAGCTTGTCCACCTTGAGCTTGGGCTCGGCCGACGGTGCGGTCGCGCGGTTGACGGCGGAGGCGATGTCGATCGACGTCTCGGGTGCGAAATTCATGGTTCGTCTCACTTCATCTTCGCCAGGACAAGGCGGGAAACGACGTTCAGGGCCAGAACCCCGGCGGTGATAAGCAGGGCACCCGCCCAGGCCAGGGCGACCCAGTCCTCGAAGGGCGAGGCGGCGTACTGGTAGATCGCGATCGGCAGCGAGGCCATCGGCGCGTCGAGGCTGACCGACCAGCCATTATTGCCGAGCGAGGTGAACAGCAGCGGCGCGGTCTCGCCGGCGGCGCGCGCCAGCGACAGCAGGATGCCGGTCACGATGCCCGCGCGCGCCGCGCGCCAGGTGATCATCGTCACCACCTTCCACTGCGGCGCGCCGAGCGCGAAGGCCGCCTCGCGCAGGCCGATCGGCACCAGGTTCAGCATGTCCTCGGTGGTGCGCACGACCACCGGGATCACCAGGATGGCGAGGGCGATCGAGCCCGCCCAGCCGGAGAAGCCGCCGAAGGGCACCACCAGGAGCTGGTAGACGAACAGGCCGATCAGGATCGAGGGTGCGGAGAGCAGCACGTCGTTGACGAAGCGCACCGCGCTGCCGACCTGCGTGTTGCGCCCGTTCTCGGCGAGGAAGGTGCCGCACATCAGCCCGATCGGGGTGCCGATGATGAGCGCCACGCCGATCTGGATCAGCGAGCCGACGATGGCGTTGAGCAGGCCGCCGCCGGCGCCCGGCGGCAGGGTGATGCGGGTGAAGACGTGCGGGCCGAGCGCGGGAAGGCCGCGCGCCAGCAGGGTCCACAGGATCCAGGCCAGCAGCACGAGCGAGAGCGCGGCGAAGCCGGTGGAGAGGGCCTTGACCGTGTAGTCGGTGGCGCGGCGACGGGCGAGAGATGCCATGATCTGTCTTCCTCAGCCCTCGAGCTTCGAACGGACCAGCATGCGCGACAGCGCAAGCACGATGAAGGAGATGACGAACAGGATGAAGCCGAGCTGCATCAGCGACTGCAGCTTGAGCGAGCCGATGGAGGCCTCGGGGAACTCGTTGGCGATGGTGGAGGCGATGGTCGCCCCCGGCGCGAACAGCGAGGCCGACATGCGGGTCGCGTTGCCGATGACGAAGGTCACCGCCATGGTCTCGCCCAGCGCGCGGCCGAGGCCCAGCATGACCGCGCCGACCATGGCCGTGCGGCCATAGGGGACGGAGACGTTGCGATAGACCTCATAGGTGGTGGCGCCGACGCCGTAGGCGGATTCCTTGAGCATCGGGGGCACCGATTCCAGCACCTCGACGAACATGGCGGTGATGAAGGGAAGGATCATCAGCGCCAGGATCAGGCCGGCGGTCAGCATGCCCGCGCCCAGCGGCGGGCCCTGGAACAGCGCGCCGAGCAGCGGGATCGGGCCGAGCCACTCGATGAGGGGCGGCTGCACATAGGCGGCGATCAGCGGCACGACGATGAAGAAGCCCCACATGCCGTAGATGATCGAAGGGATCGCGGCGAGGAGCTGGATCGCCACCCCGATCGGGCGGCGCAGCGGGCCGGCGGCGATCTCGGTGAGGAAGAAGGCGATGCCGAAGGAGAGCGGCAGCGCGACGATGACCGCGATCACGGCGCTGAACACGGTGCCGAACACCATGACGCCGGCGCCGAACTTCTCGGTGACCGGGTTCCAGCTCGTCGACCAGAGGAAGGAAATGCCGAATTCGCGCAGCGCCGGCAGCCCGCCCTCGAACAGCATGGCGATGATCAGGCCGAGCAGCAGCAGAACCAGCAGCCCGCAGCCCCACAGGATGCCGACGAAAATGGGATCGCTGATACGGCCGGTCGGCTTGTGCGCGGCTTTCAGGGCGGTGGTCGCCTCGGTTCCACTGAGAGTGGCGTCCATGTCGTGTGATCCTCGGACCCGTCTTCCCCGCGGCGTCGCGGCCCGCGGGTCGGCGTTTCAGGGCGTGGCTTTCAGGGCTCGGCGTCGGTGTTTGTCAATGGGTCTGCGCTGCGCTCGCCCGCGCCCGGCTCGCCGTCAGGCTACAGGCCGGGGGCGGAGACGAGAAGAGGCACAGACGAGAAGGGGCGGCCGCCGTAACGGCCGCCCCGCTTTGTTCGAGGTCTTCCGGCGGAAGCGGAAGACGGACCCGATCAGTTGGTCCAGACGGCCTTGCCGTCGACCTTGACCTCGCTCGACCACGCCTTCTTGATGTTGGCGACGACCGAGTCCGGCAGCGGGATGTAGTGCAGCTTCTCGGCGATGGCGTCGCCATCGGCGGTGTAGGCCCAGTCGAAGAACTTGATGACGGCGGCCGACTGGTCGGCGTTGTTCGGGTTCTTCGGCAGCAGGATGTAGGTGGCGGAGACGATCGGCCAGGCGCTGTCGCCGGCGGTGTCGATCATCGAGGCGGCGAAGTTCTTCGCGCCGGCCCAGTCGGCCGCGGCAGCGGCGTCCATGAAGGCGGGGACGGAGGGCTTCACGATTTTGCCGGCCTTGTTGACCAGGTTGGTGGTCGGCAGGCTGTTGGCGGCGGCATAGACGAACTCGACGTAGCCGATGGCGCCCTTGGTGTTCTTCACCATGCCCGAGACGCCCTCATTGCCCTTGGCGCCCGCGCCGGCCGGCCACTGCACCGAGGTGGCGGCGCCGACGTTGGACTTCCAGTCCGGGCTGACGGCCGACAGGTAGGAGGTGAACACGAAGGAGGTGCCGGAGCTGTCCGAACGATAGATCGGCACGATCGCGGTGTCGGGAAGCTTCACGCCCTTGTTGAGGGCGGCGATCTTCTCGTCGTTCCACTTGGTGATCTTGCCCTGGTAGATGTCGGCGAGCACCGCACCGGAGAGCGTGAGCTGGCCGTCGCCGATGCCGTCGAGGTTGACGGTCGGGACGACGGAGCCGATCACGGTCGGGAACTGCAGCAGGTTGTTGCTGGCGAGCTTGTCGTCGGCCATCGGGGCGTCGGAGGCGCCGAAGTCGACCGTGCGGTTGACGATCTGGTTCTGGCCGCCGCCCGAGCCGATCGACTGGTAGTTCATCCCGTTACCGGTCTTCTCCTTATAGGCCGCGGCCCAGGCCTGATAGACCGGAGCGGGGAAGGAGGCGCCGGCGCCGTTGATGTCGGTGGCGTAGGCGGCGCCGGAAAACGCGAACGACAGCGCGGCGGCGCTGAGGATATGGGTGAGTTTCAAAGGTCTTCTCCTTGGATCGGGAGACCGGCCGCACCCGCATACGAGAAAACGGGGCGCGTTGTTGGCCGGAGGGGCAGCGGATTAAAGCGTACAGGGGGACTTCTATCGCCCCGGCACCAAGGTTCTATGACGTCGGAATGACGTCTTGATGACACCTTAAGCCGCTGTTCCGACGTCGTTTTTTTCGTCCTGATGAAACTGCCCGGAAAGCCGGACGGAGAATGTCGCGCCTTCGCCCGGCGTGCTCTCGATACCGAGCCGGCCGCGGTGGCGCGCGACGATGTGCTTGACGATGGCGAGCCCCAGCCCGGTGCCGCCCTGCTCGCGCGAATGGGCGGTGTCGACCCGGTAGAAGCGTTCCGTCAGGCGTGGCACGTGTTCGGGCGCGATGCCGGGGCCGAAGTCGCGCACGCCCACCACCACGTCGTTCTCGGCGCGGCCGATCGAGATCTCCACCCGCCCGCCGGAGCCGCCATACTTCATCGCGTTCTCGACCAGGTTCTCGAACAGCCGGATCAACTCGTCGCGGTCGCCGCGCACCGTCACCGGGCCGACCGCGTTGGCGAAGCCGATCTCCACGCCGCGCTCGCGCCCGAGCGGGCTCAGCGTGTCGCGCACATGGCCGACCACGGCGACGAGGTCGACCGCCGCCTCCGGCATGACGTGGGCGTTGAGCTCGATGCGCGACAGCGAGAGCAAATCGTCGATCAGCCGCGACATGCGCCGCGCCTGCTCGCCCATGATCTTGAGGAAGCGCTCGCGCGCATGCGCGTCGTTCCTGGCCGGGCCCTGCAGCGTCTCGATGAAGCCGGAGAGCGAGGCCAGCGGGGTGCGCAGCTCGTGGCTGGCATTGGCGATGAAGTCCACCCGCATCTGCTCGACGCGCCGCTGCTGCGTCAGGTCGACGAAGCTGACCAGCAGCGCTTCGGTGGCCTTGCCCTCGCGCCCGTCGCCGGAACGGATCGGCACGATGTCGGCGCGCAGCCAGCGGTCGATCGGCACCCGCTCGGCGAATTCGATCCGGTGCGGGACGCCGTCGCGGGTGGCGGCGCGGATCGCCTCCAGCACCTCGGGCACGCGCACCGCGAAGGAGACCGGGTCGCCGACCCGGACGCTGGCGGCGATGCCGGTGGCGCGGGCGTTGGCGACCAGTACGGTGCCCCGCGGGTCGAGCAGCAGCGCCGCCTCGGGCAGCGCGCGCACCAGCGCCGTGAGCCGCTCCTCGACGCCGAGCCGCACCGGGCTCGGCTCGCCCCGGCGGGCGCTCGCGATCACCACCAGCGGGCGGCGCGAGGCCGGCAGCGCGGCGGCCGCGAGGATGGCGAGACCGATGGCCGCGGCCGGCAGCGGCGCCAGCATGTCGGCCCACACCGTCGCGGCGAGGCCGGCCGCGGCGACGGCAAGAATCCACCGCGCACCGGCGAGCCTCTGGCGCAGCGTCTCTTCAGGGTAGGTCGTCTCCACCGGGGCCATCGCCGGACCGCTTCCTGCAAATGTTTGTTGCCGGCTGTTGCCAGCCACCGTGCCATTCGGCGTCTTATTCGCTATGCTTCCCGCACACGGCGCGAGATCGAGATGGGGCTTGCGTGCCGCGAATCCAGGGAAGACTCAAGGAACGTACCTTATCTTCCTTATGTTACGTATGAGAGGCTTCCATATGACGAAGAAGCCGGACAAGTCGTCGGTCAAGAAATCTGCGGGAAAAACGTCAGCTAAAAGGTCTTCGAAGGGTTCCTCTTCAGCCAAGAAGGTTGCCTCGTCCGGGGTGAAGTCCGCACCCGTGGGCCAGTCCGGCGACGACGATCGCGAACTTGCCAAGGCGCTTGCCGCCTTCTCGGTCGATGAGCCGCTGGCGCCGGTGATTTCTTCGCGCGCCTATGGCAGCGGCGACTATCCCTACACCGACCGTCCCAAGCGCAAGCTCTACCAGAAAGAGCTGCGCGAGTTGCAGATCGAGCTGCTGAAGCTGCAGGAATGGGTGAAGAGCGCGCGCGAGCGGATCGTCATCGTGTTCGAGGGACGCGACGCGGCCGGCAAGGGCGGCACCATCCACCGCTTCGTCCAGCATCTCAACCCGCGCTATGTGCGGGTGGTGGCGCTCGACAAGCCCACCGATGTCGAATCGGCGCAGTGGTACTTCCAGCGCTACGTGGCCCATCTGCCCTATCGCGGCGAGATCGTGATGTTCGACCGCTCCTGGTACAACCGGGCCGTGGTCGAGCCGGTGATGGGCTTCTGCACCCCGCAGCAGACAACGCAGTTCCTCGACCAGGTGCCGGTGTTCGAGAAGATGCTGGTCGACGACGGCATCCGCCTGTTCAAGATCTGGCTCGACATCGGCCGCGAGATGCAGCTCAAGCGCCTGCATGAGCGCCACAAGGACCCGCTGAAGCGCTGGAAGCTCTCTCCCGTCGACCTGTCCGCGCCCGCGCGCTGGGGCGCGATCTCGACCGCCCGCAACGCGATGATCGAGGCGAGCCACACCGCGAGCACGCCATGGACGGTCGTCCTGGCCAACGACAAGATGCGTGCGCGCCTCGGTGCCATAAGGCGGGTGCTGGCCCAGCTTCCCTATGCGGGACGCGACGACAAGGTCGTCGGCGTGCCGGACCCGGCCATCGTGCTTGACGGCCATCGTTTCCTGGATCAGGTCACGCGGCCGGCGGCCGCCAATGGTCGTGCAGCCCGGTAGCATCATGAACATCACGAATGGTCGGCCCGGCGTCCTCGCAAGGGGCATGGCGGGCGTTGCGGTCGTCGCCCTGGTTGGAGGCGCCGTATCGTCCGGTGCGCTGGCGCAGCAGGTATCCAAGCCCAAGCCGCCGGCGCGGGAGCGTTCCGCGCCGGACGAGCGTCCGCCCTTGCCGGCTTCCGATTTTTCCGTGCGCGGGACGGTGACCCCGAAGGGCGAGGCTAAGTTCGCCTATCGGGACGGACATCTGCGCGTGGAGATCTTCCGCGGCGGCGAAAGGATTATGGTCGGCCTGGTTGATCCCGGGGCGCACACGATCATCGTGCTGCCCGACCTGCCGGGGATGGGAAGCGTGGCGTTCGAAATGGACCTGCCGCCGGAATTCGGATTCGTCTCCATGCCGGCAGACAGCCGGCGCATCGGCTTCGACACCGTCAGTACCGAGCCGTGCGAGGTGTGGCGTGGAACCGATCCGGATCTCGGCACGCCGGTGCAGGCCTGCTTCACCGTGGACGGCATTCCCCTGCGGGTGCAGGCCACCACGCGGCAAGGCCTCAAAGTCGCGTTCGAGGCGACGGAACTCGAGCGCACGCCGCAGGATCCCGCGGCGTTCGACGTGCCGGAGGGCGTGCGGGTGCAGCGTGTGCCGCCCAGCCTGCAGGACATGGTGCCGGGTGGCGGCCTGTTGCCCTGAACGATCCCGGCAGCCGTCCGGGTCGAGAGGCGTCGCCGAATCGGCCGTCCGTCAACCCGTGGCGCGGCGGCGGGGCGGAAGTTCGCGCTCTGCCGGCGAGGTCGGGTCGGCGGCGACCGGCGTGCTCCCGCTCGCGAGTTCGGCCTTGCCTGCCTCGCAGGGCGAGCCTGCCATCTCGGCCGTCTCCAACGCGAGGGCGCGGCGGTGGGCGCGGTTCACCAGGAACTCGCGGATGCCGAGGATGATGAGCGCGATGGCGAAGGGCGTCACGTAATAGAGCAGGCGCAGCAGCAGCAGCGCGCCGAGCAGCGCCTCCTTCTCGAACTGCGGCAGCGCGACCAGCATGGCGGCGTCGAACACGCCGAGCCCGCCGGGCGCGTGGCTGGCGAAGCCGAGCAGCGTCGCGGAGATGAACACCACGCCGAGCGCGATCGGGTCGATGAAGGGCGTCTGCGGCATCAGCACATACATCGCCGCCGCGCAGCAGGTGAGGTCGATGATGCCGATGGCGATCTGCATCAGCGTCAGCTTCGAGCCCGGCAGGGTGACCGCCCAGTGTCCCTCTCCGACGCCGATCCGGCGCGGCTTCAGCCCGACCCAGAACACGTAGCCGGCGAGGCCCGCCAGCAGGGCGATGCCGATGAAGCGGTTGATCCAGGGCGGCAACTGGTCGACGGCGCTCGCCGCCCAGGGCTCGATGGTGATGCCGAGCCCGAGAATGGCGATGTTGCCGAGCCAGAAGGTCAGGCCGGTGACGAAGCACAGCTTGGCCACCTCGATCGCCCCGAGGCCGTGCGCCGAATAGATGCGGTAGCGCACCGTGCCGCCGGTGAAGGCCGAGAAGCCGACATTGTGGCCGACCGAATAGGAGGTGAAGGAGGCGAGCGCGGCGACGCGGTAGGGAATGTCCGGCCGCTCGATCGAGCGCAGCGCGAACCAGTCGTAGAAGGTGAGGGTGAAATAGGCCGCGGCGACGAACAGCGCCGCCAGCCCCACGCGCCACGGGTCCGTTCCCGTCAGCGCGTCGAGCACCTGGCCGGGATGGATGTTGCGCAGCATCTCGTAGAGCACGACCGCCGCGATCGCGATGATGACGAGGCTCGCGAACAGGCCGAGCGTATGCCAGCCGACATGCGCACGCAGCCAGCCGGTGATCGCTTTCAGCCCCTTCATCACACCTTCACCATCATACCTTCCACCGCCTCCCTCGGCCATGCGCAGCGACGCCTAGCAGACCTCGAAGCCTTTCGGAACCGCATATCGGCCCGGCGCGCCGCAAAACCGCAGGAGGGATGGCCTCGCCCGCATCGCCCGGCGGCGTCTCGCGCCGTGGCTTGTGTTCCCAGATAGAGGCGCCGACGTGACATTGCCGTAACGCTCGCAAGGGCGTGATCGGGCGGTGGCGGCGGCCGGCCGGAGGATTCCACCCCGCCCCGCTCACAGCCGCACCGGATAGCCGATCTCGATGGTGCGCGGGCGCGGCAGGCCGAAGCGGTCGACCGAGCGCTCGGCGTTGCGGGCGAGGAAGGCGAACAGATGCGCGAGCGCGTCGCGCACCCCGCCAATGCCGTCGGGCGGGATCACCCGCTCGTGGCCGATGACATAGACCGCCTCGTCCGGGTCGATGCCTTGAGCATAGAGCGCGGGGCCGAGTACCGAGGGCACGTCGATCTGCTGCATGTAGCCGAAGCGCACGTCGACCCGCACATGGACGGGATCGAGGGTGAGCACGCGCACCCGCTCGTCGACCGGCACGCGCGGACGTGCGGCGATCCACACCGAGACGATCACCGACCGGCTGAACTGCACGTTGAGCAAATCCGAAAGCCGCCCCAGCGCCACCGGCGTCACCGCCCCGCCGCGCGAGAGGAAGATCGCGGTGCGCGGGCTGATGGCGCAGGCGGACGGGCGCCCGCGGGCGACGAAGTCGTCCAGCGGCTCGGTGAAGCGGCGCTGCTGCAGGCCGAGCCCTTCCAGCCCGCGGCGCCAGGACACCATGATGACGAGCACGATGGCGGCGATGCCCACCGGCAGCCAGCCGCCGTCCGGCAGCTTGGTGAGGTTGGCGACGGCGAAGGGCAGGTCGATGGCGAACAGCCCGCAGGCGAGGGCGACCAGCGCCGGCACCGGCCACTGCCAGCTCCGCCGCACATAGGCGATGAACAGGATGGTGGTCGCCACCATGGCCATCGCCACCGCGATGCCATAGGCCGAGGCGAGCCGGTCCGACGAGCCGAACGACACCACGATGGCGGCGCAGGCGAGCATCATGATCCAGTTGAGCCGACCGATATAGATGTGTTGGTCGTTGTGCTCGCTGGTGTAGCGGATGCGCATCGGCGGCAGGTAGCCGAGCTCGATCGCCTGCTTGGCGAGCGAGAACACGCCGGTGATGATCGCCTGAGAGGCGATCACCGTCGCGGCGGTGGCGAGGATCAGCAGAGGCACGTCGATCGGGTCGGGCGAGAGGTCGTAGAACGGGTTGCGCACCGCCTCGCGGTGGATCAGCACATCCGCGCCCTGCCCGAAATAGTTCAGCAGCAGCGCCGGCATGGCGACGAACAGCCAGGCGCGGGTGATGACCGGCCGTCCGAAATGGCCGAGATCGGCATAGAGCGCCTCGCCGCCGGTGATGGCGAGGAAGGTGGCCCCGAGCACGGCGCCGGCAAGCCCCGGATGTAGCACCACAAGCGCGATGCCATGGCGTGGATCGAGCGCGAACAGCACCTGGGGCGCCTGCGCGATGCCGTAGATGCCAAGGCCGGCGAGGGTGGCGAACCACAGCAGCATGACCGGGCCGTAGAAGGCGCCGATCCGGTCCGTACCGGCCCGCTGCGAGACGAACACCATGAGGATCACCAGCACGGTCACGGCGACGATCCAGTGGTCGAGCGGCGGCGCGATCACCTCAAGGCCCTCGATCGCCGAGAGCACCGAGATCGCCGGCGTCAGCACGCCGTCGCCGATCAGCATGGCGCCGCCGACGAGGCCAGCTGCCAGCAGCAGCAGGCGCCGGCCGGTGGCGCTGCGGTGCAGGTCGAGCAACGTCACCAGCGCGAGGATGCCGCCTTCGCCGTCGTTGTCGGCCCGCAGCACCAGCATGACGTATTTGATGGTGACCGACAGGATCACCGCCCAGGTGATCAGCGAGAGCAGGCCGAACACGTTCGAATCGAGGCTGCCGGTGCCGCTCGCCGCCAGCAGGCCCTGCTTGAAGGCGTAGAGCGGGCTGGTGCCGATGTCGCCGAACACGACGCCCAGTGCGGCGGTCTCGGCGGCGAAAGGCAGGGCGCGGGCGGGTCTGGTTTCAGCCATGCAGGGCTACCTTCCGCGCCGCAATATGGGTCGGGCGATATCTGCCCCGGCGGGGACTGGGACCGTGTCGGGGCATGGAAATGGGAAGCACGCGCGCCTGATGTCCGGAAAGCGAGCAATACTCTGCCCTGCCGCTCGCGCCAAGACCCGTTAGCGCCAAGACCCGTTCGCGCCCTCTCGCGCGGCGACGGGCTCCGGCGCCCGGCCGGCCATGCTTTCGCAGGCGTGCAGGGCGCCCGTGGCCACGAGCGTCAAGGGATGCGGAAGGGGTCGGTTCCGGGGAGAGGTGGTCCGCTCGCCCGAGGCGCGGGCACTGCCGGTGTGGCGCCGATCGGGGGAAGAAGATGAGGGAGGAGGATTTGGGGGGCGGAATAACCCTCCTCCCTCGCCTATCGGCATGGCCCAGCGGAGGTTTGCGGGAACCTCCACAGCATCACCGCAGGTGAGTGATGTATAGAGCCCCACTCGACGCGGCGCAATAAAAACCGAACGGTTTGGTCATTTTTTATCGCGGGGACTTGGGGAACCCGATCGAGCGTGCCATGTTGGGGCGTTACGCGATGAAACGAACACATCGCCACACGCGGTTCGTGCATCGCGGCCAGCTTCTGTCGTGTATGGATGATGTTCGCCTCATGGCCCGCCGCCGCCTCGCCGATACCGAATCCGTCTGCTCCCTGCGGGGACTTGTGGTCGCGCGGGAGGAAGGACGGAGCCTCGCTTCGCTTGAGGCCGGCCACGCCGGGTCGAGCCCGGAAAAGCGCCGGCAGATCCTGAACGGGGCGCGGGACGTCTTCCTCTCCAGCGGCTTCGACGGCGCCAGCATGGGCGAGATCGCCCGCGCCGCCGGCGTCTCCAAGGGCACGCTGTATCTCTATTTCCCCTCCAAGGAAGAGCTGTTCGGCGCCATGGTGGGCGAGGCCTGCGGGCAGGTCGCCGAACGCTTCTTCGTGCTCGACGAGAATGACGAGGTGGGCGACGCCCTCACCCGCATCGGCCATCTCTATGTCGAGGCCATGGTCCAGCCGGAGCATCTCGCGACGGTGCGCATGGTGCTCGGCACGGTGGAGAAGTTGCCTGATATCGGCCGCGAGTTCATTTCGGCGGGGCAGCAGGCGGCGGTCCAACGGCTGTCGGCCTGGCTCAGCGTCAAAATGGAGCGCGGCGAGCTCGAGATCGACGATGTCGAGCTCGCCGCGTGGCAGTTCATTATCGGCTGCCATTCGATGATCGTGACGTCGATGCTGTTCGGCGGCGCCCCCCGGCCGGATGCCGCCTGCATCGACCGCGTGGTCGGCCACACCGTCTCGTCCTTCCTGCGCGCCTTCGCGCCGCTCCCCTAGGACGCGCGTCCTTCCCCCGCAGCGAACAGCGCCGTGAGCCCCTCGCGATAGCTCGGGTGGGCGAGGCCGTGCCCGAGCAGGGCGTGCAGGCGATCGTTCCTCACCCGCCGGTTGTCGGCCCAGAAGGAGCGCGCCATCGCCGACATGGTTCGCGCCGCCTCCTCATAGGGCTCCGCCTCGGGCGCGGGCCGCCCGAGCAGCTCCGCCGCGAAGCGCACCGGCGCGCAGGAGGGCGAGGGCTCGTCGTCCACCACATTGACGGTGCCGTCATGGCCGGTTGCGAGGGCGGCATCGATCGCGTCGGCGATGTCGTCGACATGGATGCGGTTGAAGGCCTGCCCCTCGCGCTCGATGCAGCGCGCGGTACCGGCGGCGACGTCCCGCAGCGGGTTTCGTCCCGGCCCGTAAATGCCGCCGAGCCGCAGCACCGCTACCGGCCGTCCGGCCAGTTCGCCGAGCGTGCGCCAGCCCGCCTCGGTCTCGACGCGGCGCACAGTGCGCGGCGCACTGGCCTGTGGCCTAGCGCTCTCGTCGACCCAGGCGCCGCCGCGGTCGCCATAGACCCCGATGGTGGAGAGATACACGATCGCCCCGCGCCGCCCGGCGGCGATCAGCGTGGTGCCGAGCGCGCCGAGGAAGGGGTCGCCGTCCTCGCCCGGCGCGGCGGAGACCAGCACCGCATAGGCGGCGCCGGCGGCGGCGAGCAGTGCCGGGTCGGCCGTGCCGCCGTCAAAGCGCAGGACCTCCACGCCGGGATGGGGCGCGCCGGTTCGGTTGGTGCCGACGATGCGGGTGAAGCGCTGGCCGTGGCGGGCGATGAAATGGCGGGCGCAATAGCCGAGGCCGAGGCACAGCAGCGTGGTCATGCCGGGGCCTTGGTCGAGGCCGGCAAGATGGCGGCCGGCGACGCCGCGGCGCGGCGCCGATCGATGCGGTGGGGCTCTTGCTGTCTCATGCGGCCAGTCTAGCGAGCCGCCACTCCTCGCGCACCCCGGGATCGGGCTCGCCCGCGTGGAGCATCGCGAGCCGGGTGACCTCGGCGGGCGGCAGCAGCCTGGAGAGCGCCCACACCGCCGCCCCGCGCACCAGCGGCGCCTCGTCGCCGAGCAGGCGCTCCGCCTCCGCGGCGAGCCGGGCGTCCTCCGAATTGCCGATGGCGATCAGCACGTTGCGCAGGAAGCGCGTGCGCCCGGTGCGCTTGATCGGGCTCTTGGTGAAGCGGGCGCGGAACCGGGCGTCGTCGAGCCGGGCCAACTCGGCGAGCGGGGGCGCGCGATTCTCCTCGCGCGCGGCGAGGCGTGCCTCACGGCCGAGCGCGGCGAACTTGTTCCAGGGGCAGGCGGCGAGGCAGTCGTCGCAGCCATAGATCCGGTTGCCCATGAGAGAGCGCAGCTCGACCGGGATCGGACCCCTGTGCTCGATGGTGAGGTAGGAGATGCAGCGCCGCGCATCGATCCGGTACGGCGCGGGAAAGGCCTGCGTCGGGCAGGCGTCGAGGCAGGCGCGGCAGGAGCCGCAATGGTCGTCGACCGGCGCGTCGGCCGGCAGGGCGAGATCGGTGGCGATGGCGCCGAGCAGCAGCCAGGAGCCGCGCTCGCGCGAGACGAGATTGGTGTGCTTGCCCTGCCAGCCGAGCCCGGCGGCCTGCGCGAGCGGCTTCTCCATCAGCGGCGCGGTGTCGACGAACACCTTCACCCGCACAGCCTCCGGCCCGCCGGTGCGGGCGACGAAGCGCGAGCAGATGCGCTTCAGCTTGCCCTTGATCAGCTCATGATAGTCGTCGCCGCGGGCATAGACCGAGACGGTGCCCGCGCTCCGGTGCGCAAGCGCGGCGCGCGGGTCCTCGTCCGGCCCGTAATTGAGGCCGAGCATGACCACGGAGCTTATCTCGGGCCACAGATTGCCCGGCGCGGCGCGGCGCTCGGCGGTCTCGGGCATCCAGTCCATGTCGCCATGGGCGCCCTCGGCGATCCATTGCCGCAGCCGCGGGCCGGCCTGCGGGATGGCGCCGGGCGCCGCCACGCCCATCGCGTCGAAGCCTTCGGCGCGGGCGAGCTCGACCAGGAACGCCTTCGCCGCCGCCGGCTCTAGAAGTCGAGATCCGCGTAGCACGGGGCCGGGGGCATGCCTGCCATGGTCAGCGCCAGCAGGGGCCGGAAGGCGGGTCGCGACTTGATGCGCGCGTACCAGATCTTCGCTCCCTCGTCCTCTTCCCATGGCACATCGCCCAGATAGTCGACGCAGGAGATATGCGCGGCGGCGGCGAGGTCGGCGTAGCTCATGCGGTCGCCCGCCAGCCAGTTCCGCGCCTTAAGCAGCCAGCCGATATAGTGCATATGGTAGCGGATATTCGAGCGCGCGGCGCGGATCACCGCCATGTCGGGCGGCCCGCCGCCGAGCTCGCGCGGCATGTAGCGCTTGTAGACCTTCTCGCGGATCAGCGGCTCGGAGACCTCGGCGAAGAACTTGTGGTTGAACCAGCCGGCCAGCCGGCGGACCTCGACCCGGCCCAGGCTGTCGGCCGGCAGCAGGCGGCGATCGCCCAGCACCGCGCCGCGGGTCTCGTCGATATATTCGGTGATGACGTCGATGCCCGGTATGACGAAACCGTCGTCTTCCACCAGCACCGGCGTGGTGCCGGCAGGATCCAGCGTCAGGAATTCGGGCCGACGCTCCCAGACACGCTCTTCGATCAGGAGATGTTCGATGCCCATCTCGCCGAAAGCGAGGCGTACGAGCCGCGAATGAGCACAGAAAGGATGATGATAAAGCTGCATTTTCGGGAGGTTACCGTGGCCGTCGCCGGGCGGCCTGATGCATGGGTCTAGAAGGGTTCATGCCACATCGCAAGCCATCGGGGCGCCTTCATGGCGCCGGGCTTTTGCCGTGGCGGCGCTCGATGGCAGATTCCGCGCGCTATCCTTTCCTGATCGTTAAGGCGAGGATCACTGCGAGCGGCCCCCGCCGAACCCATCGCCTCGAGGAGGGTGTCATGGCAGCCACGCCCCAGCACGGCGTCTTCGTCTGGAACGAACTGAACTCGCGCGACCCGGAGAAGGCCATGGCCTTCTACAGCGCCACGCTCGGCTGGCGCTTCGAGCCGATGCCGATGGAGGATGGCGGCGCCTACTTCATCGCCTGGCTCGGCGAGACCCGCGTCGCCGGCCTGTTCCCGCTGGCCGGGCCGGCGTTCGAGTCGCTTCCCGCGCACTGGTTCTCCTATATCGCGGTCGACGACGTCGACGCGCGTCTGGAAAAGGCGGTAGCGGCGGGCGGCGAAGCGCTGCGCCCGGCCTTCGACGTGCCGGGCGTCGGCCGGATCGCCGTGGTGAGCGATACGGAAGGGGCCGTCACGGGGTGGATTTCGCCGCAGATGTGACCCACCGGCAGGCATGTCCGGCCTCGCCGTCATCGCGCTAAGCGATTGGTGCGGCATCGGATTCGGCCGAATTGTAATCCGCGTGCCATAAATCGCGCGCATAAGGCGGGGCCGTGAGTCGCGGCGTCCGTTCCCACCCCGGTTTCAGGAAGAGCTGATCGATGCAGATGCACATCCCGGTCTCCCCGATCTGCGCCAGCGGCTACGCCATTCGCGAAGGCAGCCCCGAATTCGACGATATCGGCGCCGCCCTCGACGAAGCGGAGGGCCTCGGCGTCGATCTGGTGGAGCTGCCGGTCTATGCTTGGCATCTCATCGTCGGCGGCCGCCTGCTGAACGAGCGCGTCGCGGACCTGGTCCGGGCGCTGGAGGGCCGCAACCTCGCCTATTCGGTCCACGGCACGCTCGCCATCAATCTGATGGACATTCCCGAGCGCCTGCCGCGCCACGAGAAGGTGCTGGAAGCCAATATCGAGATCGCCGCCGCCCTCGGCGCGCAGCATCTCGTCATGCACACCGGCTTCGTCACCGATCCGGGCGACGATATCGAGGTCGCCTATTCGCGCCAGCGCGACGCGCTGGTCCGGGCCGGCGAGCGGGCGGCGGCGCTCGGCGTCCGGCTGTGCGTGGAGAATATCTTCCGCTTCGCCGGCGCCCGCGAGACCGCGACGCCCTCCAAGCTCGCGGGCGAGCTCGCCGCGATCGAGCACGACGCGGTGAAGGCGACGCTCGACGTCAGCCACGCCTATCTACGCTGCGCCGATGCGCGGCTCGACCCGCTGGCCGAGATCGCCGCGCTCGGCCCGCATGTGGCGCATTTCCACCTGCACGATTCCTTCGGCATGCCGAGCGCGCTGTGGACCTATCAGCCCGCCGAGGCGGTGGCGTTCGGCGAGGGCGACCTGCATCTGCCGATCGGCTGGGGCGGCATCGACTGGGACGCGGTGGTGCAGGCGGTGCAGCCGGCGCCCGGCGCGGTCGCGGTGATGGAGCTCGACCCGCGCCACTGGCGCGAGCTTCCGGATCAGGTCGGCGTGCTGAAGGGCCTCGCCGCCCGCTTCCGCCCCGCCGCCGAACCGGTCTGACGCGCCGCCGCCGGCGGGCCGCCAGCGCCTATTCGAGCAACCACGAGCGCATCGCCTCCGGCGAGGTGGGCGGGCTGACGGCGGTCTATCTCCACGCGGTCGACGCGGTGGCGCTGGTGCACGCGCTGCTGCTGCGGCTGCAGGCGGTCATCCTGCCGATCCAGATCCTCGTCTTCGGCGGGCATTGAGGGGCGAGGAGCGGGAGCGGGCGCGCCGTTGCGGAGTGCCGCCTTAAACCGCACGCTCCTTCTTGCGGCGGAAACGGGTGCCCCCTATATCGGCGACGAACGGCGCGGATAGCGTCGTACCCTATTGTTTGGGGGCCGGTCCGGGGGCGCGGTGCGGTGAAAGCTCAGCCACGTCTCTCCGGGTGCTTCAATAAGGTCCGGCCGGCCTGCCGGAAGGAGAAACAATATGTCTAAAGTCATCGGCATCGACCTCGGCACGACCAATTCCTGCGTCGCCGTCATGGAAGGCACCTCGCCGAAGGTGATCGAGAACGCGGAAGGGGCGCGTACCACCCCGTCCATCGTCGCCTTCACCGAGGACGGCGAGCGCCTCGTCGGCCAGCCGGCCAAGCGCCAGGCGGTGACCAATCCCGAGCGCACCTTCTTCGCGGTCAAGCGCCTCATCGGCCGCCGCTACGAAGACCCGATCATCGAGAAGGACAAGAAGCTCGTCCCCTATTCGATCGTGAAGGGTGACAATGGCGACGCCTGGCTCGAGGCGGACGGCAAGAAATATTCGCCCTCGCAGATCTCCGCCTTCACGCTGCAGAAGATGAAGGAGACCGCGGAGGCCTATCTCGGCGCCAAGGTCGACAAGGCGGTCATCACCGTCCCGGCCTACTTCAACGACGCCCAGCGCCAGGCCACCAAGGACGCGGGCCGGATCGCCGGCCTCGAGGTGCTGCGCATCATCAACGAGCCGACCGCGGCTGCGCTCGCCTACGGCCTCGACAAGAAGTCGGCCGGCACGATCGCGGTCTACGACCTCGGCGGCGGCACCTTCGACGTCTCGATCCTCGAGATCGGCGACGGCGTGTTCGAGGTGAAGTCCACCAACGGCGACACGTTCCTCGGCGGTGAAGACTTCGACATGCGGCTCGTCAACTACCTCGCCGACGAGTTCAAGAAGGAGCAGGGCATCGACCTGCGCAACGACAAGCTCGCCCTCCAGCGCCTGAAGGAGGCGGCAGAGAAGGCCAAGATCGAGCTGTCGAGCGCGACCCAGACCGAGATCAACCTGCCCTTCATCACCGCCGACGCTTCGGGTCCGAAGCATCTGACGATGAAGCTCACCCGCGCCAAGTTCGAGGCGCTGGTCGACGACCTGATCCAGCGCACCGTCGAGCCCTGCAAGAAGGCGCTCAAGGATGCGGGCCTCTCGGCCGGTCAGATCGACGAGGTGGTGCTGGTCGGCGGCATGACCCGCATGCCGAAGGTCCAGGAGGCCGTGAAGCAGTTCTTCGGCAAGGAGCCCCACAAGGGCGTCAACCCGGACGAGGTGGTCGCCATCGGCGCCGCGATCCAGGCGGGCGTGCTGCAGGGCGACGTGAAGGACGTGCTGCTGCTCGACGTGACCCCGCTCTCGCTCGGCATCGAGACGCTGGGCGGCGTGTTCACGCGCCTCATCGACCGCAATACCACCATCCCGACCAAGAAGAGCCAGACCTTCTCCACCGCCGAGGACGGGCAGACCGCGGTCACGATCCGCGTCTTCCAGGGCGAGCGCGAGATGGCGGCGGACAACAAGATCCTCGGCCAGTTCGACCTCGTCGGCATTCCGCCGGCGCCGCGCGGCGTGCCGCAGATCGAGGTCGCCTTCGACATCGACGCCAACGGCATCGTCAACGTGTCGGCCAAGGACAAGGGCACGGGCAAGGAGCAGCAGATCCGCATCCAGGCTTCGGGCGGCCTGTCCGACTCCGACATCGACAAGATGGTGAAGGACGCCGAGGCGCACGCCGAGGAAGACAAGAAGCGTCGTGCTGCCGTCGAGGCGAAGAACCACGCCGAGGCTCTGGTGCACTCGACCGAGAAGGCCCTCGCCGAGCATGGCGACAAGGTCGGCGAGGCCGAGAAGAGCGCGATCGAGACGGCGCTTGCCGAGCTCAAGAGCGCCATCGAGGGTGACGACGCCGAGGCGATCAACGCCAAGACCAACGCCCTGGCGCAGGCCTCCCTCAAGCTCGGCGAGGCGATGTACGCCTCCCAGCAGGGCGAGGGCGCCGGTGCCGGCGAGGCGCCGAAGGACGACGTGGTGGACGCCGAGTTCACCGAGGTCGACGACGACAAGAAGAAGTCGGCCTGACCGGCTTCTGAGTTCAGTGCGCCCCCGGGAACCGTCCCGGGGGCGAAATTCATTCGGCATTGTGGATCGATGCATGAAACGCCGCCCGTGGCGGCAGGAATCCTGCATGATCCGCCTGCCTTGACCGTGTGCCCGCGCTTCCCGCGCGGGGTAAATCCGGTTCCGAACGTTGGGCGGCCCAACTACCCATGTCGAAGCGCGACTATTACGAAATCCTCGAGGTCACCAAGACCTGCTCCGACGGCGAGCTGAAGAGCTCCTATCGCAAGCTCGCCATGAAGTGGCACCCGGACCGCAATCCCGACAATTCGGATGCGGAATCGCGCTTCAAGGAGATCAGCGAGGCCTACGACGTCCTCAAGGACCCGCAGAAGCGCGCCGCCTATGACCGCTTCGGCCACCAGGCCTTCGACGGCGGCATGGGCGGCGGCGCCGGTCCCGGCTTCGGCGCGGATTTCGCCTCCACCTTCTCCGACATCTTCGACGACCTGTTCGGCATGGGCGGCCGGCGCGGGGGCGGCGGCGGGGGCCGTGGCCGCGAGCGCGGGGCGGACCTGCGCTACAACATGGAGATCACGCTGGAGGATGCGTTCAACGGCAAGGACGCCACCATCCACCTGCCGACCACCATCGTCTGCGAGACCTGCTCGGGCTCGGGCGCCAAGCCCGGCACCCAGCCGACCACCTGCCGCACCTGCCAGGGTTCGGGCCGCATCCGCCAGGCGCAGGGCTTCTTCACGCTGGAGCGCACCTGCCCGAGCTGCCAGGGCCGGGGCCAGGTGATCGACGAGCCCTGCCCGGCCTGCGCCGGCGCCGGCCGCACCACCAAGGAGCGCACGCTCCAGGTGGCGATCCCGCCGGGCGTCGAGGACGGCACGCGCATCCGCCTCGGCAATGAGGGCGAGGCGGGGCTGCGCGGCGGCCCGCCGGGCGATCTCTACATCTTCCTGTCGATCGCCCCGCACGAATTCTTCCAGCGCGACGGCGCCGACCTGTTCTGCCGCGTGCCGATCTCCATGGTGACGGCGGCGCTCGGCGGCTCCACCGAGGTGCCGACCATCGAGGGCGACACCACCAAGGTGAAGGTTCCCGAGGGCACCCAGTCCAGCCGGCGCTTCCGCCTGTCCGGCCGCGGCATGCCGGTGCTGCGCACGCGCAATCGCGGCGACATGTATGTGCAGGTGGTGGTCGAGACGCCGCAGAACCTCACGCGCCGCCAGCGCGAGCTGCTGGCCGAGTTCGACGCCGAATGTTCGAAGGAAACCCACCCCGAGGCAAATGGGTTCTTCGCCAAGGTAAAGGATTTCTTCGCCGGGGATGCCGACTAGCGGGGCGGGGCCGCGGGTAATCCCGGCCGGCCGGTCCTGTGATCGTCATGTTGTCGTATCGTAATCGGGTCGTCACGACCGGGTCTTAACATCGCCGGCCAAGATCATTAGGGTCACCGAGTCTCTCGACCTGCATTCCGGCTCGACACAGGTCCATCCGGCTCACTGGAATCCACGTGGTATGTTGCATCGTCCCGCCTCCGATTGTTCCAAGTCGCGTCCCGACGAAGTCCGCTTCTTCCAGTCCTGGCTGCAGAACCCGCTACGAACCGGAGCGGTGTCGCCCTCGGGCCGGGCGCTGGCGCGGACCATGGCGGGCTATGTGGATCCCCATTCCGACGGTCCGGTCATCGAGCTCGGGCCCGGCACCGGCCCGGTCACCTCGGCGCTGCTGGCGCGGGGCATCGCGCCCGAGCGGCTGGTGCTGATCGAGTACAATCCGGAATTCTGCAAGCTGCTGAAGGTGCGCTTTCCGGCGGCGACGGTCATTCGCGGCGACGCCTACGACATGAAGGGCACGCTCAACGGCGCCCTCGGCAAGCCGGCGGTCGCAGTCGTTTCCAGCCTGCCGCTGTTCACCCGCCCGGTTCACGAGCGCCACCAGCTGCTCGGCCAGGCGTTCGAGCTCTCGCGCCCGCGTGCGCCCTTCATCCAGTTCACCTATGCCGTGGTGTCGCCGGTGCCGCTCGAGGCTGGCCATCTCGACGCCCATCGCAGCCAGCGCATCTGGGCCAACCTGCCGCCCGCGCGGGTCTGGGTGTACCGCTCGCGCCAGGCCGAGGCGGTCGCCGCCTGATCGGCCGGCTGGCGGCCATCCACGCCCGGCCCTAGAGTGGCGAGGGCCAGCGGTGCGGGTTCTGTCCAGCGGGGCCCATCCGCCGCGGAGCCGAGCGACCGCCACCCACGGAGACCCGCATGCGCCCCCCGAGGATCCTGACCTTCGCCGGATCGATCCGCACCGGCTCCTATTCGGCGAGCCTTGCCGCGCTGGCGGCGAAGGAGCTCGCCCTGCTCGAATGCGAGCCGGTGCTGATCTCGCTCGCCGATTATCCGATGCCGATCTATGACGGCGACCACGAGGCCGCCGAGGGCTCGCCGGAGGCCGCCCGGCTGCTGCGCGAGCAGCTTCTCAGCGCCGACGGCGTGTTCATCGCGACGCCCGAATACAACGCCGCCGTACCGCCGCTGCTGAAGAACGCCATCGACTGGACCAGCCGCGTCAAGGGTGAGGGCGACCCGTTCCGCAAGCCCGTGTTCTGCATCGGCTCCACCTCGCCGGGCGCGCTCGGCGGCTACCGCGCCTCGATGATGCTGCGCCAGGTGCTGGCGCTCGGCCTCGGCGCGCTGGTGCTGGCCGAGCAGGCCATGGTCGCGGGCGCCTCGCAGGCCTTCGCCGAGAACGGCGACCTCAAGGACGAGCGCGCGCAGGAAAGGTTGCGCGCGACGCTTCGGGCGCTTATCGAGCAGGCGGCGCTCAGGGCGGGTCTGCGCGTCTGAGTCGCAGGAAGCCTCGAACGATGAGCCGTGAGCGATGAGCGCGCCAGTCCCCGACCCCCGCGACCGGCTGATCGTCGCGCTCGACCTTCCCTCGGTGGGAGCGGCGGAAAGCGTCGTCTCGCGCATCGGCGAGGCCGCGACCCTCTACAAGATCGGCTATGAGCTCGGCTTCGCCGGCGGCCTCGGCTTCGCCCGCGAGCTGATCGCCGACGGCAAGAAGGTGTTCATCGACTTCAAGCTGCACGACATCGGCAACACGGTGGCGCGCGGGGTGGCGAGCCTCGCCGCGCTCGGCGCAAGCTTCGCCACCGTCCACGCCTATCCCCAGACCATGCGGGCGGCGATGGAGGGCAAGGGCGCGAGCCCGCTGCGCATCCTCGCCGTGACCGTGCTCACGTCCTATGACGAGGCCGACCTCGTGGAGGCCGGCTACGCCCAGGGCGTCGACGCCACTGTCGCCGCGCGGGTGGCGCAGGCGCGCGAGATCGGCGTCGATGGCATCGTCTGCGCCCCGACCGACGCCGCCTCGGTGCGTGCGGCGCTGGGGCCGAAGCGCGCCATCGTCACGCCGGGCGTACGCCCGCACGGCGCCTCGGCGGGCGACCAGAAGCGGGTCGCCACCCCGTCCGAGGCGATCCGGGCCGGCGCCGACCATCTCGTCGTCGGCCGGCCGATCGTCGCCGCGCGCGACCCCGCCGCCGCCGCGCGGGCGGTGCAGGCGGAGATCGCCGCCGCGCTCGCCGCTTCCTGACATGTGAGAAAGGTGCGAAATGGCCAAGGGCTACTGGATCAGCCGGCTCGATGTCACCGATGCCGAAGGCTACAAGCCCTATATCGAGGGCGCCAACGGGGCCATCGCCGCCCATGGCGGGCGGTTCCTGACCCGCGGCGGGGCCTTCGAGGCGCTGGAAGGCGCCTCGCGCTCCCGCAACGTGGTGGTCGAGTTCAAGGACTACGAGACCGCGCTCGCCTGCTTCCATTCGCCCGAATATCAGGCCGCCTACGCGCACCGGCTCGCCTCCTCCGAGGGCGACCATCTGGTGATCGAGGGTTATGAGGGCGACCAGCCGGCGGCGGGCGTCGTCGACGGCCCGGCGGAAGGGCCGGGCGCCGCCTACTGGATCATGCGCATCGACGTGCACGATCCCGAGACCTACAAGTCCTACATCGTCGCCGACGCGGTCGCGATCGAGGCCTATCGCGGCTGGTTCCTGGTGCGCGGCGGGCGGCACGAGGCGGTGCACGGGCCGGCGCGTTCGCGCAACGTGGTGCTCGCCTTCAAGGACTACGAGACCGCGCTCGCCTGCTACCGTTCGCCTGAATATCAGAAGGCCTTCGCCTTCCGCTCCAGGTCGGCGGTCGCCGAAGCGATCGTCATCCAGGGCGGCTGACGGCGCCTGAGGCAACGGAATCGGCGCTGATTCGCGGCGCCGGGCGGCGCGGCGCCGGACTCCATGTGGACAAGTCTGGCGCGGTCTGCTAAGTGCGCCACCTTGACCGTCGGCCCGTGGTGCCACGCCCGTGTGACGCCCGCTTCCGGTCTCCTTACATTCAACGCATGCGCGCAAGCGAAGGCACGAAGAGGAAGCAACGTGCAGGTTCTCGTTCGGGACAACAATGTCGATCAGGCGCTCAAGGCGCTGAAGAAGAAGATGCAGCGCGAAGGCATTTTCCGCGAGATGAAGCTGCGCGGCCACTACGAGAAGCCGTCCGAGAAGCGCGCCCGCGAGGAGGCCGAGGCCATCCGCCGCGCCCGCAAGCTGGCGCGCAAGCGCGCCCAGCGCGAAGGTCTGCTTCCCTCGAAGCCGAAGCCGGCCGGCCGCTGAGCCTGCGGCCCCGCATCGCGGGGCTTCGCTTCATCTGACGAGACGCAAGGCGCGGTGACCGATGTCGCCGCGCTTTTTGTCGTTCCGGGCCAGCCCGCAACGTTTTGGCTCTACCGCCGACGGGCCGGACGAGCCAAGACACGGCTGCTCGCGGCAGCCGGCCAGGTTGGGGGGGAAGCTCAGAGGCGCTGGAAGGTTCGGAGGCGCGGGAAGAAGGCGTCGCCGCTCACTGGCGGTTGAAGGGCACCGTGTATTCGCCCGCGCGGATGCGCACGGCCAGCCGCTCGGCGAATTCGGCGGCGGCGTCCTCGCCATAGGTGGCGACCAGCGAGCGGATCGCGGTGAAGAGGGCGGCCTGGGCCAGGCAATCCTCGTCGAGGCCGTCATAGACCGCCTCGTTCCACGCTTCATCGAGATAGGCGAGCGCGGCGTGCCGCGCGTCCTCATGGGCCTGGTCGGCCTTCTCATCGATGTCATGCGTCTCGGGAAGCTGGGACAAAATGTTTCCTCCGCGCGGCGGTGACATGATCTAGGGGGACACTAGCACGCCAGCCGCGCCGTTCCGCCCAAGAATTGAAGGACGGTTAACATGGTGAGGCAAAAATGGGGCGAGCGCCATTGCGTCGCATGCTTTTTGCCGTCAGTTGCTCCCGTACCGCGCGGCGATGTCGCGCGAGAGCTTCGCGCCCGCCTCCAGATAGCGCTGGCTGGCGAGTTCGGCCGAGGGCGTGCAGCTCCGGTAGACCTGCTTGTAGCTCTCATAGCCGCGGTTGAAGGCGGCGATGAGCTGGCTGCGCCGCCCGTCGGAGGGGTGCTCGGAATTGAGGATTCCGGCCATCTCGTCACGCCAGCGGGTCGGCTCCACCGCGCCGCAGAGCGGGCGGATATAGTGCAGCGCGCCGAGGATCTCCGACAGCCGCAGAAGGTCGCCCTCATAAGGCGGCGGCGCGCCTTCCGTCGTCTGGGCCCGCGCCGGCGCGCCCGCGAGCGTCAGGCCGAGCACTAAGCCGAGCGCCAGTGCCGCGCCGAGCGCGACCCGCGCCGCGTGCGGGGAAGGGCCGAGCCGAAGCGGTGAGGGAAGGAAGGCGGTCATGAGCGATTGGTGGTCTCCCATCGGGGCGTCGTCAAGGCCGGTTCAGCCGAGCGCGTCGGGCGCGTCGTCGGCGATGGCGAGGGCATGGGCCGCCTCGACGATGCCTGCGAGGCCGGGCGTGACGTCGTCCGGCAGCGCATCGGGCGCGAACCAGCCGATCTCGGCCGCCTCCGGCCCGGTCGCCGGCTCGCCCGAAACCCACCGCGCGGCGTGGCTGACCACCACGTAATGCGCGCTCAGGCTGCCCGCCTCGTCGTGCCGGATCACGTCGACCGCACCGGCGACGCCGAGAATGGCGCAGGCGACGCCCACCTCCTCCATCACCTCGCGCATGGCCGCCTGCGCCAGCGTCTCGCCCGGCTCGACCCGTCCGCCCGGCAGCGTCCACAGCCCGAGCGAGGGGCGCTGGCCGCGCCGCGCCAGCAGCACGCGCCCGTCGCGGAACACGGCGGCGCTGGTGGCGAGGACGGGGCGCGGGGTGTTCATGCCAGTCGTCTCAGCGGCCGAAGGTGGCGAAATAGCGCTCGATGATGCCGGCATAGACCCGCGTCAGCGCCTGGATCTCGTCGACCGGCGTCGATTCATCGACCGCATGCATGGTGGTGCCGACGAGGCCGAACTCGATCACCGGGCAGTAGTCCTTGATGAAGCGCGCATCCGAGGTGCCGCCCGTGGTGGAGAGCTCGGGCGTCTGCCCGGTCGCCTGCGCGATCGCCTCCACCGCGAGCTCGACGAAGGCGCCGGGCGCGGTGAGGAAGCTGTCGGAGGAGCGGGCCTCGAAGTCGACGCTCCAGCGCACCGAATTGCCCGCCGCCTCGCGCAGGCGCTTCTCGATCTCGGCGGCCAGCGTCTGCGGCGTCCACAATTCGTTGAAGCGGACGTTGAAGCGCGCCCGCGCCTCGGCCGGAATGACGTTGTAGGCGGGATTGCCGACATCGACCGAGACCACTTCGAGGTTCGACGCCTGGAAATGCGTGTTGCCACTGTCGAGCGGCTCGCCGGAAAGGCCCGCCAGCAGCTTCATCAGGCCGGGAATGGGATTGTCCGCGAGGTGCGGATAGCCCACATGGCCCTGCTTGCCGTGCACGGTGAGCGTGCCCGACAGCGAGCCGCGCCGGCCGATCTTGACCATGTCGCCCAGCACCGCGCGGCTGGAGGGCTCGCCCAGCACGCAATGGTCGAGCCGCTCGTCGCGGTCGGCCAGCCAGCGCAGCAGCTTCTCCGTGCCGTTGATGGCCGGGCCTTCCTCGTCGCCGGTGATGAGGAAGGAGATCGAGCCCGGCGCCATCTCGCCCTCGCTCGCCGCGCCGCCATGGCTGTGCGCGAAGTCGATGCCGGCGGCGACGAAGGCGGCGACGCCTCCCTTCATGTCCACCGCGCCGCGCCCGTAGAGCAGCCCGCCATGGATCGCGCCCTCGAAGGGTGGGAAGCGCCAGTGCGAGGGGTCGCCGGGCGGGACCACGTCGGTATGGCCGGCAAAGCACAGGTTCGGCCCCTTGGTGCCGAAGCGGGCATAGAGGTTTTCGACGTCCGGCGTGTCGGGGCCCGTCAGCTTCACGCGGTGGACGGTGAAGCCGGCGGCGCCGAGCATGCCCTCGAGACAGGCCAGCGCCCCGCCCTCCTGCGGCGTCACCGAGGGGCAGCGGATGAGCGACCGGGCGATCTCGACCGGATCGGTCCCGGAAGGGGCCGTCCCGGCGGCGTCCGCCCCGGGCTGAACGGGAGTTGGGTCGGCCATGCGACATCTCCTCGAACCGTCGCCCCGGCGCGGCCGAGGCCGGTCGGGGCTGTTGGGAAGGCTCGGCGCTCTACCGCCTAGCCGGTGTTTCGGCCGGGATGACGGCAGAACCGCCCCCGGCGATCAATCCCTCAGGAGGTCGTTGATCGAGGTCTTGGAACGGGTCTGCGCGTCGACCCGCTTCACGATCACCGCACAGTAGAGCGAGGGGCCGGGCGTGCCGTCCGGCAGCGGCTTGCCGGGCAGCGAGCCGGGCACCACCACCGAATAGGCCGGCACCTCGCCGACGAACACCTCGCCGGTGCTGCGGTCGATGATCTTGGTGGTGGCGGAGATGAACACGCCCATGGAGAGCACCGAGCCGGTGCGCACGATCACGCCCTCGACCACTTCCGAGCGCGCGCCGATGAAGCAGTCGTCCTCGATGATGACCGGGCCGGCCTGCAGCGGCTCCAGCACGCCGCCGATGCCGACGCCGCCCGACAGGTGCACGTTCCGGCCGATCTGGGCGCAGCTTCCCACCGTCGCCCAGGTGTCGACCATGGAGTTCTCGCCGACATGGGCGCCGAGATTGACGAAGGAGGGCATCAGCACGACGTTCGGCGCGATGAAGGCCGAGCGGCGCACGATCGCGCCCGGCACGGCGCGGAAGCCCGCGGCGCGGAACTCGCCCTCGCCCCAGCCCTCGAACTTGGAGGGCACCTTGTCCCACCAGTGCGCCCCGCCCGGGGCGCCGGGGATCGGCGTCATGTCGTTCAGGCGGAAGGAGAGCAGCACCGCCTTCTTGAGCCACTGGTTGACGGTCCAGTTGCCGTCGGCACCCTGCTCGGCGACCCGCGCCTTGCCGGCATCGAGCAGGGCGAGCGCCTCGTTCACCGCATGGCGCACGGCGCCGCCGGTCTCGAAATTGACCTCGGCGCGCTTTTCGAACGCGTCCTCGACGATGCTCTTCAGTTCGCTCGACATCCGGCCTCTCCTTTATCCGGCGCGTCTTGTCCGGGCGCGGACGGGTTCTGTCAACGGCTGATCGGCGCGCGCATGCCTATGATCGGCGCAGCCCGGTGAGGAAGCCGGTGAGATCGTCGGTCACGACGTCGATATGGCCCGCGTCGCGCCCCTCGTGCTCCCACGCCTCGCGGTCGGCCGGGTTGACGGCGAGGCCCGGCGGGACGACCAGCACGGTGCGCATGCCGAGCGTCGCTGGCACTTCGAGATTGCGCGCCAGATCCTCGAACATGGCGGCCCGTCCCGGGTCGACGTCGAAGCGCCGGAGGAAGCCACGATAGGCCGCCTCCTGCGGCTTGGGGTGGAACTCGGCCGAGACGATGTCGTGCACGTCGGCGAAATGGTGAGAGATGCCGAGCTTGGCCAGCACCGCCTCGGCATGGCGGCGCGAGCCGTTGGTGTAGACGAGCTTGCGCCCGGGCAGCGCGCCGATCGCCTCGCCCAGCGCGGGGGCGGCGTCGAGCTCGGACAGGTCGATGGCGTGGACCTCGGCGAGGAAGGCGTCGGGGTCCATCGCGTGCTCGATCATCAGCCCGCGCAGCGAGGTGCCGTATTTGCGGTAATAGCTCTTCTGCAGCGCGAAGGCCTCGTCGAGCGACAGGCCGAGGAACGCCGCGATATAGGCGCGCATCTTCATGTCGATCTGCCGCCACAGGTCGAGCCCGGGCGGGTAGAGCGTGTTGTCGAGATCGAACACCCAGGTGTCGATCCGCGTGAAGTCGGCCCCGGGGGCGGCGGCGGATTCGGGCATGGTCCCGCCTCAGCGCGTGATCAGCGTGCCGGCGCCGTGGTCGGTCAGCAGCTCCAGCAGCACCGCGTGCGGCACCTTGCCGTCGAGGATGACGACCCCCTCCACGCCCTGCTCGAGCGCGTAGATGCAGGTCTCGACCTTGGGAATCATGCCGCCCGAGATCGTGCCGTCGGCGATCAGCGCGCGCGCCTGCGAGATGGTCAGTTCCTTGATCAGGTTCTTGTCGCGGTCGAGCACGCCGGGCACGTCGGTCAGCAGCAGCAGGCGCTTGGCGTTCAGCGCGCCGGCGATGGCGCCGGCGAAGGTGTCGGCATTGACGTTGAAGGTGCCGCCGTCGCGGCCGGTGGCGACCGGGGCGAGGACCGGGACGAGGTCGCGGCCGAGGATCTGGTCGAGCACCGTGGTGTCCACCTTCTCCGGTTCGCCGACGAAGCCGAGATCGACCACCTTCTCGATGTTGGAATCGGGATCGCGCACGCTGCGCGTCACCTTGGAGGCGACGACCATGTTGCCGTCCTTGCCGGACAGGCCGAGCGCCTTGCCGCCGGCCTCGTTGATGAAGCCGACCAGGGATTTGTTGATCGAGCCGGCCAGCACCATCTCGACGATCTCGACCGTCGCCTTGTCGGTGATGCGCAGCCCGGCGGCGAATTCCGACTTGATGCCGAGCTTGGCCAGCATGGCGCCGATCTGCGGCCCGCCGCCATGCACCACCACCGGGTTCACGCCGGACTGCTCGAGCAGCACGATGTCCTGCGCGAAGTCGCGCGCCACCTGTTCGTCGCCCATGGCGTGGCCGCCATACTTCACCACGATGGTGGCGTCGTCATAGCGCTGCATGTGCGGCAGCGCCTGGACGAGCACGCGCGCCTTGGCGTGGTCATCGATGGGGTCGATGTTGACGTCGTCGGTCGGGGTGGCGGTGGTGGCGGCGGTCATGGCGGATCCGTCTCGCGGGAGGATGCGGGGCTTGCGGCGCGCCGCCGTCCGGCGGGCCGGCAGCGGTGTCGAGGCGTGCCCTTCTAGCCGATTTCGGTGACGCTTCTCAATAATCCGCCGAGGTTTCGGCGCCTTCCCTTCGAGGCGCGGCAGCCGCGCAAGCGCTCGATTGCGGGCCCATGCCTGTCGCGCGCGGCCTTTCGATGCCATATGCGCCTGCATGAGTGCTCCGTCCGCCGGTACCCCCTTCCGCTCCCCGATCAGACCTCGCTTCGTCGAGGGCTCCACGCTGCGTCACGTTGCGGTGATGACGGCGACCGGCTCGATCGGCCTCGTCGCGGTGTTCGTCGTCGACCTGCTCAACCTGTTCTACATCTCGCTGCTCGGCGAGGAGGAACTGGCGGCGGCGATCGGCTATGCCGGCACGGTGATGTTCTTCACCACCTCGGTCGCCATCGGGGTGATGATCGCCGGTTCGGCGCTGGTCTCGCGCGCCATCGGCAGCGGCCACGCGCAGGACGGGCGGCGCCTGTCGACCTCCTCCATGGTCTACATGGTGCTGGCGACGGTGCTGCTGGTCGCGGTGATGCTTCCCTTTGTCGGGCCGATGCTGGCGCTGCTCGGCGCCTCCGGCCGCACGCTGGAGCTCGCCCGCGGCTTTCTCCTCATCGTGCTGCCCTCCACGCCCCTGCTCGGCATCGGCATGGCGGCCTCGGGCGTGCTGCGCGGGGTGGGCGATGCGCGTCGCTCCATGTGGGTGACGCTGTGCGGCGGGCTCGCCACGGCGGTGCTCGATCCGCTGCTGATCCTGGCGCTGGGGCTGGGCGTCGAGGGCGCGGCGATCGCCTCGGTGATCTCGCGCGCGGCGATGACCGCCTACGGGCTCTACGCGGTGGTCCGCATCCATCATCTCGCCGAACGTCCGCGCCTGTCCGCCTTCCTGGCCGATGTCGGACCGCTCTCGGCCATCGCCGTGCCGGCGATCCTGACCAATGTCGCGACCCCGGTCGGCAATGCCTACGTCACTTATGCTCTGGCGCCGCATGGCGACGCGGCGATCGCGGCCTGGGCGGTGATCGGGCGCATCATCCCGGTCGCCTTCGGCCCGCTCTTCGCGCTCACCGGCGCCATCGGCCCGGTGGTCGGCCAGAATGTCGGCGCGCTGCGCTACGACCGGGTGCGGCAGGCGATCCGCGACAGCCTCAAGCTGATCATCTCCTATGTCGTGCTGATCTGGCTGGCCCTGGCGCTGGCGCGCCTGCCGCTCGCCGGCCTGTTCGGCCTGTCGCCGGAGGGCGAGGAACTGGTCGCCTTCTTCTGCCTCTATGCTGCCGGCAGCTTCGTGTTCCAGGGTGCGCTGTTCACCGCCAACGCGGCCTTCAACAATCTCGGCGCGCCGCTGATGTCGACCGGCTTCAACTGGGCGCGGGCGACGATCGGCACCATTCCGCTGGTCTGGCTCGGCGGGCACTGGTTCGGCGCCGAAGGGGTCATCGGCGGACAGGCGATCGGCTCGGTGGCGTTCGGCGTCGCGGCGCTGATCTGCGCCTTCTCGCTTGTGGCGCGGCTGCAGAGCCAGGCCCGTCCGCCCGAGCGCGGCACGCCGCTCGCCGGCGCCGAGCTGCCGCCCTTCTCGCGCGGCGAGGGTGCCTCCGCCATCGAGCAGGAAGGGCTGGGCTGAGAGGCGATTGCCTCAGATGAGGCCGGCCGCCCCCAGTATCGCGCCGCCGGCCATCAGCCAGATCGGGCTGATGCGGGTCAGAAGCAGCACCACCATGGTAACCGCGGTATAGGCGGCGGTGGCATAGCTGCGCGCCGCGCCCTCGGCGAGGATCAGGCCGCTGGCGATGATCAGGCCGACGGTGAGCGGCACCAGCGCGCCCTGCACGACGCGGCGCCAGCGGGCGGCGCGGAAACGGTGCCAGATGCCGCCGACGACATAGGCAATGACGCAGGTCGGCCCGGTCATGGCGAGCGTCGCCACGATCGCGCCCCACACGCCCGCGACGTGCCAGCCGATCAGCGTCACCACCAGCATGTTGGGCCCGGGCGCCGCCTGGGCGATGGCGTAGTTCTGGGCGAACTGGACGTCGCTCATCCAGCCGGCCACGTCCACGACCTGCCGGTGGATTTCCGGCAGCACCACATTAGCGCCGCCGACGGCGAAGATCGAGATCGCCAGGAAGTGCAGCGCGAGCGCGACCAGCGGGTTGGAATCGTTCATCGCGGGCGTCTCTCCACCCACCAGGACAGGGCGATCGAGATCACCCCCAGCGTCAGCATGACCACCGGCAGCGACAGGCCGAGCACGGCGATGGCGATGAAGGCGGCGGCGGCGATGGCGATGGTGTGGACCCGCGGGCGGCGATAGATCGGCTCCGCCATGCGCACGCCCATCGCGAGCACCAGCCCGGCGGCGGCGGCGGCGAGGCCCGCCAGCATGTCCGACACCGCCTGCACGTCCGCATAGTGGCTGAACAGGATGCTCGCCAGCACCACGCCCGTGCCCGGCACCAGCACCAGCCCGAGAAAGGCGACGACGGAGCCGGCCGGACCGCAGAAGCGCCCGCCCACCACGATCGCCAGGTTGATGATGTTCGGGCCGGGCAGGAACTGGGCGAGCCCGATCAGCTCGGTGAACTCGTCCGGGGTGATCCAGCGATAGCGCTCCACCAGCGCGCGCCGGGCGATCGGCAGCACGCCGCCGAAAGCGATCACGGCGACCGACAGGAACCCGACGAAAAGCTGCACCAGTCCGGGCGGCGGACTGAGCGGCTCGATGGGCGATGGCGACTTGTTCATGGAGGCGATCACGGGAGGGAGTGCGTGCCTATTAGACGAATCGCGCGCGGCACGTAACGCCCGTCTGCATTCAATTTACATTGCACGTCGTGTGGCAGGGCGCCGCCTTCCGTTCGCGAATGAGAACGGATAGGGTACGAACATGGATCAGGCGCTCGCTTCCCTCTCCATCGTCATGCCGCTCGACGGACGCCAGTCCGAGACCGCCCGCGCGATCCAGCGCGGCGCGCTGCGCTATCTGGCGGCGCGCGGGCTGGTCGGTGTGCCCGAGTTCTCGCTCGCCTCAGGACGGCGCGCCGACATCGCCGCCATCGACGGGCGCGGCGAGGTGTGGGTGGTGGAGATCAAGTCGTCGGTCACCGATTTCCGCACCGACCGCAAATGGGCGGACTATCGCCTGCATTGCGACCGGCTGTTCTTCGCGGTCGGGCCGGACTTTCCGGTCGAGATCCTGCCCGAGGATGCCGGCGTCATGGTCGCGGACCAGTTCGGCGCCGGGCTGCTGCGCGAGGCGCCCCGCCACCCGATGCCCGGGGCGACGCGGCGCGCGGTGACGCTGCGCCTCGCGCGCACCGCGGCCGGCCGCCTGATGGGGCTGATGGACCCGGACGGCGTGCGCGGCATCGAACTCTAGGAGGGGATAACCGGCGCGCGTGCTTGCATCGCGGGCCGCGCCTCTGCCAGCGTCGTTCCATGGATGCGAGAGCGAATGACACCACGTCCGGCGAGGTGAAGCGTGCACCCGGCGCGGGCGGCGCGACCGACCGCGTCACGCCGATGATGGCGCAGTATGTGGAGATCAAGACCGCCAATCCCGGCAGCCTGCTGTTCTACCGCATGGGCGATTTCTACGAGCTGTTCTTCGAGGACGCCGAGATCGCCTCGCGCGCGCTTGGCATCGTGCTCACCAAGCGCGGCAAGCATCTGGGCGAGGACATCCCGATGTGCGGCGTGCCCGTGGACCGCGCCGAGGAATATCTCAACAAGCTGATCGCCTGCGGCCACCGCGTCAGTGTGTGCGAGCAGACCGAGGACCCGGCCGAGGCGAGGAAGCGCGGCCCGAAGAGCGTGGTGCGGCGCGACGTGATCCGCCTCGTCACCCCCGGCACGCTGACCGAGGACGCGCTGCTCGACGCCCGCCGCGAGAACGTGCTCGCGGCTGTGGCCCGCATGCGCGGCAGCGAGGGCGAGGACGGCTATCTCTACGCGCTCGCCTTCGCCGACATTTCCACCGGCTCGTTCCGCGTTGCCGAGACCGATGCCGGCCGGCTCGCCGCCGACCTCGCCCGCATCGAGCCGGCCGAACTCCTGGTGGCCGACGCCGTCTATGAGGAGCCGCATCTGCGCCCGCTGTGGCGTGCCCTGCCGGCGGTGACGCCGCTGCCCAAGGAGAGCTTCGACGGCGCCAGCGCCGAGAGGCGGCTCGCCGGCTTCTTCGGCGTCGCCACGGTGGAGGCGTTCGGCAGCTTCACCCGCGCGGAGCTCGCCGCCTCCGCCGCCATCGTCGCCTATATCGAGCGCACCCAGCTCGGCGCCCGCCCACCGCTGAACCGTCCGCAGCGCGAAGGTGCCGCCGACGCCATGGTCATCGACCCGGCGACGCGCGCCAATCTCGAAATCCTGCGCACCACCACCGGCGAGCGCACCGGCAGCCTGTGCGCGGCGGTGGACCGCACCGTCACCGCCGCCGGCGCGCGGCTTCTCGCCCGGCGTCTCGCCGAGCCGCTCACCGATCCCGCCCGCATCGCCGCCCGGCTCGACGCGGTGGAGCACCTTGCCGACGAGGCGGCGCTCGCCGGCGCGCTGCGCGAGCGTCTCGCCGGGGCGCCCGATCTCGCCCGCGCGCTCTCGCGCGTGGCGCTGGGCCGCTCCGGGCCGCGCGATCTCTCCGCCATCGGGCGCGGTTTAGCCGAAGGCGGCGCGATCGCCGAGTTGATCGCGGCCTCTCCCGCCCCCGCCGAGCTCGCCGCGGCCGTCCGCGCGGCGAGCGGCGTCGACCCCGCGCTCGCACGGATGCTCGGCGCCGCGCTGGCCGACGAACTGCCGCTCAACCGCCGCGACGGCGGCTTCGTCCGTGCGGGCTATTCGGACGAGCTCGACGCCACCCGGGCGATGCGCGACGAGAGCCGGCGCGTGGTGGCGGCGCTGGAGCGCCGCTACGCCGAGGAGACCGGGGTCCGGTCGCTCAAGATCCGGCACAACGCCGTGCTCGGCTATTTCGTCGAGGTCTCGCAGCAGAACGCCGAGCGCCTGCGCGAGCCGCCGTTCGACGCCGTGTTCGTGCATCGCCAGACCATGGCCGGGGCGATGCGCTTCAAATCGACCGAACTCGCCGAGCTGGAGGCGAAGATCGCCAGCGCCGGCGAGCGCGCGCTGGCGCTGGAACAGGCGATCTTCGACGAGCTGGCCGCCGCGGTGCTGGAGAATGCGGAAGCCATCCGCGCCTGCGCCGAGGCGCTGGCGGTGATCGACGTCGCCGCCGGCCTCGCGCGGCTGGCGGTGGACGAGGGCCATGTGCGCCCGGAGGTCGACGACGGGCGCGACTTCGCGATCGAGGGCGGGCGCCACCCGGTGGTCGAGCAGGCGCTGCGCCGCGAGCACGGCCCCTCGGGCGGGCCCTTCGTCGCCAATGACTGCGAGCTCTCCCCGCCGGAGAACGCGAAATCCGGCCGCATCTGGCTGGTGACCGGCCCCAACATGGCGGGCAAGTCGACCTTCCTGCGCCAGAACGCGCTGATCGCCATCCTCGCCCAGGCGGGCGCCTTCGTGCCCGCGCGGGCGGCGCGCATCGGCGTGGTGGACCGGCTGTTCTCGCGCGTCGGCGCGGCGGACGACCTCGCGCGCGGGCGCTCCACCTTCATGGTCGAGATGGTGGAGACCGCCGCCATCCTCAACCAGGCGACCGAGCGCTCGCTCGTCATCCTCGACGAGATCGGGCGCGGCACGGCGACCTTCGACGGCCTCTCCATCGCCTGGGCGAGCCTTGAGCACCTGCACGAGGTGAACCGCTGCCGGGGCCTGTTCGCCACCCATTTCCACGAGCTGACCGCGCTCTCCCAGCGCCTCACCCGCCTCGTCAACGCGACGGTGAAGGTGAAGGAGTGGGAGGGCGAGGTGATCTTCCTGCACGAGGTGGTGCCGGGCGCCGCCGACCGCTCCTACGGCATCCAGGTCGCCAAGCTGGCCGGCCTGCCGCCGGCCGTGGTGGCGCGGGCCAAGGCGGTGCTGAGCGAGCTCGAGGACGCCGACCGCGCCGCGCCCGCCCAGCGCATCCTCGACGACCTGCCGCTGTTCGCCGCCATCAACCGCGCGCCCGTGGCCGAAGCTGCGCCGGCGCCGAAGGCCGACCCGGCCGCGCAGGCGGTGAAGTCCGCGCTGGCGGGGCTCGACCCCGACGAGATGACCCCGCGCGAGGCGCTGGAGGCGCTCTACCGGCTGAAGGCGGCCGCGAAGGGCGGGTAGGCGCGCGCCGGAACGTCCGTAGCGCTCACCCCGTCCGCCCGGCCAGACGCTCGGGCGGGCTCTCGGCGAAGCAGGTGCGCAGGTTTTCGATGAAGAAGGTGGCGAGCCGCGACAGCCGCTCCGGGCGGCAGACGGCGTAGAGCCGGATCGTCATGCGCGGGGCGAAGCGCAAGCGCTTGACCTGCGGGTATTCGCGCCAGTTCAGCATGTCGCTCGGCAGCAGCGCCACGCCGACCCCCGCCTGTACCAGCGACATGGCGACGGTGGGGTGGTTCGCCTCCACGCCGACATGGAACGGCACGCCCGCCTCCTCGAAGGCGGCGGCGACGCCCACCGCCCAGGGCAGGTTGAAGTTGAACGAGATCAGCCGCTCCCCGGCGATGTCGCGCGGGGTGATCTCGTCGCGCCGCGCCAGCGGCGAGTTGACCGGCACCGCGCAGATGACGTCGAGCCCCGTGAGGTCGATCGCCTGCAGCGAGGCGTCCGGGATCGGGCCGTAGAGCACGCCGAGGTCGACCTGATTGCGCGCGATGCGGGTCACGATTTCGTGCGACGAGAGGATCCGCATCGAGAAGTTCACCTGCGGGCGCTCGACCAGGAAGCGGGCGATCGGCGCCAGCAGCAGGGTCGTGGTGATGCCGGGCGTGGCGGCCACCTGCAGCCGCCCGGTATGGCCGCGCTGCAGGTCCTGCACCGCGCGCTGCATCTGCTCCACCGTGTCGAAGATGCTCTCCGACAGCGCGAACAGGTCCTCCGCCTCGCGGGTGGGATGGAGCTTGCCGCCGCGGCGGGTGAAAAGCGGCATGCCGATCAGGTCTTCGGCGTGCTGGAGGATCTTGCTCGCGGCCGGCTGCGACAGGCCGAGGAACTTGGCCGCGCCCGTCACCGTGCCGGTGCGCATGATGGCCCAGAACACCTCCATCTGCCGAATGTTCATGCCGCTCACGGACCGTGCGCTCCCCGTCCCGACGGTTGCCCGATGCCACCCATTCCTCAGGTTATGGGCGGCGTCGGATTTGGAATTGGACGGCAGCGAAAGTCGAGTGTTTTTCGGGGGTGCCGCGTTATTCGCGATGATCCCCCTTGCAGCCGGTCCAGTTCCTTGCACGCTCCTTATACAGCCCGCACGCCCTTCCTCACGCTGTTTCCCGCGATCATGCTGCCGATGTTCCTCGCGATCATCGACCAGACCATCGTGGCGACCGCGCTGCCGACCATCGGCCAGGAATTCGGCAGCGTCGGGCGGCTGTCCTGGATCATGGTGTCCTACCTCGTCGCCATCACCATCTCGGCGCCGGTGTTCGGCGTACTGGGCGACAGCTTCGGAAGGCGGCGCCTGCTGCTGATCGCGCTGTTCCTGGTCGCGGTGTTCTCGCTGATGTGCGCCATGGCCACCAGCGTCGAGATGCTGGTGATCGGCCGCTTCGCGCAGGGGTTGGGCGGGGGCGGGCTGATGACGCTGTCGCATGCGCTGATCGGCGAATCCGTGCCCCCGCGCGAGCGCGGCCACTACCAGAGCTACACCGCCTCGATCGCCGTGACGGCGAGCACGCTCGGGCCGGTGATCGGCGGCATCCTCGCCGAATATCTCGGTTGGCAGTCGGTGTTCCTCATCAACCTGCCGATCGCCGCGGTCGCGGCGATGCTGGTCTGGCGCCTGCCCTCGCCGCCGCTGATGCCGGAGGATTTCCGCTTCGACTATCCCGGCGTCATGCTGTTCTCGCTGCTCGTGACCTTCGCGCTGGTGGCGCTCGAGCAGCTCCAGAACCCGGCCGACCTCTCGGTCCCGACCTTCAGCGCGCTGGTCGCGGCCGTACTGGTGCTGCTGCCGATGCTCATCTGGCGCGAGCGCCGCGCCCTGCTTCCGCTGCTGCCGCTGAACCTGCTGCGGAGCCCGGCGATCTGGCGCAGCGACACGCTCGCCTTCATGCACGGCGCCTGCATCGTGTCGCTGCTCACCTTCGTGCCGATCTATCTGTGCGTGGTCCACGGCGTCTCGGCCGGGCAGGCGGGCCTCATCATGCTGCCGATGACGGCGGGCGTCGGCATGGGCTCGATCCTTACCGGCCGGCTGGTGAGCAAGACCGGCCGCACCGCGATCTTCCCTACCGTGGGGCTGACGGCCGCCGCGCTGAGCCTGATGGGCTTCGCCTGGCACTCGCCCGACATGTCGACCACCGCGGCCTCGATCTCGCTGGGCGTGACCTCGTTCTTCATGGGCAGCGTGATGGCGGTGGTGCAGATCACCGTGCAATGGGCGGCGGGGCCCGAGCGGCTGGGCCGCGCCGCCGCCTCGGTGCAGCTCTCGCGCTCGCTCGGCGCCGCCTTCGGCACGGCGCTGGTCGGCACGCTGATCTTCATGATGATCAATCTGGCGCACAGCGACGCCTCGCGCATGCTGAGCGACCTGCTGCGTGCCGATCCGGCGACGCTGGCCGCGGTCACGCCGGCGATCCGCCACGACATCGCGGTCGCCTTCCGCGCCGGCTTCATGATGATCGGCGCCATCGCCCTGTGCGCCGTGGCGCTGGCCTCGACGCTGCCGCTGCGCCGCCTCTAGGCGGAAAAACCGACCGGACGGGCGAAACGCAAATGGCCGGGCAGGCCCGGCCATCGCGTCGTCATCGGGTTCTGGCGAGGCGCGTCCTTGCGGGCGGGCCTCGCGTGACCGCGCCTTACGCCTGGCTGGCGGCCTGCGTGCGCAGCGCGGCCTGGGCCGCGGCGAGCCGGGCGATCGGCACCCGGAACGGCGAGCACGAGACGTAGTCGAGCCCGACCTCCTCGCAGAAGGCGACCGAGGCCGGGTCGCCGCCATGCTCGCCGCAGATGCCGAGCTTCAGCTTCGGGCGTACCGAGCGGCCGCGATCGGTGGCGATCCGCACCAGCTCGCCCACGCCCTCGGTGTCGATCGAGACGAACGGGTCGACCTCGAAGATGCCCTTGGCGACATAGGTGCCCAGGAACGTGCCGGCATCGTCGCGCGAGATCCCGTAGGTGGTCTGGGTGAGGTCGTTGGTGCCGTAGGAGAAGAACTCCGCGGTCTCCGCGATCTCGCCCGCCTTCAGCGCGGCGCGCGGCAGCTCGATCATGGTGCCGACCTGGTAGTTCAGCGTGGCGCCGGTCTCGGCCTCGACGAGGCGCGCGACGGTGTCGATCGACTCCTTGACCAGGTCGAACTCCCGCTTGCCGGTGATGAGCGGCACCATGATCTCCGGCACCACCGGCTTGCCGGTGGACTTCTCCGCCGCCACCGCGGCCTCGAAGATGGCCCGCGCCTGCATCTCCGCGATCTCCGGGAAGGCGATGGCGAGGCGGCAGCCGCGGAAGCCGAGCATCGGGTTGAACTCGTCGAACTCCTTCTTGCGGGTCGCGAGCTTGGCCGGGCTCACGCCGAGACCCTCCGCCACCTCGGCGATCTCCTCGTCCGTGTGGGGCAGGAACTCGTGCAGCGGCGGGTCGAGCAGGCGGATCGTGACCGGCAGGCCGTCCATGATCTCGAACAGCTCCTGGAAGTCCGAGCGCTGGGCGGCGAGCAGCTTGGCGAGCGCGGTGCGCCGGCCCTTCTCGTCGTCGGCGAGGATCATCTCGCGCACGGCGCGGATGCGCTCGCCGTCGAAGAACATGTGCTCGGTGCGCGAAAGGCCGATGCCCTCGGCGCCGAAATTCTTCGCCGTGCGGGCGTCGAGCGGGGTCTCGGCATTGGCGCGCACCTTCAGGCGGCGCACGCCGTCGGCCCAGCCCATCAGCGTGCCGAACTCGCCCGAGAGCTCGGGCTGGAGCGTGGGCACGGCGCCGGCGATCACCTGGCCGGTGGCGCCGTCGACGGTGAGGATGTCGCCCTTCTTGAGCGTCACCCCGCCCGAGGTCAGCGTGCTGGCGGCGTAGTCGACGCGGATGGTGCCGGCGCCGCAGACGCAGGGCTTGCCCATGCCGCGCGCCACCACGGCGGCGTGCGAGGTCATGCCGCCGCGGGTGGTGAGGATGCCCTCGGCCGCGTGCATGCCGTGGATGTCCTCCGGCGAGGTCTCGATGCGCACCAGGATGACCTTGCGGCCCTGGCTCTTCAGCAGCTCGGCGTCGTCGGCCGAGAACACGATCTCGCCCGAGGCGGCGCCGGGCGAGGCCGGCAGGCCGGTGCCGATGATGTTCTTGTCCGCCTTCGGGTCGAGCATCGGGTGGAGAAGCTGGTCGAGCGCGGCCGGGTCGACGCGGGCGATCGCCTCCTCGCGGGTGATGACGCCGTCATTGGCGAGCTCGACCGCGATCCGCAGCGAGGCCTTGGCGGTGCGCTTGCCCGAGCGGGTCTGCAGCATCCACAGCTTGCCGCGCTCGACGGTGAATTCGAGGTCCTGCATGTCGCGATAGTGCGATTCCAGCACCCCCGCGATACGCCGGAACTCGGTGAACACGTCCGGCAGCGCCTTCTCCATGGAGGGCTTGTCGGAGCCCGCCTCGATGCGCGCGGCCTCGGTGATATTCTGCGGGGTGCGGATGCCCGCCACCACGTCCTCGCCCTGGGCGTTGATCAGGAACTCGCCATAGAGCGCGTTCTCGCCGGTGGACGGGTTGCGGGTGAAGGCGACGCCGGTGGCGGAGCTGTCGCCCATATTGCCGAACACCATCGCCTGCACGTTCACCGCCGTGCCCCAGCTCTCGGGAATGGTGTGGAGCCGGCGGTAGACGATGGCGCGCTGGTTCATCCAGGAGCCGAACACGGCGCCGATGGCACCCCAGAGCTGGTCGGCCGGCTCCTGCGGGAACGGGCGGCCGAGCTCATGCGCGACCAGCGCCTTGTAGCGGACCACGATCTCCTTCCAGTCGTCGGCGGTGAGATCGGTGTCGAAGCCGTAGCCGTTCTCGGCCTTGAAGCCGTCCAGCACCTCTTCGAAATGATGGTGCGGGAAGTCGAGCACCACGTTCGAGTACATCTGGATGAAGCGGCGGTAGCTGTCATAGGCGAAGCGCGCATCGCCGGAGGAGGCGGCCAGCGCCTCGACGGTGACGTCGTTCAGCCCGAGATTGAGCACCGTGTCCATCATGCCGGGCATGGAGGCCCGCGCGCCCGAGCGCACCGAGACCAGCAGCGGGTTCGCCGGGTCGCCGAAAGTCCGCCCGCTCAGCTCGCCGACATGGGCGAGGGCGGTGTCGACCTGGGCCTTGAGGTCGTCGGGATAGGAATTGCCGTGGGCGTAGTAGTAGGTGCAGACCTCCGTCGAAATGGTAAAGCCGGGAGGAACCGGCAGACCGAGATTCGACATTTCCGCGAGGTTAGCGCCCTTCCCGCCGAGCAGGTTGCGCATATCCGCTGCACCTTCCGCAGTGCCGTCGCCGAAGGTGTAGACCCATTTCGTCATTTCGGAAGCCCTGTTGGTGTGAGGCGCCAGCCACCCCATCGCCCTGGTGGAAATTGCGATGAGGCCAAAAATTAAGCACCGACAATAGGTTCGCACGGGAGAGGACGAGCGTGCCGGACCCTTTCCCAAGGAATGGTCTAGCCCGTTGAGGGGTTTCGTTCAATCCATCATTCGCAGTGCATCATGGCCTCCTCCTTTCGCACCGGAATGTGAGCGGTGCCCGATTGCCGGCCGGTCGCGGCTGGGGCAGGTTCTGCGCGCCGGAATCATCCTCGCCGCGAAGGGGCCCCACATGATTGGCTTTCTCAACCGACTCGCACCCCACGCCCTCAGCCTGCTGCGCGTCATGTCCGCGCTGCTGGTTCTGGAGCACGGGACGACCAAGATCCTCGGCTTCCCCGTGACCCAGATGTCGGGCATCGGCCTCACCACCATGCCGGGCATGGCGGGCATCATCGAGCTCGTCGGCGGCCTGCTGCTGCTGATCGGCCTGTTCTCGCGCGCGTCCGCCTTCATCCTTTCGGGCATGACGGCGGTGGCCTATTTCCTGGTCCACGCACCGCAGGACTTCTTCCCGGTGGTGAACGGGGGCGAAACGGCGGCGCTCTACTGCTTCGTGTTCTTCTACCTCGTCTTCGCCGGTCCCGGCCCGTGGAGCGTCGACTGGCTCCGCGGCGCCGAGAGGGCATGAGCCTGCGGCGGAAGAGGGATCAGCGCACGACATGCCCGGGCCTTCGGCCCGGGCATTTTCACGTTCAGGGGGTGAGGCTTTCGAGCCCGCCATGGCCGAGCAGGCCGACCACGCCGACGAAGATCAGGTAGATCGCGACGATGAAATTGAGCAGGCGCGGGATCACCAGAATGAGGATGCCCGCGATCAGCGCGACGAACGGCTGAAGGGTAATGATGTTGATGTCCATGAAAACGCTCCGAAGGGTGGCAACGCCTTAAGCGAGCGGGCCGGCGGAAGGTTCCCCCATGCGCTCATGACATCGGCACGTTCTTCGGACGCGTTTCCCGGCGCGCGGCCCCTGCGGGGCGCGCCCGCTCAGCCTTCGATGCGGTCGAAATCGGCGATGGCGCGCGTGGCGGTACGGATATCCGCGAGCAGGCGCAGGCGGTTGGCCCGCAGCGCCGGATCGGGCGCGTTCACGGTCACCTTGTCGAAGAAGGCGTCGACCGGCGCGCGCAGCTTTGCCATCTCGGCCATGGCAGCCTCGAAATCCTCCGCCTCCAGCGCCTTCTCGATCGGCTCGCCGACCTTGGCGATCGCTTCGGCGAGCGCGCGCTCCTCCGGCTCGTGGAGGAGCACGAGGTCGACGCCGCCGGCATAGGAGACGCCGTCCTTCTTCTCCTCGATGCGCAGAATGTTGGCCGCGCGCTTGTAGCCGGCCAACAGGGTGCGTCCGTCATCGGTGGCGAGGAACCGGCCCAGCGCCTCGACCCGCTTGACGATCAGCAGGATGTCGTCCTGCCCGGGAAGGGCGAACACCGCGTCGACCAGATCGTGCCGCGCCCCCTGCTCGCGCAGGTGCACCTTCAGCCGGTCGGCGAAGAAGGTGAGGAGCTCCGGCTCGACGATCTCGGCGAGCCGGAGCCGCAGCCCGTTCTCCAGCACGAGGCGCACCACGCCCAGCGCCGCGCGGCGCAGCGCATAGGGATCCTTGGAGCCGGTCGGCTTCTCGTCGATGGACCAGAAGCCCACCAGCGTGTCGAGCTTGTCGGCGAGCGCCACCGCCACCGAGACCGGGGCGGTCGGCACGCGGTCGCTCGGCCCCTGCGGCTTGTAGTGCTCCTCGGCCGCCAGCGCGATTTCCTCCGGCAGGCCCTCGAGGCGGGCATAGTACTTGCCCATCAGCCCCTGCACCTCGGGGAACTCGCCGACCACTTCCGTGCGCAGGTCGCTCTTGGCGTAGAGCGCCGCCTCGCGCGCCAGCTTCGCGTCGGCGCCGACGAGGGGGGCGAGCGTCTCGGCCAGCGCGGCGATGCGTTCGATGCGCTCGAACTGCGAGCCGAGCTTCTCGTGGAAGGTGACGTTGGCGAACTTCTCCAGCCGCTCGGCGAGCGGCACCGTCGCGTTGGTCCGGCGGTCCGTGTCCCAGAAGAACTTGGCGTCCGACAGGCGGGCGCGGATGACCCGCTCATTGCCGGCGATGATCGCCTTGCCGCCGTCGCTGGCCTTCAGGTTCGAGACCAGGATGAAGCGGTTGGCGAGCCGCCCGCTGGCCGGGTCCTTCAGCACGAAGCATTTCTGGTTGGCGCGGATGGTGGCGCGGATCACCTCGTCCGGCACGTCGAGGAAGCTCTCGTCGAAGGTGCCCATGAGCACCACCGGCCATTCGACCAGGCCGCAGATCTCGTCCAGCAGGCCGGCGTCCTCGACCAGCTCCAGCCCCTGCGCGAGCGCGAGGTCCTTGGCGTCGGCGAGGATGATGTCCTTGCGCCGCTCGCGGTCGGCGACCACGAAGGCGGTCTCGAGCTTGGCCATCCAGTCCTCGAGCCGGCGCACGCGGATCGCGCCGGGGGCGAGGAAGCGGTGGCCCTGTGTGACGGCGCCCGAGGCGATGCCGTCGACCTCGAACGGGACCACCTCCGGCTCTTCGGTCTCGGGCCCGAAGGTGCACAGGATCGACTGCAGCGGGCGCACCCAGCGCAGGCTGCCCGAGCCCCAGCGCATCGATTTCGGCCAGGGGAAGGAGCGGATGATGGCGGGCACGATCTCGGCCACTACCTCGGGCGTCGGCCGGCCGGGCCGGTGGATGCGGGCGAGGTAGAAGTCGCCCTTCTTCGGGTCGCTCTCGACGATCGCCTGCTCGATCGATTCCAGCCCCGCCGCCTTCAGGAAGCCCTGGATCGCGCCCTCGGGCGCGCCCACGCGCGGGCCCTTGCGCTCCTCGTGGCTGTCGGGCTGCCCGGCGGGCAGGCCGTGCACGGCGAGGGCGAGGCGGCGCGGGGTGACGAAGGCCTTGGCGCCCTCATAGACGAGCCCGCGCTCGACCAGCGCGTCGGTGACGAGCTTGCGCAGGGTCTCCGCCGCGTCGGCCTGCATGCGGGCCGGGATTTCCTCGCTGAAGAGTTCGAGCAGTAGATCGGGCATGGAACGGTTCGATGCGCTGGCGGGTGGGCGGGCGCCCGCCCCGGAGGAATGTCGCCGGACGCCCTAGCACGGGACGGCGCGCGACGGGAGTGCGGATTTGTCTCGCGCTCAGCCCAGCGGCCGGCCGCGGGTTTCCTTCAGCGTCAGCGCGGCGATGAACGACACCGCCGAGATGGCCATGAGGTAGAGCGCCGGCCCCATGTCGAGCTGCTCGCGGTTGACGAGGTAGACCGCGACCATCGGCGCGGTGCCGCCGGCGAGGCCGAGCGCCACGTTGTAGCTGAGCGAGAGTGCGCTGCAGCGCGTGGCGGGGCGGAACATCTCCACCAGCACGCAGGGGATCGGCCCGGCGAAGGAGGCGATGAGAACGGCGAAGCCGAGCTGGCCGATCAGCGCCTCCTCGGCATTGCCGGCGCTGAGCAGGCGGAACAGCGGCCAGGAGAACACCACCATGCCGGCGAGCCCGGCGCAGATCACCGGCTTGCGCCCGACGCGGTCGGTCAGGGCGGCGAACACCGGCGCCAGCACCAGCACCACGATCATCGAGATGGTGTTGATCTGCAGCGAGAGCCGGTCGGGCAGGCCGTCCACCTGCTGCATGTAGGTGGTGAGGTAGACGAACAGCATGTAGAAGCCGGCGCCGAGCGTGAGGTTCAGCGCCACTGCGCGCAGCATGCTGGCCCCGTCCGTGCGCAGCGCGACGAGCAGCGGCAGCTCGCGCATCGCGGCATGGCCCGGGCCGGGCCGCGGCGGCTCGTGGGCTTCGGCGTCGATGGCGGTGCGGCGCAGATAGAGCGTGAAGCCGCCGAGCACGATGCCGAGCAGGAACGGGATCCGCCAGCCCCAGGCGAGCAGGGCGTCGCTCGACATCATCATCGCCGTGACCGCCCCGACCATCGAGCCGAGCAGCGTGCCGCCCGAGGCGCCGCAGCCGGCGAAGGAGGTGAGCAGGCCGCGCCGGCCGGGGCGCGCGTTCTCGGCGAGGAAGATGGCGGAGGTGGTGTACTCGCCGCCGATCGACAGCCCCTGCAGCAGGCGCAGCAGCAGGAGCAGCACCGGCGCCAGCACGCCGATGGTCGCGAAGGTCGGCAGGAGGCCGATCGCCACCGTCGAGCAGGTCATCATCGCCGCCGAGATCAGCAGCGCCTGCCGCCGGCCGTAGCGGTCGCCCACATGGCCGAACACCACGCCGCCGATCGGGCGCATCAGGAAGGAGGCGGCGAAGATGCCGAAGGCGGAGATCAGCCCGACGAAGGCGTCGCTCTCGGGAAAGAAGTTCTTCGCGAAGATGGCGGCGAGGAAGCCGTAGGCGGCGAAGTCGTACCATTCGAGCGCGTTGCCCAGCGCGCCGGCGACCAGCGTGGCCGGGCTCACGCCGCCTTCGGATGGACGGGTAACGCGGTAGGATGGCTGGTCAAGGCTCGTCACGGACACGGCGAAGCTTCCATGAGGCGCGGTGGAGGGAAGGTGGATGGATCAGGCGGCGGGGGCGCCGCCGGCATCGGTGGCGAGCCAGGCCGCCCCACAGGCCTTGGCGAGCTCGCGTACGCGCAGGATGTAGCTCTGGCGCTCGGTCACCGAGATGACGCCGCGCGCGTCCAGCAGGTTGAACACGTGGCTCGCCTTGATGCACTGGTCATAGGCGGGCTGGGCCATGAGATGGCGGCTGCGGTCGGCGCTCCAGCCGGCCTCGAGATATTTCGCCGCCGCGCCTTCGGCCATGCGGAACTGCTCGAACAGCATGTCGGTGTCGGCGAACTCGAAATTGTGCCGGGAATATTCCTGCTCGGCCTGCAGGAACACGTCGCCATAGGTGACCTTCTCGTCGCCCTCGCGGCCGTTGAAGTTGAGGTCGTAGACGTTCTCGACCCCCTGCACATACATGGCGAGGCGCTCCAGCCCGTAGGTCAGCTCGCCCGAGACCGGGGTGCATTCGAAGCCGGCGACCTGCTGGAAATAGGTGAACTGGGAGACCTCCATGCCGTCGCACCAGCATTCCCAGCCCAGCCCCCAGGCGCCGAGCGTCGGGCTTTCCCAGTCGTCCTCGACGAAGCGCACGTCGTGCAGGTTGAGGTCGATGCCGATCGCCTCCAGCGAGGCGAGGTAGAGGTCCTGGAGGTTGGACGGGGAGGGCTTCAGGATCACCTGGTACTGGTAATAGTGCTGCAGCCGGTTGGGGTTCTCGCCGTAGCGCCCGTCCTTGGGCCGGCGCGAGGGCTGCACATAGGCGGCCTTCCAGTGCTTCGGGCCCAGCGCGCGCAGCGTGGTCGCGGGATGGAAGGTGCCGGCGCCGACCTCCATGTCGTAGGGCTGCAGCACCGCGCAGCCCTTGTCCGCCCAGAAGGCATGGAGCGCGAGGATGAGCCCCTGGAACGACTTGTCGGGGCGCATGTGCGGCGGCAGGGCGGGATCGATCATTGGAGAGGCCGGCAGTTGGCGGGAAAGGGGCGCAACCTAGGCTGCGCCGGGCGTGCGATCAAGCGCGGCGGGCGCTCCGGCAGCGGTAGATGGTAGTCTGACGCCCTCGACACATCCAACACAGGCTCCACCATGCCCCTCGTGCATCAGATGAAAGCTATTCAATTGATCGAGGCGGCGACGGGTCAGCAATTGCTAAAGGCGACTCCACCGTGGCTGCTGCGGCCAGGAGCCCAAGAATGTGCGGGGCGTTGGTACCTCCTGTGCGATATTTACCGTGCACTCACCGGTCTCAATTTGCCGGAGCAGATGCCACGTCGCGAATCGAGGCGCATCGATGCGATATTGCCGGAGCAGGCGGGACCGCGGGTCGTCGAGATTGACGAAGGTCAGCATTTCAACCTCCACAGGAAGCTGACGCTGGATACGTACCCAGCTGATGTGCCGCTAGCCTTCGACCGAAATGTATGGTGCGTACGATCGAACCGTGAACCCCGTCCCCGGAGTGGGGGATGGGCAGCACCCAAGCCGCCGTTGTTCCCGGGTAGCGGAGGGCGTCATCTGCAGCGGGCGTTTCGCGACGCGCTGGCCGATATACTGCCGCCGCTACACGGCTATGCTCCCACGTTGCGTATAGCTGATTTCGAGGTCGCGTTCTGCGGTGCGGCGGTCAATCCCGTTGCTGCCATGCGGGAGCTCCTGGTTGCCAAGGGGGTGCTGTGAAGTCTAGGGGTGGCGGCCGTTTCCGCTCGTCCGCGAAACCGGTTATGACATCATCATGTCTGACTTTTTGACAGAATCACCAACCTCCAATGCCGCCGACTGGACCGTCTCCGAACTCTCCGGGGCGCTCAAGCGCACCGTTGAAGACGCGTTCGGCCATGTGCGCGTGCGCGGCGAGATTTCCGGCTATCGCGGGCCGCACTCCTCCGGCCACGCCTATTTCAGCCTGAAGGACACCAGCGCCCGGCTCGACGCCGTGGTGTGGCGCGGCACCTTCCAGCGCCTGCGGCTCAAGCCCGAGGAAGGGCTGGAGGTGGTCGCCATCGGGCGCATCACCACCTTTCCCGGCAAGTCCTCCTACCAGATCGTCATCGAGCAGCTCGAATTCGCCGGTGCCGGCGCCATCATGGCAATGCTGGAGGAGAGGAAGCAGCGCCTCGCCGCCGAGGGCCTGTTCGCCGCCGAGCGCAAGCGCCGCCCGCCCTTCTTGCCGCGCGTGGTCGGCGTCGTCACCTCGCCGACCGGGGCGGTGATCCGCGACATCCTGCACCGCCTGTCGGACCGCTTCCCGCGCCACGTGCTGGTGTGGCCGGTGCGGGTGCAGGGCGACACCTGCGGGTCGGAAGTCGCCGCCGCCATACGCGGCTTCAACGCGCTGGAGCCCGGCGGCCCGGTGCCGCGCCCGGACGTGCTGATCGTCGCCCGCGGCGGCGGCTCGCTCGAGGACCTGCTCGGCTTCTCCGACGAACAGGTGGTGCGCGCGGCGGCGGAGAGCGCCATCCCGCTGATTTCCGCCGTCGGCCACGAGACCGACGTGACGCTGATCGACTTCGCCTCGGACCTGCGCGCCCCGACCCCGACCGCCGCCGCCGAGATGGTGGTGCCGGTGCGCGGCGAACTCGTCGCCGAGGTGGAGGGCCTGCATGCGCGGCTCGGCGGCGCGCTCGCTCGGGGCGCGGAATACCGGCGCGCCGAGCTGCGCGCGCTCGCCCGCCTGCTGCCGAGCGCCGACGCGCTGCTCGCCGTGCCGCGCCAGCGCCTCGACGTCGCCGGCCAGCGCCTGCCGCGTGCGCTGAAGGCCAATGCGAGCGCGCACCGCCTTCGCCTCACCCGCGCCGAGGGCGGGCTGGCGCCGCAGCGCCTGTCTGTGCTGGTCGAGCGCCGGCGCGAGCGGTTCGAGCTGGTCCGCGGGCGGCTGGCGAGCGCGCTGCGCGCCAATGAGAACGCCCATCGCGAGCGCATTGCCCACGGGCGCGAGCGGCTGATGAGCGTGCATGCGCGCCTCGCACCCTGCCTCGTCCGGGGCAATGAGGAGCGCGCGCGCCGGCTCCGCGCGCTCGAGCAGCTCATGCAGGCGCTGTCCTACAAGGGCGTGCTGGCGCGCGGCTATGCGCTGGTGCGCGACGCTTCGGGCGCGCCGGTGCATGCGGCGCGCGAGGTGGTCGCCGGGCAGGGGCTGGAGATCGAGTTCCGCGACGGCACGGTGGCCGCGGTCGCGGCGGGAGCCGGAGACGTTCCGCCGGCCGCTGCGCCCGCGCGCGGGGCAGGGCGGGGTACGCGCAAGTCCAGTCGGGGCTTGCCGAAGGAGCCCGCGCAGCCCACCTTGTTCGAGACCTGACGCGCCCGGTCCGGGCGCATCGCCGGCCGATGCCGGCGGCCCGACTTGCGGCCGGGGTCCCCGTTTCATTATGTTGTCCCGCCGGCCACAGGAGGGCGCCGCCATGCGCCGCCACGCACGATGAACCGCTTCGAACGATTTTCCGCCTCCGGCGAGGCCGAGGTCCGCTATCTCGACGGCGACTTCCGCGTCGTGCGTCCGGGCACCTATGTGCGCTGCGCGGTGACCGGCCAGCCGATCCCGCTCGACGAGCTGCGCTACTGGAGCGTCGACCTGCAGGAAGCCTACGCCACCCCCGAGGCCGTGCTCGCCCGCCTCTATCCCGAGCGCGTGCGCGCGCGCTGAATGCGCGTCAGGCGATCGCGCCGGCCAGCATCCGGTCGAGCGCCTTGGCGCTGTGCGGCTCCAGTGCGAGACGGACCGGGAGCACCTCGGAGGCTTCGAGCAGCCCCTCCCCCGCCTCGCTTCCGGCAAGGCGCACCGCGTCCTTCTCCGTGGTGACGAGGAGCAGGTCCTCCTCCTCCGCCTGCTGGCGCAGCTCGGCCGCCTCCGCCGCCGTGAAGACGTGGTGGTCGGGAAATTCCCGCGTCACCACCGGCAGCACGCCGAGGCTCTTCAGCGTCTCGAAGAACTTTCCCGGACGGCCGATCCCCGCATAGGCCAGCACCCGCCGGCCGAACAGCCGCGCCACCGCCTGCGCCTCCGGCGCCAGCCGCCCGCGCAGCACGACGAGGCCGGCCGCGTAGCCCTCGCGCGCGACCCGCTCGCCCGGCGCGCCCTCGCCCAGCACCAGCAGCGCCTGCGCGCGCGCGAGCTGCGGGCCGAGCGGCGCGCGCAGCGGCCCGGCCGGCACGCACAGCCCGTTGCCCACCCCCACCCCGGCATCGACGACGAGGATCGACAGCGACTTGGCGAGCGCCGGATTCTGGAACCCGTCGTCCATCAGCAGGATGTCGGCGCTGTCTTGCACCGCGGTCAGCGCGCCGGCGATCCGGTCGCGGGCGACATAGGTCGGGGCGGCGCGTGCCAGCAGCAGCGGCTCGTCGCCGACATCCTCAGCGTGGTGATGGGCGGGGTCGACCTGCACCGGCCCGTGCTCGCGCCCGCCATAGCCTCGGGTGAGGATCGCCGGGCGCCGCCCCTGCCGCGCGAGGCGGCGGGCGAGATGGATCGCGGTCGGGGTCTTGCCGGCGCCGCCGACGGTCGGGTTGCCGATGCAGACCACGGGAAGCCCGACCGAGGCGCCGGTCCCGCGCATCCGCGCCAGCGTCAGGGCCCCGAGCACGGTGCCGAGCGGGGAGAGCAGCTTCGCCATTGTGCTGCGCTCGCGTCGCCACCAGAAGTCGGGCGCCTGCATGGTCGCTAATGCCTTTCCAGCCTTATCTGCACCAGGTAGGGATCGATGGCCGCGAGCGTGCGCTCCAGCGCGCCGCCGAAGCTCGCCACCGTCGTCTTGCCGGCCTCGATCATACGCTGGCGCACGGCCCGTTCCGCCAGCAGGGTGAAGGCGGTGGCGGCGAGCGAGCGCGCGTCGGTGACCGGCGCGGCGCCGCGGCTGGCGTCGAGCGCGCCGTAAAGATCGCTGAAATTGGTGACGTGCGGGCCGTGCAGGATGGCGGTGTCGAGCTTGATCGGCTCGATCGGGTTCTGCCCGCCCTTGCGCACCAGCGAGCCGCCGAGCAGCGCCACCGGGCCGAGCCGGTAGAACAGGCCGAGCTCGCCGATGGTGTCGGCGACATAGATCGAGGTGCCGCGATCGGGCAGGTAGCCGTCCGAGCGCAGCACGGCGGGGCAGCCGGCCTCGCTCGCGAGCGCGATCACCGACAGGCCGCGCTCGGGATGGCGCGGGGCGATGATGGTGAGCAGGTTCGGCCGCTCCTTGGCGAGGCGCTTATGGGCCTCGATCACGATCTCCTCCTCGCCCGGATGGGTGGAGGCGGCGACCAGCACCTCGCGCCCCGCCGAGGCGGCGCGCAGCGTGTCGAAGGCGGCGAGGTCGACGGGCGGCGGGGGCGAATCGAACTTCAGGTTACCGGTCACCGCCACCCGCGGCGCGCCGAGCTGCGTCAGCCGCTCGCCGTCGTCCGGTCCCTGGGCGAGGCACAGGTCGACCCGGCCGAGCAGCGCCTTCACGCTGGTCGAGATGCGCTGCCAGCTGGCGAAGGATCGCGGCGACATGCGCGCGTTCACCAGCACCAGCGGCACGCGGCGCGCGTTCACCTCGATCAGGATGTTGGGCCAGAGCTCGGATTCCACCAGCAGCACGAGGTCCGGGCGCCAGTGCTTGAGGAAGCGGCGCAGGAACAGCGGCGAATCGAGCGGCACGAACTGGTGCACGATGTCGGGCGGCAGCCGGCTCGCGGCGAGCTTGGCCGAGGTGAGCGTGCCGGAGGTGAGCAGCACGTTGAATCCGCGCGCGCGCAGCCGGTCCATCAGCGGCAGCACCGCCAGCATCTCGCCGACGCTCGCCCCGTGCAGCCACACCAGCGGTCCCTTCGGCCGCGGCGCGCTGGCATGGCCGTAGCGCTCGCGCAGCCGCGCCGGGTCCTCCTTGCCGCGCTTCAGCCGGCGCGCCAGCAGCAGGCGCACGAAGGGCGGCGCCAGCCAGGTGCCGAGCCGGTAGAGGCGGATCAGGAAGGTGGAGCGCGGTCTAGCCATGCATGCTAGCCCTGCGTGTTTCCGTCGGCGATGGCGGAAGGATGGGGAAGCTGCGGGGCGCGCCGGCCGACCAGTTCCTCGGCGCGGGCGGTCGCGACCTCGAGCTGGCGCTGCACCTCGCGCCGCGCGGCCTCCATCTCCTGCGCGTCGGCATCGGCGGGCACGCGCACGCCGTCGCCCGCGACTACCGCCGCCCGGCCGAACGGCAGGTGGATCGCCGCCCGGTCCCAGGAGCGCGCGAGGATGCGGTTCGAGGTGGCTATGGCCACCGGATAGATCGGCCGGCCGGAATGCTTGGCGATGGTCACCACGCCGAGCCCGGCATGGCGCGCGATCTTCGGCACGTCCGCGGTCATGGCGACGTTGGTGCCTTCCGACAGGTGGCGGATCATCTCCAGCGTCGCGTTGAAGCCGCCCTTGGTGCGGAAGTCGCGCCCCTGCGCGCCGGAACCGCGCACGGTGCCGATGCCAAGCGCCTCGGCGGCGATGGCGTTCACGTCGGCGTCGGCGCTGCGCGAGATCATGACCCGTGCCTTGTGGTGGGGCTTTACCAGGAACGGGGTGAGGAAGTGCTGCCCATGCCAGAAGGTCAGGATCATCGGCAGCTGCACTTCGGCGAGATCGTACAGATCCGCCGGTTCCATCACCACGCGCTGGGTCCGCCAGACGAAACGCAGATACGATGCCATGCCGCGACCGAGCGCGGTGCGCACCGCCTGCGACGTACGCAACTTACGCCACATGGACCCGGGCCGGGCTCAGCGGCTGCCGGTGCTGGTCTCGGGATCCAGCAGGCGGTGGAGATGGACGATGAAGTAGCGCATATGCGCGTTGTCCACGGTCTGCTGCGCCTTCGCCTTCCAGGCGGTATGGGCGGTCGCGTAGTTCGGATAGATGCCCACGATGTCGAGCGAGTCGAGATCCTTGAAGGTCACGCCGCTGATGTCCTCGAGTTCGCCGCCGAAGACGAGATGGAGAAGCTGGGGGCTGTTCATGTTCCCGGTCGATTCCCGTTGCATAGCGATCCTGCGAACCCGCCTCAGCGCGCCCCGCCCGTCAGGGAGGGATGCAGCCGCAGGCCGGCCGAAACCAGCGCTCCATGACGAGGCACGGGCGCGTTATAGGCCAGGGCGAGGCCGTCGAGTGTTGTCAGGCGTCCGCCTGCTTCGTGCACCAAAAGGTCGGCGGCGGCAAGGTCCCAGTCATTGCCATTGGGCGACGCAAATGCCGCATCCAGCTCGCCGGTGGCGACGCGCGCGATGCGCAGTGCCAGCGAACGGATGCGCGGGACGCGGTGGAACGTGTCATGCCCCTTTATGTGGCTCTGCCACTGCGCCGGCCCGTCGACCATCGCGCCGGCGGCGAAGTTGCGCTCGGAGACGCGGATCGGCAGGCCGTTGCGGGTCGCGCCGCCGCCCTGGACGGCGACGAACAGCTCCTCGGTCGCGGGGGCGAACAGCGCGCCGGCGATCGGACGCCCGTCCTCCACCAGCGCCGCTTCCACGCACCAGTCGAGCCCGCCGGACATGTAGGAGCGGGTGCCGTCGATCGGGTCGACGATCCACACCCGGCGCCGCGACAGGCGCGAGGGCTCGTCCACCGTCTCCTCCGACAGCCAGCCATAGTCCGGGCCGATCAGGCTGAGCCGCTCGCGCAGCATCACGTCGACGGCGAGGTCGGCCTCGGTGACGGGGGAATCATTGTGTTTCGACCACGATTTCACGCCGGTGCGGAACATGGCGAGCGCCACCGCCCCGGCGGCGACGACGGAGTCGGCGAGGTGGCGGGCGGCGATGGCCGGGTCGGCGAGAGGGTCGTGATGTCGCGTCGGGAGCGGACCCTCGGGTGCTCCGCCCGGCGCCTCTGTCGGGGGTTGGTTCATCATGGGGGATTAGGCGGTCGCTGCCGCTCTGGCAAGCCGTATGTCGGGTCCGGACCCGCTCAAATCAAGCTTTCGCGACAAGGTTTCATCAAGCATGCGCCGGAAATCCGCCCGCGAAGAAACGGTCAACCATGTCGATTAAGCCGTCTGCGACCGGGGCGGGTCTAGCTTTGCCGCAACACCGGGCCGCGAGAGCCCGAAAGGACGGCGGGGTTGCATGATGAACTGCCAGCTCAAGTCGGAGGCGCTGCCTCCCATCACGGCCTATCCCCATGTGGCGCTGGACCTGCCAGCCGGCGCCGAGGGCTGGCCGGTGACGTTCCAGTCGATCGACCCGTGCGCGGATGGCGGTGTGCGGCTCGTCGAGCTGCACCGCGACCATCTGCTGCTGCGCCGGCGCATGGCCGGCATTCCGATGAAGCTGCGGATCGACATGGCGGCCTATGAGGGGCTGGCCGTGGCGCTGCTCGATCCCGACGGCGAAGGCGAGGGCGTCGCGGTGGTGCTGCTGCATCCCGATCCGGCGCTGTCGGTGACGCTCTACAGCGCGCCGCATATCGACGACGTGGTCGCCGAGTGGCGGCGCTGGAGCGCCGAGCTCGGCCGGCCGATGCTGGTGACCGAGGCCGACGGCTCGCGCTCGCCCGCCTATCCCATGCTCGGCCGCCTCACGGTCGCCGGGGTGCTGGCGCGCCGGCGACGGCGCGGGGCGCTGAAGGATCGCCGGCCGAGCGTGTTCCGCCGCCGCGCGGCCGGTCGCCCGCTCGCCCGCTGCGCCGGCGGGCCGGACGTCTCCGGCACCTGAGATGAGGCGCATCCGCGCCCGAAAAGCCGCGACGCTTCCTGAAATACCGTGACACGTCTCGAAATGCCGCGGCGCTTGGCGCTAGACTTCGATACCCGTCGAGACCGTCCACCGGAGAGAGACCCCATGAAGCCCTTCCTGACGACGCTGGCCGCGCTGGTAATGCTCGGCACGGCCCCGGCCTTCGCCGACTGCGCGCAGGAGATGACCAAGACCCAGGCCGCGCTCGACAAGCTGATCGAGAAGCTGGCGGCGAAGGGCCCGGAGGCGCCGGAGAGCAGCGGCGCGCTGCTGAACCAGGACCCGAGCCCGATGGGGCTGGCCAAGACCGAGGCCAAGATCGGCGACGGCCTGCAGCCGGAAGACGCCCAGAAGGCGCTCGACCGTGCCCACGCGGCCGCGGCGGCTGGCGACGAGGCGACCTGCCTGAAGGAAGTCTCCGCCGCGCAGGCGGCCATCGCCCAGAACTAGGCGCGGGCGAGGTAGGCGCGGGCCAGGGGGCCCGCCCACCGGCGCGCCTCAGTCGCCGCCCGTCTCGCCCACCGCGTGGAGCAGATGGCCGTGGAACGCGTAGGCGAGCGCGGCCAGCGCCACCAATAGCAGGCACGCCCCGCCCACCGCGGCCGACAGCCCGGTCGCGGCCAGCACCAGCGTGCCGATCGCCGCGCCGGCGACGAAGGATCCCCATGAGGCGGCATAGGCCGTCGCCTCCCCCGCGCTTTCGCGGCCGGAGACGAAACGGGCCAGCGACTGGCCGAGGCCGAACAGCGCGCCGGTGACGAAGCTCTTGCCGATATCGGCCCCGGCGACGAGCTGGTGCACGCTGTTCTGCATGCCCATGGCGAGCGCCACCGGCAGCAGCGCAGCGAAGCCGACCCCGCTGGCGACCAGTGCCCAGGCGAGCGCGAACAGCACGATCTCGGCGCACAATATCGCCGTCAGCTTCCATTCCCCCGCGCGGTCGGAGACCAGCGTGCCGGCAAAGGCCCCTGTGACGAAGCCGCCGATGACGCAGGCGGTGAGCGCGGCGTGGGCACGGTCGGCCTCGGCGATCTGGATGCCGAGCCGCGTGCTGTTGCCGCTCATGAAGGACAGGAACAGCCCGCCCAGATGTGCGTAGCCGACCGCGTCGACGAAGCCGGCGACCATGGTGGCGAAGGTCGCGAAGGCGAAGCGGCGCAGCGGCGAGGGTATCGGCAGCGAAGAGATCGGCGGCGAAGAGGGCATCGGTCGTCAGGCTAGGGTGGTGGCGGGCCGACGGCGGCGCGCGAGGAGCCGTGCCGCCGGGAGCTGTCCGGGCGGCAGGTGGTGGTGGTGATCGGCGGCAACGGGCGGACCGGCCGCCGATATGCGGGGGAAGGACGTGCGCCCGCGATTACGGGCAGACGTGCACCCAGGCGCCGCCCCAGCGGCGGGTCCAGTAGCAGTTCGGCCGCACCGGCGGGCCCCAGCCCCGCGCATAGCGCGGCACGTACCAGTAGGCGGGATAGTTCGGCCGCCACACGCACCGCCAGGGTCCACAGACCCAGTGCACCGGCTCGGCCAGCGGAGCGGGCGTGTCGAGGAGCGACGTGGCGGCGGCCGGCGCGGCGAGGGCGGGGGTGGCGAGCGCGGCATCGGCGCGGTCGGCCGTGCCGGCGGCGACGAGGCCGGCGAGGGCGAGCAGGACGGCCAGCAGGCCGGCGCGCAGGTGGGTGAGGCGAGAGGACGGCACGAAGGTCTGGCAGAAGCGTCTCATAATGCACTCCCGAGCGGAAAAAGACCAACTCCGGCACGATAGCACGGCGCCCGCCGGGCACCAGAGGCGTGTATCGATAAGCCGATGCGATAACGGAATCTTTTCGGTTCGACCGTCATCCTCGCGCGGTCGTCGCGGCCCGTTTCGCCGCCGGCTCCCGGCGTGCCCGTTCATCGAACCCGTTCCATAGGCTACGGTCCGGTCGACCCTGTTTCATCGATCCGGTCCCTCGTGCGCAGGAGGCTCCCATGCAGCACAAGATCATCGGCACCACCTTGCCCGTCCTGGAGATCGGCCTCGAGGCCGGCGAGAAGGTCGTCGGCGTTCCCGACCAGCTTTCCTGGATGTCCGGCGACATCGTCCTCACAACCTCCATGGGCGGTGGCGGCAGCAGCGGCCTGTTCGGGCTGATGAGCCGCGCCGTCTCCGGCGGCGGCCTGTTCATGACCGAGTTCCACGCCGAGCGCGGGCCCGGCAACGTCGCCTTCGCGGCCAAGCTGCCCGGCAATATCCTTCCGACCCAGGTCAGCGGCGAAGGCTATCTGGTGCACCGCCACGGCTTCATCTGCGGCACGCCGGGGATCGAGGTGGCGAGCGCGTTCCAGCAGACGCTGGGCGGCGCCGTGTTCGGCGGTGAGGGCTTCATCCTGCAGAAGCTGTCGGGCAATGGCACCGCCTGGATCGAGCTCGGCGGCGAGATCGTCACCTACGACCTCCAGCCGGGCCAGTTCCTGATGGTGCATCCCGGCCATGTCGGGCTGTTCGAGGCGAGCGTCGCCTTCGAGCTCACCACCATGCGCGGCATCAAGAACGCGCTGTTCGGCGGCGACGGGCTGTTCCTGGTGAAGCTGTCCGGCCCGGGCAAGGTGTGGCTGCAGACGCTGACCGCGCCGGGCCTCGCCCACACCATCAGCCACTATCTGCCGAACCGCCAGGGCTGATCAGGACGGCTGACCGGATGGCTGATCGGGACGGCCGATGCGGCAGGCTATTGCGTCGGGCCGGCCCGTCAGGGCTGGCCCGCGCCGGTGCCGCTGAGCAGCGCCAGCCCCACAAGCCCGCCGGCCAGCACGAACAGGGCCGGGTTGACCCGCTTGGCGAAATAGACGCCCGCGAACACCGCGATGGCGATGGCGATCGTGGTCGCGCCGTCGATCGCGGTGCGGGCGATCGACACCGTGCCGGCCGCCATCAGCCCGACCACCAGCGGGGCGAGGCCGCGCTGCAGCGCGCCGCGCCAGGGCGAGCCCTCGAAATGGTCCCACACCCGCGAGGCGCCCCAGGAGATCGCCCCCGCCGGCACGAAGAAGCCGAGAAAGGCGAGCAGCGCGCCGAGATAGCCGGTGACGTGGTAGCCGATGACGAGCACCATCAGCATGTTCGGTCCCGGCACCACCTGCCCGAGGCCGTAAATGTCGCGGAACTGGTCGTCGGTGAGCCAGTGATGGGCGCCGACCACCAGCGCCTTGGTCTCCGGCAGCACCGCCGCGCCGCCGCCGACCGCGAGCACGGAAAGCAGCGAGAACACGCCGAGGACGGACAGATTCTCGTTCATGCCGCGGGCTCCGAGGGTTCGTCGGGGTCGAGCGCCGGCGATTTGCGCGGCCGGTAGATGAAGATCGCCGCCGGCCCGACCGTGAGCAGCACCCAGATCAGCGAGATGTGCAGCACGCTGACCATGACCAGCGTCACCACGATGATGGCGATGTCAATCAGGCTGCCGAGTTGCTTGCGCCCGATCTGCAGCGTCACCGCCGTGAGCATGCCGACCGCCGCCGCGCCGACGCCAACCAGCGTCGCGTTGACATAGGGGTTGCTGGCATTGGAGGCGTAGAGCACGCCGAGGATCATCACCAGCGTCGCGCCCGGCAGGGTGATGCCGAGGAAGGCGACGACCGCGCCCGGCACGCCGCGCAGGCGGTCGCCGACGATGATGCTCATATTGGTGGCGTTGAGGCCCGGCAGCGCCTGCGCGATCTCAAGCGCCGAGAGGAAGCGCTCCTCATCGAGCCACTTCTTCTGCAGCACGAGGCCCGCGCGCAGATAGGCCACCACCCCGCCGCCGAAGCTGACCGCGCCGATGAACAGGAAGGTGGCGAAGATCTCCCACAGCGGCACGCTGCGCGGGATGGCGAAGGAGGCGTCCCCGGGCGCGGCGTCGCGCTCGGCCGGGGAGCCGGCGGGTGCCCCGGCCCCGTCGGGCGCGGGCGGCGCGGGCATGCTCATCGACGCGCGCTCACCCTTCCTGGCTCGCCACCAGCTGGTTGCCGAAATTGTAGACCAGCGCGGTCTTGGTGGTGCCGAGCTGCACCCATTCGGGGGCGTGGTTCTGCGCCGCCTTGAAGAATTCCTCCGAGCGCGCGCGCGCCTTGGCGTGCAGATCGTCATAGCGGTCGAACTTCGCCTGGAAGGCGAATTCGCCGACGATCGTGGTCTCTGTGACCCGTTCGCGCCAGACCGAGATCGTCGCCTTGGCGACGAGCCCGTGGCCGAAGTCGAACGAGCCGACATTCACCTGCACCTCGACCACCGGCAGGTTGTTGACCAGCGAGACCTGCGCGCTCTTATGCGTCGGGCAGTGCTCGGCCAGCGCCGGGAACACCTGGCTGATGCGCTCCAGCCCCTCGTTGAGCACGAGGCCGGGCGTCATCAGCACGCAATTGTGCGAGAACAGCGCGCGCATGCCGCCGACGCCGTCCTTCAGCGGCAGCAGTTCCTCCTTGAACTTGATGTCGGCGGCGCCCTGCAGGTGCGGGGTCACGTCCACCGCCGCCGCCATGTCGAGGTCGGGGTGGCGGAACTTGAGCGTCAGCTCGTGCTCCGGGTCCGGCCAACCGTCGGTGTAGAAGGTACGTTTGCGCAGGATGAAGGCGTTTCGGTAGAGGTCGTGCTCGGGCGTGTCGTAGAACAGCACCTCGCGGACATGGCGCTTGAAGCCGTCCTTGTTGGTGGCGACGCCAACCTTGAATTCCGGTGCGATCAGGCACAGCTTGTGCCAGTAGACCTCGAACTGATGGGGATCGAAGAAACGCTCGGGACGGAGCAGTATCTTGTATTCACGGTAGTGGATGTCGTCCATTCCCCGGCCTCGGCAACGCGCGTCCGGCACGCCAATGTCGGATTTACGCCGAAGTTTCGATCCGCCACAAGTGCCCGTGTCGCGCGGCCGTCACATCGTCGGGTACCTTGATGCGACGGCCGGTTCTGTGGTCCAAGAAGCGGTCCGCCATACGCGGCCATCCCGGCGCCTGCGGGTGAGGTGATCCGGGCTCCCGCAAGAGAGAGAAATCGCCATGCCCTCGAAGCTCGACCAACTGCGTGCCATGACCGTCGTCGTCTCCGATACCGGGGACATCGAAACGGTCCGGCGGCTCAAGCCGCAGGATTGCACCACCAATCCCACGCTGCTGCTGAAGGCGGCCGAGATGCCGGCCTATGCCCATCTCGTCGACGAGGCGATCGACTGGGGCAAGCGCCAGGGCGGCTCGCACGACGGTGCCGTGATGGCGACCTGCGACCGGCTGGCGCTCAACTTCGGCGCCGAGCTCGCCTCCATCGTCCCCGGCCGGGTCTCGACCGAGGTCGACGCGGACCTCTCCTTCGACACCAAGGCGACCATCGCCAAGGCGCACTCCTTCATCAAGGCCTATGAGGACCGCGGCGTCGGGCGCGAGCGCATCCTCATCAAGATCGCCTCCACCTGGGAGGGGCTGCGCGCCGCCGAGGTGCTGCAGAAGGAAGGCATCGACTGCAACCTGACCCTGCTGTTCTCGCTGGCCCAGGCGGTGGGCGCGGCGGATGCGGGCGCCTTCCTCATCTCGCCCTTCGTCGGGCGCATTCTCGACTGGCACGTCAAGGCGGGCGAGGGCCCGTTCACTCCGGACACCGATCCCGGCGTGGTCTCGGTGCGCCAGATCTACGCCTACTACAAGAAGTACGGCATCAAGACCGTGGTGATGGGCGCCTCCTTCCGCAACACCGGCGAGATCGAGGCGCTGGCCGGCTGCGACCGGCTCACCATCGGCCCGGCGCTGCTCGACCAGCTCGCCGCCGACGAGGGCACGCTGGTGCGCCAGCTCGACCCGTCCAACACCGAGGCCGCCCCGGCCAAGGTGGAGCTGGACGAGAAGGCGTTCCGCTTCATGCTGAACGAGGACCAGATGGCGACGGAGAAGCTTTCCGACGGCATCCGCCTGTTCGTGAAGGATCTGCGCACGCTGCGCTCGATGGTGGCGAAGCGGCTGGAAGGCGCCGAGGCGGCCTGACCGGCCGCCCTCCCCGCCGTCCCGCGTCTTCACGTTCCCGCTTCCATGCCGGTTCCCGAGCTGGCCGCCCTCGCGCTCGTCGCCGTGCCCGCGGCGGCGGTCGTCGGCATGAGCAAGGGCGGGCTGCCGATGATCGGCACGCTCGCCGTTCCGATCATGTCGCTCGTCATGTCGCCGGTCGCCGCCGCCGGGCTGCTGCTGCCGGTCTATGTGGTCAGCGACATGTTTGGCGTGTGGGCGTACCGGCGCGAATTCTCCGGGCGCAACCTCGCCATATTGATGCCGGCGGCCGCCGCCGGCATCGGCATCGGCTGGGCCACCGCGGCCATCGTCACCGACGCGCTGGTGGCGCTCATGGTGGGGCTGATCGGCATTTCCTTCTGCCTCAACCGCTGGTTCGGCGGCGCCTCGCGCGCGGCCAAGCCCGCCGACCTGCCGCGCGGCCTGTTCTGGGGCACCATCGCCGGCTTCACCAGCTTCGTGACGCATGCGGGCGGGCCGCCCTTCCAGATGTATGTCGTGCCCCAGCGCCTGCCGAAGATGGTGTTCGCCGGCACCTCGACCCTGCTCTTCGCCGCCGTCAATGCGATGAAGCTGGTGCCCTACTGGGCGCTCGGCCAGCTCAGCATCGCCAATCTGAAGATCGCCGGGCTGCTGCTGCCGGTCGCGGTGATGGGGACCTTCGCCGGCGTGCGGCTGACCCGCGTGCTGCCGGAGGCGCTGTTCTTCCGGCTGGTGGTGGCGGCGCTGTTCCTGCTCTCGCTCCGTCTCACCTATGACGGCGTGACGCGGATCGCCGGGTTCTGACGCCGACCCGCGTCAGTCCTCGGGTCCCGCGCCCGCCAGCGCGGCGGCGGTCCAGAAGCCGGCGGCGAGGACCAGCGAGCCGGCGATGATCGCCATCAGCACCGCGTCGTAGCTGCCACTCGCGGTCCACAGCATGGCGAGGCCCGCCGGGGCGAGCGCGCGCGAGACGGTGGCCGGCACCGCCAGCGCGCCGTTGACCGCGCCATAGGCGCGCCGGGTGATGAGCTCGGGCACCACCAGCCCGCGCACGATGGTGATGATGCCGTTGACCGCGCCGAAGCCGAGCGCGAACAGCGCTACCAGCGTGAAGTCCGGCGGCATCAGCTCGAGCGCGAGGAAGGCCAGCGGGAACACCGCGACGATCACCGAGCCGAGCAGGCGCACCGGCGTGCGCGGCGCGAACAGCCAGACCGCCAGCCGCCCCGTCACCTGCGCCGGTCCGATCATGGCGATGGCGCCGACTACGGTTGCGGTGTCGAAGCCGCGCTCGATCAGCAGCGGGTAGGCGTGGAAGGTGAAGCCTGAGAACATCGCCGCATAGGCGGTGAAGGCGACCGCCAGCGCCCAGAAGGCCGGCTGGCGGATCGCGTCCGCGATCGCCGAGCGCTCCTTCGGCTCCCCCTCGCCCGCCGGCCGGCGCACCGGCGCGTCGGCGACGGTGTCGATGGTGGCGAAGTTCACCGCGCCGCAGACGACGATGTTGATGGCGCCGAGTATGATCAGCGTGTCGCGCCAGCCGACATGGTCGAGCAGGAGCTGGATCAGCGGGATGAACACGGTGGAGGCGAAGCCGCCCCACATGGTGAGCGCGGTGATGCCCGCGCGCGCATGGGCGGGGCCGGCCTTGCGCGCCACCACCGCGAAGGCGGGATCGTACAGCGTCGCCGCCTGCATGGCGCCAATGCCCGCGACCGCGACATAGAACAGGGCGAGGCTCTCTATGTGCGCCCACAGCACCAGCAGCAGGCCGGCGGCGAGCGAGCCGCCGGTCATCACCGCCCGCCCGTAGCCGCGGTCGATGGCGACGCCGACCGGATAGGCGGCGAGGCCGGCGAGGCCGAGGCCCAGCGTCGCCGCGCCGTAGAGCTCGGCCTTGGACCAGCCGAGATCGGCGCTCATCGCCTGCGCGATCAGCGGGAAGGAATAGTAGAGCGAGCCCCAGGAGCAGAGCTGGCCGAGCCCCAGCCCGTTGATGAACAGGCCGCGCGTGCTGGGCGGCTGGTGGGGGGCGGCGGGTGAGGAGAAGGTCACGGCGGCGCCGCCCCGACTGTCAGCCGGCGGGTGCCAGCACGCGATGGACGAGATTGACCCAGTAGCTGGCGCCGACCGGCAGCAGCGCGTCGTTGAAGTCGTACTGCGCGTTGTGCAGGTTCGGCCCCGGCCCGCTGGCGAGGCACAGATAGGCGCCCGGCACCGCCTGCAGCATGTAGGCGAAGTCCTCCGCGGCCATGATGGGCTCGAAATCGGCCACCACATGGTCGTCCCCGGCCATGGCGCGTGCCGTCTCGACGGCGGTGCCGAACGGCTCGGTCCAGTTCACCAGCGAGGGATAGCGGCGCTCGTAGCGGATCTCGCTGTCGGCGCCCTGTGCCGCGCACACGCCCTCGACCACGGCGCGGAAGCGCCGCTCGACGAGGTCGCGCGTCTCCGGCGTGAAGGTGCGCGCCGTGCCGCGCAGCACCACCTCGTCGGGAATGATGTTCCAGGTCTCGCCGCCATGGATCTGCGTCACGGTCACCACCGCCGCCTCCTGCGGACTCACCGAGCGCGAGACGATCGACTGCAGCTGGGCGACGACGAGCGAGGCGGTCAGCACCGGATCGACGCCGCGCTGGGGCATGGCGGCGTGGGCGCCGCGGCCGATGATCTTCACCTCGAAGGTGTCGAAGGCGGCGAACATCGGCCCGACCCGGCCGAGGAAGGTGCCGAACGGCGCGTTGGGCCAGTTGTGCAGCCCGTAGACCTGGTCCATCGGGAAGCGCTCGAACAGGCCCTGCTCCACCATCACCCTGCCGCCGCCCTCGTTCTCCTCGGCCGGCTGGAAGATGAAATGCACCGTGCCGGCGAAGTCCGGGTTGGCGGCGAGATGGCGCGCCGCGCCGAGCAGCATGGTCATGTGCCCGTCATGGCCGCAGGCGTGCATCTTGCCAGGCGTGTCGGAGCGATAGGCAAGGTTGGTCGCCTCGTAGATGTCGAGCGCGTCCATGTCCGCGCGCAGGCCGATCGCCGGGCCCTCGCCGAGCCGGCCCTTCAGCGTCGCCACGAGGCCGGTGCCGGCGAGGCCGCGATCGACGCTCAGGCCGAAGCTCTCGAGCTTTGCGGCGACGAAGGCGCTGGTGCGGTGCTCCTCGAAGGCGGTCTCGGCCATGGTGTGCAGCGCGTGCCGCCAGTCGGTCAACTCATGCGCGCCGGCCGCGACGGCGGGCAGAACGCCCGGAACCGGTTGCTCGCTCATGCTGCCTGCTCCCCGCCCTGCCTCGGCTCCGGCCGTGGCAGCAGACCAGATATCCCGGCCCATGCTGCCGCTTCGTCGGCTCTATAGTCTGCCGCCCGGCACCGGACAAGCGCGGCCCGGGCATTGCCGCCCTGCGGGAAAGGGCGGGGAACCTTGCGCGGGGCCGCGCGGTTGACCCGCCGTGACCCCGCCCGCGCAAGCCGGCGGAGCCAGCACGGGAGACCGCCATCGATCATGCCGCAAAATTCGCCCCCGCTCGCTGAAGACCTCGTCGAAAGCGCCCTCGCCGAACGCCCGGTGCCAACGTCCGCCATGCCGCCGGCCGTGCTCGACGAAGGCCCCCTGCTGCGCCCCGGACGCAATGTCTGGCGCGTGGAGCAGGCCGCGCGCGCCAGCGTGCTGGTCGACGGCGCCTCCTATTTCGGCGCGCTGCGCGAAGCGATGACCAAGGCGCGAGAGACCATCCACATCGCCGGCTGGGACCTCGACAGCCGGATGAAGCTGGTGGGCGAGAGCGGCGAAGCGGAGGACGGGCTGCCTGATACGCTGGCCGCCTTCCTGTCCGCGCTGGTGGAGCGCAACCCGCGCCTGCGGGTGCGGCTGCTGCTGTGGGACTATTCGGTCCTGTTCGCCTTCGAGCGCGAGCTCACCCCGCTCTATTCCTTCCTGTGGAGCACGCCGCCGCAGATCGAGCTGTGCCTCGATGACGAGCTGCCGCTCGGCGCCTCCCATCACCAGAAGATCGTTGTCATCGACGACAACGTCGCCTTCTCCGGCGGCCTCGATCTGACCCGGCGGCGCTGGGACACCAGCGCGCACCTGCCGGACGACCCGCGCCGGGTCGACCCGACCGGGGCCGCCTACGGCCCGTTCCACGACGTGCAGATGGCGGCCGATGGCGGCGTCGCGCGCGCGCTCGGACGGCTGTTCCGCGAGCGCTGGCGGCGCGCCGCCTGCGAGCGCCTGCCGGTGCCGCGGATGCGCCGTGCCACCGATTGCTGGCCCGACAGCCTCGCGCCCGACTTCCACGAGGTCGGCGTCGGCATCGCCCGCACCATGCCCGCCTATCCGGACGCGCCGCAGGTGCGCGAGGTGGAGGCGCTGTTCTTCGACATGATCGATGCCGCCGAGCGCGTCATCTATGTCGAGAACCAGTTCATCGCCTGCGAGCGCTTCGCCGAGCGGCTGGTGGAGCGGATGCGCGAGCGCCCGGAGCTCGAGGCGGTGCTGATCGTGCCGGAAGGCTATCGCGGCTGGTTCGAGCACCGTGCCATGGGCATCGGCCGCCAGCGCGTGCTGGAGCGTTTTGCCCAGGCCGGTGTCTCGCACCGGGTGCGCATGCTCTACCCCGAATCCACGGCCGGCGAGGATGACGCCTCGATCATGGTCCACGCCAAGGTCATGATCGTCGACGACCGCATCCTGCGCATCGGCTCGGCCAATCTGTGCAACCGCTCGATGGGGTTCGACAGCGAATGCGACCTCGTGGTCGACGCCTCGGGTGAGGACCAGCGCGCGGCCGTCGCATCGGTGCGCAATCGGCTGCTCGCCGAGCATGTCGGCATGAGCGCGGAGGAGGTCGGCGCCATCGTCGCGCGCACCGGTTCGCTCGCCGCGGTCATCGACGCCGCCGGGAAAGGGCGCGCGCGCCGGCTGATCGACGTGCCGCCGGCCACCGAGACCGACGAGCCGGGCCTTGGCGCGATCGACGCCATCGCCGACCCGATCGAGCCGATCTATGACGAGCGGCCCGCGCCGGCGACGCCGAGCCGGCGCAAATGGGTGCTGGCGCTGGCGGTTGCCGTCGCGCTTATCGCCGCGCTGATGCTCATCTGGACCAAGTCGCCCTTCGCCGAGCCGGACCGGATCGTCGAGGCGCTGGAGGGCATCTCGCAGCGGCCCTGGGCGCCCGCGCTGATGGTGGCGATCTTCGTGCTCGGCGGGCTGGTGGCGTTTCCCGTAACCGTGCTCATGGTGGCGACGGTAGCGGTGTTCAGCGGCTGGTTGGGCGCCATCCTGGCCGCCTTCGGCGTGCTGGCAAGCGCGGCCGTGACCTACGCCATCGGGCGCTATCTCGGCGCCGGGCTGGTGCGCCGCTTCATCGGCCCGCGCATCAACCGCATCCGGCGCAGCCTGTCCGACCGCGGCGTGCTGACGGTGGCGACGATGCGCCTGATGCCGGTGGCACCCTTCACCGTGGTCAATCTGGTGGCCGGGGCGGCCGAGCTTCGCTTCATGGACTACATGATCGGCTCGGCCATCGGCATGCTGCCGGGGCTGGTGGTGATGACCGCGCTCGGGCGGCAGATCGTCGAGCTGATCACCGACCCGTCCCTGTTCAGCATCGCCGCGCTGATCGGCGTCATCGTGCTGTGGGCGCTGTGCTCGTTCGGGCTGCAGCTCCTCGTCAGCCGCTTCCGGAGGACGGCTTGAGCGTTGTCCGGCTGCCGGGAACGCTGCGGCTGATGACCTGGAACATCCATGGCGGCATCGGTCCCGACCGGCGCTTCGACCTCGACCGTATCGCCGTCCTGGTGGCGCTCCACGCGCCGGACATTCTCGCCCTGCAGGAGATCGACACGCGCGGGCGCGGCGTCGATTGCCTCGCGCCGCTGCGCGGGCTCTCCATCGACCATTTCGCGGAGGCGCGCACCATCGCCGTGCCGGACGGGCATTACGGGCACGCGCTGTTCTCGCGCTGGCCGACCGAGGAGGTGCGGCTGCACGATTTGTCGGTGCGCCGGCGCGAGCCGCGGCTCGCCATCGAGGCGGTGCTGCGCACCGAGCGCGGGCCGCTCCACCTCGTCGCCGTGCATCTCGGCCTCGCCATCGTCGAGCGGCGCCGGCAGGCAATCAAGCTCGCCGCCATGGCCCGGCGCGTCGCCGCCATGCCGACGGTGATGCTGGGCGACTTCAACGACTGGTTTTCCTTCGGCGAGGTCAGCCGCGCCCTGCGCCGGGTGCTGCCCGAGCGCACGGACCTGCGCACCTTTCCCGCCCGCCGCCCGACGCTGCGGCTCGACCGGGTCTATTGCAGCAGGCCCGGCATGCTGGCGGGGGCCTTCACCGACCCGCAGGCGCGCCGCGCCTCCGACCATTTGCCGATCATCGCCGACATCCGCCTGCCGGCGACCGCCTCGGTGCAGGAACCGCTCCCCTCACCACACGTTGACCCCGGAGGTCGCGACACGACCCGTCGCGAGATGGGAGGAGCCAGTGACGACCCCCAACGAGCCGACCCCTGAACATCCCACTCCCGGAGTGCCGCCGATGCCCGAACATCCGGGCGCGCCCGCGCCGAACCCGGTGCCCGATCCCGCGCCGATCCACGATCCGGTGCAGCCGCCGGTGCACGATCCCGACGTGCCGGGCATCCGCGATCCCGAACCGCCCGGCGTCAGCGATCCCCCGCCCGCACCGCCTCCGCCGCCGGCCTTTCCCGGTGGCGGGACGGCGATAGCGATGCCGTCGCCGCTGACGCCCGGCACGCCGCCGCCGGACACGCCGCCCGGGCGGCGTCCGCCGGCGATCATCGACGACCCGCTTATCCCGCCCGATCCCGACCCGGACATCGGCCCGGATGTCGGCGAGCCCGAGGACGAGCCCGACGCCCCGCCGATCGACCTGCCGCCACGGACTCCCCCGTCGCCACCGCCGGGTACTCCCGGTTTCTGATCGGGAGGTAAAGCAAAGGCGGGGCGGAACGTTCGCCTAGTTCGCCCGTTTTTCCTGTATCCGACGGCGCATGAATTTCATGCGCGGGTTCGAATACCTCAAAGATCATCAAAACAGAAAATAGACAGGAGGATCCTACCATGGGTCTGTTCTCAAAGGACATCAAGACGATGAACGATCTCTTCGTTCATCAGCTTCAGGACATTTACTACGCCGAGAAGCAGATCGTGAAAGCCCTGCCGAAAATGATCGACAAGGCCACCGACGATCAGCTCAAGAGCGACTTCTCCAAGCATCTGACCGAGACCGAGGGCCATGTCGGCCGCGTCGAGGAAGTGTTCCGGATGCATGGCGTGGAGCCGAAGGCGGTGGACTGCCCGGCTATTGACGGCATCCTCAAGGAGGCCGACGAGGTGGCTGGCGATGTCGCCGACAAGCAGGTGCTGGACGCCGCGCTGATCGCTTCGGCGCAGGCCGTCGAGCATTATGAGATGACGCGCTACGGCACGCTCATCGCCTGGGCGAAGCTGCTCGGCCGCCCGGACTGCGCCAGCGTGCTGGCGAAGAACCTCGCCGACGAGCAGAAGGCCGACGCCACGCTGACCAAGCTGGCCGAGGCGCGGGTCAACATCCAGGCCGCCGAATAGGCTACAGGATTTCGCTCGAAGGATATCGCTCTCTACCGGGAGGAGGATTCCATGCCTGCCAAATCAAAGGCCCAGCAGATGGCCGCGGGCGCCGCGCTCGCTGCCAAGCGGGGCGAGATGAAGAAGAGCGAACTGCGCGGTGCCTCGAAGTCGATGGAGAAATCCATGACCAAGAAGGAACTGGAGGAGTTCGCCTCCACCTCGCGCAAGGGCAAGCCCGGCCACGTCGATCACCATCGATAAGCCGGCTAAGTTAATGACGGGATCCCTTCGGGGGTCCCGACGGACTGGGCGCTATCGGCGCCGGCCCCGCCGCGAGAGCGGCCCGGCCGGCGGGTGGCGCCCTTCCTTTTGGTCTCCGCCATGCAGCGCGCCCGCATCCGGGACGGGAGTCCGCCGGATCAGGCTGGCGAGGATCGCACGGCCACGGAAGCACGCGTGTTCCGTCCGCCCGCGTACGTATCGGCGCGGCCTGCTCCGTAAAGCGTGACCGGCCCGGGCCCTTTCCGCCCCCTATCGGCCATGGTCGTCGCCATATTCATCCCAGACAATGCGGCGGTTGGCATCGAGGATCTGCACCGGCTTGCGGGCGCGATCGTTCATCATCGCGCGCGCATAGCGGCGGGCGTCGTCGAGCCGGGCGAAGGTGCGCGCGTTCATCATGGCGCACAGGCCCGGCGGCGGATCGCGCGGTTCCTGGAAGAGCAGCCGGAACGGCGGCAGCGGCGCGGGCGAACGGACGGCAGGTGAATGGCGCATGGTTATGGGGTCCATGGGCAGGATCGGCGGAAGCGGGCCGACAGGGGGTAAACGGTCGCACTCCGCGCGCGTTCCCGGCACGCTCGCGCGGCCCGGCTGCGGAACGGGTTCGATTCCGGCGCGGCTGACCTTCGGGAATAGAAAGGCGGGCCGCTCCGTATACGGATCATGAGGCGGGAATCCTCCATATCCGGCAACGGGTCCTCCGGCACCGGCGCAGCCGACCGCGGGCGGTTCGACGTCGTCGGGCAGCTTCCGGCGCTGCGCCGCTATGCGCGGGTGCTGACGCGAGACGACGCGGAGGCCGAGGACCTAGTGCACGACGCGCTGCTGCGCGCCTATGAGCGGCGCGGCAGCTTCGCGCCCGCGCGCGGCGCGGGGGAAGGCCGTGCAAATGCGGGCCGGACGGGAGGCGCCGCTCCGGGCGGCGGTCTGCGCGTCTGGCTGATGTCCATTCTTCACAACGTCTTCATCGACCGCCGCCGCAGCCGCGTCGCCGAGGAGCGCCGCGCGGGCGAGGCGGCCCAGCTCGCCGCCACCCAGTCCGCGCCCGCGCAGGAGCATCACGTCCGGCTGGCGCAGATCCGCGAGGCGTTCATGGAACTGCCCGAGGAGCAGCGCGCCGCGCTTCACCTCGTGGCGATCGAAGGGCTCGGCTATGCCGAGGCGGCCAGCGCTCTCGGCATCCCGCAGGGCACGCTGATGTCACGCCTGTCACGGGCGCGCGCCACGCTGCGCGCGATCGAGGAGGGCGGCGCCCGCATCACCCATCTCCGGCTGGTGGGAGGCTCCGATGACGCGGCCCGTTGACCCCATCTCCGACGACGACCTGCAGGCCTATGTCGACGACGAGATCGACGTGGCGCGACGGATCGAGGTCGAGGCCTATCTCAGCGCCCATCCGGCCGAGGCGTCGCGGGTGATGGCGGATCTGCGCATCCGCGACGAGCTCAGACTGTCGCTCGCCGACATGCCGGCCGATCCCGCGCAGGCGGGCCTGCGCTTCGCCACCGCCGAGGCGGCGCGCCGGCTCGGGGGTGCGCTCTCGCGCGACCGCTGGCTGCGCGGCCTGCGCCGCGTCGCGGCGGTGGGGCTGCTGGTCGGCGCGGGCTGGTTCGCCCATGCCGAGTTCGGCCCGCTGGCGGTGAGCCGCGTCGTCGCCTCCGACCTGCCGCCCGCCTATGTGGAGGACGCGCTGCGCGCTCACCGCACGGCGCAGGTGCGCGCGGGCATGCTGTCCCAGACCGGGGCGAGCTACGACCCGGCCGAGATCCGCGCCGCCACCGCCATCGTCATGCCGGAGCTTCCCACCGGCTGGTCGGTGGAGGACGTGCAGGTCTTCCCTTCGGCCTTCGGCCCGAGCGTGGAGATGTCGGTCAAGACGCGCGATTTCGGCCCGGTCTCGCTGTTCGCCGTGCGCCCCGGCAGCTTCGACGTGGTGCAGGCGCGCACGGTGTCGAGCGAGGATCTCAACGCCGCCTACTGGCAGATCGGCGAGGTCGCCTACGCCCTCGTCGCCCAGGCCCCGCCGCGCGAGCTGGACCGCACCGCGGAACGGCTGGCGCGCTCGCTCTACTGACATGAACCGCCTTTATCATCGCCTTTCCCAGGAGAGAAAGACATGAACACGCCGAATTACGGCTTCCAGTGGCAGAGCGGCGCGCGCGGCGCCGACCGGGCCGTCTTCGACGAGGGACTGCGCCGCCACATGCTGCGCGTCTACAACTATATGGGCATCGGGCTGGTGCTGACCGGCCTCGTCGCCTTCATCGTCGGCACCACGCCGGCGCTCTACGTGCCGATCTTCTCCAGCCCCCTGAAATGGGTGGCGATGCTGGCGCCGCTCGCCTTCGTGCTGTTCTTCTCGTTCCGCATGCAGTCCATGTCGGCGAGCGGCGCGCAGACCATGTTCTGGGCGTTCTGCGCGGTGATGGGCGTGTCGATGGCGTCGATCTTCCTGGTGTTCACCGGCACCTCGATCGCGCGCACCTTCTTCATCGCCGCGGCCATGTTCGGGGCCACCAGCCTCTACGGCTACACCACCCGGCGCGACCTCTCGCAGTTCGGCTCGTTCCTGATGATGGGCCTGATTGGCGTGGTGATCGCGAGCCTGGTGAACCTGTTCCTCGGTTCGACCATGCTGCAGTTCATCGTCTCGGTGGTCGGCATAGTGGTGTTCGTCGGCCTCACCGCCTGGGACACGCAGGCGATCAAGGAGCAGTACGCCGACCATTTCGATTCCGAATCGCAGCAGAAGCTCGCTGTGTTCGGCGCGTTCTCGCTCTATCTGAACTTCGTGAACATCTTCCAGCTCCTGCTCAATTTCACCGGCGAGCGCGAGTGAGGAAGGTTCCCCACGCGGAGGATCCCAGATGAACGAGCAGGATCGCCAGGCTATTGACGGCCTCTTCGCCAGGCTCGCCGAGGCCGAGCAGCGCAGCGGGCCGCGCGACGGGGAGGCGGAGGGCTTCATCGCCGAGCGCGTCGCCGGCCAGCCGGCCGCGCCCTACCTGATGGCGCAGACCATCGTCATGCAGGACTACGCGCTGCAGCAGGCGCAGGCGCGCATCGAGGCGTTGGAGCGTCAGGCGGCCGAACTGGAACGCCAGGCGGCGGAGACGGCGCAGCAGGCGCCGGCTTCCGGCGGCTTTCTGGGCGGGCTGTTCGGCTCGTCCCAGCCGCCCCAGCGCCGCAGCTCCGTCCCCGCCATGCCCCGGGCCGCGACGCCCGCGGCCGTGCCGGCGGGCCCCGGTCCTTCGGGCAATTGGGGGCCGAGCGCCGGCGGGCCGCCGCAGGGCGCGCAGCCGGGTGTGGGTGCGGGCATGCAGCCGGGCTTCGGTGCCCGGCCCGGCTTCGGCGGCGGGGGCTTTCTCGCCGGCGCCGCGCAGACCGCGATGGGCGTCGCCGGCGGCGTGCTGCTCGGCCATGCCATCGCCGGCATGTTCGGCGGCAGCGAGGCGCAGGCCGCCGAAGTTCCGGCCGACACCTCCGCCGCGACCGACACGTCCCAGGATACGGAGGCGGATGCCTCCGCTCAGGACGCGGCCGCCCAGGATGCCTCCTACGAGCCCGACCAGAGCGCCGACGCCGGCTATGACGACATCTCCGCCTCAGACGAGGGCGGCTGGTTCGATGGCGGCGGCTTCTTCGGCGACGGGGAGATCTGACCACCCGGGATCCGCCCCCCTCGATCACGGGTACTTGAAGGGCCGGCCTCTCTGCCGGCCCTTCCTTTATGGCGACGCCGGCTTGCCTAAGGGAAAGTCCGGATGTCCGATGCCCGCCTGCCGGTAGCGTTAGCGTTCCTCCCTCGCCGCGAGCTTCCTTCCCGCGATGACCGACAGCGCCGTTCCGACGCCCAGCCCCTTTGACACCGCCGCCGCCCCGCTGCCGACCTCCTGGCACGCGATGCCGCACGAGGAGGTCGCGGCCCGGCTCGGCGTCTCGCTCGATGGGCTGAGCGAGGACGAGGCGCGCCAGCGGCTGGCCGAGCACGGGCCGAACGCGCTGCCCGAACCGCCCCGGCCGAGCCCGATCCGGCGCTTCCTCGCCCAGTTCAACAGCGCGCTGATCTATTTCCTGCTGGCCGGCGCGGCGGCGGCGTTCGCGCTCGGCCACGTGGTCGACGCGGTGGTCATCATCGCCGTGGTGATGGTCAATGCGGTGGTCGGCTTCCTCCAGGAGGGCCGCGCCGAGCAGGCGCTGCGCGCCATCCGCAACATGATCTCGCCCCATGCGGCGGTGATCCGCGGCCGGCAGCGCATCAGCGTGCATGCGCGCGACCTCGTGCCCGGCGACCTCGTGCTGCTGGAGGCGGGCGACCGGGTGCCGGCCGACACGCGCCTGCTGCGCGCGCGCGGCATGCTGGTCGATGAATCGATCCTCACCGGCGAATCCGTCGCCGCCTCCAAGCGCGAGGAACCGGCGGCGGCCGATGCGGCGCTCGGCGACCGTCATTCCATGGCGTTCTCCGGCACCACGGTCGCCGCCGGCCAGGGGGCGGGGATCGTCGTCTCCACCGGCAGCCACACCGAGATCGGCCGCATCGGCCGGCTGATCGCCGAGGTCGAGCCGCTGGCGACGCCGCTGCTGCGCCAGATCGACAATTTCGCCCGCCGCTTCACCTGGGCGGCGATCCTCGCGGCGGGGGCGCTGTTCGTCTTCGCCGTGGCCGTGCGCGGCTATGGCTGGACCGAGGCGCTGATCGCCGTCGTGGCGCTGGCGGTCGGCGTGGTGCCGGAGGGCCTGCCGGCGGTCATCACCATCACGCTGGCGATCGGCGTGCGGCGCATGGCGCGGCTCAACGCGGTCATTCGCCGCCTGCCGGCGGTGGAGACGCTGGGCGCCACCTCGGTCATCTGCTCCGACAAGACCGGCACGCTGACCCGCAACGAGATGACGGTCCGCCGCGTCGTGCTGCCGGAGACCGACGCGACGGAGGCGATCGAGGTCTCGGGCGCGGGATACGAGCCGGTCGGCACGCTGAGCTGGGCCAATTCGGGCGATCCTTCCGCGGCGGCCGAGGCGCTGGCCCGCTGCGGCCTGTTGTGCAACGACGCGCATCTCCACGCCAGGGACAGCCTCTGGCGCGCCGAGGGCGATCCGATGGAAGGCGCGCTGGTCGCCTTCGCCGCCAAGGCGGGCCTCAGCCCGGCGGTAGAGCGCGGCGACTGGCGCCGGCTCGACGAGATCCCCTTCGATGCGGCCTACCGCTTCATGGCGAGCCTTCATTGCGGCCCGCAGGAGGAGATCGTCGTCTTCGTGAAGGGCGCGCCGGAGGCGGTACTCGCCATGTGCGCCCTTTCCCCTTCCGAGAGGGAGCGCTGGGGCGAGGCGATCGCCGGCGTCGCCGCCGAGGGCGAGCGGCTGCTCGGCTTCGCCATGAAGACGCTCGACGCCGCGCCCGACCGGCTGACCTTCGACGACGTCGCCGGCGGCTTCTGCTTCCTCGGCCTCGCGGGCTTCATCGATCCCCCGCGCCCGGAGGCGATCGCCGCCATCGCCGAGTGCCGCAGCGCCGGCATCGGCGTGAAGATGATCACCGGCGACCATGGCGTCACCGCCGGCGCCATCGCCCGCCAGCTCGGCCTCGCGCGCGAGCCGGTCGTGGTGACCGGCGCCGAGGTCGACGCGGTGTCCGACGCCGAGCTGGTGGAGCTGGCGGACCGCACCTCGGTGTTCGCCCGCACCAGCCCGGAGAACAAGCTGCGCATCGTGCGTGCGCTCCAGTCCACCGGCGCGGTGGTGGCGATGACCGGCGACGGGGTGAACGACGCCCCCTCGCTGCGCCAGGCGGATGTCGGCATCGCCATGGGGGTGAAGGGCACGGAGGCCGCCAAGGAGGCGGCCGAGGTAGTGCTGCTCGACGACAATTTCGCTTCCATCGTCGCGGCGGTGACGCAGGGGCGCACCGTCTACGACAATATCCGCAAGATGATCGCCTGGACGCTGCCGACCAATGGCGGCGAGGTGCTGTCGGTGATCGGCGCCATCGCCTTCGGCTTCACCATGCCGATGTCGGCGGCGCAGATCCTGTGGATCAACCTCGCCACCAGCATCACGCTCGGCCTCGCGCTCGCCTTCGAGCCGACCGAGCCGGGGATCATGAACCGCCCGCCGCGCCGCGCCGATGGCGGTCTCGTCACCCGCTTCATGCTGTGGCGGATCGTGCTGGTGTCGGTGCTGTTCATGCTGGCGACGGCGGCGATGTTCACCCTGTCGCTGGCGCGCGGGCAGGGGATCGAGATGGCGCGCACCATCGTGGTCAACACCATCGTGGTGATGGAGATCTTCTACCTGTTCAGCGTGCGCTTCATGCACATGAGCTCGATCACTTGGCGCGGGGCGCTCGGCACGCCGGCGGTGCTGGCGGCGCTGGTGGCGGTGGTGGCGGGGCAGTTCGCCTTCACCTATCTGCCGCCGATGCAGCATATGTTCGGCACCCGGCCGGTGGCCCTGCTCGACGGGGTGATGATCGTGGGCTTGGGCGTGCTGCTGATGCTGCTGCTGGAGGCCGAGAAGGCACTGGTCCGCCGCTTCCGCCTGTTCGACCCCGAGGATCTCTAGGCGCGGCCGTCACAGCGCCTCTTGCCGGCTCAGGCCACCTGGCAGCGCAGGCGCGGCGACCACACCTCCGCCGGCTCCGGCCGGCCGTAGCGGAAGCCCTGGGCGTGGGTGATGCCGAGCCCGATCAGCGTGCGCTCGACCGCCTCCGTCTCCACGCCTTCCGCCACCAGGTCGAGCTCCAGCCGGCGCGCCAGCTCGACGATGGCGCGGATGGTGTTCGTTGCCTCGGCCGAGGCGGCACAGGCGGAGACGAAGGAACGGTCGATCTTCAATTCGGAGAAGGGCAGGCGCTGTAGCTGCGCCAGCGACGAGTAGCCGGTGCCGAAATCGTCGATCGACAGCGCGAACTGCTTCAGCCGCAGCCGCACCAGGATGTCGAGCGCGTCGACGAGGTTGGTGATCGCGGCGCTCTCCGTCAGCTCCAGGATGAAGCAGGAGCAGTCGAGACCCCGCGCGCGCACGATCTCGGCGAACTCGTCGGCCACGGTGAGCGACATCAGGTTGCGCGCCGACAGGTTGACCGAGACCTGCGCGCTTATGCCCTCGCTTTTCCAGCCGGCGAGGACGTCGGCCGCGCGCCCGAGAATCCAGCGCGTCAGCGGCTCGATCAGCCCGCTCTGCTCGGCGAGCGGGATGAAGTTGATCGGCGATTGCAGGCCGAGCCGGGGGTGATTCCAGCGCACCAGCGCCTCGAATCCGGTGATCCGCCCGCCGGGCAGGCGCACCTTGGGCTGCATGAAGAGCCGGAACTCGTCGTTTTCGATGCCCTTGGCGATGGCGTCGGCGCCGAGCGGGTTCTCGTGCACGATCCGGGTCAGCATCTCGTTGAGCCTCGCCATGCCCCACGGTTTGGTCAGGGTCCCGGCGATGTCGAGCCCCCGCTCGCGCCCGAGCAGGGCCGCCATCTCGAGCACCTTGGCGTCGACCCCGCTCACCAGCACGATGCGCGCGTTGCTGCCGCGCTCGGCGAGGGCGCGGATGGTCTCCACCCCGTCATAGCCCGGCATTTGCAGGTCGAGCGTGATGTGGGTGGGGCGCCACTCGGCCAGCGCCCGGTCGAAATCCTCGAAGGTGGTGACCGAGCGGGCCTCGTAGTTGAGCATGCGGATCGCCGTCACCAGCAGGGCGCCGATGTCGGGCTCGTCGTCCAGAACTAGGAACCGGCACTCAGGCATGTTCGGCCTCCTGGTCGATCAGGCGGCGGATCGCGGCGGCCATGTCGGCAACCGCAGGTGGCTTACGTACAACGGCGCAGCGCGGATCGCGTTCGATCCAGGGTGGCAGAACATAGGCGTCGAAACCCGAGCAGATGATGATCTTCATCTCGGGCTGGGTATCCAGCACCTGCCGCGCCAGCATCACGCCGTCCACCCCGCCCGGCATGGCGATGTCGGTCACCATCACGTCGATTCCGAGCCCGGCGCGAAACATGGAGAGCGCCTCCTGCGCGTTCGCCGCCTCCCGCGTGGCGTAGCCGAGGCCGCGGATCTGGCTCACCAGCATCTTGCGCACGTTGTCCTGGTCGTCGACCACCAGCACGCATTCGTCCGGCAGCGCCCGTTCGGCGGTGGCGGAGGTGGCGTCCGCCACGTCGCCATCCTCCAGCGGCAGGTTGATGCGGATCGTGGTGCCGCGGCCGACCTCGCTGTAGAGCGCGATCCGCCCGCCCGAGCGCTTCACGAAGGCATAGACGAGGCTCAGCCCGAGGCCGGTACCCTTGCCGCGGTCCTTGGTGGTGAAATAGGGCTCGAACACCTGCTCCTTGACGTGCTCGGGGATGCCGGTGCCGGTGTCGGAGACGGTGATCTCGGCGTAGCGCCCCGGACGCAGGTCGCCCAGATGCGCGATGTCGGCCTCGGTGAAGGTCTGCACGTCGGTGCTGACCACGAAGCGGCCGCCGTCCGGCATCGCGTCCATGGCGTTGACCGCGAGGTTCATCAGCGCGGTCTCGAGCTCGGTGGTGTCGACCTTGCAGCGGCAGGGCGTCTCGGACTCGCGGAACACGACCTCGATGTTGCTCGCGAAGGAGCGCTTCATCAGCGCCAGCATGTCCTCGACGAGGTCGTTGATGTCGACCGTGTCGGCCTTGAGGATCTGGCGGCGCGAGAGCGCGAGCAGGCGCCGGGTGAGCTCGGTCGCCCGGTTCGCGCCCTGCAGCGCGCCGCGCACCAGCGTCGCCTCCAGCGAATCGGCGGTGACGCGCTGCTGCAGCGGCTCCAGATTGCCGATGATGACCGTCAGCAGGTTGTTGAAGTCGTGGGCGATGCCGCCGGTCAGGCGGCCGATCGCGTCCATCCGTTGCAGATGGCTGATCTTGGCCTGCGCCTCGCGCTGCTCGGTGACGTCCTCGAGAACGGCGATGGCGTATTCGGCCTGCCCGTCCGTGCCGCGCTTGACCGACATGGTGATGCGCGCCCAGCGCTCGTGGCCGTGCCGGTTCAGGCAGCGCGCCTCCTCCACGCTCTGGTCGATCTCGCCGCTGAACAGGCGACGGGTGGTTTCCTCCATGATGCCGCGATGCTCAGGATGGATGAAGGTGAAGAAGCTCCGCGCTTCCAGCTCCTGTCTATCGTATCCGAATACCGTTCCGATGTGAACATTGGAGCGGCGCCAGCTGCCGTCGGCATTGAGGTGGGCGATGCCGATCGGGGCCTGCTGGAAGGTGGCGCGGAACTCGTCCTCGCTGTGCTTCAGCGCCGCCAGCCCCTCCGCCCGGTTCATCGCCGCGCCGACCACGTTGGCGACCGACGACAGGAAGGTGATGTCGCTCGCGTCGAACCGGCGGGCGGCATCGCTGTGGAGCGCGAACACCCCGCTCACATGGTCGGGGCCGTGGATCGGCACCGCGAGCGTGGAGCGGATCTCGTGGATGCCGAAGACGGCCGGCCGCTCGTCCTCGGGCTGCTGGCGCCAGTCCTCGATCGCGACATGGGAGTTCGTCAGCGTCGGGCCGAAGACGGACTGACAGGCCATCGGAATCGCGCGCGGATCGCCGGTATCCTCCCACCCATGGGCGGCGATCATGGTCAGGTGGTCGGTGGAGGGGGCATAGAGCCAGACGCTGCCGCGCGGCATGCGCAGCACCTTGCAGGCGCACTCGACGGCTTCGCGGAACAGCGTGTCGGGGGTGCTGTCGGTGAGCGCGAGATTGCCGAGCCGGACCAGCTCGGCGAGCTGGGCGCTGCGCACCATCTCCGCTTCCTGCGCCTCGCGGCGGGCGCTCACCTCGCGTTGGAGCTCGGCGGTCCGGTGCTCCACCGTCTCCTCCAGCCCCGCCAGCAGGCGAGCCCGCTCGATCGCCACGCCGGCCTGCTGGCCGACCGCGGTCAGCAGCCCGTGCATGCGCTCGTCGATGGCGACGGGCTCGGGCAGGCGCAGGTTGAGGCTGCCGAGCGTCTGGCCGTCGATCGCGATCGGGATGTGCAGATGGTCGGTCGCGGGCCGGCCGTCGGCCGGCACGGAGCGGCGCCAGTGGACGCCTGCCGAAGGACCGTCCGTCTCGACCGGCTGCGAGGTAAGCGGGATCTCGGTCGGGTAGATCCCGTCCCACGCCGCCGGCATGGCGGCCTCGAGGGTCGCGTCCTTCAGCGTCAGCCAGCCGGCGTCGGCGTCCAGCAGTTCCACCACCCCGCTCAGCGCCTCGTGCAGCACCGTGTCCATCGAGGTCGAGCGGTTCAGCGCCTCGATGATCCGGGTCAGCCCGTCGAGGCTCTTGATCGAGACTTCGAGGTCCTGCTGGCGGTCGCGCAGGTCGTCGTTGAGCCGCACCGCGGCGTCGTAGGTCGAGATCAGCAGGTCGAGCACCTGCTTGCGCTCGGCGATGATGAAGTGGCTCTCGCCCTGCAGCTCGATCTGCACGCCGAGATGCATCTTGTCGCTCGCCCGCAGCCGGCTGTTCGCGGTCAGGTAGCGCAGCCGGGCGATGAGGTGATCGCCGTCATAGGGCTTGGTGATGAAGTTGTCGGCGCCGCAATTGAGCCCGGCGATGACGTCGCGCGGATGCGACATCGAGGTGACCAGCACCACTGGCACCGACTTCAGCTCCGGGTCGTCCTTGATCGCCTTGCACAGCTCGTAGCCGCCCATGCCCGGCATCACCACGTCGCTGATGACGAGGTCCGGCCGCTCCTGCCGCGCCAGCTCCAGCGCCTCCCGACCGTTGGTGGCGGCGGCGACGCGGTAGCCGGCGTCCTCCAGCAGCCAGCGCAGATGCTCGGCCTGGGTCGGGCTGTCCTCGGCCATCAGGATAAGTTCGGCGCGAAGCTCGGTCTCGGACGACCTCAGGGTGTTAGGGATCTGCATGATCGACCTCCATGCCGACCAGGCGGCGCAGCTCGGCGCCGATCCGGTCGGGTGGCAGAACGAGGCTGGATTTCGCGGCGGCGACCGCCGCCAGCGGCATGCTGGCGACCGCGCAGCTCGCCGGCTCCTGTACGATGATCGGCGCGCTCTGCTGGCTCAGTCGGCGGCAGCCTTCCGCGCCGTCCCGGCCCATGCCGGTGAGCAGCACGCCGATCGCCGCGCCCGCCCAGATCTCGGCCGCGGCGCCGAACAGATGGCTGATGGAGGGGCGGAAGCCGCACACCGGCGGGTCGCGGGTGAGCCGCAGCTCGCCGGTCTCGGCGAAGCCGAGCTGCATGTCGTCGGGGGCGAAATAGACGTGGCCGGAACGTGCGCGCAGTCCCGTCTTCGCCATCTCCACCGTCAGCGGACACTCGTCGTTGAGCCAGCTCACGAACGCCTCGATGAAGCCCGGCGAGATGTGCTGGACCACGCACACCGGCGTGCGCAGATCGTGCGGCAGGTCGCGCAGGATCTGCGCCAGCACCCGCGGCCCGCCGGTGGAAGCGCCCATCACCACCATCCGGTAGCCGGGCGGGCGGGACGGAGCGGGCGCGGGCGCGGGGACGGTCTCGCGTGCCGGCCAGCGCCGCACCACCTCGACCTCGCTCATCGTGCGGATGGTCTCGAACAGCCGGCGCAGCGATCTCTCATGGTCGCGGTGGCCGGGCCCCCAGGGCTTCTCGACGATGGCGAGCGCACCGGCCTCCAGGCTCTGCATGGAGATGCGCATGTCCGATGGCTCGAAGCTCGCTGTGACGATGATGATGCGGGTCGGGCAGCGCTCCATGATCTGGCGGGTGGCGCGGAACCCGTCCATCACCGGCATGTTGGCGTCCATCAGGATGACGTCGGGGAGGGTGTCGACGGCGGCGGCGACCCCCGCCGCGCCGTCCTCGGCGACGCCCGCGAGCGCGAAGTCGGGCTCCCCGGCCACGACCTGGGTAAGGAACTCGCGCACGGCGGCGGAGTCCTCCACGATCAGGATGCGTATGGGGCGCCTGGACATCAATGCAGTGTCAGCCTCTGGACGATTTCGAGCAGATGGGTCTGGTCGAAGGCGGATTTGGCGACATAGGCGTTGGCGCCCGCGCGCAACCCCTCCTCCTTGTCCTCGCGGCTCTCGAGCGCGGTGACGAGCACGATCGGTTTCCTCGCCAGCGCCGCCTCGCGCCGGATCTGGCGCGTCAGCTCGAAGCCGTCGAGATTGGGCATGTCGACGTCGGAGATGATCATGTCGATGTCGACCTGGCGCAGCAGGGCGAGCGCCTCGACGCCGTCCGAGGCGAGATGGACCTCGTAGCCGGCGGCCTCGAACAGGCTCTGCTCCATCAGCCGTGTGGTGACGGAATCGTCGACCACGAGAAGCTTGCGGCGCTCGCCTCGCACCGGCGCCGGCCGTGCCGGGCGCGCGCCGTGGTCGAGCGCCAGCGCGCGCAAGAGGTCGGCCGCGCGCAGCACCGGCAGCAGGTTGCCCTCGTCGGCGACCGCCACCGCCAGAACGTGCCGCACCCGCACCAGCGGGGCGGGCAGCGGCTTCAGCAGCAGCGACTGCTCGCTGCCGAGCACGTCGACCAGCAGGGCGCCACGCTGTTCGCCCGCCTGCAGGATCACCGCGCTCGTCCGCACCACCGGCTCGCCGGCGTGGCCGGGCAGGGCCAGCACGTCCGAGAGAGCGGCCGCCGGCAGCACCTCGCCGCGCCATCTCAGCGTCCGGCCGAGGCTGCCGGCCGGCATCGATTCCTCGCCGTGACGCACCACGCCGAGAACGTTCTCCATCGGCAGCAGGAACGGGTGGCCGCCCGCCTCCACCACCAGCCCGCGGAAGGTGTCGACGCTGGTCGGCACCAGCATGCGCACCGTGGCGCCCTTGCCGGGCACCGAGACCAGCTCGACATGGCCGCCCAGCGCCTCCACCCGGTCGCGCACGATGGCGAGGCCGAGGCCGTGGCCGGACAGGGTGGTGACGACGGTGGCGGTGCTAAGCCCGGCCCGGAAGGCGAGCGCCATCAGCCGGTCCTCCGGCATGGCGGCGAGGTCCTCGGCCGTCTCGATGCGCAGCCGCGCCGCCGATTCCCGCAGCCGGTCCATGTCGATGCCCCGGCCGTCGTCGCTGATCTCGATCGCGATGCGGCGCTCGTCGTGGCGCGAGAGCCGCAGCGCGATCTGCGCCGTCTCCGGCTTTCCGGCGGCGCGCCGCTCGGCCACCGGTTCGACGCCGTGGTCGATCGCGTTGCGGGCGAGGTGCACCAGCGGGTCCTTGATGGCGTCGAGGATGCGCCGATCCAGCACCTCGTTGAAGCCGGCGATGTCGGCGTTCGCCTGCTTGCCCTGCTCGGCGGCGATGTCCTCCAGCATGGCGCCGAGCCCCTCGACGACGCTCCAGGCCGGCGACAGGCGCAGCTCGCGCGCCTGCTCGCCGAGCGCCGAGAGCGAGCCGTCGAAGCGGCGCCGGTCGGCCGCCATCGCCCGGTGCATCTGCCGCAGCCGGCCTTCCATCAGCCTGAGGTCGTGGTCGAGCTGCTCGGACGAGAGCGAGGCGGGACCGGCCGTGCGCAGCAGGTGGCGGCGCAGGGTGAGCTGCTCGAGCGTGTCCTCCAGCGCGTCGAGCTGCTGGTCGAGGGACTGGCGGTGGGTCAGCAGCTCGCCGACCCCGTGCAGCAGCGCGTCGAGCGCGGCGATGTTGGCGCGGGTGGTGGCCGGCGCCGCCATGGAGGGGGACGGTGAGGGCGCCGCGGGTGACGTGGCGACAGGTGCCGGTGCGGCCGGCGCGGAGGCTTGCGGAGTGAAGGCTTGCGGAGCCGGGGCGGGATCGGCGGGGGGCGCCGCGCCCGTGCCTTCCGGTGCGGCGCCGGGCGGCGTCGCGGCCGTCGGCGTTGCGGCCGTCGGCGTTGCAGTCTGCGGCTGCGGGGCGGGGGCCGGGCTCTGGCGCGTTTCCGCGCTGATCGCCCGCCTCAGCCGTTCGACCGCGCGGCGCAGCTGCATGCCGTCGGTCGGCGCGCCCTCGCGCAGCGCGGTGGAGAGCGTCGTCTCCAGCTTCTGGCACTGGCCCTCTATGTCCTGCCGCGCGACCGAGCGCGCCGCGCCCTTCAGCGTGTGAACGATCTTGAACAGCTGCTCGATGATGGCCGGCCCGGGCTGCTCGGGCGGGGCGGGCCACTCGCGCAGCAGGCCGTCCATGCCGTGCAGATGCTCTCCCGCCTCGGTCCGGAAGGCGGCGAGCAGCCTCTCGCGCAGTGCGGCCTGTCGGTCGTTCATTGCGGAGGTTCCCTCGACGAGGCGAAGGCGACCAGGGCGGAAAGCCGGCTCGCGAGGTCGTTCAGGTCGCGCGCCGAGCGCTCGACCTGCCGCGTCGCGGCGACGGTCTGGCTGGTGGACTGCTCGATGTTGCGCATGGCGGCGGCGATCTGGTCCATCCCCGCGCTTTGTTCCTGGCTGGCGGCGGCGATCTGCTGCCCGGCCCGCGCCGCCTCGTTGATGCTGTCGGCGAGCACCCCGATGGTGTTGCCGGACTCGGCCGCGCGCACCGAGCCCACCTCGGCCGCCTTCACCCCCTGCTCGGCGGCGAGCATCGCCGCCTGCGAGGCCTTCTGGATGTCGACCAGGATGCGGCGTACCTGCGCGGTGGCCTGCTTGGACTGGTCCGCCAGCGTCTTGATCTCGCTGGCGACGACGGCGAAGCCGCGGCCGAACTCACCGGCCTTGGCGGCCTCGATGCTGGCATTGACGGCGAGCAGGTTGGACTGCTCGGCGAGGTCGCCCACCGTGGTGTTGATCTCGGCGATCGCCTCGGCCTGCTCGATGAAGCCGAGGATGCGCTGGGCAACCGTCTCCATGCGCTGGCGCGCCTCCTGGCTGCCGGCGATGGTGGCCTCCACCGTGGAGCGGCCGGTCTCGGCGACGTCGCTGGCGCGCTGCGCCGCCTGCGCTACCGCGCCGGCCTTCTGCATGGCGAGGGTGCTGGTCTGCTTGACCTCGATCACGCTCGAGGCGGTCTGCTTCACCGCGACGGCCTCCTCGGCGGTGGCCGAGACCTGCTGGCTGGTGGCGACCAGGATCTCCGAGCTCGCGCTCGACAGGTTGGCAGTCGCCTCGCGGATCTCGCTCACCAGCCGCGCCATCGATTCCGTCATGCCGTTGAGGCTGGTGGCGAGCAGGCTGAGCTCGGGATGGTCGCTCACCGGCGCGCGCGCCGACAGGTCGCCCTGGACGATGCGGCGGGCGACGTCGGAATAGTCGCTCACCGCCTGGCGCAGTTCCTGCTGCGTGTCCTGCTCGGAGGCGATGCGCTCGCGCAGCGACAGCGACATCGCATTGATGGCGCGGCCGAGATCGCTGATTTCCCTCGGCCCCTGATCACCGGCCTTCTGGTCGAGATCGCCGGCGGCGATGGCGTTGGCGGTGCCGCGCAGCCGCTCGATCGGGCCGGCCAGCGCGCCGGCGCCGAAGAATGCCAGCAGCAGGCCGCCACCGGCGCCGATCGCGCCGATCAGCGAGGCGCGGGCATAGGCCTTGTAGAGCACGTCGTCGGCGGTCGTGGCGGGCTCCACCACCCACACCTTCCAGCCCGTGCTCGGCACCGTGGCGAAGCCGCCGATCAGCGGCTTGCCCTCCAGCCCGACGAAGGTGGGGATGGTGCCGGTCGCGTTGTCCTTCGCCTGCGGCCAGAAGCCCTGCCCCGTCACCGTCTGGCCGGCGTCGACCAGCTCGCTGCGCGGATAGGCGAGCAGCAGGCCCTCGGCCGTGGCGACGCCGGCATGGCCAGCCCCATCCTTGCCGACCGGCCGCTTGGCCAGCCGCCCGATCTCGCCGAGGTCGAGCCCGCCCGACACCACCGCGATCACCCGTCCGCCGGCGTCCAGCACCGGCGCGGCGAGCGGGACGATGAGCCGGCCCGTCAGCCGCGAGCGCACCACCTTGTGGTCGACGAAGGGCTTGCGCGTCTCCACCGTGGTCTTGAACCAGTCGCGGTCGCCGACATTGAGGTCCGCCGCCTGGTCGGCCTCCGAGGCCGCCGCCGCGATCACCCGGCCCGACAGGTCGACGAGGATGACGCTGCTGGCAAAGCCCGCATAGTTCGACTTCACCCGGGTCAGCGCCTGCTGGTCGACCGCGACGTCCGCTATGCCGCTGGTCGCGAGGGCATCGGAGAGCGTGTCGAGCGCCTGGACGTGCTTGTCGAGATAGCCGCCATAGATCAGTGCCAGCTCCTGCGCGCTCCACTGCCCGCGCTGCAGCGTGTTCTCGGTGAGATAGTCGCGGATGTAGAGACCCGCGCCGACGACCACCACCAGCGCCGGCACGGCGGCGATGACGCCGGCGGCGATGATGAGAAGGGCGCGAATGCTGAACCTTGGCATGCTCTCTCCGTCAGGCTATCCGCCCACCTCTTCCTGCACGCGGAACCGGGCGTCCGCGGCGAGCAGGTCGAGGTCGACAATGTTGAGCAGGTCGTCGGCGAGGCCGACGACGAAGGGCGGCAGGCGGCCGGAGGCGTGCATCGCCGCGCCGCCGGCCGAGGGATCGAGGGAGCGCACCTCGTCGAGGAGATCGGCCGCCAGCGCGAAGCGCGTGCCGCCCGCCTCGACCACCAGCAGCAGCGCCGGGGCCTCGGCCTGGACGAGGTCCGGGTCGAGGAACCAGCCGGCCTCGACCACCGGCACCACCTCGCCGCGATTGAGCACCACGCCGCGTATGTGCGGGGGGACGCCGGGAAGCGGCAGCACCGAGCGCGGCCGCACCGCCTCGCGCAGCGCCTCCATGGCGATGGCGATCCGGTCCTCGCCGCGGCGGAAGGCGAGATAGGGCCGCTCATTGCCGGCCGGGGCGTCGGCCGGCCGAGCGGCGAGGCGCGCGGCGCGCCGGCGCAGCAGCTCGGCCTCGTCGCGCCGCCTGCCGTGGAGCGCGTCGGCGAGCCGAGCGAGGCGCTCCTCGGCGGCGCGCCAGTCGACGCCGCCCGTGCTGGCGGCGCGGGACGTGGCAGATGGGCCGTCGGGGTCGAGCGGGGCGTCAGACACGGTCGCGCGTCTCCCCCCGTCGGCCGCTGCCGCGCGGCTGGTTCGGCGGGCCGTTCCCGGCCGGCCGTCCCTGGCCGCTCCGCAGCCGGTGCTGCAGCCCGGCGAGGCGGAGCTGCGCCGAGCCGTCGGCGCCGTCGATATAGAGCGCGCGCTTCAGGCTCTGGAAGGCGCCGTGATGGTCGCCCTCCATCTCCTGCAGCGTCGCCATCAGGTGGACGAGGCCGGAATCGAGCGGCGCCCGCTCCATCGCCAGCGCGCAGAGGCGGCGGGCTTCCGCGAGGCGGCCGGCGGCGATCAGCGCGTCGAGATGGGCGACGAGTTCGTCGCGCGCGAGCGGCGCGAGCGACGGGGTGGCCGTCTGGCTCGGCGGCGGCATGGCGGCCGGGTGTTCGGCCGCGCGCGGCATGGGAGCGCCCGCCGGGCGAGTGGCTGGCGCGAGACCAGCCGACGATTTGGCGCGTGGCGGCCGGCGGAACAGCAGCAGTTCCTCGTGGTCGCTCCGCAGCAGCGGGTGGAACAGCTCGGGCGAGGCCTCGGACGGGGCGCTCACCAGCACGCCCTGCGCGGCCAGCCGGCCGGCGAGATGCTCCGTCACCCGCCGCCGTGCCGACGGTTCGAGATGCATCAGCACGTTGCGGCACACGATGATGTCGAAGGCCGGCTTCAGCGTGGTCCAGGGGCCGCTTTCCGGGTCCAGCAGGTCGCCGAGGTCGAACGTCACCAGCGCCCGCAGCACCGCGCCGGCCTCGAACTGGTCGTCCTGCTGCCGGAAGTGGAGCGCCCGGCGCTCGGGAGAGACCTCGCGCAGCGACCAGCCGCGGTAGCGCCCGCGCCGGGCCTCCTCGACCGCGCTCGCGCACAGGTCCGTGCCGATGATGCGGATGTCCCAGTCGGCGAGGTCCGGCAGCCTTTCGGCGAACAGGAGGGCGAGGCCGTACGCCTCCTCGCCGCTGGAGCAGCCCGCGCTCCAGATCGCGACGTCGCGCCGGCCTGCGGCGCGGCGGGCGGCGATCAGCGGGTCGACCACGTGGCGGGCGAGCAGCTCGAACCAGGACAGATGGCGCAGCAGCGAGGATTCGCGGATGGTGATGGCCCGGATCAGGAGCTGCAGCTCCGGCCCGTCCAGCGGCTGGCCGGCAGCCCGCGCCAGCAACTCCTTCAGCCGGGCGCGGGAGCCGAGCCGCGGGCCGAGCCCGGCGACCAGACGGTGGGAGAGCTCGTCGTCGCCGAGGCTGGCGCGCAGCAGCCCGAAGCGCGAGACGAAAAGGTCGCGGACCTCGGCCAGCAGCTCGGGATCGACGGAGCGCTCGGGCGTCATTGCGCGAACTCCCGCCGCACCGCCTCGAGCTCCAGCCGCTCCTCGTCGGAGAGGAAGCGGTCGAGATCGGTGATCAGGAGGATGTCGTCGTCGATGACCGCCGCGCCGGCGATGGTCTCGCCGTCGCGCTCCAGCCCGTAGCGGGAGACGTCGGCGGCCGGGACCTCGATCACCGCGGCCACCTCGTCGACGACGATGCCGACAACTTCGTCGCGGGCCTTCGCGAGCACGATGCAATCATCGGCTTCGGACGGACGAGGATCGTATCCGAGCTTGCCGCGCAAGCCGTATATGGCGACGAACCGCCCGCCATGGATCATGCCGCCCGTGACGTTGGGTACCGGCCGCGGCAGGGGCAGCGTCTCGACCATCGCCTCGACGCGCACAACCTTCTCGAGCGGCAGCGCCATCCGCACCTGATCGATCTTGAACGGCAGTAAAAGCAACGGCGATGCTCCCGAGAGTACCGGGGCATCACTCTACGCCAATGGTTTAACAATTCAAATAAGATAGAAATATATTCGGACTATTTGACCTCCAGATCCTGATTCCGCAACCGGTCAATCAACCGTCTGTGGCTGTGAATACGGGCCTTGGCGCAACTCACTTGCATGACAACGAACGGGTTGCACGGCACTGCACCATCCCCGCCGCCATTGCTGGTATACGGCGCCGCCCGCCGTTGCGGATGCTTGGAAAAGAAAAACCCCGGAGCGTGAGCTCCGGGGTTCCTCTAGGTCCGAATGTCCGACTGCTGGGCAGTCCTTCATATTCAGATCGAGCTGCTGATCCACTGCAGCATTTTTGCTTTCGGCGCTGCACCAACCTGCCGCGAGGCAAGCTGGCCGTCCTTGAAAAGAAGCAGCGTCGGGATCGACATGATGCCGTACTTGGAAGCCGTGGCAGGATTCTCGTCCACGTTGAGCTTCACGATCTTCAGCTTGTCGCCCAGCTCGCCGGCGACCTCGTCGAGCACCGGGGCGACCATGCGGCACGGGCCGCACCATTCCGCCCAGAAATCGACCAGCACCGGACCGGAGGACTTGATCACGTCGGACTCGAAGCTCTGGTCCGACACCTTTTCGACGCCCATGGCGACACCTCACATTCCTGAGAATTCAGCAGAAGTTGAGCAGAAGGTAGGAAGGCGGCCCCGGCCGCGTCAAGGCACCGTCACGCCGACGTGACGCTCTCCACCGCTCGTTCCAGCAGGGCGGCGTCCGGCCGGTGCACCAGCGGGGCGGCGGTATAGACCAGCAGCGCCGCGATCTCCTTGTCGGGAAAGAGCTTTCCGAGCAGGCGCACATAGAGCCCGAGCTGGCGCAGCTGCGCTGGCGGGATCGCCGCCGGCTGCCGCGGCACCTGCCGGTCGGTCTTGAAATCGGCGATCACCACCCGCCCGCCGTCGAGGCGCAGGCGATCGATTCGCCCCGACACCGGCGTGCCGTCGTCGAGCGTCCCGACGAGCGGCACCTCCGCGCGCCCCTCGAGGGCGAACAGCGCCGCGAGCTCCGGCAGGGCGAGCACGCCGAGCGCCTCGCCGAGCAGCGCCTCGCGCTCGGCCTCCGTCATCGCCGTTGCGGCGGCGAGGAAGCGCCGTCCGGCCTCCGCCCGCTGCGCCGGCGCGATCGGGCCGAGCGCGGCCAGCAGCCGGTGAATAAGCTTGCCCCGTCGCCGGCCGGCCTCCTCGCCCGCTCCCCCGCCCGTCTCCGCCTCGCCGGCCGGCAGCGCCGGCGCGGAGGGACGCAGAGGTTGCGCGCGCGGCGGGCTCGGCACCGGGCGCATCAGGGCGTCGGCGAGGCGGCGCTCGGCGTCGTCGGTCGCCAGCGCCGACGCCGGGAGCGCGCCCGTGGCGGCCGGCTCGTCGGCGGCGCGCGGGCGCCAGTGCAGCACCGAGCCCTCGAAGCCGGTGGCGGCCCGCGCGATCGCTTCGGCCTCGAGGGCGCCGCGCACCAGCGCGTACCAGCAATCCTCCGGCCGGGATTTCAGCCCGTCCGCCCCGCACAGCACCAGCGCGCTCTCGGCCCGGGTGAGCGCGACATAGAGCAGGCGGCGATATTCGTCCTTGGTCGCCTCGTCGGCCCGCTGGCGGTGCTCGGCCATGGCGGGGGTGTCGAGCGTCTTGGCGCGCAGATGGAGCGCGAGCCGGCGCCCGTTCCGCTCGAAGCGCAGCAGGCCGGAAGGGCGCCGCGTCGAGGGGCCGCTGGTGGTGTCGGCGAGGATGACATAGGGCGCCTCCAGCCCCTTGGCGCCGTGCACCGTCATCACGCGCACCTGGTCGCGCCCGTCCTCCATGTCGCGCTTGGCCTGCGCCTCGCCGCGCCGCAGGAAGGCGAGGAAACCGGGCAGCGAGGCGGGCTCGATGTTCTCATAGGCGCGCGCCAGCGCCAGCACCTCGTCGAGCGCGTCGGCCGCCTCCGGCCCGAGCCGCGCAAGCATGGCGGCTCGCCCGCGCTCGCGCCCGAGCACGCGGGCGAGGAAGTCGAAGGGGCGAAGGCGCATCGCCTCGGGGCGCAGCCGGTCGAGCCGCTCGACCGCCGCCCGCCATTTCGGCTTCTCGTCCGCGCGCGCCCGGAGCGCGTCCTCCAGCAGGCCGGTGCGGCCCGGGGCGAGCTCCATCAGGTCCTGATCGTCGAAGCCGAACAGCGGGCTCTTGAGCGCGCTCGCCAGCGCCAGCTCGTCCTCGCGCATGAGCAGCGCGTCGGCGAGCGCCATCAGGTCCAGCACGGCGATGTGCTCGGCCACCACCAGCCGGTCGGCGCCGGCGACCGCGACCCCGGCGCGCTTCAGCTCGCGGATGATCGCCTCGAACAGCCCGTCGCGCCGGCGCACCAGGATGAGGAAATCGCCCGGGCGCGCGGGGCGCGTGCCCTCGCGGCCGGTCAGCGGGAAGCCCTGCCCGATCCGGGCCGCGATATGGGCGGCGATCTTCACCGCCAGACGTCCTTTCGGGTCGTCGGTCGGCGGGGCGTCGAGCGGGCGCTGCCAGCCATCCTCGTCGGCGCGCGGCTCGGGCTGCTCGGTGTCCCAGATCTCGACCAGCGCCGGCAGGGCGCCGCGGATCGGCTCGTGCACCGGGCGCACATTCTCGGCCGAGAGGCCGTGATGGACCTCCGGCGCGGTGAACACGGCGTCGACCGCGTCCAGTATGCCGGGCGCGGAGCGGAAGGAGTGGCGCAGCTTCACATGCTCGAAGCGCCCCGGCGCCGCCAGCCCGGCGAGCTCGCGGCGCACCTCGTCGAAGCGGCGCGGGTCCGCGCCCTGGAAGGAGAAGATCGACTGCTTCTCGTCGCCGACCACGAACAGGCTGCGCGCCGGGTCGGGCGGCACGTCGCGCGCGCCGGCGCCGGAGAAGAACTCGGCCACCAGCGGACGGATCACTTCCCACTGCTCGGGGCTGGTGTCCTGCGCCTCGTCGAGCAGCACGTGGTCGATGCCCTGGTCGAGCTTGTAGTGCACCCAGGCCGAGGCGCCCGAGCCGAGCAGGCGGCGCGCCGCGTCGATCAGGTCGGCGAAGTCGAGCACGCCGCGCGCCGCCTTGGCGCCGGCATAGCGCCGCGCCGCCTCGCGCCCGAGCAGCAGCGCGGCGCGGCTGCGCTCGAAGGCGCGCGCTGCGGCGAGCATCGCGCCGAGCGGGGCCAGCCGGTCGCGCTCGGCGAGGAGCTGGGGATAGCGCTCGCGGATCTCCGCCTTGCCGAACTGCATGTCGGCATAGGCGCTGCCGTCTTCCTTCAGGAACACGCCGGCATAGGTGTCGGCGACGCTGTCCTCGGGCGCGCGGGCGGCGGCGAGCAGGGCATGGCCGCGCCGGGCACAGTTGCCGCCCTCGACCACCAGCGCCTCGCCGAGCCCGATCCAGGCGCCGCGGGCGATCGTCGCTTCGTCGACGATGCGCCGCTCGATCTCGCGCGAGGCGAGCGGGCGCTCGAGGCCGACGGCGGCGGCGAGGTCGGCCTCGCTCGCCTCCAGCACGCCAGGATCGTCGACAAGGTCGGCGAGCATCTGGTCGATGCCCTCGTCCGACGCCTCGCCGGTGATCAGCGCGAGCGCCTGCCCGAGCGCGCTTTCCGGCTGGCCGGCGGCTTCCAGCACCACCTCGGCCCGCACCCGGGCCAGCAGCTCAGCGCGGGTCGCGTCCTCCAGCTCGCCGAAGCCGGCCGGAACCCCTGCCTCGAACGGGAAGGCGTGCAGCAGCGCGCCGCAGAAGGCGTGGATGGTCTGGATCTTGAGGCCGCCCGGCGTCTCCAGAGCCAGCGCGAACAGCCGGCGCGCGCGGGCGCGGCGCGCGGGGTCCGGGGCGCCGCCATCCGCCGCCATGATCGCCGCGTCGAGCGCGGCATCGTCGAGCGTCACCCAGCTTCGCAGCTCGCCGAGCACGCGGTTGGCCATGTTGGCCGCCGCCGCCTTGGTGTAGGTGAGGCACAGGATGCGGCTGGGCGCGACGCCGCGCATCAGCAGCCGGATCACCCGCCGCGCCAGCACATGGGTCTTGCCCGAGCCGGCATTGGCCGACACCCAGGCCGAGATGGCGGGGTCCGAGGCGCGGGACTGCAGCTCGGTCGCCGCGCTGAGGGCGGGGCTGTCGGGAAGGGTGCTCACGCCTCGCCCTCCGGTCCGGTCGACCATTCGCGGATGCGCGCAAGGTGGTCGTAATCGCCATAGCGGCCGCGGAACATCGGGCTGTGCAGCGAGACATAGCCGCGCGAGGGGTTCTCGAACGCCAGCACCAGCTTCTCGAGCTGCTCGCGCGCCTCTTTCGCCAGCTCGGCGGCGGTGGTCTCCTTCACCACGGCCGAGCCCTCCTTCAGCTCGCGCGTGCCCAGATGCACGTAGAGCAGCGCGGCCGCCTCCTCGGCCGCGACGTCGCGGAACCCGCCCGCCGCCGCCATGGCAGCCTCCAGCGGGAGCTGGGGCGAGAGGCCGGACTTCACCTGCTTCGGGCTCGGCACGCCGCCGGTTTTGAAGTCGACGATGGCGAGGCCGCCCGCGCGCAGCTCCTCGATGCGGTCGGCCTTGCCGGTGAGGCGGAACCGCCCGCCCGCCAGCACCATGGCGCCGCCGGTCTCGGCATGGACGCGCGCCAGCGTCGGGCGGCGCGTGCGCTCCCAGGCGATGTAGCGCCCGACGAGGCGCTCGAAGCGCGCCCACCACAGCGCATGCTCGGCCGGGAACGTCTCGAGCGAGGCGAAGGCCTCCTGGCCGAAGGCGGCGAGCCGGGCCTCGGCGTCCTCCGGCAGCTCGCGCGGGAAGGCGCGGGCGAAGCGGCCGAGCGCCTCGTGGATCGCGGTGCCGCGCTCGGCGGCATTCGGCTCCTGGTCGAGCGGGTCGAGCGGGCGCAGCCTGAGCACGTGGCGGGCGTAGATCGTGTAGGGATCGCGCAGCCACGCCTCGATCTCGGTGACGCTGAGCTGCGTCGGGCGCAGCTCGACCCTGGGCTGCGGTGCGGGACGGGTGAGGCGCGGGGCGGGCGGGTCGGCGTCGATCAGCTCCGCGAGACGGCGGAAACGGTCGCCGCGCGCCAGCGCCGCCTGCCAGCGCGCCGGCCCGCTGACGGCGGCGAGGCGCTGGAGAAAGCGCGAGGGCACGGTCGGCGCGCCGCCGAGCTTGCGCGGGCGCGACAGCACCAGCTCGCGCGCGCCGCATCCTTGCGCGAAGTCGTGGGCGGAAAGGCCGATCCGCCGCTCGGGCGCTTCCAGCCCCAGCGCGGCGCGCATCGGCCGGCTGAGCCACGGGTCGGTCCGCACCGAGGCGGGCCAGGTCTCCTCGACCAGCCCGGCCAGCACGACCCGGTCGACCGCCACCAGGCGCGCCTCCAGCGGCCCGAGGATGCGCAGCCGCGCCTCGGGTTCGATCGGCGGGCGCACCGGGCGGTCGGCGAGCAGCAGCGGGAGGGCGGCGGCGTAATGGGCGAGCGTCATGGCGCCGGCCTCGGAAGCGGCCTCGCCCATTTCCGCGAACACCCGCGCGAGCTCGGCGCGGGCGATCTCCTCCGCCTCGTCGCCGGCCTCTTCCTCCGGTTCTTCCCCCGCGCGCCAGCTCGCCATGATGGCCTCGCCATGGGCGGCGGCGAGCTCGGCGAAGGGGTGCTCGCCTTCCGCCAGCGCCAGCAGCCGCGAGAGCGCCGCGGCGATGCGGGCGGCGAGGTCGGCGGCGCGCGCGCGGGTCGCTTCGTCGATGCTCGCGCGCGGGTCGCTGCGATAGTGGAGTGCCGGGTCGAAGGCGGCGACGGCGTCGACCAGCCCCTGCGCCCCGGGGGCGGGGCGCGGGCCGCGCAGCACCATCAGTTCCAGCGCGTCCGCCGCCGCGCCGAGTGCCTCGCGGGTAAGTCCGAAGCGCGCGAGGCCATGGCGCACCAGCGCCACCAGCGGCACCGGCGCCAGCGCTTCGGCGCAGACATCGGCGACGAGGCGGGCGAACCGACCGGGGGCGCTCTCGGACAGCGGCTCGCCGGCGGAATCGTCGATCCGCACGCCGAAGCGCAGCAGCTCGGCGGCGACGCGGCGGGCGAGGTCGCGGTCCGGGGTGATGAGCGCGGCGGTGCCCTCGGGCGCGAGCAAGGCTTCGCGTAGCGCTACCGCGATCGACAGTGCCTCCTCGCGGGCGTCGTCCGCCTCGATCACGGCGACGCCGGCGAGCGCGGCCTCGATCGCCTCGGCCGGCAGCCGCTCGCCGAGACTGGCCCAGGCATCGGTGGAATCGACCGGGCGCAGCGCCTCCGACAGCAGCGCCTCGCGCCCGTGCGGGGCGGGCGGGGCGAGGGCGACCACGGCGTCGCGTCCGACGCCCATCTGCTGGCGCATCAGCAGGGCGAGGCCGTATTGGGGATGGCTTGGCGCGGGCGAGGCGTCGTCGGTCAGCGAGGCCCAGGAGGCCTCGTCCAGCATCGGGTCGAGGCCGGGGAGCACGACGCAGCCCTGCGGCAGCCGCGCCACCACGCCGAGCAGCCGCGCGGTGGCGGGCATGGAGCCGGTCGAGCCGGCGGCGATCACCGGGCCGCTCGCCTGCCCCGCCGCCAGACGCGCGGCTTCGGCGGCGATCAGCCGGTCGCGCCGGACCGCGCCGTCGACGCGGTTCAGCTCGGCGAGCCGGGTCGGCCAGAAGGCGCGGGCGATGGTGAGGAAGTCGAGCGCCATGTCCCAGTAGAGGTCGTGCTCGCCCGGCACCAGCCGGTCGAGCCGCTCCCACGGCACCTGCTGGGCCGCCATCTCGTCGATGAGGTGGGCGAGCGCGTCGGCGAGCGCGATCTCGGCGCCCGGTCCGCTCGCCACCGCCAGCCGGCCGTCGCCGGCGCGCAGCAGCGCACGCCATCTGCCGATGAGATGGGCGAGCGCCAGCCGGCGGGTCATCGCCGGCACCGCGTCGGGCGGGTCGACGAAGCTGTCGGCGAAGGCGAGCGCGTCCTCGTCCACGTCGCCGACCGGCACAATGCGCGGCAGCAGCGCGACGCCCGAGGGCGCGCGCCGGCGCAGGGCCTCGGCGAACAGCCGGCCGGCGCGGCGGGTCGGCAGGAACACGGTGGCGGAGGCGAGCGCGAACGGGTCGGCGCGCGGCGCGAAGCCCTCGATCAGCCGGCCGTCGAGCAGCGCGTCGGCCAGCGTGTCGAGGAACGGCACCGAGGCGGGAATGGTGAAGAGGCGAGGCTCGGCACGGCGCAGGTCGCCGCTCATGTCAGCGCTCATGCCGGCGCTCCCGGACGTCGCGCGTCGCTCGGCAGGCAGCAGAGACAGCGCCGGTCAGTCCTTCGAGCGCTGTATCGTCGCCTCGGCTTCGCTGATGGCATCGACGGTGCCGACATGCATCCATAGCCCTTCCATGCGCAGGCCGAACAGCCGCCCGGCCGCGGCGGCACGGGCGAACAGCCGGACCAGCGAGAACGCGCCCTCCGGTGCGCCCTCGAACAGGCGGGGCGAGAGCACGGCGGCACCAGCATAGACGAAGGGAGCGATCTCGCGCTCGGCGCGCGGCTCCAGCCGTCCCTCGCTGGTCATGAGGAAATCGCCCCGCCCGTCATAGCCGATCGAGGAGGAGGTGGCGGCGAGCAGCAGCCGCGCATCCATCCGCTCCGGGTCGAAGCCGGCGGCGAGGTTCGACAGGTTCGGGCAAATCCCCTCGATCCATATGGTGTCCGCGTTGATCGAGAAGAAGGGGTCTTCGCCCAGCAGCGGCAGCGCCCGGCGGATGCCGCCGCCGGTCTCGAGCAGCTCGCCGCGCTCGTCGGAGAAGACGATGCGGGGCTGCGTGCGTCCCGCCAGATGGCGCTCCAGCATGTCGGCGTAATGGTGGAGATTGACCACCGCGGTCTCGACGCCCGCATCCGCGAGGCGGTCGAGCACGTGGTCGATCAGCGGCCGGCCGCTGACCTCGACCATCGGCTTGGGCATGCGGTCGGTCAGCGGACGCATGCGCGTGCCGAGACCGGCCGCGAGTACCATGGCGGAGCGGATGGAGGTCATGAACGGGTCGGAGCGCTCGACGATTCGGAAGGGTGCCCGGCGGATATATCCGATTTTGCCGTCGCATTCGCCTCGGCCAACGCCGTTTCGTCGCCGCGGGGAACGCTCGCCGGGGTGCCGACCGGCGGCGGCACCGGGCGCGGCCAGGCCGAGTCCTCGGGCGCGGGGACGTAGGAATCGTACCAGTCCTTCAGCGCGGCGAGGTCGGTGAAGGCGAGGTCGCGCTGGAGATAGCTCCAGATGCGCGGCAGGTGGCGAAGATAGCCGGGCTTGCCGTCGCGCCGGTCGAGCCGGGCGAAGATGCCGAGGATCTTGGTCGCGCGTTGCGCGGCCATCACCGCATAGGACGCCGCGAAGCCGCGCATGTCGAAGCCGGGGTCGCCGTGGCGGCGGGCCTTCACGTAGCGCCCGAGCAGGGTGAGCTCCAGTTCCTCGGAGACATCGACGCGCGCATCCTGCGCCAGCGAGGCGAGGTCGTAGGCGGGCGGGCCCATCACCGCGTCCTGGAAATCGAGCAGGCCGAGCCGGGCGAGGCCGTCGCGCTCGGGCAGCCACATCAGGTTCGGCGAATGGTAGTCGCGCAGCACCCAGACCGGGCGCTGCGCCACCGACGGCGCCAGCGCGGCGCTCCAGAGCCGGCGGAACTCGCCACGCGCGGCGTCCGAGGGCGGGCGCGTGCCGAGATGCGGCAGGTACCAGTCGAGCATCAGCTCGACCTCGATCAGCAGCGCCTCGATGTCGTAGGCCGGCAGGCGGTGCTCGATCTCCGGCGCCACGGTCAGCGTCGCCGGCAGGTCGAGCCCGTGCAGCGCCGCGAGCACGTCGGCGGCCAGCTCGTAGCGCTCGGCCAGCGGCGAGGGCGGCGTGCCGGCGACCACGCCCTCGTCGCCGAGATCCTCGATGATGAGCAGCCCGGCCTCGAGATCGGCGGCGTAGAGGGCGGGTGCGGAAAATCCCCTCGCCTTCAGCGCCCGCGCCATGGCGACGAACGGCTTCACGTCCTCGGCGAGATGGGCGATGGCGCTGTAGGGCCGGCCGCCCCGCACCGGCGGTCCGTCCGGCCGGCGCGGGGCGTTCATCAGCACCGCGTCGCGCTTGCCGCCGGTCAGGCGCTCATAGCTGCGGGTGGAGGCGTCGCCCTGCAGGTGGCGCCGCTGGGCCGGGCCGAAGCCCGACTGGTCGATCAGCGAGCGGATCGCCCGCATGCGGTGCAGCGCGCCGGCGAGCCGGCCATGACCCAGCAGCCGCACCCGGCGCAGCGTCGGCGGCGCGTCCGGCACCAGCGCCATGCGTACCTCCAGCCGGTCCGGCACCCGCAGCGCCGCCCCGGCGCGCTCGGGCCACTCGACCAGCGCGATGGCGCCGTCGGTCTGCTCGTCCCAGCCGAGCTCGTCGAGCTCGAGCGCGTCGCCCAGCCGGTAGAAATCGGCGTGTACCACCCGGTGGCGTGGCAGGTCGTAGCCCTGCATCAGGGTGAAGGTCGGGCTCGGCACTTCGAGCTCGGGATCCTCGGCCAGTTCGCGCAGCAGCGCCCGCGCCAGGGTGGACTTGCCCGCCCCGAGATCGCCGCTCAGCAGCACCAGGTCGCCGGGCTGCAGCATGGCGGCGAGGTCCATGGCGAGGCGGCCGGTGGCCTTCTCGTCCGGAAGGACGACGTCCCAATGGGCGGTGGCCGGCTGTCCCTGATAGGTGCGGGGCTCGACCATGGTGGCTACTCCGCCGCTGCCCGGCCCGCCCCGGCGGCCGGAAAGATGCAGGTGACGAGCGTTCCCCCGCCGGGCGCGGGGGCGATGGCGACGCTGCCGCCGTGCAGCGCCATCAGCGCGCGCACGATCGACAGGCCGAGGCCGACGCCGCGATGGCGCGAGCCGGCGGTGTGGCTCTCGAAGCGGTCGAACACGCGCTCGCCGATCTCGGGCGGGATGCCGGGGCCGAGGTCGCGCACGCGGAACATCACCTCGCCGTCGCGGCGCTCGGCCGAGAGCGTGACGGTGGAGCCTTCCGGCGCGAAGCCGACGGCGTTGGAGAGCAGGTTGTAGAGGATCTGGCGCACGCGCTTGGCGTCGGCGCGGAAGGTGCCGGCGGCGTTGCCGGGCTCGATGGCGAGCCTCAGCCCGCCCTCGGCGAGGCGGTCGCGCACGCCTTCGGCGGCCGCCTGCATGGCGGTGCGCACGTCGACGTCGCCGAGCTCGAGCGCCACCGTGCCGGCGTCGATCGTGGCGAGGTCGAGGATGTCGTTGATGATGGCGAGCAGCGCCGCGCTGGATTCGGTGATGTGCGTCACATAGGCCCGCTGCTTGGTGTTGAGCGGGCCGATGGCGACGTCGTCGAGAAGCTGGGCGAAGCCGATGATGGTGGTGAGCGGCGAGCGCAGCTCGTAGGAGACGTGGCTGACGAAGCTGCTCTTCAGATGGTCGGCGGCGACCAGCGCCTCGTTGCGGTCCACCAGCGCGCGCTCGACATGGACGCTGTCGGTCACGTCGCGCAGCGTCACCAGCGTGCCGCCGTCCGGCAGCGGCTGGGTGGAGCCGTCGAACACGCTGCCGTCGGTGCGCTCCAGCCGGAACTCGGTCGGCACGCGCGCCTCGATGCCGGTGACGGCGGCGCGCAGGCGCGTCCACACCACGCTGTCGGCGGTGAGCGGGTCGCAGGCCTCGGCGACGAGGTCGATGTGCGGCTGGCGCTTGAGCACGGCCGGCTCCAGCTTCCACATGCGCGCGAAGGCGGAATTGCTGAGCCCGAGCCGCCCGTCGCTGCCGAACACCGCGACCGCCTCGGCGAGCGCGTCCAGCGTCTCGCTCTGGATGCGGGTGAGCGAGTTGAAGCGGCTCTCCAGCGCGAGCCGCTCGGTGACCTCGTCGAACAGATAGGTCACGCCGCCTTCGGGATTGGGGGCGGTGACCACGCGCAGCGTGCGCCCGCCGGGCAGGTGCCACCAGTGCTCGCGCGGCTCCAGCGAGCGGTAGGCGGCGTGGAGCTCGTCGCGCCAGACGCGGAAGTCCGCCTGCTCGGGAAGCCGCCGGGCGGCGCGCAGGCGGTCGAGCGTTGCGGTGTCGGTCGGGCGCTCGTCGAGGAAGGTGGGGTCGAGCTCGAACAGGCTGGCATAGGCGGCGTTGTGGAACACCAGCCGCTGGTCGGCGCCGAAGATGGCGACCGCGGTGGCGAGCTGGTCGAGCGTGCGCCGGTGCGCGCCGATGACGTGGGCGAGCTCGACCCGCACCGCCTCGGCCTCGGTGGCGTCGAGCGCGATGCCGGCGGTGCCCTCAGTGGTGCTCACCTCCTGCACGTCGAGCACGCGGCGCGACCCGGCGACCACCACCGGCAGGCGGGCGGCGAAGGGTTTGCCCTCGGCGCGGGCCTGGGCGGCCTGGTCGCGGCCGGTCTTGTCGAGCAGGGCGAGGTCGCGCGCCACCGCGTCCGCCCCGTCGCGGGCCTCGACCGCATGGGCATAGGCGCGGTTGGCCCACAGCAGCCGTCCGGCCGCGTCGCCGACCCAGGCCGGGACGGCCAGCGCGTCGAGCAGGGCGCGCACCGCCGAGCTTTCCGCGTCGAGTGCGCGATAGCCTTCGTGCAGGCGGGCATAGTCGAGCCGCACGCCGGTGATGTCGCGCAGCCGCAGGATCACCGCCGAGCCGACCGGGCGCCCGTCCGCCTCGACATGGCGGTCGTCCTGGGTGGCGAGGGTGGTGGCGAAGGGCGCTCCGCGCCGGCGCAGCAGGTCGACCGCGCTCTCGATCTCGCGCGCCGAGGAGGGCGCCAGCCAGGCGCCGAAGGCGAGGATGCGCCCGGGCGCGGCGACGCCGGTGAAGGCGGGCGTGTTGCCGATGATTTCCGGCTCCGCCGCCGGGTCGCGCCAGACCACGACGATCTGCGGCTCGGCCAGCAGCAGCGCGCGCGCCTCCTCGATCTGCGCCTCGAGCCGCGAGATCTCCCCGAAAGCGAAGGTCTCGCGCTCCAGCGCCAGGCGGCGGAAGCGCACATGGACGATGGCGGTGGTGGTGGCGAAGGCGATGAGGCCCAGAACCAGCGCGAGGCCGATCAGCACGTCCGGCCCGAGCGCGGCGAGCGGGGCGAAGAGGGAGTGACCGGCCGATGGGGCGATGGCAGTCTGTGCGGCCGCGCCCGAGACGCCGCCCGCCCACAGCACGGCGGCGCTCAGGGCCGAGGTAACGAGGGAAAGGGCGGATGCCGAGCGACGACGCCGGGTGCGGGGGCCGGACGTCCGGTTTCCTCCCGCCACCTCAATGGCTGCGCCGCTGCCGGCCGGCTGCGCCATCCGCGCCTGTCCCCCCTTGCCGACGTTTCGCCCCGGCGGGCCGCGCGCACGGCGCGGTCCGAATCACCCGAACTTTACCGGAGCGGGAGTCCCGCTAGAAGGGCACCGGCGTCGAAGAGCCGGCGAGGAGTCACAGACCTTCGAAAAGAGCGGTCGACAGGTACCGTTCGGCGAAGGAGGGGATGATGACGACGATCGTCTTGCCCTCGTTCTCCGGCCGGGCGCCGACCTCCAGCGCCGCGGCCAGCGCGGCCCCGGAGGAGATGCCGACCGGGATGCCGTCGAGCCGGGCCACGGCGCGGGCGGTCTCGAAGGCGGTCTGGTTGCCCACCGTCACCACCTCGTCGATCACCGAGCGGTCGAGCACGTCCGGCACGAAGCCGGCGCCGATGCCCTGGATCTTGTGCGGACCCGGCTGGCCGCCGGACAGGACCGGGCTGTCCTCGGGCTCGACCGCGACCATGGTGAGGCCCGGCTTGCGCGGCTTCAGCACCTGGCCGATGCCGGTGATGGTGCCGCCGGTGCCGATGCCGGAGACGACGATATCCACCGCGCCGTCGGTGTCGTTCCAGATCTCCTCCGCCGTGGTGCGGCGGTGGACGGCCGGGTTGGCCGGGTTGCGGAACTGCTGGGGAATGATGGCGTCCGGCAGCTCGGCGACCAGTTCCTCGGCCTTGGCGACCGCGCCGCGCATGCCCTGGGCGGCCGGGGTGAGCACCAGCTCGGCGCCGAGCAGCGCCAGCATCTTGCGCCGTTCCACCGACATCGATTCCGGCATCACCAGGATCAGCCGGTAGCCGCGGGCGGCGGCGACGAAGGCGAGCGCGATGCCGGTATTGCCCGAGGTCGGCTCGACCAGCACCGTGCCGGGCTTGATGAGGCCGGCCTCCTCCAGCGCGTCGATCATGGACACGCCGATGCGGTCCTTGACGCTGGAGAGCGGATTGAAGAATTCGAGCTTGGCGAGGATGCGGGCCTTGATCCCGCGCTCGGCGGGAAGCCGCTTCACCTCGACCAGCGGGGTGTCGCCGACGGTTTCGGTGATCGAGCTGTAGACGCGGCCCCGGCCGGGCCTCGCGGCGACGGGGGGCTGGTGCAGGGTGGCTTCGGCCATGGGTGCCTCCTCAGGGCTCGATGCCGAGGCGGCTCTGCGCCCCGGGCGCACGTCCGGCGCATCGAGATCGGCCCGGTGCTACCATATTCACGAAATAATGTCGAGGAACGCTATAATATACAAAATTATATGGTGAAATCGATGCCCTCGGGCAGTCCCCTGCGCAGCGTGTTCTGCGCGGCGGCGCGGCACAGAGTCTCGATCGTGATCTCGTCGAGCGCGTTCTCGAAGGCGCGCTCCGCCTCCGCCACGGCGGGCTGCACGATGTCGATGACGATCGGCGGGAAGGCGGCCATGGCCTCGCCCGCCTCCGCCTCGACCACCCGCACCACTTCGGCCACGGTGATGCGCCGGCGCTCGCGCGCGAGCTCATAGCCGCCGCGCGGGCCGCGAACGCCCTTCAGCACCCCCGCATGCACGAGCGACTGCAGCACCGGCTCGAGATGGCGCGGGGGAAGCTGGTGACGGGCCGCCAGCGCCTTCGCGGCCACCGGCGCGCCGCGCGCGTGAAGCGCGACGTCGACCACGGCGGCAATGGCGAGCAGGCTTTTGTCGGATAAGCGCGGCATGGCCTCTCGCTAACGCGATATTGTCCCGCCGTCGAGCCCCGTTGAACCGAATCCACCGCTGCCGCGTGTTGTTTCGGTTAATTCCCCGGCCTCGATGAGCTGAATGCGCGTCACCGGCGCCACCACCATCTGCGCGATGCGCTGGCCGCGCTCGAGGATAACCGGCGCCTCGCCGAGATTGACCAGCAGCACCTTCACCTCGCCGCGATAGTCGGAATCGACCGTGCCGGGCGCGTTGAGGACGGTGAGCCCCTGCTTCAGCGCGAGGCCCGAGCGCGGCCGGATCTGCGCCTCGTAGCCCTCCGGCAGCGCGAGGCACAGCCCGGTCGGCACGGCGGCGCGGGCGCGCGGGGCGAGCACCAGCGGCTCATCCGCCGGCAGGGCGGCGAGAAGGTCGAGCCCGGCCGCGCCGTCGGTGGCGTAGGCCGGCAGCGGCAGGCCGGCGGCGTGGGGCAGGACGGTGACGGGAACGGGAACGCTCACGTGGCGGCCTCCATCGGCCCGAGCGCGGCGGCGACCCGCGCTACCAGCCGGCCGGCGACGTCGGCCTTGGAGGCGCGCGGCCAGTGCTCGACGCCCTCCGCGGTGATGAGGTGGACAGCGTTCTCGTCGCCGCCCATCACCCCGCCCTCGATGCCGCTGCGGCGCGACACGTCGTTGGCGACGATCCAGTCGCAGCCCTTGCGCGCGCGTTTCGCCTGCGCATAAGCGACGACGTCCTGCGTCTCCGCCGCGAAGCCGACGACGAGGCGCGGCCGGCGGTTCGACAGATGCGCCACGGTGGCGAGGATGTCGGGATTCTCGGCCAGCGCCAGCGCGGGGATCGCCTTGCCGTCCTTCTTCATCTTCTCGTCCGCCTCGCTCGCGGTGCGCCAGTCGGCCACGGCGGCGGCGAAGATGGCGGCGTCCGCCGGCAACGCCGCCTCCACCGCCGCCAGCATCTCGCGCGCGGTCTCGACATGGCGCACCGCGACGCCCTGCGGGTCGGGCAGGTTCACCGGGCCGGAGACGAGCGTGACCTGCGCGCCCGCCCGCGCGGCGGCGGCGGCGATGGCGTGGCCCTGCTTGCCCGAGGACCGGTTGGCGATGTAGCGCACCGGGTCGATCGGCTCGTGCGTCGGGCCGGAGGTGATGAGCACGTGCCGTCCGGCGAGCGGGCCGGCGGGCGCGAGCACCTGCTCGGCCGCGGCGACGATCTCGAGCGGTTCGGCCATGCGCCCGGCGCCCTCCTCGCCGCGCTCGGCCATGGCGCCGGCATTCGGCCCGACGAAGGCGATGCCGTCGGCGACGAGCCGGTCGACGTTGCGACGGGTGGCTGCGTGAGCCCACATCAGCGGGTTCATCGCCGGGGCGACGAGCACCTTCTTGTCGCTGGCGAGCAGCACGGCGGAGGCGAGGTCGTCGGCGAGGCCGTGCGCCATCTTCGCCATCAGGTCGGCGGTGGCCGGCGCGACGATCACGAGGTCCGCCTCGCGCGAGAGCCGGATATGGCCGACATCCTGCTCGTCCTCGCGGTCGAACAGCTCGGTGAACACCCGGTCATGGGCGAGCGCGCCGGCGGCGAGCGGGGTGATGAAGTGCTGCGCCGCCGCGGTCATGACCACGCGCACGCCCGCACCCCGCTCCTTCAGCCGGCGGATCAGGTCGAGGCTCTTATAGGCGGCGATGCCGCCGCCGATGATGAGCAGGATGCGCTTGTCCGCGAGCATGGTCCTTCCACCTTCCGCGCCCTGGCAGCGTTGATGCCGCCGCCGGCGCCGTCACGTCAGCAGGTTGAACGCGAGCAGTACCACGATGACCCAGAGTGCGATGCTCATCCAGCGATTGCCGCGCCCCTCGGCACGCCCGATCGCCTCCGTGGTCTCCGGCGCGAGGGTGAGCCCGTGCCGCGTCGCGGCGTCGAGCTGGTCGGCGATGCGCTGGCCCTGGGCGATGAGGTCCGGCAGCGACTGCAGCGAGCGGCCGATCGCGCTGACGCCGTGGGCGACCTCCTCGATCCGCCCGACCGGGCCGAGATTGCGCTCGATCCAGTTCCGCACCACCGGCTCGGAGGTCTTCCACATGTCGAGCTGCGGGTCGAGCGAGCGGGCGACGCCCTCCACCACCACCATGGTCTTCTGCAGCAGCAGCAGCTCGGGCCGCGTCTTCATGTCGAACAGGGCGGTGACTTCGAACAGCAGCGTGAGCAGCTTCGCCATCGAGATCTGGTCGGCGCGGCGCGAATAGATCGGCTCGCCGATGGCGCGGATCGCCTGCGCGAAGTCCTCCACCGAATGATGCGCGGGCACGTAGCCGGCTTCGAAATGCACCTCGGCGGTGCGCTTCCAGTTGCGGGTGATGAAGCCGTAGAGGATCTCGGCGAGGAAGCGCCGCTCCTTCAGCCCGAGCCGGCCCATGATGCCGCAATCGACCGCCACCAGCCGGCCGTCGGGATCGACGAACAGATTGCCCGGGTGCATGTCGGCATGGAAGAAGCCGTCGCGCAGCGCGTGGCGCAGGAAGGACTGCATGACGATGCGCCCGATCGCCGGCAGGTCGTGGCCGGCGGCGCGCAGCCCCTCGAGGTCGTTCAGCTTGATGCCGTCGATCCACTCGGTGGTGAGCACCTCGCGGCCGGTGCGGTCCCAGTCCACCGCGGGCACGCGGAAATCGGGCTCGGCCTGCGTGTTCTGGGCGAGCTCCGAGAGCGCGGCCGCCTCCAGCCGGAGGTCCATCTCCATCGCCACCGAGCGCGCCAGCGTGTCGACGATGGCGACGAGCCGCAGCCGCTGGCCCTCGGGCGAGGCGCGCTCGCCGAGGCGGGCGGCGCGGTAGAAGGAGGAGAGGTCGATGCGGAAGCGGCGCTGGACGTCCGGGCGCAGCACCTTCACCGCCACCTTTCGCACCGTGCCGTCGGGATCGCTCACCTCGCCCTGGTGCACCTGGGCGATGGAGGCGGCCGCCAGCGGCGGGCCGAGCCGCTGATAGACGACGCTCGCCGGCTGGTCGAAATTGCGGACGATGGTCCGCTCCGCCACTTCCTGCGGGAAGGGCGGCATGCGGTCCTGCAGCGTCTCGAGATCGCGCGCGAGCTGCGCGCCGACCACGTCCGGGCGCGTGGCGAGGAACTGGCCGAGCTTGACGTAGGACGGGCCGAGCCGGGAGATGGCGGCGCCGAGGCGCGCGGCGCTGGAGGCCGGCCCGCGCCGCTCGATCAGCTTCGCCACCGCGAACAGCGGCTCCGAGCCGGGCGGCAGCATGGCCGGATCGATGCGCGAGACGACGCCCTCCCGCGCGAGCACGAAGCCCGCCCGGGCGAGACGCAGGAAATCGCCGAGGGGTGTGGCCACGCCGCTAGATCCGCACGCCGGAATGCAGGGCGACGATGCCCCCGGTCAGCGGCGTGTAGTCCACGCGCTTGAGGCCCGCGGCGCGCATCATCTCCGCGAACGCCTCCGGCGGGGGAAAGCGGCGGATCGATTCGACGAGGTACTGGTAGGATTCGGCATCGCCCGTCACCATCCGGCCCATGCCGGGGATGAGCTTGAACGAATAGGTGTCGTAGATCGCGTCGAGGACCGGCACGTCGACGCGCGAGAATTCCAGCACGAAGCAGCGCCCGCCCGGCTTCAGCACCCGGCGCATCTCGGCCAGCGCCTTGTCCATGCGCGGCACGTTGCGGATGCCGAAGGCGATGGAGGTGGCGTCGAAGGAGCGGTCGGGAAAGGGCAGCTCCTCGGCATTGGCCTCGACGAACTCGACGCGGTCGGCAAGGCCGAGCCCGGCGGCGCGCTCGCGCCCGACGGTGAGCATGCCGCCATTGATGTCGGCGACGGTGGCGCGGGTGCCGGCCCCGCCGGCCTCGACCGTGCGGAACGAGACGTCGCCGGTGCCGCCCGCCACGTCCAGCAGCGCGAACGGCCGGGCGCTCCTGGGCGGGCGGATGCGCGAGACCAGCAGGTCCTTCCACACCCGGTGCAGGCCCATCGACATAAGGTCGTTCATGAGATCGTAGCGGCGGGCGACCGAATGGAACACCTCGTCCACCATCCGCTGCTTCTCGCCCAGCGGCACCGTGCGGAAGCCGAAATGAGTGTCGGCGGCGCCCGCGGCGCTCATACCGGCGGCGTCCGCGCCCAGCGCGTTGCTACCTGCGGAGTCCGTGCCTGCCGCTTCCGTGCCCGCAGCCATCTGCCTCGTCGCTCCGCCGTTGAACCGAAAACGCGGCGGACCATAGCGGAGAGGGCGCGCGCATCCAAGCCGCACCCCGCAGTGCGGCATGGGGGTGTCAGATGACGCGCACCAGGGTGCCGACCTGCACGCGATTGTAGAGGTCGATCACGTCGTCATTGCGCATGCGGATACAGCCCGAGGACACGGCCTGGCCGATCGTGCCGGGCTCGTTGGAGCCGTGGATGCGGTAGAGCGTGTTGCCGAGATAGAGCGCGCGGGCGCCGAGCGGGTTGTCGGGCCCGCCGGGCATCATGTCCGGCAGGTCGGGACGCCGGGCGACCATTTCCGCCGGCGGGCGCCAGTCCGGCCATTCGCGCTTGCTAGAGATGCGCTGCGTGCCGCTCCAGGCGAAGCCCTCGCGGCCGACGCCGATGCCGTAGCGCAGCGCCTTGCCGCCGGGCTCGATGAGGTAGAGGAAGCGCGCCCCGGTATCGACGATGATGGTGCCCGGCGGGTCGGCGCTGGAATAGCTCACGACGTGGCGGTTGAACTTGGGATCGACGCCCTGCCCGCCGCTGACCTCGCGGCGCACCGGCAGCGCCGGGCCGTCCTCGTCGTAATAGTCGTCGTCATAGTCGGGCGTGGCCGCCGCCATCTGCGGTGCGGTGCGGCCGGCGCCATAGTTCGATCCGCCGCGTGCGACGGCCGCGCCCGGGACATTGCCGGGCGGCACGAAGCCGGACGTGGTGTTGCCGCGCGGGACGGTGCCGTAGACCCCGCCGCCCGAGCCGTAGGCCGAGCCCACGGCGAGCGTGCCGGCGCCATAGCCGGGGCCGCCATGGCCGCGGGGAGGCGCCCGGTAGACCTGCCCGGGCGGATAGACGCTCGGCGCGCCGGGCTGCCAGCCATGCGAGCCGCCGGCGCGCGGCGAGCCGTTGCCGGAGAACAGCCGGTAGGAGGATTCGAAGCCGTACATGCCGCTCTGGGCTGCCGCCGGCGCGGCGAAGGCGAAGAGCGCCATCAGCGCTCCGCCGGCGATCCCGGCCACCGCGGGGCGCGGGAGCCCGATGTCAGTTCCTGCGCGGCGCGAATCACGCATGGCGGCGGCAACCTGATGTCGTTTCGTTGGCCACAGTTTTCCCGAACCATGGTTAACGAAGGGTTATAAGCTACCGCCGCTCTGTTCCCGGGAGCCGGGGCGCCGCCTCACGGGCAGCGCACATAGACCATGGTGCCGTAGCGCCCGGCGACTTCCGGGTCGACCCATTTGAGCACCATCACATTGCTGTCGAAGCGCACCACCTCGCGGTCGGTCTGCGCGCCCGGGGGCTCGTCCGGCAGGCCGATATAGGTCGGGCCGGGCGGGGTCTGCTTCGACACCACTTCCGAGGGCTGCGATTCGTCGGCGAGGTACATCATGAAGCCCCCGGAGGGGCCGGCATTGATGACGTAGGGCTGGCGGCAGCCTTCGCGGGCCTGCTTCTCGGTGCGCACCGCATCGTCCGGACGATGATAGGCGGCGAGGCCCCATTTGCCTTCCACCTGCTGCGGCGTGATCGGCGAGATGAACTGCGGCGTCGCCGGCGTGGCGACCGGCGGCGCCGTGGTGGACGGTGCGCAGGCGGCAGCCAGGGAAGCGGCCGCGCCAATCGCGGCGAGATGCAGGAAGCGGGAATGAGACTTCATCGAGCACTCCGGGACGGAAGGATGCCGCACGGACATTCGAGGGCCGGACGCGCGCCCGTCACTGGTGAGATTCGCACGCGCCCACAATGATTCAGCTTTACGCGAGATGACGGGCCGAACATAGTCCGCGCACGCCACAACTTGGAATATTGACGACCCCGCGCCGGTTTTTTCGCGCCCGGCGGGTCGGAGAGTGCGCCCGTGAACGACCTGATCGTGCGGCCGGCCAGCGATGGCGACGGCGACGCCATCGCCGCGCTGATCGCCGAGGCCTTCGCCGAATATGAGGGCTGCGTCTTCGACCGGGCGACCGAATTTCCCGAGCTCGACGCCATCGCCAGCCACTTCGCCGCCCGCGACGGCGCGATCTGGGTGGCGGAAGCGGCGGGCACGGTGCTCGGCTCGCTCGCCATCGCGCCGAGCCGCGATGAGGGCCTCGCCGACGGAGCGATGGAGATCACCAAGGTCTATGTGGCGCGGTCCGCCCGTCGTCGCGGCGTCGCACGCGCGCTCTATGCACGGGCGCGGGCGCTGGCCGAAGAGCGCGCCGCGCCGCTGATTCACCTGTGGACGGATACGCGCTTCGCCGACGCTCATCGTTTCTACGAGAGCTGCGGCTTCGTGCGCCTGCCTGGCGCGCGTGCGCTCGAGGACCTTTCCGCGACCTGGGAATACCCTTATAGCCTCGCCCTGACCTCCCGCTCCCCCGCTTCTCCCGAAGGCTAGGCCATGTCCCGCTCATCCGTCGCGCCGGCCCTGATGGCGGTGGCGGGCATCGGCCTGCTGTCGATCATGGACGGGCTGGTGAAATACGCCGCCGCCAGCCACGACGTGACGCAGGTCGCCGCGCTGCGCTACCTGGTGGGGGCGATCGTGGCGTTCGCGGTGTTCCGCGCCTCGCGCACCGCCTGGCCGGACATGGCGACGCTGCGCCCGCACGCCTGGCGCTCGGTGATCGTCGCCACCACGGCGCTCGCCTTCTTTTACGCGCTCGCCGCGCTGCCGCTGGCGGTCGCGCTGGCGCTGTCCTTCACCTCGCCGATCTTCATCGCGCTGTTCGCCGCGGTCGTGCTGGGCGAGCGGCCGGGGCGCTCGATTTTCGTCGCGCTGGGGCTCGGCTTCGTCGGCGTGCTGGTGGTGCTGTCGGACCAACTCGGCCGGGGCGGGGCGGGCGGCAACCTGTTCGGCGTGGTGGCGGCGCTGATCGCCGCGGTCACCTATGCGATGGCCATGGTCACGCTGAAGACGAGGGCGGCGCGCGACCCGCTGCCCACCATCGTGCTGCTGCAGAATGTGTTCGCCGGCCTGCTGCTGGCTCCGGCGGGGCTGATCCACTGGACCCGGCCGGCCGGGCCGGAGCTGATCCTGTTCGCCGCCATCGGCGTGCTCGGCACCGCCGGGCACCTGTGCATGGCCTGGGCCTATGGCCGAGCCGACGCCAGCCGGCTCGGCGTGCTGGAATACACCGCCTTCGTCTGGGCCGCCGGCATCGGCCTCGCCGTGTTCGGCGAGGTGCCGGCGCCGAGCACGCTGCTGGGCGCGGCGCTCATCGTCGGCGGCGCGCTGATCGCCTCGCGCGGGCCGGCGCAGGTCGCCGAGCCCGAGGTGGAGATCGGGCCGTAATCTCTTGCCGCATCTCTTGCCGCACCTCCTGCCGCCAATTTCGTGCCGCCGGCCGGCGTTGCGGGGTGGACGGGCCGGCGCCGCGCGATACCTTGGTGCGGTCTGAGCCCACCAGTCGGGGAAGAGCCATGCGCCATCCTTACCCTCTGCGCACCGTTTTCGCGGGGGTCGTGCTGATGCTGGCCGCGATGGGGGCCGCGCGGCCGTCCCAGGCGGCCGATCCGATCCGCATCGGCGAACTGAACAGCTACAAGTCCCAGCCGGCCTTTCTCGGCCCCTACCGCCAGGGCATGCAGCTCGCCGTCGACGAGATCAACGCCGCCGGCGGCATAGATGGCCGGCCGCTCGAGCTGATCTCGCGCGACGACGGCGGCAATCCGGGCGACGCGGTGCGTGTGGCGGAGGAGCTGGTCACGCGCGAGCGGGTGGACGTGCTCGCCGGCACCTTCCTCTCCCATGTCGGGCTCGCCGTGGCGGGCTATGCCGGCAAGCGCAAGGTGTTCTTCCTCGCCGCCGAGCCGCTGACCGACAAGATCACCTGGTCCGACGGCAACCGCTACACCTTCCGCCTGCGCGCCTCCACCTACATGCAGGTGGCGATGCTGATGCCGGAGGCGGTGGCTGCCAAGCGCAAGCGCTGGGCTCTGGTCTACCCGAACTACGAATACGGCCAGTCCGCCGCCGAGACCTTCAAGAAGCTGCTGAAGCAGGCCCAGCCCGACGTCGAATTCGTCGCCGAGCAGGCGACCCCGCTCGGCAAGCTCGATGCCGGGCCGGTGGTGCAGGCGATCGCCGACGCCAAGCCCGACGCCGTCTTCAACGTGCTGTTCGGCCCGGACCTCGCCCGCTTCGTGCGCGAGATCGACAATCGCGGTGCGCTGAAGGACGCGTTCGTGGTCAGCCTTCTGTCGGGCGAGCCGGAATATCTCGACCCGCTAAAGGCCGAGGCGCCCGCCGGCTGGGTGGTGACGGGCTATCCCTGGTACGCCATCGACATTCCCGCCCACAAGGCGTTCCTCGACGCCTATCGCAAGGCCTATGACGACTATCCCCGCCTCGGCTCGGTGGTCGGCTACGCCACCATCAAGTCGCTGGCGGCCGGCATTGCCAAGGCCGGCAGCACGGATCCCGAGAAGCTGGTCGAGGCGTTCGAGGGGCTCGAGGTTGTCGGCCCGTTCGGGCCCTTCACCTACCGCGCCAGCGACCATCAGGCGACCATGGGCGCCTTCGTGGGGACGCTCGGGGTGAAGGATGGCGGCGGGGTGATGCTCGATCCGAAATATGTCGACGGGCTCTCTGTCCTGCCCTCCGACGCCGAGGTGAAGGCGCTGCGCCCCGCGTCCGACTGACGGACGCGGGCCTGTGGGCGACGGGCGCGGGCCGCGGGCGCGCCGGGCGGCGGAAAGGCCGGAATGACGTTCGATTCCTCCCTGCTGCAGTCGCTGCTGTTCCAGTCGCTGAACGGATTCGCCTCCGCCTCCGGCCTGTTCCTGGTGGCGGCGGGGCTGTCGATCATCTTCGGCGTCACCCGCATCGTGAACATGGCCCACGGCTCGTTCTACATGCTCGGGCTCTACGGCGCGGTCACGCTGGCGCCGCGGCTCGGTGCGGTGCTGGGGCCCGATCTCGGCTACTGGGCGGCGGTCGCCTGCGCCGCGCTGGGCGTGGCGGTGCTCGGCGCGCTGGTCGAGGTGGTGCTGCTGCGCCGGATCTACGGCGCGCCGGAGCTCTACCAGCTCCTCGCCACCTTCGCGCTGCTCCTGGTGATCAGCGACGCGGTGCTCTGGCTCTGGGGGCCGGAGGACATTCTCGGCCCGCGCGCGCCGGGGCTTTCCGGCGCCGTCGAACTGCTCGGCCGCAACCTTCCGCGCTACGACGTCTTCCTCGCCCTCGCCGGCCCGGCGGTGCTCGCCGGCCTGCACCTGCTGCTCGCCCGCAGCCGCTTCGGCCGGCTGATAAGGGCGGCGACGCAGGACCGCGAGATGGTCGCCGCGCTCGGCATCAACGAGGCGCTGCTGTTCACCGCCGTGTTCGCGCTGGGCGCGGGCATCGCCGGGCTCGGCGGCGCGCTGCAGATGGCGCGCGAGCCGGCTAATCTCGCCATCGACCTGTCCGTGCTGGGCGACGCCTTCGTCGTGGTGGTGGTCGGCGGCATGGGCTCCATCCGCGGCGCCTACGTCGCCGCCGTGCTGGTGGCGCAGGTGAAGGCGCTGTGCATCGCTCTCGGCACGGTGGAGATCGGCGCGCTCGCCTTCAACCTGTCGCGGCTGACCCTCGTCGCCGAGTTCCTGATCATGGCGCTGGTGCTGGTGGTGCGCCCGCACGGGCTGTTCGGCCGTCCGCAGGCCGCCATTCCCCATCGCGGCACGAGCGAGGCGCCGCTGCGCCCGCTCGGAAGGCCGGCCCGTCTCGCGCTGCTTGCCGGGCTGGCGCTGCTCGCCCTGTTGCCGCTGGCCGAGGGCGCGTTCCCCTACGCCCCCGTGCTGGCGCTCGACATGCTGATCGCGGTGCTGTTCGCCGCTTCGCTGCACTTCATCATGGGGCCGGGCGGCATGGATTCCTTCGGCCACGCCGCCTATTTCGGGCTCGGCGCCTATGGCGCGGCGCTGGCGGCGACCGTGCTCGGGGCGCCGACGCCGGTGGCGCTGCTGGCGGGGATCGGCGTGGCGGCCGCCGGCGCGGTGCTGTTCGGCTGGTTCTGCGTGCGGCTCGAAGGCGTCTACCTCGCCATGCTCACCCTCGCCTTCGCGCAGATCGTCTGGTCGGTCGCGTTCCAGTGGGAGGAGGTGACCGGCGGCTCGAGCGGGCTGTTCGGGGTGTGGCCGGACTGGCCGTTCGACAGCCGCGCCGGGCTCTACCTCGCCGCGCTGGTGCTGGTGGCGCTGGCGCTGCTGGCGATCCGGCGGATGGTGTTCGCCCCGTTCGGGCTCGCCCTGCGCGCCTGCCGCGATTCCAGCCTGCGGGCGGAGGCGCTGGGCATTCCGGTGGCGCGGGTGCGCTGGCTCGCCTTCGCCCTCGCCGGCACGATGTGCGGCGCCGCCGGCGGCCTCTACGCCTTTGCCAAGGGCTCGATCTCGCCGGAGGCGATCTCGGTGAGCCGCTCGATCGACGGGCTGGTGATGGTGCTGCTCGGCGGCGTCGAAAGCCTCGCCGGGCCGGTGCTCGGCGCCACCACGCTGACCTTCCTGAAGGACAATGTGATGCGCGAGACCGACTACTGGCGGGCCCTGCTCGGCGCGCTCATCCTCGCCATGGTGCTCGTCGCGCCGGGCGGCATCGCCGGCGCGCTGCGCCGCCTGCGGCCGCGCGCGGGGCGCGCGCCATGAGCGTCCTGGAGGTGGAGGGGCTCGCCAAGTCCTATGGCGGCGTGCAGGCGCTGGACGGGGTGAGCTTTGTGGTCGGCGCGGGCGAATTGCTGGCGCTGATTGGCCCCAACGGGGCGGGCAAGTCGACCTGCTTCAACATTGTCGACGGCCAGATCCGGCCGGATCGCGGCACGGTCCGTCTCGCCGGGCGCGAGGTGACCGGCCTGCCGCCGCGGCGCATGGCCCGGCTCGGCGTCGGCCGCACCTTCCAGATCGCGGCGGTGTTCGATTCGCTCACCGTGATCGAGAACGTGCAGGCGGCGCTGATCGCCGCGCGTCGGCAGACCTTCGCGCTGTGGCGCCCGGCAGCCACGATCGCGCGCGAGGAGGCGCAGCATCTGCTCGAGCAGACCGGCATGGCGGCCCATGCCGGACGCCCCGCCTCCGAGCTCGCCTATGGCGACGTGAAGCGGCTGGAACTCGCCATGGCCATCGCCTCCGAGCCGCTTCTGCTGCTGATGGACGAGCCGACCGCCGGCATGGCGCCGGCGGAGCGGCTGGCGCTGATCGAGCTGGTCAAGCGGCTGACGCGCTCGCGCGGGCTCGCCGTGCTGTTCACCGAGCATTCGATGGATGTCGTGTTCGGCCATGCCGACCGGGTGGTCGTGCTGGCGGGCGGCCAGATCGTCGCCAGCGGCGATGTCGACGCGATCCGCGCCGACCCGCAGGTGCGCGCCCTCTATCTCGGCACCGGACGGGCGGCGGGAGGGCGGGCATGAGCGCGCCGATGCTCGAGGTCGAGGGGCTCGACGCCTGGTACGGCGCCGCGAGGATCCTGTTCGATCTGTCCTTCGAGGTGCGGCGCGGCGAGGCGGTGGCGCTGATCGGCCCGAACGGGGCCGGCAAATCGACCACGCTGAAGGCGCTGATGGGGCTGGTGCGCCGGCGGGCGCGGCGGCTGGCGTTCGACGGCGTGGACATCGCCGACCTGCCTACCTACCGCATCGCCCGGCTCGGCATCGGCTACGTGCCCGAGGACCGGCGGATCTTCACCGACCTGACGGTGGCCGAAAATCTCGACATCGCCGCCCGCCCCGGCGCCGCGGGCGGGCACGGCCCGGCCTGGAGCCGGGAGGCGCTGTTCGACCTCTTTCCCAACCTCGCGCGGATGCAGGACCGCCGCGGCGGCGCCATGTCCGGCGGCGAGCAGCAGATGCTGTCGCTGGCGCGGGCCCTGGTTTCGGCGCCACAACTCCTGGTTCTCGACGAGCCCTCGGAAGGAGTCGCGCCAATCATTGTTGAACAGATGATTGATACCATCGGCGCTCTGAAGGCGAGCGGACTGTCGATCCTGCTTTCGGAACAGAATTACGCCGTATGCAACTCGATTTGCGATCGTGCTTACGTGATCGGGCAGGGCGAATTGCGCTGGAGCGGCCCGATGGCGAGCCTTGACGAGGCTCGAAATCACGATTCAGCGTCGCCGTTGGATTGAAAAAATTGCTGAATGCCTTTGTAATGAAGCTGTGAGCCGGCTTGCCCAGGGTCTGGCCCGTCCGAACAAAAGACCAGGAGAAACCGATGACGGTGGCCCGCGGGTCCAAGGAGACGGATGCTGACGAGAGAGTGGTTCAATCGTACCGTCTGGACGATCAGATCGGCTTTCTCCTGCGCGTTGCCAACCAGCGGCACACCGCCCTGTTCATGGCCCGCATGGTCGGCGGGCTGACCCCGCCGCAGTTCGCGACGCTTGCCCGGCTGCGTGAAGTGGGACCCTGCTCGCAGAATCGGCTCGGCCGGCTGGTGTATCTGGATGCCGCCACCATCAAGGGCGTGGTCGATCGGCTCATCGGTCGCGGCTTCGTGATGACGGCCGACGACCCGCTCGACCGCCGGCGCCGCGCCGTCGGCCTGACCGAGAGCGGCATGGCGATCGCCGAGGAGGCGATCGAGGCGGCGAAGGTCATCAGCGCCGCCACGCTGGAGCCGCTGGAGCCCGACGAGCGCGAGCAAATGGTCCGCCTGCTGAAGAAGATCAGCTAGCGCGTACAGGGTCGCGCGTAGGGTGAGGGGCGGACCCCGTCAGTCCGGTGGTGTCAGTCCAGCTTGGGCAGGCCCGGCGGGGCGAAGTCGGCGAGGCGGCCGACATAGCCCTTCGGCCGTGGCGGCGCGTAGGCGCCGGCCTTGGAGGTGGCGAGGCCGGCGCGCACCAGCCCCTCGGCCAGCGTCACGGCGCCGGCGACCCCGTCCACCACCGGCACGCCGTGCTCGAGCGCCAGCGCACGGGCGAGGTCGGCCATGCCGGCGCAGCCGAGCACGATCGCCTCCGCCCGGTCCTCGCGCACCGCGCGGCCGATCTCGGCCGAGATGCGCGCGCGCGCATCCGAAAGGGGATCCTCGAGCTCCAGCACGGCGACGTCGGAGGCGCGGACCGCGCAGCAGCGCCGGTCGAGCCCGTAGCGCTGCAGATTGCCCTCGATCACGGGAATCGAGCGCGACAGCGTGGTCACCACCGCGAAGCGGTGCGCGATCAGGCTGGCGAGATGAAAGCCGGCCTCGCCGATGCCGATCACCGGGGCGCGGGCGAGGGCGCGGGCGGCGTCGACGCCGGTATCGTCGAAGCAGGCGACGATATGGGCGTCGGCACCCTCCGCCTCGGCCTGCGCGACCGCCGCCAGCAGGCCGGGCAGCGCAAGCGCGTCGTCGTAATAGCCCTCGATCGAGGCCGGTCCCATGGCGGAGGTGGCGGCGCGGATCTCGGTCTGCGGCCCGGCCACCGCCCGCGCGGCGGCGGCGATCTTGTCGGTCATCGAGCGCGTGGTGTTCGGATTGACGAGATGGATGCGCAAGGGCCGGCCGCAGGCGTTCGAATGACAGGACGATGAGCTTCTAGCACGGGAGCTGGCTGGGGCGGGAGGATTCGAACCTCCGCATGGGGGAATCAAAATCCCCTGCCTTACCACTTGGCGACGCCCCAACGGGCGGGGAGGCCCGCATCGGCGCGGACATAGCCACAGGAGCGCGCAGCTTTCAACTGCGGCGGCGGCGGCCCGCACCCGCCCTTGTCCACTGCTGTGCCGGTCATCCACGAGAAGCGACGCCGGCGCCCTTGCGGCGGGCCGCATCGGCGTGCTAGAGGCTCGCGCCGCGGCGGAGTGTAGCGCAGCCTGGTAGCGCACCTCGTTCGGGACGAGGGGGTCGCAGGTTCAAATCCTGCCACTCCGACCAAAATTTCCCGAGTTCTTTCAATAAATTATGCCACCGCGACGGGCGACGCCGAGAGGCGCGCCCATGAAATGGTCCACGAAGCAGCGGCTCCGTGAGCGGGAAGGTCCATAACCTTCTTCGCTGCCCGACGTGCTGAATCACCGGAACGGCCGTCGCAGGGGAGTCGAAAGGCCCTTTCGTCTCTTGATCGGCGACGTGCGAACGCCCATCGGTTTCGAACACATTTATCGGCGGATGGTCGGCCGGGATGTCGACCTTTGCTGTGAGAACTGCCGGGCATCGGCGCTGCTTTCTCGACGGCCGCCCCCCGGGGCATCGTCTGCCAATTCCCCCGTCCCAGACCATCCGGCTTTTCTTCTCCCTCGTCCCACGGATCGAACGGGCGCTTCTTGCCCCCATCTTGCGTCTGTAGAGACCGCCGAAGGCATTGGGCGCCAGCTTCATAGTCGATCGCAGACCGCGCGGTCGTTCTGCGCTGCAACTCCATTTGCAAGGCCACTGCAGTCTAACCGCAGGCAACCTTCATCGGCATGATGAGGTCGGGCGGCCGCAACTCCTTCCGGCAAGAGGCAAAAAGGAGCTTCGCAAGCTGAATCGATCCTTTTGAGGCGTCGAATGCAGCGTCGTGCGCTCCGGCCTGCAGCGCGGTAGCTCCGGGCCCGAGAAAGCGACGTTCCGTCCGCCGTATTCCGGCATCGGGGGCAGGAGGCGCCGTCGCAGGCGGATCTCTATATGTCGACTACTGACATATCTATTGCATGTTATTGCCCGATCTGATTGGGTTCGTTCTCCGACTGAAAAAATTAAAATGTAGGGAGGACGATTACCGTGTCAGATCTAGCTTCCGACCAGGCGGCGGGAGCCGCTTTGGCTTCTGCCAGAACCGCTGCCACTGCCGACACCACTGCCGATGTCATGATCGCCGCACGACTCGAGCGGCTGCCCATGACCGGCTATCAGCGGCTGATCTTCGGCATCATCGCGACGGCGTGGCTGTTCGATTCCATCGATCTGGGATCGCTGACCTTTCTGCTCGGATCGATCCGTGAGGAATTCGGCCTCACGACGACCCAGGCAGGCCTTCTCTCCAGCATGAGCTTCGTCGGCATGTTCCTGGGCGCCGCGCTCGCGGGGATGCTTGCGGATCGGATCGGCCGGAAGTCGGTCTTCCAGATCAGCATGATCTTCTGGGGTCTCGGCAGTCTCTGGTGTGCCTATGCGTCGAACGCCGAGACGCTCGGCTATGCGAGGCTGCTGCTCGGCTTCGGCATGGGAATGGAGTTCCCGGTCGCGCTGGCGATCCTCTCCGAATTCCTGCCGACCGCGAAGCGGGGGCGTTATCTCGCGATCCTCGAAGGGTTCTGGCCGCTCGGCTTCATTGCTGCGGGCGTGCTCAGCCTCTACTTCCTGAGCCATCACGACTGGCGCACCATGTTCCTGTTCCAGGCGTTCCCGGCCCTGTTCCTGTTCGTCGTCCGGGTCATCATCCCGGAGTCGCCGCGCTGGCTGGTAGATGCCGGCCGGACCCGGGAAGCCGAGCGCGTCATGGTCGGGATCGAAGCCAAGGTGCTGAAGCGCCTTCCGGCCGGCACGCTGCTCGACGAGCCGAAACCCCTGCCTCCCCGTCCGCGCCGCGAACGGCGCTCTTCCTTTATGGAGCTCTGGGCCGACGGCTATGCGCGCCGTACCATCATGATCTGGACGGTGTGGTTCTTCGCGCTGCTCGGTTTCTACGGCCTCACCACCTGGCTCAGCGCGCTGCTGCAGGAAGCCGGCTTCAGCGTCATGAAGTCGGTCACCTATACGATCACGATCTCGCTCGCGGGCGTCCCCGGGTTCATCGCCGCGGCGATACTGCTCGACAAATGGGGACGCAAGCCGACGGCGATGCTCATGCTGGTTGGCGCGGCGGTCGCGGCCTACTTCTACGGCAACGCGCCGTCGGTCACCTTGCTGATCGCCTATGGCCTCGCGATGCAGTTCTTCCTGTTCGGCATGTGGTCGGTGCTGTACGCCTACACGCCGGAACTCTACCCGACGCGCTCGCGCGCAACCGGCGCCGGTTGCGCCTCCGCCGTGGGCCGGATCGGCTCGCTCCTGGGCCCCTATGTGATCGGCGTGGTCCTGCCGACGCTTGGCAATCACGGGGTCTTCGCGCTAGGTGCTGGGTCCTTCGTGGTGGCCGCATTGGCGATCGGACTTCTTGGCGTCGAAACCAAGGGAAAGTCGCTCGAGGCGATCTCGCACTGAGGAAGCTTTTTTGAAGCGCGCGGCCGCCGGGCCGCCGGCGGCCGCGCACATCGTTCGGGACGGGGGGGCCGGCGCAAATACTGCCCCTGCGACGACTATTCCAGCTTTTGTCGCGACAAAATTGGCGTTGGCGGTCGATGTGCAATCTCTACAGCCACCACTCCAATGTCGACGCGATCGCTGATCTCGTCGGCACGCTGAAGAACAAAGCCGGCAACCTTCCCCCGCAGCCGGAGATCTTCCCGGACTATCCCGCGCCGGTCGTGCGCATGGGCGTGGACGGCGCAGAGCTCGCCATGGCCCGGTGGGGCATGCCCTCGCCGGTGTTCGTGCTGAAGGGGAAGAATCGCGACCCCGGCGTCACCAACATCCGCAATGTCGGCTCGCCGCACTGGCGCCGCTGGCTCGGGCCGGCGCATCGCTGCCTGGTGCCGTTCACCAGCTTTTCGGAGAACGCGCCGGTGACGCACGAGGTCACCTGGTTCGCGCTCGACGAGACCCGCCCGCTCGCCTTCTTCGCCGGCCTGTGGACCAACTGGACCAGCGTGCGCAAGGTGAAGGAGGGTGAGGTCACAGCCGACATCTTCGCCTTCCTGACGACGGAGCCGAACGCGGTGGTGAAGCCGATCCACCCCAAGGCGATGCCGGTCATCCTCACCACCGCCGAGGAGCGCGAGGTCTGGCTGCGCGCACCGTGGGAGGAGGCGAAGGCCCTGCAGCGCCCGCTGCCGGACGACGCGCTCAGGATCGTCGGCCACGGCCTGCTAGAATCGACCGGCCGCCCTGCCCAGGGCGACCTGTTCACATCCCCCGCGCGCGAAATATCCTGATCCCCGCCGGGAACGGCTGGCAGCGAGAGATGTTGCCGGCAGGCAGGCACTATGCTGCCGGGGCGAGGGCCTCGGCGGGTGCCGGCGGCACGGGTGGTCGATACTGGCGACCAGGGATCAGGGGCACAGATGAGACGCGTCAATCCGGGCTACGCCTTTCCTCTCGGTGTGACGGTCGACAGCACGGGGACCAACTTCGCGCTGTTCTCCGACAATGCGGCCGGGGTCACGCTGTGCCTGTTCGACCGGCTCGGCGAGCGCGAGGTGGAGCGCATCGAGCTGCACGAATGCACGAACGGGGTCTGGCATTGCCACCTGCCCGGCGTCGGACGCGGGCAGGTCTATGGCTGGCGCGTCTCCGGGCCCTGGCTGCCGCAGGAAGGCCACCGCTTCAACTTCAACAAGCTTCTGCTCGACCCCTATGCGCGCGCGCTGGTGGGCGGCATCAGCTGGGACGACGCGCTCTACGGCTACACCATCGACGGCAGCCCCGATTCCGACCTCGTCATGGACGAGCGCGACAGCGCGCCCTTCATGCCCAAGGCCCGCGTGGTGGCGGGCGCGCCGCTGGTCGCCACCGCCCACCCGCGCGTGTTCTGGCCCAAGACGGTGATCTACGAGGGGCATGTGCGCGGGCTGACCATGCGCCACCCTTTGGTGCCCGAATCGATCCGCGGCACCTTCACCGCGCTCGGCCAGCCGGAATTCGTCGACCAGCTGGTAAAGCTCGGCGTCACTGCGCTGGAGCTGCTGCCGGTCCACGCCTTCCTGCAGGACCGCCACCTCGTCGACCGGGGGCTGAGCAATTACTGGGGCTACAACACGCTGAACTATTTCGCCCCGGAGCCGCGCTATCTCGGCGAGGACGGGCTGGAATCGATCGGCGAGGCGGTGGACCGGCTGCATCAGGCGGGGATCGAGGTGATCCTCGACGTGGTCTACAACCACACCTGCGAGGGCAACCATTTCGGCCCGACGCTCTCCTTCCGTGGCATCGACAACGCGTCCTACTACCGGCTGCTGCCGGGCGACCCGCGCTACTATGACGACCTGACCGGCTGCGGCAACGCGGTCAATACCGACCATCCGCGCGTCCTGCAGATGATCATGGATTCGCTGCGCATGTGGGCGCAGCTCTACGGTATCGACGGCTTCCGCTTCGACCTCGCCGCCACGCTGGGCCGGCGGCCGGACGGCTTCGATCCCGGCCATGCCTTCTTCAACGCGATCCTTCAGGACCCGGTGCTGGGCGATCTCAAGCTGATCGCCGAGCCGTGGGACGTCGGGCCGGGCGGCTACCAGCTCGGCGCCTTCCCGCCCGGCTTCTCGGAGTGGAACGGCGACTATCGCGACGTGGTGCGCCAGTTCTGGTGCGGCTCGGAAGGGCTGCTGCCGAGCTTCGCCACCCGCTTCGCGGCCTCGGCCGACATCTTCTCGGAAGGGCGCCGCCGGCCGTGGTCAAGCGTGAACTTCATCACCGCGCATGACGGTTTCACCCTGCACGACCTCGTCTCCTACAACGACAAGCACAACGAGGCGAATGGCGAGGACAACCGCGACGGCCACGACGACAACCGGAGCTGGAACTGCGGCGTCGAGGGCGAGACCGACGATCCCGAGGTGCTGGCGCTGCGCCAGCGCCAGAAGCGCAACCTGCTGGCGACGCTGTTCCTCAGCCAGGGCATTCCCATGCTGCTGGGCGGCGACGAGCGCTCCAACTCGCAGGGCGGCAACAACAACGCCTACTGCCAGGACAACGAGATCGGCTGGATCGACTGGTCGGACGAGGACCCCGAGCTCACCGATTTCGTCGCCCGGCTGGCGGCGCTGCGCAAGCGCAACTCGGCCCTCTCGCGCCCCGAATTCCTGACCGGCGCCCGCAACGAGCTCGGCCATCCCGACGTCGCCTGGTTCTCCAATGGCGGCAAGCGCATGAGCGAGGAGGACTGGGCCAACCCGCACAGCAAATGCCTGACGGTGCGCCTCTCCCCGGTCTTCCGCGACGAACATTCGCTGACCATCATGCTCAACGCCTCCCATGTCGACGTCGACTTCGTCGCCCTGCCGACCAAGTCGGGCGGATGGGAGGCGGTCCTCGCCACGGGCAACGATCTGGAAGGCGCGCGCCTCGCGCCCGGCGAGACCTTCACCATGCCCGCGCGCACCCTCGTCGTATGGGAGTGGCACGAATGAGTGGGAGTTCCGACACGACGCCGCCCGATAATCCGCCGCCCGATAATCCGCCGCCCGATAATCCGCCGCCCGGCGCGCCGCCACGGTTCGGGCCGCTGGCGATCGCGGGCGGCACGCGCTTTCGCCTCTGGGCGCCCGACGCGCCGGCGGTCGAGCTGCTGATCGAGGGCGCCGAGCCGCGTCCCATGCAGCCGGCGGAAGACGGGTTCCACGTCGCCGACGTTCCCGGCGCCGGCCCGGGCACGGCCTATATGTTCCGGGTCGGCGGGAAGGACGTGCCGGACCCCGCCTCGCGCGGGCAGCGCGAGGATGCCGAGGGCTGGAGCCTGGTGCCCGAGCCGCCGGCGGACGATGCGCCCTTCGCAAGACGGCCCTGGCACGAGGCGGTCATCGCCGAGCTTCATGTCGGCGCGGCTACCCCCGACGGCACGCTGCGCGCCCTGATCGAGCGGCTCGACCATTACCGCGACGCCGGCTTCACCGTGATCGAACTGATGCCGCTCGCCGATTTTCCCGGGCGCTGGAACTGGGGCTATGACGGCGTGCTGCTCTATGCGCCCGACCGCAGCTACGGCACGCCGGCGGACCTCCACGCGCTGATCGAGGCCGCCCATGCGCGCGGCCTCGCGGTGATGCTGGACGTCGTCTACAACCATTTCGGCCCGAGCGGGAACTTCCTGCCGCTCTATGCGGGCTCCTTCTTCCGCGAGGACGTGCGCACCCCGTGGGGGCCGGCGGTGGACCTCGAGAACCCGCTGGTGCGCGCCTTCTTCGTCGAGAACGCCCGCTACTGGCTGGGCGATGTCGGCTTCGACGGGCTGCGCTTCGACGCCGTCCACGCCCTCACCACCGGCGGCGTCGAGACCTTCCTGCGCGAGCTGGCGCTGGGCTGCCGGGCGGTGAAGCCGGACGCCTATCTGGTGCTCGAGAACCACGACAACATCGCCGGCTGGATGACCCGCGAGGAGGGGCTCTACGACGCGCAGTGGAACGACGACTGGCACCATGTCTTCCACGTGCTCGCGACCGGCGAGAGCCGGGGCTACTACCGGCCCTATGCCGGCGACCCGGTCGGCGGGGCCGGGCGGGCGCTGGCGGAAGGCTTCGTGTTCCAGGGCGAACCCTACCCGGACGCGGAAGGGGCGCCGCGCGGCGAGGCCTCGCGCGACCTGCCGCCGGAGGCCTTCGTCGCCTTCATCCAGAACCACGATCATATCGGCAACCGCCCGCTGGGCGACCGGCTCGCCGGCGCGGTGGAGCCCAAGCGGCTCGCCTTCCTGCGCTTCGTGCTGATGCTCTCGCCTTCCGTGCCGCTGCTGTTCATGGGGGAGGAGGCGCTGCTGGCGACGCCCTTCCCCTTCTTCTGCGATTTCGGCGGCGAACTCGCGGACGCCGTGCGCGAGGGACGTCGCAGCGAGTTTCCCGACTTCTTCAGGGACCACGACGCGGCGAGCTTTCCCGATCCGCTCGACCCCGCGACCTTCCAGTCCGCCAAGCTGCGTCCGGCCGATTTCGCCTCCGCTTCGGCGCAGGCCGAGCTCGACGCCTTCCACCGGCTGGCGGAATTGCGCCGGCGCCTCGTCTGGCCGCTCACGGCGAGCGAGTTCCTCGGCGCCGACCAGGCGCGCGAGGGCGACGCGCTGCGCCTCGTCTGGCGCTTTGCCGCCGGCACGCTGGTGATGGCGCTGAACCCGGGCACGGAGCGCGTGGTGATGGCCGCGCCGACCGGACGGCCCGGCATGCCGGTGGCGACCAGCCTCGGCGACGTGCTCCACGAGACGGACGGGCGGCTTGCGCTCGGCCCCTTCGCCGCGGCCGTGTGGAGCCTTGCCGCATGACGCCTCCGCTGCGCGCGACCTACCGGCTGCAATTCCACCGCGATTTTCCCTTCGCCGCGGCCGAGGCCATCGTGCCCTATCTGGCGCGGCTCGGCGTCAGCCACGTCTACGCCTCGCCGATCCTGGCGGCGGTGCCGGGCTCAATGCACGGCTATGACGCGGTCGACCCGAACCTGATCAATCCCGAGCTCGGCGGCGCGGCGGGCTTCGAGGCGCTGGCGGCAGCGCTGGCGGCGAACGGCCTCGGCCTGATCCTCGACGTCGTGCCGAACCACATGGCGGCCTCCAGCCACAATCCCTACTGGATGGAGACGCTGGAATTCGGCCCCGCGGCGCCCGCCGCCGCGCTGTTCGACATCTGGTGGGAGGCGGGCCGGCTGCTGCTTCCCGTGCTCGGCGACCCGCTGCGGGCGACGCTGGAAGAAAGACGCCTTCGCCTGCGCGCCGACTGGGAGGCCGGGCGCTTCGTCGTCGCCTATGCCGAGCATGCCTTCCCGCTCGGGCCCGTCAGCGTCTCCGCCCTTCTGGAGCCGCTGGCGCATCGCGAGGGCGCGCTCGCCCCGCTCGCCGGCGTCTGGGCGGCACTGGCCTCCGGCAATGTCCACGCGCCCGCCATCGCGGCGGCGCGCGAGGCGATGCGCGTGCTCCCCGAGGCGGCGCGGGAGAGGGTGGAGGAGGCGCTCGCCGGCGCCGACCTCGCCGCACTGCTGGAGACCCAGCACTGGCGCCTCGCCTGGTGGCGCACGGCGGCGGACGAGCTCAACTACCGTCGCTTCTTCAACATCACCGACCTCGTCGGCGTGCGGGTCGAGGACCCGGCGGTGTTCGAGGCGACGCATGCGCTGATCCTGTCGCTGGTGCGGCGCGGCCTCGTGCAGGGGCTTCGCATCGACCATGTCGACGGGCTCGTCGACCCCGCCGGATATCTGGAGCGGCTGCGCGCGGCGGTCGGCCCCGACGTGCCGGTATTCGTCGAGAAGATCCTGGAGCCGGGCGAGGTTCTGCCCGCCTGGCCGATCGACGGCACCACCGGCTATGAGCGGCTGAACGACATCAACGCCCTGTTCGTCGACGAGGCCGGCTACCGCGCCTTCGAGGCGGAGCTGCGCGCCGCCAACCTGCTGCGCGGCACCACGGGCGAACGCGTCGCGGCGGCCAAGCGCGAGATCATGCGCACCAGTCTCGGCGCCGAGCTCTCCCGGCTGGTCGGGCTGGTGCGCGAGGGGCTTCGCGAGGAAATGGAGCGCGGCGACATCACCGAGGGTGCGCTCGCGCGCGCGGTCCTCGCCCTTCTCGTCCACTGCCCGGTCTATCGCAGCTACGCGACCGACCACGCGCACGATCCGGCCGATACGGCCATCTGGGCGGCGACGCTGGAGCGCGTCGAGGCGCATGAGGACCCGATGACGGTGGCGGCGGCGCGCCTGCTGCTCAAGCGGCTCGAAAAGCCCGAAGTCGCCGGCGACCGCGCGTTCCGCCGCTATTTCCAGCAGGTCTCGGGGCCGGCCATGGCGAAGGGCTTCGAGGACACCGAGCTCTACCGCACGCCGATCCTGGTCTCGGTCAACGAGGTCGGCGGCGATCTCGACCATCCCGCGCGCGAGCCGGGCGAACTGCGCCGCCTGTTCGCAGCGCGGGCGCGGATGGGTGCGTGCGACCTCGTCCCGCTGGAGACCCACGACACCAAGCGCGGTCCGGAGACGCGTGCCCGGCTCAACGCCCTGTCGCATCGCCCCGCGCTCTGGCGCGACTTCCTGCGCGAGGCCGCCCCGACGCTCGCCCGGCTGCGGGAAAAGGGCGAGGGGGGCGCCGTCCCCGACGGGCTGGAGGAGCGGCTGATCCACCAGACGCTGATCGCGACCTGGCCGATCACCATGGCGCGCCTCGAGGGTTATCTTCTCAAGGCGCTGCGGGAGGCCAAGCGCCACACCACCTGGGAGACGCCCGACCAGGCTTATGAGGCGGCGGTGCTGCGCGTCGCCGGTGAACTGGTCGAGGGCGCCGGGGGCGAGGACTATCGCCGCCTTGTCGTGGAACTGGTGGCGCGCCTCGCGCCGGCCACGCATGTGCTCTCGCTCGCCCAGACGGCGCTGCAGCTTACCTTGCCGGGCACGCCGGACATCTATCAGGGCACGGAATTCCGGGATTTCTCGCTGGTCGACCCCGACAATCGCCGCCCGGTCGATTTCGAGCGTCGTCTCGCCGCGCTGTCGGGCGAGGGGGAGCCGGAGGATGTGGAGAAATGCGGGCTGACGCACCGCCTGCTCGGGCTGCGGCGCGACCTCGGCTGCTTTTCCGGCGGCGGTTACCGACCGCTCGACTTTGCGCCTTCGCCATGGCACTGGTTCGGCTTCGTGCGCGAGGGCGAGGGTGATGCGGTGCTCGTCGTGGTGCCGACCCGCGTGCCGGAGGGCGTGCCGCCGGAGATGACGGCACTTGAGCCGCCGGCGGGGTTCCGCGATCTCGAAGGCCGGCAGGTCTCTCTTGCCGGCCACATGCTGGAAGCGCGCCTGCCGCTGCTGGTCGCGCTGAGGCGGGGCTGAGCCCCGCGCCGCTCAGCTCGCCAGCGGCATGGAGGACGCGACGCTCCGCGAGGCCGACGAGCGCCGCCCGGCCTGCGCATTCAGCCGGCGCTCGGCGAGCAGGTACATGCTGTCGGCGCCATGCTGGTGGCGGGCGCGGCATTTCTGCAGCAGCCGGGCGGTTTCGGGCCGGTCGAGCTCGCGGGTCCAGCCGATGACCGTGACATAGCGGGCGCTGGCGTAGTTCTCGACTGCCTGCATCGCCGCGGCGATGGCGGTGTCGAGCACGTGATAGCCGTCGATCTCGTCGTTCAGCTCTTCCGCGCTGATGAAGATGCCGTCAATGGCCGGACACTCGATGCTGCCGGGAAGGGCACCGAGGAGCGTGAAGGCCTCCTCGAGGTGCCGGGCGTTCTCGGTCGCCGCCTGCAGGCAGTCGTCGAGCTCGCGCCTGAGCATCGGGTCGCGAACCTTGCTGCGCAGGGCCGGAATGGCCCGCCTGATGCGCCGTTCGCTGTACAGCAGCTCGCCGAGTCCCTGCCGCAGGAGGTCGTCGAGCGACTTGATGTCCTTCGTGAGCAACCCCATGGCGCTCTCCTCCTCGAAATGTCTTGATTGGACGAAATACTCCGCCAGTCGATTCAACTCTTCCCAAGGCGCCTTGTTCCGGTGTGCAATACCGAAATCGACGGCGCAGGAACCCTTCGCCTACCCGCTTCTCCTTACCTTGGGACAAGCGCATTGGTCACATGGCTGAAGCGGTATCGCGGTCGATTCGACGCGTATGATCGCGAGGTGAGTGATTCGATGGGCCGCATCGGCGGCCATTCCCGGAGATGAGGCAATGGACGAGCTGCAGGACCGTATCCGCGAACGTGCCTATCTTCTGTGGATCGAGGAAGGTTGCCCGCACGGGCGGGCCGATCATCACTGGTACAGGGCGAGCGAGATCGTGGCGGCGGAAATCGCGCCGGTGCCGGCGCCTGCCGTCGCGGCGCCGAAGAAGCCGCGCAAGCCCGCCGCTCCGGCGCCCGACAGCGTAGCGCCGAAGACCGTCACGCCGAAGGCGACCGCCGTGGGGGCGCCGGCGCCGAAGGCAGCCAAGACTGTCGCGAGCAAACCCGCAGCGAGCAAGCCCGCCGCCGGCAAGCCCGCGCCCGCGCCGGCCGAGCCTGCTCAGGCCGCGCCGAAGGTGCCGTCGGCCCGCAGTCGCTCCAAGACGCCCGTCGCCACAGCGAAATAGGCCCCGTGCAGCACGAGCTGCCCCTCCTCGACCCTCTTCCGGATCCAGGGAAAGGTCTCGAGGTTGTGCAGCGAGAGCTTGACGCACTGGTACTCGACGATCCGGCGCCGCTCGGCGGCGTCCTCGCTCAGGTTGAGCGCGACGTCGCGCGCCGGCGCGGCGATCTTGATCCAGTCGGGCAGGAAGTCGCGCGCCGCCTCGGGCGCGCCGTCGATCAGCGCCCCGGCGCCACCGCACAGCGCATGGCCGAGGACCACGATCTGCCGGACCTCCAGCACCCGCACGGCGAACTCGATCGCCGCGCTGGTGCCGTGATGGGCGTGGTCGGGGGCGGAATAGGGCGGCACCAGATTGGCGACGTTGCGCACCACGAACAGTTCGCCCGGCCCGGCGTCGAAGATCATGCTCGGGTCGACACGGCTGTCCGAGCAGGCGATGACGAGGGTCTGCGGGCGCTGGCCGAGGGCCGCCAGCTTCTCGAACAGCGCCTTGCGCCCCGGCCACGCCGAGTTGCGGAACCGGCGGTAGCCATCAACGAGATTGTCCATCGCTCACCCTCATCGCACGCGACACATCGCTGCATAGCCGGGCATGGCGCGGGGCGCAATCGCCCGGAGGTCGCAGTCTCGACCCGCCCGTTGCGCTGCGCTAGTTGAAGGGCGGCGAAACGGGTGCGAGAGGTGCGGCCATGGCAGACGACATTCCGTTCGACCGGCGCTTCGACGCCGTCCCCGGCGTGGCCGAGACCGTGGCCCCGGGCGTGCGCCGCGTGCTGGCGCCCAATCCCGGCCCCTTCACCTTCACCGGCACCTGCAGCTACATCGTCGGCGAAGGCGAGGTGGCGATCGTCGATCCCGGCCCCGACGAGCCCGCGCATGTCGCGGCGCTGCTGGAGGCGGTGCGCGGCGAGCGGGTCACCCACATCTTCCTGACCCATACCCATCGCGACCATTCCGGCGCGCTCGACGCGCTGCGGCAGGCGACCGGGGCGCCGACCTATGCCGAGGGCCCGCACAGGCCGGCACGCGCGCTGCACGGCGGGGAGACCAACGCGCTCGACGCGGCCGGCGACCGGCATTTCTTCCCCGATGTCGCGCTGGCGGACGGCGCCCGCATCGAGGGCGCGGGCTGGGCGCTCGCCGCGCTCGCCACGCCCGGCCACACCGCCAACCACATGGCCTTCGTGCTGGAAGGAGAGGACGTGATCTTCGTCGGCGACCATGTCATGGCCTGGTCGACCTCGATCGTCGCCCCGCCGGACGGCTCGATGAGCGACTACATGGATTCGCTGCGCCGCCTCGGCGAGCGGCCGGAGCGTTTCTACCTGCCCGGCCATGGCGGGCCGGTGCGCGAGGGCCCGGCCTTCGTCGCGCGCTATCTGCGCCACCGCGTGGCGCGCGAGCAGGCCATAATGCGCGCGCTCGCCCGCGGGCCGATGGCGATCCCGGAGATCGTGCGGGCGATCTATATCGGCCTCGACCCGCGCCTCGTCGGCGCGGCCGGCCTGTCGACGCTCGCCCATCTGGAGGACCTCGTGGGGCGCGGCGAGGTGCTGACCGAGGGGCCGGCGGCGCTGGAAGGAACCTATTCGCTGGCCTGACGGCCGCGCTTTCCGGCCTGACCGCGCGCTCTCCGGGCTCAGCGGCGCGGGCGGCCCTGCGCTTCGGAGAGCTCGGAGAACAGCGTGTCGATGCGCCGTGCGTTGGAGCCGAAGTCGCGGTCGCTGTTGCGCGAGAGCGAGCGCATGTCGACCCGGGTGCCGTTCGCCGTCGGGCGGATGCGGATCACGATGTCGTCGCGCAGGCCGAAGGGCATGCTGCGCGCCACCGCCTCGATGCGCCCGTCGCGTATGCCCCCGCGCGGCGGCACAGCGTCGATGACGAGCCATTTGTGGTGCGCGACGAGCCGCATCAGCGCGGTGTAGATGTCGTCCGGCAGGCCGTCGAACTCGATCGGCTTGATGCCCGGATAGGCGATGCGCTGCTCGTCGGCGGCGCTGTCGCCGGCATAGGCGAGCGGGTTGGTGTTGCGCCCGCGCGCCATGGCGAGGGTGACGAATTGCGGCGGGTCCTCGGTGTCGGTGGTGATGTCGTGCATCACCGGCAGGCCGACGCTGAAGGCCGCCAGCGCCGCCACCGGGGTGATCAGCACCAGCGCCAGCGCGGCGGCGCCGAGCACGCGGCCGAGCCCGCGCAGCCCCTCGTTCCAGATCACCACGAAGCCGGCCAGCGCCATCAGCAGCGCCAGCGCCGCGACGGCGACGCCCGCCATCACCGTGTAGGCCGCGCTGCGGAAATCCAGCGCCTCGACGAGGTAGAGCGCGAGGCCGATCAGCGTGACGGGCAGCGCGAAGACGGCGGTCCGCAGGCTCCACACGGCGAGCCGCGAGACCCGCTCCTCGACATAGAGCCGGCGGCGGATCACGGCGCGATCTCCGCGGAAAGAATATCCGCCGGCCCGCCGGCGAGAAGGAGGTCGGCCAGCGCGCCGACATCGTCGACCACCAGATCGGCCTCGTCGGCGAAGTCGTCGACCGGGCTCGGGCCGCAGCGCACGAGGATCGCGAGCGCGCCCGCCGCACGGGCGGTGTCGAGGTCGTGCTTGGTGTCGCCGACCAGCGCGATGGCGCCCGGCGGCAGCCCGGTGACGTGGCTGAAGGCCGCGATCATCCCCGGCGCGGGCTTGGAGCCGTGGCCCGAATCATAGCCGTAGACCGCGCTCACCAGCCCGGCGATGCCGAGCAGGTCGGCCTGGATATGGGCGTTGGCCTCCGCGTCGTTGGTGGCGATGCCGAGCACGAGGCCGGAGCGATGCAGGCGGGTGAGGTCCTGACGCGGCGCGCCGATCGGCGTCAGGAAGCGGCGGCCCTCCAGCGCGAACAGGCGGTCGATCTCGAGGAAGAAGGCGAGATCGGCCGGCCGGCCCAGCGTCTCGGCCCAGAGCGGGCCGAACTGGCGCGACGAGCCGGCGATGAGCGGGGAGGACTGCAGGAAGCGGCGCTCGGCGGGCAGATAGTGGCTGACGGCGTGAAGGCGTGCCAGTGTGGCCGCGTCGCCGGCGGCGAACCGCTCCATGACGGCGCCGGCGGCCGGACCCCAGGTGCGGTCGAAGTCGACCAGCGTACCGTCCTTGTCGAACAGAATGGCGCGAACGGCGTTCACTTGAAGTGCATTCACGGCTTGGCACGACCCGATTGGCAAGACCGACCGAACAGGAAAGGCCTGATAGCATGGATTTCCGCGCGCTCCCACGGCGACGGTCCGAAGGTCGCCTGCCTGTTCGTCCGGCTGCCTGCCGCGGTACCTTTCTCAGCCCGCTGCTGCTGGGGGTGCTGATCGCCGTGCCGCTGGCCGGCTTCGCCCGCCCCGCCGCCGCCGAGCCGCTGGCCGAGATCGGCTCCTCCTTCGACGATGCCGGCCGGGCGCTGAACAACCAGCTCGGCGAATGGTTCGGCGACAAGCCGCACAAGACGACGCGGCCCGCCCGCCGGCAGGCGATGCCCGCCCGCGCGCCGCTGCCCCCGCCGCGCCCGGCGCAGGTGGGCGAGGCGGCGTCGGACGAAGAGGGCGCGAAGCCGGGCGAGACGGCGGCCACGCCGGCCAAGACGGCGCCGCCTCCCGCCTCCGAATCCGCGACGGCGGGGACGACGCCGAAGGACGCGGCGCCAGCCGGCGCCAATGCGGTGGATGAGGCCAAGGTGCAAGCCCCCCCGGCGGGGCCGGCGCAGGCGAAGCAGGCGCAGAACAAGCCCACACAGGAACCCTCGGCGCAGGGCGCTCCCGCTCCGGCCCCGCCCGCGACCACCGCCGCGACGTCTCCTCCCCCGAAGGCGACGCCCGTAAAGCCTGCGAAGCCCGCCCGGGTCGCCACGGCGCCCTTGCCGCCGCCCTCGCCCGAACGGCGGGTGGCGGCCGCACCCGCGCCGTCGCCGGCCGAACCGGCGCCTACCGCAGCGAACCCGCAGCACAATGCGAGCGCAGCGCTGGACGAAGAGCCGGCCGAGGCGCCGATGCCGCTCGCCACGCCGGAGGCGACGGCGAAGCCGTCCGCCACGCCCTCGGCGCGCTCATCAGTGAAGCTCGCGGCTTCGGCTCCCCTGCCGCCGGCCCGTCCGGCCGAGGTGCCGCCCGCGGCCGACGGCGCGCGCGTCGCCGCGCTGACGCCGGACAGCGCGCCGCAAGCCGAGGGCGCCGCCCCGAAGACGCCGGCGATCCCGACCGTCTGCCCCGAACTCTCGAACGGCGATCTCGGCGAGTTCACCCCCGTCACCGTCACCGCGACCAACCCGCTGTGCACGGTCGACCGGGCGGTCTCGCTCTCTGCGGTACGGATGAAGGACGGGCGGCTCGTGAAGCTCGAGCCGGCCGCAACCCTGCGCTGCGAGATGGCGGCCTCGGTCGCGCACTGGCTGCGCGAGCAGGTCGACCCGGCGGTCGCCACGCTCGGCGCGCCGCTCGACACGGTGCTGGTCGCCGCCTCGCAGCAGTGCCGCCCGCGCAACCGCGTCGCCGGCGCCAAGATCAGCGAGCACGGGCGCGGCAACGCCATGGACACGCGCGGCTACCGGCTCTCAGACGGCCGCGTCTTCGTCATCGGCCCCGGCAAGGGCAAGGAGGAGACGATGCCGCAGGCGTTCCAGGAGATCCTCAAGGCCAGCGCCTGCACCGACTTCACCACCATCCTCGGCCCCGGCTCGGACGGCTATCACGAGCATCACCTGCATGTGGACCGGGCGGAGCGGCGCTCGGGCATGGTGATCTGCCATTGGGCGATCGGCAGCAGCAAATAGCGCGCCTGCCGTTACGGAATGAGAAGGCGTCGCCACCGGGCGGGAAACGGCGGCGGGTGGGCGACGATGCCGCGGGCGGGCGGGCGATCCGACCAAGGATGCGCTTTCGGTCCGACCCGCGCCGCACTAGGGTGAGCCAACCCATGCTTACCCCCGGAGTTGCCCCGCCATGCTCACCAATCTTCAGGCTCGCGACGTCGAGACGTTGATCCACCCCTACACCAATCTCGCCTCGTTCCGCGAGACCGGCCCGCTCGTGCTCGAGCGTGGCCAGGGCGTGTGGGTTTATGACGTCGACGGCAAGCCGTATCTCGAAGGCATGGCGGGCCTGTGGTGCACCTCGCTCGGCTACGGCAATGAGGAGCTGGTCGAGGCGGCGGCGACGCAGATGCGCAAGCTGCCCTACACCCACATCTTCGGCGGCAAGAGCCACGATCCGGCGATCGAGCTGGCCGAGAAGCTGAAGGAGATGGCGCCGGTGCCGATCTCCAAGGTGTTCTTCACCTGCTCGGGCTCGGAAGCCAACGACACCCAGATGAAGCTCGTCTGGTACATGAACAACGGGCTCGGGCGGCCGAAGAAGAAGAAGATCATCTCGCGCATGCGCGCCTATCACGGCGTGACCATCGCCTCCGCCTCGCTGACCGGCCTCGCCAACAACCACAATGATTTCGACCTGCCGATCGCGGGCGTGAAGCACACCACCTGCCCGCACCACTACCGCCTCGCCGAGCCGGGCGAGAGCGAGGAGGATTTCGCCACCCGCCTCGCCGCCGACCTCGAGGCGCTGATCCTCGCCGAGGGGCCGGAGACGGTCGCCGCCTTCATCGCCGAGCCGGTGCTGGGCGCGGGCGGGGTGATCGTGCCGCCGAAGACCTACTACCCGAAGATCCAGCACGTGCTGTCGAAATACGACGTGTTCTTCATCGCCGACGAGGTCATCACCGGCTTCGGGCGTCTCGGCACCGCCTTCGGCTCCGACGCGATGGAGATGAAGCCGGATTCAATCTCGGTCGCCAAGGCGCTGTCCTCGGCCTACCAGCCGATCGGCGCGGTGATGATCCCCGAGGTGATGTACGAGGCGATGCTGTCCGAGAGCACCAAGATCGGCAGCTTCGGCCACGGCTTCACCTATTCGGGCCATCCGGTGCCGGCGGCGGTCGCGCTGAAGACGCTGGAGATCTACGAGCGCGACAACGTGTTCGAGCGGGTGCGGGCGAAGATCCCGCAGTTCAACGCCCGCCGCGCGGCGCTGGAGGACCATCCGCTGGTCGGCGAGGCGCGCGGCGCCGGCATGGTGGCCGGCATCGAGCTGGTGGCGGACAAGAAGACCAAGCACCAGTTCGACCCGAAGCTCGGCGTCGCCGCCAAATGCGTCGGCTTCGCCCAGCAGGAGGGCCTGATCGTGCGCAGCGTGTTCGGCGATGCGGTGACGATCTGCCCGCCGCTGGTCATCTCGCCGGCGGAGATCGACGAGCTGTTCGACCGCCTCACCCGCGCGCTCGACCGGACGCTCGACTGGGCCGTGCGCGAGAACCTGCTGGCGGCCTGAGGGCGGGCGCGGCGCGCTCTGCGCCGCGATCCCCTTCGCCATGGACGACATCGTGCCCGGGCGCCTGCCCGGGCATTTTTGTTGCCGGCGCGGTGCCGGTCAGGGAAGGCGCGCAACAAAAAAGGCGCTGCCGCGGCAGCGCCTTGATGTCGTCCGGGCCCGGTTCCGGGCCGGCGCCGGTCGTTCAGAGAACGACGACGTTCGCGCCCTGCGGCACGCGGGAATAGAGATCGATCACGTCCTCGTTCAGCATGCGGATGCAGCCGGAGGAGATCGCCTGCCCGATATATTCGGGCTGGTTGGTTCCGTGGATGCGGAACAGCGTGTCCTTGTTGCCCTGGTAGAGGTAGAGCGCGCGCGCACCCATCGGGTTCTGCGGGCCGGGGCCGACGAAGTTCGGCACGCCGGCGAGGCGCTCCTTGATCTCGGCGGTCGGCGTCCAGGTCGGCCATTCGGCCTTGCGCCCGACCTTGGCCTCGCCGTGGAAGGCGAGGCCCTCCTCGCCGACGGTTACGCCGTAGCGGATCGCCTTGCCGTCGTTCTCGACCAGGTAGAGGAACTTCTTGTTGGTATCGACGACGATCGTGCCCGGCTTCTCGGAGCCCGTATAGTCGACGATGGAGCGCTGGAACATGTCCGGCGGCAGCACCTTCTTGTAAGGCGCGTTGGCCAGCCATTTCTTGTCGCGCGGCGTCAGCGACGCCTCGGGCGCCGGCTGGCGCTCCACGGCGCTGCACGCCCCAAGGAGAAGCGCCAGAAGAACCGCTCCCGCCACCCGCACGTTCATTTCCCGCTGCTCCGAATCGTTTCGCGCATGCTCGGCGCATGCTGTCGCTACAGTCGATTAACCGAACTCCTTTCCGCCTTGAAGAGGCCACATCGGTGCCATGGCGTCGTTGCTCAAGAATGTTGCGAAAAAGCATCACTTCCGTTGGAAGAGGTCAAAATTGCCCTGGATCGACCTCTCCCTACGTCAAACTCCACCTTTCGACGGTGATTTCGCATAATTTTGACGCAGTCCGAGCCTCACTTCCGCGGCGCCTGCCCGTCCGGTGGGCTCCTTACGATGGAGAAGGTCATGTCTGACGAGGAAAGTCCGGTCCCCGAGGGCCGGCCGAGCGAACGTTGGGAACGTTCGCAGCAACGAGCACATTGGCGTGAGATCGGCATTTCGGCGGTCGCCGCGGCGGCCCGCTACAGTTCCGACAAGCAGACGGTATCCGATGCCCCCGCCAAGGGTGCGGCGCGGACCGAAGACGCGGACAAAGTGGTGACGCTTCGCGACATCGAGTATTTCGCGGCCTGAGCTCGGCTCGGCCCGTCCCTCGACACCATCCACATCCCCTGGCCACCTCGCCTGGCCATATCCTCTGGCGAGACGGGCCGGCGCTCCCGGCGGCGTTCGCACGCCCATACCGCTCCCGAACGCGCCCCGTTCCGGAACGCGGGCCGGCCTTGCGGCTTGAGGGTGGGCGGCGCTTCGCCGCGCCGGTGCTCCCAGCGGGGCGCGGGCGGGCTAGGATGAGTGGGATTCGGCCGGTCGACGCGCGACCGGCCGGCGGGATGGACGAGCGGGAGACGGCATGATCAACGCCTATTGCGTGCGGGCCGGCGCGCTGGTGCGCGTTCCGGTGGAGCCGGACGGCGCCGTGCCGCCGGAAGCGATCTGGATCGACCTGTTCCGCCCGACGGGCGACGAGGACCGGCGGGTCGAGGCCCTGCTCGGCGTGTCCATCCCGACCCGGGAGGAGATGGCCGAGATCGAGCCGTCGAGCCGGCTGCGGGTCGAGAACGGCGCGCGCTACATGACCGGCGCCATCGTCTGTAACAGCGAGAGCGAGCACCCGACCCTGTCGGTCGTGACCTTCATCCTCGCCGGCGGGCGGCTCGCCACGGTGCGCTACGACGAATCCAAGCCGTTCTCGCTCATCGTCTCCCGGCTCGACCGCGGCTGCCCCTCCGGGCTCGGCGGCAACGCGCTGCTGCTGCTCATGCTCGACACCGTGATCGACCGCGCCGCCGACATCATCGAGCGGCTGGCGGACGAACTCGACCAGCTTTCGCGCAGCGTGTTCGGCGACAACGGCACCAAGGGGGCCGGCAGCGACCGCTTCCGCGGGCTGATGGGCATGATCGGCCGGCGCGCGGACCTCGGCTCGAAGGTGCGCGAGAGCCTGGTCTCGATCGGCCGCCTCGTGATCTTCCTCGCCAATGAGAGCGAGGTGGAGCGCTTCAGCAAGGACCAGCGCGCCATGCTCAAGAGCATGCAGCGCGACGTGACCTCGCTGAACGACCATGTCAGCTTCCTCGGCAACAAGGTCACCTTCCTGCTCGACGCCACGCTCGGCATGGTGGGCATCGAGCAGAACAACATCATCAAGATCTTCGCGGTGCTCTCGGTGGTGCTGATGCCGCCGACGCTGATCGCCTCGGTCTACGGCATGAACTTCCGCTACATGCCCGAGCTTGCCGACCGCTGGGGCTACCCGATCGCGCTGCTCGCCATGCTGGCGGCGGCGATCGTGCCCTACCTCTTCTTCAAGTGGCGGCGCTGGCTATAGCGTCGGCGGCGAGCTCGGGGCTCGGGCCGCGCTCGAGATAGGTGGTGAGCGCGACATAGCTGCGCGTGCCGGTGAAGCCCTCTATGGCGTGGATCCGCTCCAGCAGCGCCTCCAGCGTGCGGGTGTTGGCGGTGCGTACCTTGAGCAGCATGGCGCTCTCGCCGGTGATGGTGTGGATCTCCTCCACCTCCGGGAATTCGGTCAGCTTCAGCAATTGCCGCGTCACCGCCCAGCTCGTCGTGTCGACATGGACGAAGGCGAGCAGCGGGCGCCCCACCTTCTCGCCGTCGAGCCGCGCCGCCACTGCGGTGATGACGCCGGCCGCCTTCAGCCGCTTCACCCGCTCGTGCACCGCGGGCGGCGACAGGTGCAGCAGCTCGCCGAGCTCGGCATAGCTGCGCTCGGCATTGGCCGCGAGCGCGGCTAACAGCTTTCGGTCGGTGGCGTCGAGGCGCGGCGCGGCCGGGGGCTTGGACCGAATGCGGTTCGTATTGTCGGCGGACATGGTGACTTGCCCTTGTGACGAATGATGTTCGGCATAATCTCACGCTAGCTTAACATCATTCGGAACGCTGGCGATGTTCGACACCAAGGTGGCCATTCTGGTCGAGGAGGATCTCGCGGTCTGGCAGAAGCTGAACGTGACCGCCTTCCTCGCCACCGGCATCGCCGGCGCGACGCCCGAGGCGATGGGCGAGCCCTATGAGGATGCGGCGGGGCGCTTTCATGCGCGCCTGCTCGGCCAGCCGATGCTGATCTTCGCCGCCACCGGCGAACAGCTTCGCCGCGCCTATGCGCAGGCGATACAGCGCGAGCTGACCCGCGCCGCCTATGTCCGCGCCATGTTCGAGACCGGCCACGACGCGGCGAACCGCGCGGTGTTCCGCCAGGAGGACGCCGACGCGCCCGACCTCGTCGGCCTCGCCCTGCGCGGGCCGCGCAAGGACGTCGACAAGGCGGTCAAGGGCGCCCGCCTGCACCCGTGAGGGCGCGGGCCCGGAGCGCCCTCAGACGTGCTGGCCGCCGTTGATGTGGATTTCCGCGCCGTTCAGATAGGACGAGGTGTCGGTGCACAGCACATAGATGATCTTGGCGACCTCGTCCGGCGTGCCGAGCCGGTGCATCGGGATCTGCTCGACGATCTTCTCCGTGCCCGGCGACAGGATCGAGGTGTCGATCTCGCCCGGCGCTATGGCGTTGACGCGCACGCCGAGCGGCCCGAAATCGGCCGCCATCTCGCGCGTGAGGCCGGCGAGCGCCGCCTTGGAGGTGCCGTAGGCCGCGCCCGCGAAGGGATGCACCCGCGAGCCGGCGATGGAGGTGACGTTCACCACCGCGCCATGCGTGCGCTTGAGCTGCTCCAGCAGGCCGCGCGCCAGCAGCACGGGGGCGAAGAAGTTCACCTGGAACACGCGGTGCCAGTCTTCCTCGGGCGTGTCGATCGTGTCGAGGCGCGCCCCGCCCGCGCCCTTGGGCGAGATGCCGGCATTGTTGACCAGCGCGTGCAGCTCGCCATTGGCGAGCCGGCTCTTGATCTCCTCGATCGCCCGCATCGTGTCGGCGGAGTCGGACAGGTCGACCTGGATATGGTCCTCCGGCCCCATCTCCCACGGGCAGTTCTCGGGGAAGGGATGGCGCGAGCAGGTGATGACGCGCCAGCCCGCCGCCGAGAAGCGTTTCACGGTGGCGTGCCCGATGCCGCGCGAGGCGCCGGTGAGCAGGAGCGTACGGCGAGGCTGGTTGGAACCCTGGTTCATGGGTGTGTCTTAGCTCAGCGGCGGGTGCCTGTCAGGGATAAAGCCGGGACTTGCTCCACTCCCCCGCATCGGGGGAGGGTCGGCGGAACATGATGCGGTCGTGCAGGCGGAACGGGCGGTCGTGCCAGAATTCCATCTGCACCGGCTTGATGCGGAAGCCCGTCCAGTGCGGCGGGCGCGGCACGCCGCCGAGCGCGTATTGCGCGGTGTACTTGGCCACAGCGCCCTCGAGCGCGAAGCGCCCTTCCAGCGGCTGCGACTGCTGGCTCGCCCAGGCGCCGATCTGCGACAGGCGCGGGCGGGTGGCGAAATAGGCGTCCGCCTCCGCATCGCTGACCTGCTCCACCGGCCCGCGCACCCGGATCTGCCGGCGCAGCGATTTCCAGTGGAACACGACGGACGCCTTGGGCACCGCCGCCAGCTCGCGGCCCTTCGCGCTCCCCGTATTGGTGAAGAACACGAAGCCGCGCGCGTCGCGCGCGTTCAGCAGCACCATGCGCACGTCCGGCAGCCCGTCGGCGTCGACGGTGGCGAGCGCCATGGCGTTGGGATCGTTCGGTTCGCTGGCCTTCGCTTCCTCGAACCAGTCTTCGAACAGCTGAAAAGGCTCTGAGGCGTCGGTGAAATCACCGGATGTTAACGGTTCGGGCGCTTCCATAACGGCATCTTCAAGGGTGGGGGCGGGCGCCCCCTTGGAAATCAAGGCCATGTCGACGTTCCATGGGCGGCGGATGACAGCGACACGGGCGACACATCGCTCCTCATATAAGCGTGCCGCTGGCGAACGCCCAGCACTATCGCTCCTGTTCCTGGCCGGTATCTCAGGGCTTGCTCTGGGCGGCTGCTCCATGCCGCCGGCGCTCGATCCGCTGGCGACCGGCTCGGTGACGCCGATCCCCATGGCCTATTCCGAGCCGATCCCGGACGGGGTGGCGCCCGACGACTGGCTCTCCGCGCGCCAGGCGCTCGCCGAGGCGCTGAGCGAGGATGAGGTTGCGCCCAGCGTGCCGTGGGAGAATTATGCCAGCGCCACCCGTGGCACGGTGACGCCGATCGGCACCCGGCTCGCCACCGCGGGCGACTGCCGCGCCTTCCTGATGAGCTTCGTGCGCGACACCAGCGAGAACTGGCTCGAGGGCGAGGCGTGCCGGACCGCGAAGGGCTCATGGAAGGTCGACCAGGCCCGGATGCTCGAGAAAGGCTGAATGCCGTTCGACAGAGGCCGGTTCGACCGTTGCATCGCAGCAACACCGTGCCTACATGACGTCCGAAGCCCGGAACCGCCGGACGGATAATCACCCATGCGCGATCCTTATGAGATTCTCGGCGTCGCCCGTACCGCCGACCAGAGCGAGATCAAGCGAGCCTTCCGCAAGCTCGCCAAGAAGCTGCACCCGGACGCCAACAAGGACGATCCGAAGGCGCAGGACAAGTTTGCCGAGCTGAACAGCGCCCACGAGATCCTCTCCGACCCGGAGAAGCGCGGCCAGTACGACCGCGGCGAGATCGACGCCGAGGGCAAGCCGCGCGGCTTCGAGGGCTTCCCCGGCGGCGGCCAGGGCTTCGGCGGCGGCGGCTTCCGGCGCGGCGGCTTCGGCCGTGGGCCGGGCGGCGAGACCATCTTCGAGAGCTTCTCCTACGGCCCGGAGGGCGCGCGCCGCTCCGGCCACGGGCCCCACGACGCCGGCGGCTTCGACGACGTGCTGTCGGATATTCTCGGCGGTCTCGGCGGGGGCATGCGCGGGCGTCGCGGGCGGGCCGGCGGTGGCGGCGGGGAGATGCCGCGCGGCGGCGACGTCGAGATCACCGTCCCGGTGCCGCTCGACAAGGTCATCGAGGGCGGGCCGGTCAAGGTCCACCTGCCGAACGGGCGCACGGTCGAGGTGAAGATTCCCGCCGGGGTGGCGGAAGGCCACCGCATGCGGATGAAGGGCCAGGGCGAGCCGAGCCCCTTCGGCGGCGCGCCGGGCGACGCCTATGTCGTCGTCGCCTATGCCCCGCACCGCCATTTCCGCATCGACGGCGCGGACCTGCGCACCGACGTCCCGCTCCCCCTCGCGCTCGCCGTCACCGGCGGCAAGGTGCGCGTGCCGACCCTGTCGGGCGAGGTCGAGCTGTCGGTGCCGCACTGGACCAATTCGGGCCGCACCTTCCGCCTGCGCGGCAAGGGCCTGCCCAAGGCCGACGGCACCACGGGCGATCTTTTCGCGAGCATGCGGATCGTGCTGCCCGAGGATCATGACCCCGAGCTGGAGGCGCTGATGAAGCGCCGCCAGGAGAGCGCCGGCTGATCCGGGAACGCCGGCCGCGCAAGCGGGTCGCTTGAGCGGGTGTTGCCGCTGTGCGATAGGAACCTTCCGCCACCGCGAGGTGAGCAGAGAGTACGGAGCACAGCGTGACAGGCATGGCATCGGGCGGGTTGATGAACGGCAAGCGCGGCCTGGTGATGGGGGTGGCGAACAACCGCTCCATTGCCTGGGGCATCGCGAAGGCGGCCCAGGCGCAGGGAGCGAAGCTCGCCTTCACCTATCAGGGAGAGCCGCTGCGCAAGCGGGTCGAGCCGCTCGCCGCCGAACTCGACGCCGTCGTGGTCGGCCATTGCGACGTGACCGATCCCGTCACCATCGACGCGGTCTTCGCCGAGACCGAGCGCCAGCTCGGCGGGCTCGACTTCCTGGTCCACGCCATCGCCTTCTCCGACAAGAGCGAGCTCGACGGGCGCTATGTCGACACCACGGCGGAGAATTTCAGCAAGACCATGCTGATCTCCTGCTACAGCCTGACCGCCGTCGCCCAGCGCGCCGAGAAGCTGATGGTGAACGGCGGCTCGATGCTGACCCTCACCTATTACGGCGCCGAGAAGTGGATGCCCCATTACAACGTGATGGGCGTGGCCAAGGCGGCGCTGGAGGCGAGCGTGCGCTACCTCGCCGCCGATCTCGGCCCCAAGAACATCCGCGTCAACGCCATCTCCGCCGGCCCGATCAAGACGCTCGCCGCCTCGGGCATCGGCGATTTCCGCTACATCCTGAAGTGGAACGAGCTGAACGCGCCGCTGCGCCGCACCGTCACCATCGACGAGGTCGGCGATACCGGCATGTACCTGCTTTCGGATCTCGGCCGGGCGGTCACCGGCGAGGTTCACCACGTCGACGCCGGCTACCATATCGTCGGCATGAAGAACCCCGAAGCGCCCGACCTCACCCTCGAGCGCGACTAGAGCAGTTCCGGCGGGATGCGCGGCAAGCGTGCCGCGGGTCCGTATATGAACAGGACATGCTCCAGTCCGGCGACGGAACGCGCAGGCTGGCGAGCAGGAGACGGACGATGATCAAGGCTTCCGCGATCAAGGTTTCCGCGATCGAGGCTTCCCCAATCGAGCCTTCCCCGGGCAGGCACGGCATCTGGCGGCGCGCCGCGCGCATCGCGGTGGCGGCGGCGCTCCTCATCGGCGCCGGCGCGGCCGTGCAGCCGGCCGCCGCGCGGTCCTCGGTCACCGTCTACCCGCCGCCGGGCTCCGGCCTGCCGGACTGGGCGACGCCGGGTTCGCCGACGCAGGACAGCGGCCTGCCGCCGACGCTGCAGCAATATCCGCTGCTCAACCGCCTGCTCGGCCCGGGCGGGGCGGTCTTCCCCGGCTACACCTCGCCGGTCGGCGACGGCAACAGCTACCAGCGCCTCGCATCGCTGACCGGCGGCGGCGCCAATGGCGTGCTCTTCGCCGCCGGCATGGCCGATTCGCTGTGCCAGCCGGCCGACGCGCCGAGGCTGACCGTGCTCAGCGCCTCGCCGGGGCTGAAGCTTTCCACCGATTACGGCCGCTTCGTCGCCACCGGCAACGACGCCGGCTCGACCTACTGCCTCGGCCGAACCGTCCGCGGCACGCGGCTGGTGCTTTCCGGCCGCCCCCCGCGCGCCGGCGGCAACGTCACGGTCCGCGTCTCCTGGCCGCTCGTCGGCCGCAATGGCGGGCGCAGCTACACGCATGTGGTGAGCATTCCCGCCAGATGAAGCCACGCATCTACCTCGTTCGCCACGGCGAGACCGACTGGAACCTCGCCGGCCGCCTTCAGGGCAACCAGGACATTCCGCTCAACGATCTCGGCCGCGAGCAGGCGGCCGGCACCGCGCGCGTGATCGAGCGCCTGAGCCGCGATGCCGGGGCGCCGCTCGACTATGTGTCGAGCCCGCTCAGCCGCACCTCCCAGACCATGGCGATCCTGCGCGCCAAGCTCGGCCTGGCACCGGACGGCTTCCGCCGCGACGCGCGGCTGAAGGAGATTTCCTTCGGCCGCTGGGAGGGCGCCACCTGGACCGAACTGCGCCGGCGCGACCCGGTGAGCCTCGCCGCCCGCAAGGCCGACCCGTGGAACTTCGTGCCGCCGAGCGGCGAGAGCTACGCGATGCTGGCCGAGCGGGTGATGGCGGCGATCGGCGAGATCGAGCGCGACAGCGTCGTCGTCACCCATGGCGGCGTGGTGCGGGCGATGCTTCACGTGCTGGCGGGCATGCCGCCGGAGGAAGCGGTGTGGCTGCCGGTGCGCCAGGGCGCGGTCTATCTGGTCGAGAACGGGGCGTTCGAGCTTGCCATCGCCTGACGGCCGAAGGGGGAAGAGCACGATGGGCGCGACACTGATCCGGGCCGAAGAGGCCTCCACTCCGCGCCCGATCTGGTGCGTCACCACGCAGAACTGGCATGAGGTCGCCGCCGGCATCGCCGCGCCGGCCTGCGCCTTCGCCGAGGCGAGCGGCTTCAAGGCCGAGCCCGGCGCGCTGCTGGTGCTGCCGGCGGCCGACGGCTCCATCGCCGGCGTGCTGTTCGGCGTCGAGGAGACGCCGCGCGACCCGCTCTCCTTCGGCAGGCTGGCGACCGGGCTTCCCGCCGGCGACTACGTGCTCGCCCGCGCGCCCGCTGACCCGCGCCTCGCCGCGCTCGGCTGGCTAACCGGCGCCTACCGCTTCGCCCGCTACCGCGCGCGCAATGCCAATGCAGTCCGGCTCGTCGTGCCCGAGGGGGTGGACGGTGAGGACGTGACGCGCATCGCCGAGGCGGTCGCGCTCACCCGCGACCTCGTCAACACGCCGGCCAACGATCTCGGTCCGGCCGAACTCGAGTCCACCGTGCGGGCCCTCGCCGCCCGCTTCGGCGCGCAGGTGGGCGTGATCGCGGGCGACGACCTTCTCGCCGCCAATTTCCCGCTCATCCACGCGGTCGGCAAGGCGAGCCCGCGCAGGCCCCGCCTCATCGACCTGACCTGGGGCGCGCCAGACGCGCCGAAGGTGACGCTGGTCGGCAAGGGCGTGTGCTTCGACACCGGCGGGCTCGACATCAAGCCGCCGAGCGGCATGCTGCTGATGAAGAAGGACATGGGCGGGGCGGCGAACGCCATCGGCCTCGCGCAGATGGTGATGGCGCGCCAGCTGCCTGTGCGGCTGCGGCTGCTGATCCCGGCGGTGGAGAACGCGATCGACGGATCGGCCTTCCGTCCGGGCGACATCTTCCCCTCGCGCAAGGGGCTCTCGGTCGAGATCGGCAATACCGACGCCGAGGGGCGGCTGGTGCTGGCCGATGCGCTCAGCCTCGCCGACGAGGAGGCGCCCGAACTGCTGATCGACTTCGCCACCCTCACCGGCGCGGCGCGGGTCGCGCTCGGCCCGCAGCTCCCCCCCGCCTATACCGACGACGACCGGCTCGCCGCCGATCTCGCCCGCCATGGCGCGGCCGAGGCCGACCCGTCCTGGCGCATGCCGCTCTGGCAACCCTACATGGCGATGCTGGACAGCCCGATCGCCGACCTCAACAACGCCCCGGCCGGCGGCTTAGCCGGCTCGATCACCGCCGCCCTGTTCCTGCAGCGCTTCGTCGAGCGGGCGGGGGCGTGGCTCCACCTTGACATCTTCGCCTGGAATCCGAGCGCCCGCCCCGGCCGGCCCGATGGCGGGGAGGCGCAGACCATCCGCGCGCTCGACGCGCTGCTGGCCGAGCGCTACGCGGGTTAACGCGGCGGCCCGGGCCGGCCGGCCGCGTTAAGGATTTCTTCGCCCCATCGGCGCCATAGTCCGGCGAACAATTCGCTGCCGTAACGATTTGGGCCGGAGCCGGGAAAATGGCCGTCGAGATGCGCCCATCGCAGGCGTTGCGTCTCCTGCACGAGTTCTCGCTGGCGCAGGTGCACGACGACGCGCCGGACCTGTCGACCCGCCAGCTCGCCATCCTGCTCTGCGTCTATCTCGAATCCCCGCCCCACACCGTGCGCGGGCTCGCCGCGCGGCTCGGCGTGACCAAGCCGGTGATCACCCGCGCGCTCGACACGATGGGCGAGCTCGGCTTCGTCTCGCGCCGGCGCGACGAGGCGGACAAGCGCAACGTCATCATTCAGCGTACGGTGGAGGGCGCGCTCTATCTGGAGCGGCTCGGCGACCTCGTCGTCGCCACCGCCCGTAACCTGCCGCGCTGACACGAAGGCCGCCCATGTCCGCGATCGATGAAGCGACCCTGACCCTCGATCCCCGGCTGACGCCGGCCCGCCCCGACCTTGCCGCCGCGCATCTCGAGGGCGTGGTCGAGGCCGCCCGCTTCGTCGCCGGCACCGGCCGCCGGGTGGCGGCCGCGCGCGCGGGGGTGACGCGCGAGCCGCAGCCCGGCGCGCCGCTCGTCACCGAGGCGCTGTTCGGCGAGGGCGTGACCGTCTACGAGACGAATGAGGAAGGCTGGGCCTGGGGCCAGCTCGACGCCGACGGCTATGTCGGCTGGATCGCGGCCGAGGCGCTGGGCCTGCCGGGGCCCGCGGCGACGCACCGGGTGCGGGCCTTGCGCACGCCGGTCTTTCCCGGCCCCAGCATCAAGCTGCCGCCGAGCGAACTGCTCTCCTTCGGCAGCCGCCTCGCCATTGCCGGCACGCGCGAGCGCTTCGCGGTGACGCGCGAGGGCGGCTTCATCTTCACCGGCCATCTGGCGCCGCTCGATACGGTCGAGGCGGATTATGTCGAGGTCGCCTCGCGCTTCCTCGGCGCCGCCTATCTGTGGGGCGGGCGCTCGAGCCTCGGGCTGGACTGTTCCGGGCTGGTGCAGGTCGCGCTCAATGCCTGCGGCCTCGCCTGCCCGCGCGACAGCGACATGCAGGAGGCGGCGCTCGGCACCGCGGTCGCGTTCGACGGAGATGTCGGGACGCTCCGACGCGGCGACCTTCTATTCTGGCCCGGTCATGTCGGCATCGTCGAGGATGCGGCGACGCTGCTGCACGCCACCGCTCATTTCATGTCAGTGGTGCGCGAGCCGCTCGGCTCGGCGCTGGCCCGGATCGAGGCCACCGGCACGCCGCTTCGAAGCGTGAGCCGGCTCTAGGACGGCCCCCGAGGGCGCTCAGACGGCCTCGCGCGCGAAGGCGTCGACCTTGGCGCGGTTGAGCACGAACCAGCTCAGCGCGATCAGCACGAAGCCGTTGCTGAAGGTGCCCGGGAACGGCGCGGCGAGATTGGCCGTCACGTCCGCCACCGGCACCAGGAAGGGGCGCGTGTGCTCGGCTTCGCCCGGCGCGCCGGATTCGGTCGGGACGCCACGCGAATCGACCAGCGCCAGATAGATCGTGGCGATCTCGTCCGACACGCCGGGGCTCGGCATGAAGGTGAGTACCGGCAGCAGCGCGCGCGGCGCGACGCCGATCTCCTCGTGGCATTCGCGCCGGGCCGCCTCGGCCGGGTCCTCGCCGTCCTCCACCAGCCCGGCGGCCAGCTCGACGATCTCGCCCCGCCCGTTGGCGAGATGGGCGCCGAGGCGGAACTGGCGGATCATCACCACGCAGCCGGCATCGGGGTCGTAGGCGATCACGGCGACCACCCGGCCGACCCGGATGATGTCGCGGTTCTGGGTCAGCGGCGCGCCGCCGTGACCCGGGAGCGTGGCGGTGAAATGGTGATAGGCGCGGAAGCCGTCGCCGATCGGCTCCGGCGCCGATACCTCCACCTCCACCGCGCGGTCCTCGACCGTCTCGACCCGCGCGTGCTCGCTCATGTCGCCTCCGTGCTCAGCCGTTTTCCGCCGGCCCGGCGGCCGGCGCGTCCTCGTCCGCCGTCTCCAGATTGAAGGCGGCGGCGAAGAGCGCCCGGGTATAGTCGGTCTTCGGACGGGCGAACAGCTCCTGCGCCGGGCCTTCCTCCACCACAACGCCCTGCTTCATCACCATCAGCCGCGAGGCGAGGGCGGCGACCACGCGCAGGTCGTGGCTGATGAACAGGTAGGTGAGGCCGCGGCTCTTCTGCAGGTCGCGCAGCAGATCGACGATCTGCGCCTGCACCAGCATGTCGAGCGCGCTGGTCGGCTCGTCGAGCACGACGAAGGAGGGCTCCAGCACGATGGCGCGGGCGATGGCGACGCGCTGGCGCTGGCCGCCGGAGAATTCGTGCGGGTAGCGGTGGCGCGTCTCCGGCTCCAGCCCGACATCGCGCAGCGCCGCCACCACCCGCGCGTCGCGCTCTTCCGCGCTGAGTTCGGGATGATGCACCTTGAGCCCCTCGCCGACGATGTCGGCGACCGACATGCGCGGGCTCAGCGAGCCGAACGGGTCCTGGAACACGACCTGCATCTCGCGCCGCTTCGGCCGCATCTGCCGGAATCCGAGCGCGTCGATGGCGTTGCCCATGAAGACGATGGGTCCCTGCGAGGAGATGAGCCGCAGCAGGGCGAGGCCGAGCGTGGTCTTGCCGGATCCGGATTCGCCGACCACGCCGAGCGTCTCGCCCTTGCGGATCGCGACCGAGACGCCGTCGACCGCCTTGATGTGGCCGACGGTCTTGCGCATCACCCCGGCCTTGATCGGGAACCAGACCTTGAGCTTGTCCGCCTCCAGCACCATCGGCGCCTGCGGGTCGGGCGGGGCCGGGTTGCCCTTTGGCTGGGCCTCCATCAGCGCGCGCGTATAGGGATGGGAGGGCGCGGCGAAGATCTCGGCGGCGGGGCCGGCCTCGACGATCTTGCCGTGGTTCATCACGCAGACCCGGTCGGCGATGCGGCGCACGATGCCGAGGTCATGGGTGATGAACAGCATCGCCATGCCGAGCCGGCGCTGCAGCTCCTTCAGCAAGGTGAGGATCTGCGCCTGCACGGTGACGTCGAGCGCGGTGGTCGGCTCGTCGGCGATCAGCAATTGCGGCTCGTTGGCGAGCGCCATGGCGATCATCACCCGCTGGCGCTGGCCGCCGGAGAGCTGGTGCGGATAGGAGCCGAGCCGGGTTTCGGGCTCGGGAATGCCGACCTCGGTCAGCAGCTCGACGACGCGCGCGCGGGCGGCCGGCCCGCGCATGCCGCGATGCAGGAACAGGATCTCGGCGATCTGCTGCTCGACCGTGTGCAGCGGATTGAGCGAGGTCATCGGCTCCTGGAACACCATGGTGATGTTGTTGCCGCGCACCCGACGGATCTGCCGCTCGCTCATGGCGAGAAGATCCTCGGACCCCTCGCCGCCGCCGGTGAAAAGCACCTGGCCGGAAGGGTGGCTGGCGGCGGGGTATTGCAGCAGCTTGAGGACGGAGAGTGCGGTGACCGACTTGCCCGAGCCGGATTCGCCCACCAGCGCCAGCGTCTCCCCGCGCGCGATGTCGAAGGACACCCTGTCGACCGCGAGCGTCTCCCGCTCGCCCTGGGCGAAGGCCACCGAAAGCTCGCGCACCGACAGGAGCGGGGGCCGGCCGTCCGGCGCGTGTTCCGACATGGCCTCGCTCATTGGAAGGTCTTCCGCGGGTCGAAGGCGTCGCGCACCGCTTCGCCGATGAAGATGAGCAGGCTCAGCATGATGGCGACGGTGAAGAAGCCGGTGAGGCCGAGCCAGGGCGCCTGCACGTTGGCCTTGCCCTGCGCCAGCAATTCGCCGAGCGAGGGCGAGCCGGGCGGCAGGCCGAAGCCGAGGAAGTCGAGCGCCGTCAGCGTCATCACCGAGGAGGAGACGATGAAGGGCATCATGGTCAGCGTCGCCACCATCGCGTTGGGCAGCATGTGCCGCCACATGATGACGCCGTTTGAGACGCCGAGCGCGCGAGCCGCCTGCACATATTCGAAGTTGCGCGCCCGCAGGAACTCGGCGCGCACCAGCCCGACCAGCGACACCCAGGAGAACAGCAGCAGGATGCCGAGCAGCACCCAGAAGCCGGGCGCGAGGATCGAGGAGATGATGAGCAGCAGATAGAGCGCGGGGATCGAGGTCCAGATCTCGATGAAGCGCTGGAACAGGAGGTCGGTCCAGCCGCCGAAATAGCCCTGCACCGCGCCAGCGGCGACGCCGATCACCGAGGAGATGACGGTCAGGATGAGGCCGAACAGCACCGAGAGCCGGAAGCCGTAGATGAGGCGGGCCAGCACGTCGCGGCCCTGGTCGTCCGTGCCGAGCCAGTTCCATTCGAGCGCGTCGCATCCGCCCTTGAGGCCGAGCCGCTCCACCACCGGCGCGCATTGCTCGTTGGTGAGCATCCATGTCGGCGGCGAGGGCGCGGGCGTGGGCAGGTCGAGATTGTGCGTGTCGTAGCTGTAGCGGATCGGCGGCCAGATCATCCAGCCGCCGCTGGAGGCGATGAGGTTCTGCAGATAGGGGTCGCGATAGTCCGCCTCGGTCTCGAAGTCGCCGCCGAACGCCGTCTCGGGATAGGCCTTGAAGGCGGGGAAGTAGTAGCCGCCGTCATATTCGACCAGGAACGGCTTGTCGTTGGCGATGAACTCCGCGCCGAGGCTTGCCACGAACAGGACCATGAAGATCCAGAAGCTCCACCAGCCGCGCCGGTTGCGGCGGAAATTGGCGAGCCGGCGCCGGTTGATCGGCGACAGCCGCGCGCGCGCCGCCGGCATCTCCGGCAGGGCCTCGGCGGCCTGGGTGTTGGACGCGTCCATGGCTCACACGTCCCGCGTCTCGAAGTCGATGCGCGGATCGACCCAGGTGTAGGTGAGGTCGGAGATGAGGTTCACCAGCAGCCCGACCAGCGAGAAGATGTAGAGATTGGCGAACACCACCGGATAGTCGCGGTTGAGCACGCTCTCGAAGCCGAGCAGGCCGAGCCCGTCGAGCGAGAAGATGGTCTCGATCAGGAGCGAGCCGGAGAAGAAGGCGGCGACGAAGGCGCCGGGAAAGCCGGCGATGATGATCAGCATCGCGTTGCGGAACACGTGCCGGTAGAGCACCGCCCGCTCCGACAGGCCCTTCATCCGCGCGGTGACGACGTATTGCTTGCGGATCTCGTCGAGGAACGAGTTCTTGGTGAGCAGCGCCATGGTGGCGAAGGCGCCGAGCACCATGGAGGTGATCGGCAGCACCAGGTGCCAGAAATAGTCGAGGATGCGCGCGCCCCAGCTCAGCTGCTCCCAGTTGTCGGAGGTGAGCCCGCGCAACGGGAACCACGAGAAGAACGAGCCGCCGGCGAACAGGATGATCAGCAGGATCGCGAACAGGAAGCTCGGTATCGCATAGCCGACGATGATGACCGCCGAGGTCCACACGTCGAAGCGCGAGCCGTCGCGCACCGCCTTGGCGATGCCGAGCGGGATCGAGATCGTGTAGGTGATGAGCGTCATCCACAGGCCGAGCGAGATCGAGACCGGCATCTTCTCCTTGATGAGCTCGATCACCGAGATGTCGCGGAAATAGGAGCGGCCGAAGTCGAAGCGGGCATAGTCCCACATCATCTTCAGGAAGCGCTCGGGGGCGGGCTTGTCGAAGCCGAACTGCTTCTCGAGCTGGTGGATGAAGGCGGGGTCGAGACCCTGCGCGCCGCGATATTTCGAGTTGACCGGGTCGCCGGCCGCGGCGCCGGACTGCATGCCGCCGAAATCGCCGCCGCTCGAGCCGGCGATGCGGTCGGTGGCATTGCCGCCCTCGCCGGTGATCTGGGCGATCACCCGTTCGACCGGCCCGCCGGGCGCGAACTGAACGACCGCGAAGGACACCAGCATGATGCCGACGATGGTCGGCACCATCAGCGCGAGGCGACGGACAATATAGGCGAGCATGCGATCGGGCTTCCTCCGCCGGCGGTTCTCGGCAAGCGGCGCACAGGGTGGCCATGGCGCGTCATGCCGTCAACTTAACGTCCTGTTAGGTCATAGGAAGGCACGCCCGCCGGAGCGGCCGGAGATCGCCGTCCCTCACTGTGCCGGCCGGCCGGGCGCCGACCAGATGTCGGGAATGGCGCGCTCATAGACCGGGCGCGGCGCGCTCGGCCAGGCGAACTCGTCCCAGAAGGCGATGCGGAACTCGGCCGAGTACCAGTGCGGCACCCAGTAGCGCCCGGCCCGCAGGCGCCGGTCGAGCAGGTGGCAGGCGGTGCGCATCTTCTCGCGGGTGTCGGCCGCGATCACCTGGTCGATCAGCAGGTCGACCACCGGGTCGGCGATGCCCGACAGGTTGTTCGAGCCCGGCGTCGCCGCCGCGCGCGAGCCGAAGAAGCTGCGCAGCGATTCGCCCGGCACGGTGCTGAGGGAGAAGCGCCGCACCGTGGTGTCGAAGTCGAAATCGTTCAGCCGGCGCTGATATTGCGGCGAGTCGACGAGACGGAAATGCGCTTCGATGCCGAGCAGCTTGAGGTTCTTGATGAAGGTCGAGGTGTGGCGCTCGAGCCCGCTCTCATCGTCGAGGAACTCGATGGTGACGGGCTTGCCGTCCGGGCTGACGAGCCGGCCGCTCTCGACCCGGAACCCGGCTTCGGCGAGGAGCCTGGTGGCCTGCCGCAGCAGCTTGCGGTCCTGGCCCGAGCCGTCCGAGACCGGCGGCGACCAGGGCGGCGCCTTCAGTGCCGCGACGTCCGCCGGGGTGAGCTTGTCGCCCAGCGAGGCGATCAGCGCGATCTCCTCGGGCCCTGCGGGACCTTCCGCCATGAGGTCCGAATTCTCGAAGAACGAGGTGGTGCGCTTGTACGCGTCGAACATCAGGTACTTGTTCGTCCACTCGAAATCGAAGGCGTAGGAGAGCGCCTCGCGCATGCGCGGATCGGCGAATTGCGGCCGGCGCAGGTTGAGGAACCAGCCCTGCGCGCCCGAAGGCGTGGTGTCCGGCAGCACGGCCTGCTTCACCTTGCCTTCCTTGAGCGCGGGAAAGTCGTAGCCGGTCGCCCAGGTGCGGGAGGTGAACTCCTGCCGGAACAGGTAGACCTTGGCCTTGAAGGCCTCGAAGCCGACCTCGCGGTCGCGGAAATACTCGTAGCGCAGCGTGTCGAAATTGTTCACGCCCCGGTTCACCGGCAGCCCGGCGGCCCAGTAGTCCGGCACCCGCTCATAGGCGATGTAGCGCCCGACCTCGAACGGGCCGACCTTGTAGGGGCCCGAGCCGAGCGGCGGCTCCAGCGTGCTCTGGTCGAACGGGTGGGTGCCGTAATAGGCCTTGGAGAACACCGGCAGCGAGGCGACGAACAGCGGCACGTCGCGCGCGCGGGTCGGCGTGAAGCGCACCAGCACCGTGTCCTCGCCTTCGGCCTGCACGCTCTCCATCTCGCGCAGGTTCTGCACGATGATGGGGTGCCCCTTCTCCTTCAGCAGGTTCAGCGAGAAGGCGACGTCCTCGGCGGTGAGCGGCGTACCGTCGTGGAAGCGCGCCTCCGGGCGCAAGCGGAAGCGGTACTGCGTGCCGTCCGGCGAGATGGTCACGGAGCTGGCGAGGAGGCCGTACACCGCGTCGGGCTCGTCAAGCGCCCGCTTCATCAGCGTGTCGAAGATCAGGCCGATGCCCTGCGCGGCGTCGCCGCTGAGAATGTAGCCGTTCAGCGAGTTGAAGGTCTGGAGCGACTGGTTGAACAGCCCGGTCGGCCCGATCTGCGAGAACATCCCGCCCTTGGCGGCGTCCGGGTCGACATAGTCGAAATGGGCGAAGTCGGCCGGGTATTTCAGGTCGCCGAAGGCCGAGAGGCCGTGCCGCTCGCCCGCCGGCATCACCCCCGGCATGGCAGCCGTATCCGGCGTCGTCGCCTGCTGCGCGGCGACCCGGCGTGGCAGCGCCAGCGCGGCGCCGGCCGCCCCGCCGAGCGCCAGCAGGTGGCGGCGGCTGACACGGAGGCTGCGTGCGCTCACCGCGTGCCCCCGGTCTTTGCCGCCTTGGCCTCATCCCACCACCAGATGTCGGGGAAGCCGAAGGAGTATTCCGGCAGCTTCTCGGGATGGCCGAAGCGGTTCCAGCGCGCGGTGCGGATGTTGGGGTAGGTCCAGCTCGGAATGACGTAGTCATGCGCCAGCAGCACCCGGTCGAGCGCGTGGGTCGCCGCCACCAGCTCGTCGCGGTCCTTGGCGTAGATGACCTTCTCGATCAGCTCGTCGATGCCCGGGTCCTTGATGCCGGCATAGTTGCTCGAGCCATCCTGGTCGGCGGCGGCCGAGCCCCAGAAGTCGCGCTGCTCGTTGCCCGGCGAGAGCGACTGGCCCCAGCCGGTGATGATCATGTCGTAGTCGCGCGCGCGCAGCCGGTTGATGTATTGCGAGGTGTCGACGAGGCGCACCGTGACGGTGATGCCGAGCCGCTCCAGCGAGGGCTTGTAGAACAGCACGACCCGCTCGAAGGCCGGGCTCGCCAGCAGGAACTCGATGGTGAAGGGCTCGCCCTGGGCGTTCACCAGCTTGCCGCCCTTCACGTCGTAGCCGGCCGCGCGCAGCAGCTTCATCGCCTCGCGCAGATTGGCGCGGCGCACGTCCTCCCCGCCCGAGGGCGGGTTCTCGTAGGGCTTGGTGAAGACGTTCGCGGGGACCTTGTCCTTCACGCTGTTCAGGATCTCCAGTTCCAGCCCGCTCGGCAGGCCGGAGGAGGCGAGCTCGGTGTTCTGGAAGAAGCTCGTGGTCCGCTTGTACTGGTCGTAGAACAGGGTGCGGTTCATGCCCGCGAAGTCGAGCGCGTAGTTGAGCGCCCGGCGCACGCGCTGGTCCTGGAACTTGGCGCGGCGCAGATTGGGGATGAAGGCCTGCATGGAGCCCGAGGAGCGGATCGGGAACTCCTCGAGGACCACCCGGCCCTGCTTCACCGCCGGGAAGTCGTAGGCGGTCGCCCAGTCCTTGGCCGAGGTCTCGATGCGGAAGTCGTACTGGTCGCCCTTGAAGGCCTCGAGCTCGACCGTCGAATCGCGGAAATACTCGTAGCGCTGCTCGTCGAAATTGTTGGTGCCGACATTCACCGGCAGGTCCTTGCCCCAGTAGCCGGCCACGCGCTCGAACGAGATCGAGCGACCGGGGGAGACCTCCTTCACCTTGTAGGGGCCCGAGCCGAGCGGCACTTCGAGCGTGGTCTGGCTGATGTCGCGCTTGCGCCCGCTGGCGTCGGTTCCGGTCCACCAGTGCTTGGGCATGATGCGGATCTGGCCGACGATCTGCGGCAGCTCGCGGTTGCCCGCCTGGTCGAAGGTGAAGGTGACTTCGCGCTCGCCCGTCTTCGCCACCGATTTGACGTGGCTGTAATAGTAGGCCTGGCGCGGGTTGTTCTTGATCAGCTCCTCGAACGACCACACCACGTCGTCCGCCGTGACCGGCTCGCCGTCATGCCATTTGGCCTCGGCGCGCAGGCGGTAGGTGACGGAGGAGAAGTCGGCCGGGAAGCGGACCGCTTCCGCCAGCAGGCCGTACTCGGTCGCTACCTCGTCGAGGGCGGGGGACATGAGCGTGTCGTAGACGAGCTGCATGCCGGCGGCCGGGGTGCCGCGGGTGATGATGTCGTTCAGCGAATCGAAGGTGCCGTCGACCGAGAGCCGCAGCAGGCCGGCCTTGGGCGCGTCGGCGTTCACATAGTCGAAGCGCTTGAAGCCGTCGGGATATTTGGGCGAGCCGAGCAGGGACAGCCCGTGCCGCCATTCGCCGGCGGCCGCTCCCGCGGGCTTGGCCGCGTCGGCAGCGGCGCCCGGTGGGGTGGCGTTCGGGGCGGCGGCGTCCTGCGCGAAGGCGCCGCGCAGGAAGGCGGGGAGCGCGGCGAAGGTGAGCCCGAGCACGGTGCTGGCGAGAAGCGCGCGGCGGGTCGGGCAGACGAGGCCCTCCCGGTCGGTCCGGCCAGCCGGACGGAGCGTAGCGGAGCCGGGGCGGACGGACGGGGCGGGAGGACGGATCGTCATGCACTTATCCCTGTTGGCGCGTCGGCAATGTGACGCTCGGCACGTTGTGCCCGTCGGCGGCGCCCGGCAAGAGGCCGCAACGGGGCCGCGACGAGGCGCACCGATCGGGCGCGCGCGGATGAAACGGGGCCGGCCCGTCGCGCGCCGGGACGCGCGGGTCGGCGGGGACTATGAACCGTTACCTTCGGAAAAGAATAAGGCCGGGGCGCGAAGCGCCACCGGCCTGACGTGATCGTGAAATGGCGTCGTTGTCCGGGCCATGCGGTCGCGGCCCGGACGCGGCGCTCAGGGGTTGGCAGGCGCGGGAGCGCCCTCGGTCGGCGGCGTGTTGCCGCCGGGCTCGCCGGAAGCGGGCTCGCTCGGGGCCGGCTGCGCCTCGGCCGGCTTTTCGGTCGGCGCGGCACCCTCGGCCGGGGCGGGAGCGCCCGCGGCGGGGGTGGTGCCGCCGGCATCCGGCGTCGCCTTCTCGGCAGGAGCCGCGCCCTCAGCCGGAGCCGCGCCTTCGGCGGCGGCCGGGGTAGCCTCGGGCTTGGGCAGCGGCAGTGGGTCGTGCGACAGCGTGTTCAGATAGACCAGCAGGTCCGCGCGGTCGCTCTCCTTGGCGAGGCCGGCGAAGCCCATCGCGGTGCCGGGGATGTACTTCTTCGGGTTGGTCAGGAAGTGGTTGAGCTGCTCGAAGGTCCACTCGCCGCCATGCGCCTTCATCGCCTCGGAATAGGCGAAGCCCGAAGCGCTGGCGACCTTGCGGCCCACCACGCCATAGAGGTCGGGACCGACCTTGGCGCCGGCGCCTTCCTGGAGATTGTGGCAGGCGGCGCACTTCTTGGCCTGGCTGGCGCCCTTCTCGGCGCTGGCGGTGGCGAGAAGGTTGGCGATCGGCACATCGGCGGGGGCGGCGGCCTGCGCCTCGCCGCTGGAGCCTTCCTGCACCACGATCTCGAAGCCGGGCTTCTCCGGCTCGTGAACGGAGAACAATATGTCGGCGAAGACATTCAGCCCGAGCGTGAAGGTCAACACGCCCAGCACGGCCCCAGCGATCTTATTCAGCTCGAAGCTGTCCATCGAAACTTTAGCTCCCTCCCGCCGGTGCGGCGAACTGTCCGGCCAGTTCTCCGCACCCCTAACGCACTGTACCAGCCGCGTTATGCCGCCGCCATTGGCGGGCGGAACTAATCATTTTGACGGTTGGCGTGCAACCCGTATAAGCCGCGCCGTGGTTGCTACGTTTCGCCACTCTCGGCGTGGGCCGTTCCGCTGAGGAATTCCGTCAAGGCACTGAGAAATGTCCCCAACGGACACGCTTATACTGATTCCAGCCCGCATGGCCTCCACCCGTCTGCCCGGCAAGCCGCTCGCCGATGTCGGCGGCCGGCCGATGATCGTCGAGGTGGCGCGGCGTTCCGCCGCGGCAGATATCGGCAAGGTTGTGGTCGCCACCGACGATGACGGGGTGCGCGCGGCGGTCGAGGCGGCGGGATTCGCGGTCTCGATGACCCGCGCCGACCACACCACCGGCTCGGACCGCATCTTCGAGGCGCTGGGGCGGGTCGACCCCGCGGGCCAGGTCACGCGCATCGTCAACGTGCAGGGCGACCTGCCCACCATCGACCCGGCCCTGATCCGCGCCGCGCTCGACCTGCTCGACGACCCGGCGGTCGACATCGGCACGCTGGCGGCGCAGATCACCGTCGACGAGGAGCGCACCAACCCGAACGTGGTGAAGGCGGTCGGCAGCGAGGTCGCGCCGGGCCGGCTGCGCGCGCTCTATTTCACCCGCGCCACGGCGCCCTTCGGCGAGGGGCCGCTGTTCCACCATATCGGGCTCTACGCCTATCGCCGCCCGGCGCTGGAGCGTTTCGTCACGCTGCCGCCCTCGCCGCTGGAGAGCCGCGAGAAGCTGGAGCAGCTGCGCGCGCTGGAGGCAGGCATGCGCATCGACGTCGCGGTGGTCGACACGGTGCCGCTCGGCGTCGACACGCCGCACGATCTTGAGAAGGCGAGGGCGATCCTCGCCGCTGAGTCGAGGACGACACTATGACCAAGCGCACCATCGTCTTCCAGGGCGAGCCGGGAGCCAACTCCCACATCGCCTGCCGGGAGGTCTATCCCGATTTCGAGGCGGTGCCCTGCGCGACCTTCGAGGATGCCTTCGCCGCGCTGCAGGCGGGCGAGGCCGATCTCGGCATGATCCCGATCGAGAATTCCGTCGCCGGCCGGGTCGCCGACATCCATCACCTGATGCCGACATCGGGGCTCAACATCGCCGGCGAGTTCTTCCTGCCGCTCTCGCACCAGCTCATGGCCGTGAAGGGCGCGACGCTCGCCACGGTGAAGAGCGTGACCAGCCACGTCATGGCGCTCGGCCAGTGCCGCAACATCATCCGCAAGCTGGGGCTGAAGGCGGTGGTGGGCGTCGACACCGCCGGCGCGGCGCGGCTGGTGGCGGAGGAGGGCGACCCGACGCAGGCCGCCATCGCCTCGCGCCTCGCCGCCGAGATCTACGGCCTCGACATCATCGCCGAGAACATCGAGGACGAGGCGCACAACACCACCCGCTTCATCATCCTCGCCCGCGAGGCGGACTGGGCGCCGGCCAATAACGGGCCGACCGTGACCACCTTCGTGTTCCGGGTGCGCAACGTGCCGGCCGCGCTCTACAAGGCGCTGGGCGGCTTCGCCACCAACGGCGTGAACATGACCAAGCTCGAGAGCTACCAGCTCGACGGCGAGTTCTTCGCCACCCAGTTCTACGCCGATGTCGACGGCCATCCCGAGGACCGCGGGCTGAAGAACGCGCTGGAGGAGCTGAGCTTCTTCTCCAAGGAGGTGCGCATTCTCGGCGTCTACCCGGCCCACGCCTACCGCATCGCCCTGAGGGCCTGAGGCGCGCCGCAGCCCTGCAAGTCGCCTTGGATCTGAAGGCGACTTGGCGTTTCAAGTCGCCTTGGCCCTGCGGGGCCGTCAGCCGGCCACCGGCGCGTCCTTTGCCGGCAGGGGCAGCGCGGGCGTGCCGGAGAAGTGGCGTTCGAGCCGCGCCTCGATCAGCGCGTATTTGAGCCGGCGCAGGACCCCGGTCCGCTTGCGCCGGCGCATGCGCTGGTAGGTGGACGAGCCGAGCCGGCGCTCCCACAGCAAGGCCTCGAAGGCGGCGGCGTCGAACCGGTCCTCGGCGATGTCGAGCACCGCCTTCTCCAGGAAGCCGAGCTCCTGCACATAGGCGATGGAGGCGTGGCCGCTGAAAAACATCCGCACCGGCCGGATGTCGGCCTCCCGGCGCATGCCGCGTATGTGGTGGCGGTCGGTGTTCAGCGGGTCGTAGAAGATGAAGAGGTCGCCGCCGTGATGCGGCGCCTGCCTGTCCCAGATGAGGGGGCGGCCATCCGCGGCCCAGCGCCGCTCCCACCAGGTCCGGAACCGGTTGATGCTGTATTGCGGCGAGAAGGCGATGACCTTGTCCGCGCGCAGCGGCGCGGAGAAGCGGTAGGCGCCATAGCCGCCCATGCTCGAGCCGTAGGTGACGAGCCGTGTGCCCGGCGCGATGGCCTCACGCACCATGGCGAGCGCCTCCGCCATTTCCTGGTACTGGTACCAGGAATTGGTCTTCGGCTGCATGTGATAGGCGCTGTAGCCGCGGCTCTGCAGGAAGTGTTCGGCGAAGCCCGGGCGGTCCGGGTCGCGCACCGGCATCATCGATTCGAAGGTGACGAACACCACGTCGGGCCGGGCAGGCATTTCGCCATTCGCCACGGCCCCGGGCCCCGCAATCATGCCGCTGGGGCAAGTATTGTCCGGGCGCACGACGTCGCAATGCGCCGGTACCCAGACCACACGCAGATCCGCGCTGTCGAAAACGACCTGCCGCAAGACTTCGCCCCCGGCAGCCCGCCCGCTGCCCTGCGAATCAGCTTACCGCAGCGGAATCCGCGTGCCAAGGACGAGACGGGGCCCGAAGGCCCCGCCTTTACTCGATTTCGAGGATGATTCCCTCGTGGACCCGCAGGCGGACCTCGGGGCCGGAGCGGTCCGGGTCGTCGAGCCGGGTCGAGAGCAGGGCGCGGGCCGCGCTCATCTCTTCGGGCAGGGTGAAGGTGCGGGCCTCGCGGCTCAGATTGAGCACGACCAGCACCCGCTGCTCGTCGAGCTCGCGCAGATAGACCAGCACCTCGTCCTCGTCCGAGACGGTGCGGTAGGAGCCCATCTCGAGCGCGGGGTGCGAGCGCCGCAGTTCGATCAGTCGGCGATGCAGCGTCAGCATGGAGCGCGGGTCGGCGTCGAGCGTGGCGACGTTGCGCTGCGCATAGTCCGGCGACACCGGCAGCCAGGGCGTGCCGGTGGTGAAGCCGGCATTGGGCGAGGCGTCCCACTGCATGGGCGTGCGCTCCGGGTCGCGGCTGACGCCGATGCCCGGCTCGTTGATCTCCCACGGGTCCTGCGTCGCGCGCTTGGGGATCGGCACGTCCTCCATGCCGAGCTCGTCGCCGTAATACATGGTCGGCGTGCCGCGCAGGGTGAGCAGCAGCATGCCCGCCAGCGGCGCGAATTCCGGCCCGATGCGCGAGGCGATGCGCGGCTGGTCGTGGTTGCCCAGCACCCAGTTCGGCCAGCCGCCGGGCGGCAGCGCGGCCTCATAGTCCATGATGATCTTGGACAGGTCCTTGGCGTGGCCGCCGGCCCCGATCAGCTGGAAGTTGAAGGGCAGGTTCGCCCCGCCGAGATCCTCGCCGTAATAGGTCACGAGCCTGCTTACCGGCAGGTAGATCTCGCCGATCAGCACGCGGTCGGGATATTCGTCGACCACGCGGCGCAGGCCGGCGATGACCGGGTGCACCTCGGGCTGGTCGGCCGAATAGGCCTGGATCAGGCGGTTGTTCTCCGGGTCGCCCGGCTTGTAGTCGGGGTTCGGCGGGTCGTCGCGGAACAGCGCGTCCTTGATGAGGTGCCAGATCACGTCGACGCGGAAGCCGTCGACGCCGCGCTTCATCCAGAAGCGCAGCACGTTGTGCATCTCCTCGCGCACCTCGGGATTGCGCCAGTTCAGGTCCGGCTGCTCCTTGAGATAGGCGTGGTAGTAGTACTGGCCGGTGGGCTCGTGGAACTCCCAGCCCGAGCCGCTGAAATAGCTCACCCAGTTGTTCGGCGGCCCGCCATCGGGCGCGGGATCGCGCCAGATGTACCAATCGCGCTTGGGGTTGTCGCGCGAGGAGCTGCTCTCCAGGAACCACGGATGCTGGTTGGAGGTGTGATTCGGCACGAAGTCGAGCACCAGCTTCAGGCCGTGGGCGTGGATGTCCTCGACCAGCCGGTCGAAGGTCTCGAAATCGCCGAACACCGGATCGATGCCGCAATAGTCCGACACGTCGTAGCCATGGTCGGCCATCGGAGAGGGATAGATGGGCGAGATCCAGATGGCGTCGATGCCGAGCTTGACCAGATAGTCCAGCCGCTCGCGGATGCCCTCCAGATCGCCGATCCCGTTGCCGTTGGTGTCCTGAAACGAGCGGGGATAGACCTGGTAGAAGATGCCCCGCTGCCACCACTTGGCATTCATGAACTTGGCTCTCCTTGACGCGAATCATCGCCTGACGCGCGGCGAAGCTAGGAAATGCTGGGGAAGGTGTGGACCGAAAAACATGTGAGGCGGGATTGGCAAACGCCTCCGGCCCACCCGATGTTCCCATCTCCGCGCCGCGGCGGCGCATTTCCGGACCGCGACGGAATGCGCCGCGGGCGGCCTCAGGCAGGGATCGGGGACGGTTCCGGAGCGCGGCTTGCCGCACCGGCATTCGAAAAACCGGCGAGCTAATCCCCCCGGAAAATGTCGGATCTATGTCCGGCACAGCCCTTTTGAGCCTTCGCGCGCAATGATTTCCGGCTACATCCGCGCCCTCCGCCGGTACGTCCCGCCCGTGCTGGACAAGATCGCACTGGAAAGCGCGGCGATACCGGCTCACAAATCGAGCCGGCGGCATTCGCGTGTGGAGCGTTCCCGCCGAACGAGGGGGAGGCGCGCACGATGACGGCCGACGGGAATTCGCCTGCGATCGGCGATCAAATGAGCGGCAGCCCGGTGTTGAGCGGCCAGAGCTGGACCGCCGATGTCGGCGGCATGCGCGTGGATCTTCCCATCGTGCCGATCAGGCACGACTTCGCCATCTCGCTGATGATGGTGATCGACCTCGGGGTGAAGTTCGGCGAGTTCGTCGGCCGCCGGCTTGCCAGCAAGCTGGCGCCGTTCCACCCGGAGGTCGTGGTCGGCGCGGCGACGCTCGGCATCCCGATCGCCATCGAGGTCAGCCGCGCGCTCGGCCTCGACCGCTACGTGATCCTGCAGAAATCGCCCAAGGTCCACCTGCAGGATGCGCTGGAGCAGAAGATCTCATCCATCACCTCGAAGGGCGAGCAGCGCCTTCTGCTCGACCGCCGCACGATCCCGCTGCTGGCGGGCAAGCGGACGGTGATGGTCGACGACGTGGTGGCTTCCGGTTCGAGCCTGAAGGGCTCGCTCGAGCTGCTGCGCAGCGCCGGCGCGGACGTGGTAGGCGTCGGCGTCATCCTCACCGAGGCGCGCGAATGGCAGGCGACGCTCGGCGCCGACCGGGCGCTGATCCGCAGCCTCGGCCATATCCCCCAGTTCCGTGCCAAGGCCGGCCAGTGGGTGCCCATGCCGGAGACCTTCCTCTGAGGCGCCGGCGCGGATCTCAGTGCAGGGATTCGGTGTAGACGAATTTGGGCATGCTCCAGCCGAAGCGCAGCGCGAGCAGCCTCAGCCCCAGCCCGACGACCATGGCCGCCAGCATGACGAGATCGTGCGGGAAGCCGAGCCGCTGGCCGCCGAGATAGACCAGGCTGGTGACGACGGAGACCGTCGCGTAGAGCTCGGCGCGGAACAACAGCGGGATGTCGGCGCACAGCATGTCGCGCAGCACGCCGCCGACGCAGCCGGTGATCATGCCGGCGGCGATGACGATGACGACCGGCATGTCGAGCGCGATCGCCACGTTGCAGCCAATGACGGTGAAGACCACCAGCCCGACCGCGTCGAGGAACAGGAAGACGCGGCGCAGATGGGGCATCTGCCGGGCGAGCGCGATGGTCGCCAGCGCCGCCCCGCCGGTGATCAGCAGATAGGAAGGGTGCTCGACCCAGCTCAGCGGGTGCCGCCCCAGCAGCACGTCGCGCACCGAGCCGCCGCCGAGCGCGGTTATGCTGCCGAGAAGGGCGACGCCGACCCAGTCCATCTGCCGGCGCCCCGCCGCAAGCGCGGCGGTCATGGCCTCGGCGACGATGGCGACGAGATAAAGGATGTGGACGAGCTCTGCCGGATTCATGCCCCGCTCTCTCCCCTGCGGCCCCCTCGGGCGGACGCCGCAGCTTCCCATGCGCGGCGGGAGGGCAACAACCGGGGCGCGGATCTCGTGCGGCGGCCGGCGCTCGCCAGGTCAAACTAGCGAGGTCAAGGCTGCGGGAAGCGGATAGCCTGTTCCACGGAACGCGCCTTGTCTTGCAGCGCGGAGTCTTGCAGCGCGGGTGGAGACGGGGCGCAAAGCCCTGTAATCCGGTTACGGGCGGATCGGCTTGATGGGGAGCGGGCGAATGTCAGGCATTTCATATGCGTGGAACGCGGATGGCGGGGCGGTAGCGCGGCGCGGCCTCTCGCGCGCCGGGATAGCGTTCCCGGCATCCCCGGTCCTCCGGTGGGCCGGCTCGCTGGGCCTTGCGCTGGCGCTCGCCATGGCCGGCACGCCTGTGCCCGCGCGGGCACAGACGGCGGCGCCGGACGTGATCCCGCTCGATCTCGGCCCCATTCCGCCCGACGATGTCGTGCCGATGGCGAAGGGCGGCGTCGAGAAGGCCCTCGCGGCGCTGCCGGACATGGTCGGCGACATTATGGGGCGCAGCGGCGTGCCCGGCGCGGCGGTCGCGGTGGTCCAGGGCGGCAGGACGGTCTTCCTGCGCGGCTTCGGCGTGCGCGAACTCGGCAGGCCGGACCCGGTCGACGCCGACACCGTGTTCCAGATCGCCTCGCTCTCCAAGCCGATCGCCGGCACGGTCGCCGCCATTGAGGTGACGAAAGGCGTGGTGAAATGGGACGACAAGGTGGCGAAATACCTTCCCGCGTTCAGCCTCGCCTCGCCCTATGTGACGCAGCACGCGACCATCGGCGATTTCTACGCGCATCGCACCGGCCTGCCGCTTGCTGCCGGCGACGACCTCGAGGATATCGGCTTCGATCGCTCTGCGATCCTGGCGCGGCTGCACCTGCTGCCGCTCGACGCGTTCCGCATCTCCTACCACTATGCCAATTTCGGCATCACCACCGGCGCCGAGGCGGTGGCCCGCGCGTCGGGCCGGAGCTGGGAGGACCTCGCCGACGAAGCGCTGTTCGAGCCGCTCGGCATGGCCTCGACCAGCTACCGCCATGCCGATTTCCTGAAGCGGGCGAACCGGGCGACGCTGCACGCGCTTGTCGGCGGGCGCTTCCAACCGCTCTACACGCGCGACGCGGACGCGCAGGCGCCGGCCGGCGGCGTCTCCTCGAGCGCCAGCGACCTCGCCCGGTGGCTCACGCTGCTGCTGGCGCGCGGAAGCCATAATGGCGAGCAGATGATCGCCGAGGCCGCGCTGCTGCCGGCCATGAGCCCGCAGGCCTTCAGCGGGCCGGGCCATGCGCTCGACACCCGCTCGAGCTTCTACGGCTTCGGCTTCGGGGTGGGCGTCAACGCCAATGGCCGTACCACGGCGAGCCATTCGGGCGCCTTCACGCTCGGCGCCGCGACCAATGTGCAGATCCTCCCCTCGGCCGACCTCGCCATCGTGGTGCTGACCAATGCCGGGCCGGTCGGCGCGGCGGAGGCGATCGCCGGCCAGTTCATGGACATCGCCCAGTACGGCGTGGCGACGAGGGACTGGTTCGCCCTGCTCAATCCGCGCCTGCTCCACTATTACGAGCCGGTCGGCGACCTCGCCGGCAAGAGCCCGCCGGCGGATGCGGGCCCCGCCCGCGCGCTGGACGACTATGTGGGCACCTACCAGAACGGCTATTTCGGCCGCGCCGAGATCGTGAAGCAGGGCGATGGGCTGGTGTTCCATGCCGGGCCCGGCAACTTCGCGCTTCCCATGACGCATTGGGACGGCGACGCCTTCTCGGTCGGCCCCCGTACCGAGAACGCGCCCGACGGTTCGCTATCCTCGCTGCGCTTCGTGGTGAAGGACGGCAAGGCGGTGTCGTTCACGGTCGACTATCTCGACACCAACGGGCTCGCGACCTGGACGCGTTGAGCATGTTTCCCGGGCGGGCCGGCAGTGCGTAGCCGGCGACATTGCCGTCGCCGGCGGGTTCTCACGCGCGACGCATGCGTGAGATGGCTCGACATCCGCCCAACATTTAAGCAACCATAGCGAGTATAACGCGGCCCGTGGCGGCGGCATCGATGCCCTCGGCAATCATCGGCCGGAGGGTTCGGACAAGGTTGAAATTCGTACTAAAAGCAGCGCCGGGCGTCCACCCGAAGACTGAAGTCTCCGGCCGTCCGGTTTTGCTCCACGGCTTCGTCTGGTCAGAAATTGAGCAGAAACGCGGAGAAGAGCGCCGCTCACCGCCAGTTACGACAACGGGATTACGAACAGAATCCGTTGACTTCCAATGTATTGATGATGTCTTAATGATGAAAAGACGGCGGCGGGGATGGTGTCGTGCGGGTCATCGAGGGGCGATGCAAGGACTGCCAGTCCGAGCTGGCGATCGCCGTTCGATTCTGTCCGTTCTGCGGGGTCGAGCAGCATGTCGTCCCGCCGGAAGTACCCGAAGATGTAGCGCAAGCTTACGAATCGACGCCTGCGGATGAATTGCCCGCCGTCGACCCTCTCGACGTGCCGATAAGCCAAGTAGAAGAGGCGGCTCGCACGGAAGCGCCGGCGATAGCCGTCGACCGGCCGGGTAATTCTGGCCAAACACTCGGGACGGTGACCGGAGTTCGCGGCTGGAGCCGTCCGCAATGGGGCGCTGCCGCTGCGGCGGTCCTGACAATTGCGGCGGCAAGCATCTTCTGGTTGTATCATGGTAACTCAGGCGGCGGGTCCCGATCCGCCGCGGGTTCGTCCCCGGAACGGGGTGCCGGGAAGGAGGCCACGTCATCCGCCGACCGTCAGACCAGAACCGCTTCGGGCCCCGTTCCCGCGCCCATGCCGCGGCCGGCCGCCGCCCCATCGCAGCGGACCGTGTCGCCGTCGCCGCCGGCCGCGTCGACGGTGGCGGACCGGAGCCGGGCCGTCCTCGCCACGGCGGAGTGGGTGCCGGTGAACCTCGCGCCGGACAGCGAGCGGCCCTTCGTCTCGCTGCAGGCCTTGGAGCCGTTCCGCCTGCGCGTCGACGGCCGGCTCTATCTCGTCGCGGGCGGGCGCCCGCTCGGCATCGATTTCAGCCGGGTGCGGAATTTCGAGGTCAAATCGCTCCATGGCGCGACGCAGGTGACGGTCACGCGCTATGCGGCCCGGCCGTGACGGGTGGGCGATGACGGGTGGCGAGGAGATCTGGCCGGTTCCATCGCCCGTCGCGGGCGAGCCGCCGATCCGGTGGGTGTTCGGCGACGGCCTGCCGAAGGGCTTCCACTGGCGCGAGGCGTTCTTCGACCAGGGCGACGAGCGCCTCGACCTCGCCAACCTCCCCACCTCCGCCGCCGGCCTCGCCTATCCGGCCCCGTTCCGCTTCGACCCGCAGACCGGCCGGCCGCTGAGCCGGCCGCGGGCGGGAGGCATCGTCAGCGGCTTTCCCGCGCTGGGGGCGGACGGCTTCGCCAGCCTGCCGTCCGCGCTCGACCTCGCCGCGAGCCGGTGGCGGGCGGCGGCGCTTCCGAAAGGCGCGGTGGCGCTGTTCCGCAGCGGCTCGCCGAGCCGGGCGTTCTGCCTCACGGCGCAAGGCGAGCTGTTCTTCCGGGCCGAGGCCGCGCAGGCGGGAGCCGGCTCGGGATGGGTCTGGCTCGACAAGATGGCGCCGAATAGCTGGCCGAAGGCGTCGTTCGCCGTGGCGAGCAGCCCGCTCGGCTTCGCCACCGTGCTTGCCGAGAGCGCCGTCATCGGCCGCTTCCTCGACGGCATTCCCGGGCCGGTGAAGCGGATCGAGCAATTCGCCGGCGCCCGCTTTTGCGGCCCGCCTTCGCGGATCGAGCGGGACCGCATCGCCTTCCCGCTCCGGCGCGCCGGCGCGCTCGCCATCGCCGTCTACGACATGGCGGCGGATGCGTGGGAGGACGAGATCGCGGTGGAGATGCAGGGCATCCCCTGGGACGGGCTCTTCACCCTGCCGGTGCAGAACACGGCGCAGCCGCCCGACGTCTACTGGTGCGCGCCCGACGCCTTCCTCCACCTTACCTCCGAGCACGGCACGAGGCTGGCGCGGCTGCAAGGATTCGAGAAGGGCACGACGCCGGTCGCCGGCGCGCCGATGCTGCGGGACGTGGAAGAGACGATCCACGCGCTCTGCCGCGTCGGCGGCGACTATGCCTTCACCAGCCTGACGCCGCGCCCGCGCAGCGTGCGGCTGAACGGGCCGCACCTGGCGGCGGGCCGGGCGCGCTACAACGGCCGCGATTTCTACCCCTCCATCGCCGGCGACGACATGCTGACCTTCCGCGTCGAGGCGGGAGCGGGGCGGCTGATCCTGCCGGTCGCCTTCCGCACCGACGAGAGAGGCGCGACCGATGCCGCCCTCGTCGCGCTGGTCGACGAGGTGCTTGATGTCGACGCGTTCCTCTCGGGGCGCGGCGAGGCCTATCGGCGTGGCACGCTCTACTGGCATTCGGGCGGCCAGCTCTATCCGCTGCGGATCACGCTGGAGCTGCGGTCGCCCTTCGATCTTCTGGTGCTGTGCAGTGCGTCCGGCCTCGTGGTTGGCAGCGCCGGCAGGGCCTATGAGGTTAGCGCGCAATGAAGTCTTTTCTTTTGGCTATAATACAACTTATACTTGTTTTATGCGCGCAGTCTCTATCAAGGGAAGCATCCGTCCGGCAGGTCTATCTCATCCAGAATTCCGGCTGGATGGAGCCTTATTTCCTCGACGCCCACTCCCAGTTCCTTCAGCTCGCCCAGGCGCTGATCGACGCCTCGCGGCTCGAGGACGTGCCGGTCACGGTGGCGACGTTCAACCAGGACGGCCAGCTTCCCGGCCAGCATTCGCCCGCGACCCTCTTCGCCGGCGCCTATGACCGCGCCCGCATCGCCGCCGCGCTCGGCACCATCGACGTCCCGCGCCGGCCCAACGGGCGCTATGCCGACGCCGATTTCGTCGGCGCCCTGAAGGCGACCATCGGCACGCTGCTGGAGGGCGGGCAGGGCGTCATCTGGATGCTCTCCAACAACAAGAACTCGCCCGACAATGACCAGAACGTCGCGGCCAACACCCGCGCCTTCTACGACCTGCTGCGCGGCTCGCCTTATGTCACGCGCATGGTTGCCTTTCCCCTGCGCATGCCGGTGAGGGGACCGAACTTCGCCGAGAACGGCTTCATCGTCTACGGCATCGCCTATGGCGAGCGGGCGGCGCAGGCGCTGGACGTCATCGTCGGCCCCGGCACGCCGCTGCGCGCCCTGTTCAGCGACCCGCCCATCTTCCTCAAGCCGCTGGAGCCGCAGACGCTCGATCTCGAGGTCACGCCGCAGGCGGTGGACGGGGTCGAGATATCGACGCAGCAGGACGTGGTGGTGATCGACGGCCTGCCCGGCGGCGCGGAATCGATCATCGCCTTCACGGGAAGGGTGCGCAACATCGCCTACCCCAAGAAGATCGTCTCGTCGCGCCTGCTGACCTCGTGGACCGGCGCCGAGGGCGGCGACAGCATCCGCGGCGAAAGCCCGGCGCGGCTGCGCAACCTCGCCGCCGGGGCGATCTCGGATCCGCTGCCGCTCAGGCTCGAAATCCTCGGCCCGGCCAAGCCCGACGGGCTCGCCAACCTGTTCGTGACCGAGCTCGCCGTCGACGGCTATCTCAACATCCACCTGCAGGACCTCGTCTTCGATCTCGACGACGGCTTCGTCGAGAAGGCGGCGGCGGTGTTCGGCGGGGAGATGGTCGGCGAGGGGCACCGCGCCTTCGTCGAGCAGCAGCTCCCGACCATCTTCTTCGACTTCCGCGCGGTCGATCACACCGTCTCGCGGGTGCCGATCCGCCTGATCTTCCACTACTCGCCGCTGCCGCTCTACGCGGCGGGAGGGGGGCTGCTGCTGGGGCTGGCGGGCCTTGCCGCCGTGCCGCTGCTGCTGCTGCGCCCGCGCAACCACGTCGTCGACGTCGCCGGCACGCCGCACCGCGTGCGCCTGCGCCCGGGGCAGAAGCTGACGCTCACCGGCGGCGACGGGCGCGCGCACATCGTGCGGGGCCGGGCCTTCGGCCGCCCCTCCATCCTTTCCTGAGAACTCCCCGTCACCAGGCTCGCGACATGACAACCCAACCCCTCCGCCTTGCCCAGAGCGACTTCAGGATCCCGGCGCCGAACGGCACGCCCGCATCGCCGTCCGGCTCGCCCCAGCAGGCCCAGCCCCCCGCGTCTCAGGCTCCCGCCGCGCCGGCGATGAAGATCGAGATTTCCCGTTCGATTGCCGGCGACCTGTTCGCCCTGCCGCGCGCGGTCTCGACCGGGGAGATGATCGCCGCGGCCGGGCTGTTCGTGGCGCTGCTGGTGCCGTTCTTCTTCGTCAAGCTCTCCGTCACCCGCGGGCTGCAGACGCGCTACGCGGCGCCGGGGCCGGCGTCGGAGGCGGGGTGGCTGCTGTTCACCTGGCTCGCCTTCACCAGCCTGGTGGTGATCGCCGCGACGCTGGGCGGGCTGTGGCTGCGCTACGTCGTCGTCGGCCCGGCGGCGGCGCTCTCGCTGCTGCTGCTGATCCTCTTCATCCGCAAGCGCAGCCTCGCCCTCAACACCCGCCGCTAGCCCCGCCACGAGAGGAGCACGACCATGGCCGAGGCCAATGGAGCATTCGCGCAGGCCGACAGGTCCGAGACCCTGCGCGACGTGATGCCGACCGTCTTCATCGCGCTGGGCGGCACGGGCATGGAGATCCTGCTGCGCCTGCGCCGGCGCATCCTCCAGCACAACTGGTCCGGCCGCAGCGTGATGAGCCTCGACGAGTTCCCGCCGGCGCGGTTCATCTATTTCGACACCGACACCGGCGAGGCGCGCGAGAGCGGGCGCGCGGCGACGAGCGACCTGCTCGCCTCGCGCGTCGCCTTCTCCAAGGGGGAGGCGATCCAGAAGAAGGTCGATACCGCCCACTACATGGCGGAGATCGACAACTACCCGATCATCAAGGAATGGCTGCCGCGCGGCGACCTCGACAAGTTCGACACCGAGAAGGGTGCCGGCCAGGTCCGCAGCATCTCGCGGCTGCTGTTCTACCACGAATATTCGCACTTCATGGACCTGGTGCGCTCGCAGGCCGACCGGGTCATGCAGAACGTGACCAACGACGTGCTGCTGCAGGGGCTGGGGCTGAAGACGACGCCGCAGCTGCGCATCGTCGTGGTCGCCTCGAGCGCCGGCGGCACCGGCTCGGGCGCCTTCATCGACGTCGGCTACGCGCTGCGCTCGATGCGCTCGCCGAGCCCGGACCAGGTCGATCTCTTCCTCATGCTGCCGGGCGGCTACAAGGACGCCAACAAGGACCGCGTCTTCGCCAACACCTATGCCGCGCTGTCCGAGCTCGAATTCGCCATGCTCGGCTCGCGCAACCCGCCCTATGTGCAGCGCTGGACCGACCTCGAGCGACCCGGCGCCGAGGTGCGCACGCCCTACAGCGACGTCTACCTGTTCGACCGCGAGAACATCGCCGGCCAGCAGACCGGCAACAAGGAAGACGTGTTCGACATGGTAGCCGACATCCTGTTCGAGGATTTCGGCTCCAGCGACTTCGCCCGGCGCAAGCGCTCGGTGGGCGTCAACCAGCAGCAGCACAAGCTCGGGCGCTACTTCCCGAGCCTGCCGGAATGGCTGAAGGACGGGCTCTCCTATTCGCGCGCCTATTCCGCCATCGGCCAGACGATGGTGATGTCGAACGCCAGCGTGCAGGTGGAGGAGCATCTGGCGCGCAACAACGCGGCCATGGTGCGCGCCTTCTTCGGCATGGCGCTCGACAGCGCGCAGAAGACCGCGACCACGGAGCAGCGCGACCAGTTCCTGCAGGACTGGATGCGGATCACGCCCAAGGCCTTCGTCGACGACTATGACGAGCGCGCGCGCTTCGCCCAGCAGCCGATCACCGATTTCGCGCTGGTCGACTACATCCTGCTGCGCGAGGACAAGAGCGCCATCACGGGCATGGTCTCGGCCGAGGTGGAACAGGATTTCGCCGGCCTGCTCGGCCGCGTTCCCGACCACAGGGCCTGGGAGGGCGAGGTCCGCCGCATCGTCGCGATGCGCCAGCGCGACGTCGACGGGCGGGTCGGCACCGGCACTGCCTATGGCCCGAAGGGCGCCGAAGTCGCCCACGCACGCGAGCGCTTCGAGACGGCGCTGCTCAGCCGCAACCTCGAGGAGGGCGGGCTCTATGCCGAACTCTACCGGCTGCTCGACGACCAGGAGCGCGGCGGGCTCGAATACACGATCGACCTCGTCGCCAAGCTGCACGCCCGGCTCGACGATGCCGGCGGCGGCATCATCGCCCGCCTGCGGGCGGCCGAGGAGGCCTATGCCCAGCGCGCCAGCTGGCTCAATGCCGAGCAGCTCCAGGCCTCGATCGACCGTCTCCAGCAGGCGGCCCAGAGCTCCTTCCTCACCGGCGGCGGGCGCAAGGCGAGCGAGAAGTACCTCAACCAGGTGCGCGACGACCTCATCGCCATGCTGCAGGCGCGGCTGCGCGCCATCGCCTGCCGCGAGGCGGTGGTGCTGCTGGAGCACGTCGCCCAGTTCCTCGGCGTGCCGCAGGACATGGACGAGCGCGGCGAGACGAGCTGGAGCGGGCTGATCGGCGAGTTCCAGGCCGGGCGCAAGCGGGTGCGCAGCCTGCTGGCGGTGCTGGACGCCGACACGCTGCGCCTGCAGGACGCATTGGCGCGCGGCGACGGCGGGACCTTCTTCGTCATCCGCGACAAGGGGGTCGAACTGCCGCCGGAGGATGGCGAGGCCCAGCTCGCCTGGGCGCGCGAGGCGTTCGAGAGCATCGGCGGCTCGCGCGAGATCTTCGCCCGGCTCGACAGCGACGAGGGCCGGCTCGAGATCCTCGGCCTGCTGCGCTCAGTCAGCAACAAGCGCCTCGGCCAGTACCGCGAGCGCATTCCCTCGGTGATCGACGCGCTGCGGCAATTGCCGCTCGCCCGGCAGCAGCGGCTGATGGAGCTGCTGGTCGTGCGGGCCCTGCCGTGGATTCACACCGATTTCAGCCGCGGCTATCGCCCCGGCAACGAGAACTTCAAGCTGCTGATCGCGGTCGACGGCGCGCGCTCGTTCCGCGCCGAATTCGACGAGATGCTGCGCTCGCGCCTGCCGACGCAGGCCGGCATCACCTCGATCAACTACGAGGAATCCGGCGTTCCCGGCCGCATCGTCTGCTATTGCGAGCTTTCGGGCATTCCCCTCGATGCCATCGCCTCGCTGAAGTCGGAATGGCAGCTCTCCTATCTCAAGGAGCAGGGCAAGCCCGACAGCCAGCCGCTGCACAACCATGTCGACTATCTGCGCTTTCCCGACCCGGTGGTGCCGGACAAGGCGGCGCTGGAGGACCTCGTCTCCCGGACCAAGCTGTTCATCGAGGGCGTGATGCTCGGTGTGCTGCGCTTCGATCCGGCGCGCCAGATCTACGAGCTCGAGGTCGCGCGCGGCGACTGGAGCCGCATCGGCAGCGAGAAATATCTGCGCCGGCGCGGCTTCATGGCCAACCAGCAGACCCAGCTCCAGGAGCAGGTCAAGCGCCGCCTCGGCCGGCTGGGGGCGATCGAGTTCCTGGCGCTGGCCGCGCTCGCGCAGTGGTACGCCAAGCGCGTCTATACCGAGCTGCGGATCGAGGTCGATCAGAAGGGGGCGACGCGCAATCGCGGCGGCATCGGCTTCCACACCTGCATCGCCCTTGCCGAGCAGTACCTGAACCAGTCGCGCCAGACGGGGGGCGCGCTGCCGGGCGATCTCGCCGCCGGCGCCGCGCTGGAGAACCTGTTGGACGCGGTGCCCGACTGGACCACCGCCATTGCCGGCACGCTGGACGATGTCGACGACCCCGAGGTGTCGCGCGACCCCGAGGCGCCGTCGCACCGGCGCGCCACCGACAAGCGCACCGTCAACTGGAGCCGCTTCGACGAGGCGACGCTGGCGCGCATCGCGTCGGGCGCCGGCGCGGCCGACCACGCGGGGCCGAACGGCGTCGCCGTGGCTTTGCCGGGCGCCGGGGTCTCTCCGGGCATCTCCCCGCCGGCGCCGCCGGCCCAGCGCTACTGGCTGTTCAACGCGGAAGGGCAGGTCGCCGGCCCCTATGACGCCTCCGCCTTCCGCATGCTGGCCGAGCTCGGCCAGCTCAGCGCCGAGCTGAAGGTCTGCCCGGAAGGAACGCAGGCCTGGGTCACCGTCGGCGAGGTGCCGGCACTGAAAGGGCTGCTGGCGCCGGCCGCTCCGGTGCCTCCCCCGCCGCCCCCGCTTTCGTGACTGCCGCTTTCCTCAACCCCACCGGAGAAGACGATGAGTGCCGCGACCACATTCCGAACCTGGGTCATCCTTGCCCTGCTGCCTCCGCTGCTCGCCGCCTGCCAGACCACGGGCACGGACCACCAGAACGCCATCGTCGGCGCCGGCCTCGGCGCGGCCGTAGGCGGGCTGGGCTGCGCGGCGCTGGGCGGCAAGCCGGGCGCCTGCCTCGCCCTTGCGGGCGCCGGCGCGATCATCGGCGGTGCCATCGGCGCGCAGATCGACGAGCGCGACCGTGCCCGCCGGCAGGCGGCGCTCGAGCAGGCGCGGCGCAGCTCCGGCACCGTCTCGTGGAAGAACCCGCAGACCGGCAACAGCGGCACCATCACCCCGCTGCGCGCGGTGAACCAGGGCGGGCGCCAGTGCCGGGTGGTGAAGGAGCTCTACTTCAAGAACGGCGAGCCGATCTCCGGGGAAACCACGGTCTGCGGCTGACGCGCATGAGCGCCCCGCGCCCGCCCCACGGGTCCCCCGGCCGGCTCGATGCCGGCCGGGGCGTGCTTCTCGCCGCGGCGCTCCTCGTCACGGCGCTCCTTGCCACTGCGTGGCTTTGGGCGTCCGGCGGCCCGGCCCGTGGCGAGGTGAACCTGCTGCGCGAATCCTACCGGCAGGCGGCCCGCGAGGGGCTGGCGGAGAACGCGGTCGTCGCCGCCTCGGGCGTCTTCATCGGCCCCCGCGCGGTGCTGACCAGCGCCCATGTGCTCAGCGGCTGCGCCGCCTATTCGGTGGAGAGCCCGCTTTTCGGCTACGCCATGGCGCGGCCGGACTACATCAATGGCGACCGCGACATCGCGGTGCTGGTGACGCAGCAGGCGAGCGACCAATTCGCCGCCCTCTCTCCCTTCCGCCCCGAGCTGCGGCTCGGCGTCCACGGCTACCGCGCCGACGATCCCGGCGACGCGCTCCCGCAGTCCTACGAGGCCAAGCTCGCGCCGGGGGCCGGCGACGCGATCCTCATGCTTGACCTGCCGCGCCCGCTGCCCCACGGCCTCTCGGGCGGGCCGGTGAGCGAGCGTGAGGGCGCCGTGGTCGGCGTATTGTCCGGGCGACTGACCCGCGATGCGCGCAGGGCCTTCGCCTCGCCGGTGCACGCCGCTGATCCCGACATCGCCCGCTATGCCGGCGGCGTGCCCGCGAGCCGTCAGGTCGCGAACGCGGTGGTGAAGGTGCGGTGCACGCGATGAGGGGGCGCGCCCTCGCCCTCGCGGCGGCGCTGCTCGCCGCGCTCTTCCTGCCGCCGGCGCGCCTTGCCCTCGGCCAGCAGGAGCTGAGCGAGGGCGAGCGCGCGGCGCTGCGCGCGCTGGTCGGCGACGCGGTGGCGAAGGGCGCCTCGGGGCGGCCTCTCGCCGGGCCGCTGTCGCCGCGCGTCCAGGCGACCGTGGTGCCGGAAAAGGCCGTCTCCCGGCGCACCGGGCAGGTCTGCAACGAATGCACCGAGGTCTGCCGCCCCTACCGCGTGACGCTCGAGATGGACGAGGGACTGACGCTGCTGGTCTATGCCGGCCGCTCCTGCGCGGTCGGCGACGGGCGCTCGTTCCTCAACGCGCGATGGACCGACGCCGTGCCGCCGACGCTGGTCGAGCGCCGATCGCCCATTCCCGAGGCGACGCTGGCCGAGGCGGCGCGGCTGCTCGTCGCGCTGCGCTATCTTCCCGCCTCCCCGTCCCCGCCGCTGGCGGTGATGGAGGCGCTCGACGCGTTTCGCGACGACGCGCAGCTCGGCCATCCCTCCGGCTACCGCATCACCGACGCCGATCTCGCGGCGCTGCGCCGTTCGTCCGGCTATCTCGCCAACATAACCTATTGTCCTGTAGCTGCAGGAACTTACGCCGTCTGCGGGCGCGCCGAATAGGCCGGGCCGCGCGCGTCCCGCTCATCGCTGCCCGCGTCCCCGTAGCGCCGCACGCGATTCCGGCCGGTGCGGCGGCCATCTCACCACGCGCGTGAACTTTTTCGGCCTCCGATGGTTCTTCCCTGCCGGCGCGAAGACATATTGCGCCGGCCGACAAGTCGCGAGGGTGCTGTCCATCGGTGAAGGTTTGGTCTCGTGCTGTATTTTTGCTAAGGATCGTCAAACGCTCACAATCATCCGATACGCCACTCTTCATTGTTTCAGCCTGAAGGAGACAGAGAACCAGCATGTGCGGGATTGCCGGGGAGATTCGCTTTGATGGAACATTCGCCGATACGCGCGCCATCGCCTCGATGATGGACGTATTGGCGCCGCGCGGGCCCGACGGCGCCGGGGTGGAGGCGCGCGGCGCGGCCGCGCTCGGCCACCGGCGCCTCAAGATCATCGATCTGTCGGACAAGGCCGCCCAGCCCATGGTGGACCCCGATCTCGGCCTCACGCTGACCTTCAACGGCTGCATCTACAACTACCCCGAGCTGCGCGCCGCGCTGGAGGCGAAGGGCTACCGCTTCTTCTCCCATGGCGACACCGAGGTCATCCTCAAGGCCTACCATGCCTGGGGTCCGGCCTGCGTGGAGCGCTTCCACGGCATGTTCGCCTTCGCCATCGTCGAGCGCGACACCGGCGCGGTGACGCTGGCGCGCGACCGCTTCGGCATCAAGCCGCTCTACTATTCGCACAAGGGCGGCACGCTGCGCTTCGCCTCCAGCCTGCCGGCGCTGCTGGCGGCGGGCGACGTGGACACCTCGATCGATCGCGACGCGCTCCACAACTATATGAGCTTCCACGCCGTGGTGCCGCCCCCGCGCACCATCCTCAAGGGCGTGCGCAAGCTGCCGCCGGCGACGGTGCGCCGCTACGCGCCGGACGGCAGCTACAAGGACACGGTCTACTGGGCGCCGCCCTATCGGCGCCGGGCGGAGGATTCCGGCCTCACCGCCAACGACTGGCGCGACCGGGTGCTCGATGCGCTGCGCACCGCCGTGCGCCGGCGCATGGTCGCCGACGTGCCGGTGGGCGTGCTGCTTTCGGGCGGGGTGGATTCGTCCATCATCGTCGGGCTGCTGGCGGAAGAGGGGCAGAAGGACCTCGCCACCTTCTCCATCGGCTTCGAGGAAGCCAATGGCGAGAAGGGCGACGAGTTCATCTATTCCGACCTCATCGCCAAGCGGTTCGCCACCGACCACCACAAGATCTTCGTGCCCTCCAGCGACCTGATGGGCGCGCTGCCCGACACCATCCACGCCATGTCGGAGCCGATGGTCTCCTACGACAATATCGGCTTCTACCTTCTGTCGCGGGAGGTGGCGAAGTCGATCAAGGTGGTGCAGTCCGGCCAGGGCGCGGACGAGGTGTTCGCCGGCTATCATTGGTACCCGCCGCTGGCGAACAGCAACGACGTGGTCGGCGACTACGCCAAGGTGTTCTTCGACCGCGACCACGCGACGCTCGCGCGCCAGCTCGGCGACGACTGGATCGCCGACACCGATGCCAGCCGCGACCTCGTCGCCGCTCATCTGCTGGCCGAGGGCGCGGCGACGCCGGTCGACCGGGCGCTGAGGCTCGATTCGCAGGTGATGCTGGTCGACGACCCGGTCAAGCGGGTCGACAACATGACCATGGCCTGGGGCCTCGAGGCCCGCGTGCCCTTCCTCGACCACGAGCTGGTCGAACTCGCCGCGACCATCCCGCCCGAGTTCAAGCTCGCCCATGGCGGCAAGGGCGTGCTCAAGGAGGCGGCGCGGCTCGTGGTGCCGCACGAGGTGATCGACCGGCCGAAGGGCTATTTCCCGGTGCCGCAGCTCAAATACATCTCCGGCGAGTACCTCACCATGGTGCAGGACGTGCTGGGTTCGCAGAAGGCGCGCGAGCGCGGCCTGTTCCGGCAGGGCTATCTCGACACGCTGTTCGCCGACCCGGTGTCGCACATCACGCCGCTGCGCGGCTCCGAGCTCTGGCAGGTCGCGCTTCTGGAGATGTGGCTCCAGTCGCACGGCATCTGAGCGCAAAGGAGGGGGAACGACGTGACGCCCAATTGCGCATTCGACGTCGGCTGGGGACGGCTGATCTTCGGCCAGACCTTCGAGAAGCTGTCCGACCTTCTGGAGACGCTGCGCGAAGAGGGGCCGGACCGGCGCGACATCGCGGTCTATGTGCTCGACCCGCACGTGCTGCTGGCCCATGCCCCACAGGAGGTGTTCCTCGACCCCTCCCATACCTACCGGTTGGACCTTTCCGCCTACCGCCCCTCGGACCGGCCGCTGTCGGGCTTCGTCATCCGGCCGGTGGAGACGCCGGCCGACGCGGAGGCGATCAACCGCATCTACGCCGCCCGCAGCATGGTGACGGTGCCCCCGCAGTTCTTCGACAGGGAGCGCGACCCCGATCCGATCGTCTATCTCGTGGCCGAGGACGAGACGACGCATCAGGTAGTCGGCACCGTGACCGGCGTCGACCATGTGCGCGCCTTCGACGATCCCGAGCGCGGCGCCTCGCTGTGGTGCCTCGCCGTGGACCCGCAGGCGCGCCAGCCTGGCATCGGCGAGGCGCTGGTGCGCCGGCTTGCGGAGCATCTGGCGGAAGCCGGCGCGGCCTTCCTCGACCTCTCGGTGATGCACGACAACGCGCAGGCGATCGCGCTCTACGAGAAGCTCGGCTTCGCGCGGGTGCCCTACTTCACGGTGAAGCGGAAGAACCCGATCAACGAGAAGCTGTTCGCCGGTCCCGAGCTGCTCGAGGGCTTCAACCCCTATGCTCGCATCATCATCAACGAGGCGCGCCGGCGCGGCATCGTGGTGGAGGCGATCGACGCCGCGAGCGGCTTCTTCCGCCTGACCTACGGAGCGCGCTCGGTGCGCTGCCGCGAGAGCCTGTCGGAGCTGACTTCGGCAGTGGCGATGTCGATCTGCGACGACAAGGCCGTGACGAGCCGCATCGTCGCCGAGGCCGGCGTGCGCGTGCCCGAGCAGATCACCACCGCCGTGCCGATGGAGGAGATGGTCGCCTTTCTCGAGCGCCACGGGCGGCTGGTCGTGAAGCCGGCCCATGGCGAGCAGGGGCAGGGCATCTCGGTCGGAATCACGTCTCTGGCCGAGCTCAAGACCGCGATCGGCGAGGCGCGCCGGGTGTCGAGCGAGGTGCTGGTCGAGGAATGCGTGGAGGGCGAGGACCTGCGCCTCGTGGTCATCAATTTCAAGGTCGTGGCGGCGGCGATCCGGCGGCCGGCGGCCGTGGTCGGCGACGGGCGCAGCACGGTGCGCGAGCTGATCGAGTCTCAGAGCCGGCGCCGCGCGGCGGCGACCGGGGGCGAATCGCGCATTCCCTGCGACGGCGAGACCGAGCGCACCGTGCGCGACGCGGGCTTCGCCTTCGACGCGGTGCTGCCGGCGGGCCAGGAGCTGAAGGTGCGCCGCACCGCCAACCTGCATACCGGCGGCACCATCCACGACGTCACCGACGTGGTGCATCCGCTGCTCGTCGATGCCGGGGTGAAGGTCGCCCGCGCCATCGACATCCCGGTGGTGGGCGTCGACCTGATGGTGAAGTCGCCGATGCAGCCCGGCTATGCCTTCATCGAAGCCAATGAGCGCCCGGGCCTCGCTAACCACGAGCCGCAGCCGACGGCCGAGCGCTTCATCGATCTGTTGTTCCCGCTGGCCATCCCCGCTAGCGTGCGCCAGGTGCTGGAGGCGCCCCAAGCGAGAGCGGAGTAATGACACGCCTGACCATCGACGCCGACTATCTCGCCAAGATCCTCAAGAAGCTGCTCTCGATCCCCAGCCCCACGGGCTACACCGATACCATCGTCCGCTTCGTCGCCAAGGAGTTGGCGGGCTTCGGCCTCAATGTCGAGCTGACCCGGCGCGGCGCGATCCGCGCGGTGCGCCATGGCGGCACGCATCTGGGTGCGCGGGCGCTGGTCGCCCATGTCGACACGCTGGGCGCGCAGGTGAAGTTCCTCAAGGAGAACGGCCGGCTCGCGCTGGTGCCGATCGGCACGTGGTCGGCGCGCTTCGCCGAGGGCGCGCGCACCACGGTCTTCACCGAGAAGGGCGGCTATCGCGGCACCATCCTGCCGCTGAAAGCGTCTGGCCATACCTTCAACGACGAGGTGGATCAGCTCCCGATCGGCTGGGACTTCGTCGAGATGCGGGTGGATGCGCGGGCCCGTAACGCCGGCGATCTCGCCCATCTCGGCATCGAGGTCGGCGACATCGTCGCCATCGACCCGCAGGCCGAGTTCCTCGACAGCGGCTTCATCGTCTCCCGCCATCTCGACAACAAGGCAGGCGTCGCGGTGATGCTGGCGGCGCTGAAGGCGATTCACGACGAGAAGGCGGAGACGCCGGTGGACATCCACTGGCTGTTCACCATCGCCGAGGAGGTGGGGGTGGGCGCGTCCTCGGTGCTGACGGCCGACGTCGCCTCGCTGGTGGTGATCGACAACGGCACCACCGCGCCGGGGCAGAACTCCGACGAGTTCGGCGTGACCATCTCCACCGCCGACCAGAGCGGGCCGTTCGACTACCACCTCACCAAGAAGCTCAAGGAATTGTGCCAGACCAACGACATCCGCTACCAGAAGGACGTGTTCCGCTATTACCGTTCGGATTCGGCGAGCGCGGTGGTGGCGGGCGCGGATGTGCGCACGGCGCTCATCACCTTCGGCGTCGACGGCTCGCACGGCTATGAGCGCATCCACATGCACGCTCTGCGCTCGCTCGCCGAGCTGGTGACGGCCTATGTGCTGAGCCCGGTCGAGATCACGCGCGATTTCCAGCCGACCGCCAACCTCAAGGGCTTCACCCACCAGCCGACCAAGGAAGCCTCGCCCGAACTCTCCTCGGACATCGAGAGCGAGGATCTGGAGGACTAGGCCGCGCCGGCCGGCGCGTGAGGACGGGGCGACGGCACGATGCCGGCCGCCCGGCACCCTTCGCCCCGGGTAATTGCGCATTACACCTATGCAAATATCGGGGGTCTGAAGCGGGTCGCGGCGCCGGTCGGCCGCGCCGCGGATGGCCGGATGCCAAGTCTTTCCGGCGCTTGCGGCTGGCGGAGGTGGACGCGCCGGCACAATGGCCGTCCGTCCGCCATGACTTTTCGGCGGGTCGATATCGTATATTCTCGATTCCGCTTGGACTACCCGTTCCGTCCATGCCGTAGTCCAACACGCCAGCCAATGCACCCACGCTTTCCGACTGCCACCTTCGGCGCCCTTCCCAGGAGCGCCGGCCGCGACGATTTCCGGCGCATCCGCACCCGTCGCCGCCCGGGCGCCGACGTTCGGCGCCTTCCGGCGTGGGGGCTTTGCTGAGATGGCGAAGCGCGATCCTTCTTCCGACGGCCCCGGTACACCCCCCGGCTTCGCCGCCCGTTTCGCCGCCTCGCCGCCCGGCCTGCAATGGGCAGCGGTGCTGGCCGTCACGGTGGTGGTCACCGCCGCCTTTCTCCATTTCGAGGTGCCCGCCGGCGGGTTGCTCGGCCCGATGTTCGCGGCGGCGGCGTTCTGCGGCATCGAGCACCGCATCCGCGTGTCGCGCGGCTTCTTCCATGCCGGGCAGTGCGCGGTCGGCTGCCTGATCGCCAGCACCCTGCCCGCCGAGGTGCTGCTCGCCATTCCCGACTATGCGACCGAGGTGGTCGTCGCCAGCGCGCTGACGCTCACGGTGAGCCTTCTGATCGCCAAGGCGCTCGTCGTTACCGGCACGGTCGACGTGCGCGCGGCGGTGTGGGGCATGCTGCCGGGCGGCGCCTCGGCGATGATCGCGATCGCCGATGCGTCGGGCGCCGATGCGCGGCTCGTCGCCTTCATGCAGTATCTGCGCGTGGCGAGCGTCGCCGCCACCGCGGCGATGGTCGCGCATTATCTCTCCACGCCCGGTGCGGCGCCGGTTCCGGTGGCCCATGCCGACGGTGCCTACGGGCCCTATGCGGTCGGCGCGGGCGTCTATGTGCTCGGTCTGGTCGCCGCTCGTTTCCTGCCCATCCCGGCGGGGGCGATGCTGCTGCCGATGCTGATCGGCATCGCCGTGCAGGCGGTGTTCGGGCTGCACCTCGCCATGCCGCAGGCGGTGCTCCTCGCCGGCTATGCGCTGATCGGCTGGAGCGTCGGGCTGCGCTTCGAGCCGCGCCTGCTGCGCGCGGTGCTGGCGCGGCTGCCGCAGCTCATTGCGGCGACGGTGGCGCTCATCGCCCTGTGCGGGCTCGTTGCCGTCGCGGTGTCGCTGATGTTCGGGCTCGACCCGATGACGTGCTACCTCGCCATGAGCCCGGGCGGGATCGACACGGTGGCTATCATCGCCACCGGCATCAAGGCCAACCTCGCCTTCGTGCTCGCGGTGCAGGCTACCCGCATGCTGGTGACGCTGCTCGTCATGCCGCCGGCCGCCCGCGCCCTGTTGCGCCGCGCCGGCCATCTATGAGCGCGCTTCCGGGCGCGGAAAGCGCTCGCACGCACTGATCTAGAGCGTTTCCGCCGGCCGCCGGGCCGCCTCCCACGGCGCGGGCGGGGCCAGCACGCCGGCGCGGATCATCGCCCCGTCGCGGCCGGGCGGCTCGCCGAACTGGCGGCGATAGTCGCGGCTGAACTGCGAGGGGCTCTCATAGCCGATGGAGAAGCCGATGGCGGCGACCTCCATCCCCTCGCTCAGCAGCATGCGCCGCGCCTCCTGCAGCCGGATCTGCTTCTGGAACCGGATCGGCGACATGGTGGTGGCGGCGCGGAAATGGCGGTGGAAGCTCGCCACGCTCATGCCCGCCCGCGCGGCGAGGTCGGGCACGGTGAGCGGCTCGGCATAGTGGTCGCGGATCCACGCCACGGCGCGGGCGATCCGCGCCATGCGGCTGTCGGCGAGGCCGACCTGCCGCAGCATCGCCCCGTGCGGGCCGTTGAGCAGCCGCCAGACGATCTCGCGCCGGATCAGCGGCGCCAGCACCGCGAGGTCGCGCGGCCGGTCGAGCAGCGCGAACAGCCGTGCCAGCGGGTCGACGAGCTCCGCCTCCATCTGCCCCACCGCGATGGTGGTCAGTGTGGCGGCGCCCGGCAGCTCGGGCTCGTCCAGCAGCAGCTCGGCGATCATCGCCGGGTCGATGGCGAGGCTGAACGCCATGTAGGGCCGCTCGGCGCTGGCCTCGACGATCTGGGCGGTGATGGGCAGGTCCATCGAGGCGACGAGGCACTTGCCGGTATCGTAGCGAAAGGCCCGGTCGCCCAGCAGGCTGAGCTTGGCGCCCTGCAGCACGCCGCAGAACGAGGTGCGGTAGACCGAATGGATGAGGCCCGATGGCGCCTCGGCTACCGTGAAGGTGAGCCCGTCGAGCGGGGTCTCGCGGCCGAAGCATCGCCATTGCTTCAGCAGCAGCTCGCGGGGACGGCGCAGGAGATCGTCGTTCATGCCTCCACTCCTAGCGCAGGACGCGCACGGGAAAAGTCGCAAATGCGCGATTGAGAGAATCGGGCAAGAGACTGCGACGATCCGCGTCGCGGCGGGGGCCCCTCGGCGCCTATTTCTTGGCGACCCCGTTTCCCGGCACAAGGAGCGTGACCATGCGCTATCGCCAGCTCGGCCCCAGCGGCCTTTTCGTTTCCGAACTCTGCCTCGGCACCATGACCTTCGGCGGCAGCGAAGGCATATGGGGCCAGATCGGCCAGCTCCGCCAGGAGGAGGCCGACGCGCTGGTGAAGGCCGCCGTCGAGGCGGGCGTGAACTTCATCGACACCGCCAACGTCTATGCGGGCGGGGAGAGCGAGCGCATCCTCGGCAACGCCATCCGCAATCTCGGCCTGTCGCGCGACGACCTCGTCATCGCCACCAAGGTGCTCGGCCCGATGGGCGAGGGCCCGAATGCGCGCGGCGCCTCGCGCAAGCACATCCTCGACCAGTGCAAGGCGAGCCTGGAGCGGCTGCGGATCGACCATATCGACCTCTACCAGATCCATGGCTTCGACCCGGCGACGCCGCTGGTCGAGACGCTGGAGGCGCTCGACACGCTCGTGCGCCACGGGCATGTGCGCTACATCGGCCTCTCGAACTGGGCGGCGTGGCAGATCGTCAAGGCGATCGGCATCGGCGAGGCCCGGCAGCTCGCGCCGATCCTGTCGCTGCAGGCCTATTACACGCTCGCCGGACGCGACCTCGAGCGCGAGATCGTGCCGATGCTGAAGTCCGAGGGGCTGGGGCTGATGGTGTGGAGCCCGCTCGCCGGCGGCCTGCTCTCGGGCAAGTACAGCCGGGCCGACGAGGGCGCCAGCGAAGGGCGCCGCGCGAGCTTCGACTTCCCGCCGGTGAACCGGGAGCGCGGCTATGCGGTGATCGACGCCATGCGCCCGATCGCCGACGCCCATGGCGTGAGCGTCGCGCAGATCGCGCTCGCCTGGCTGCTGCACCAGCAGGTGGTCACGAGCGTCATCATCGGCGCCAAGCGGCCGGACCAGCTCGCCGACAACCTCGCCGCGGTCGAGGTGCGCCTGTCGGACGGGGAACTCGCGGCGCTCGACGCGGCGAGCGCGCTGCCGTCCGAATATCCCGGCTGGATGCTGGAGCGGCAGGGCGAATACCGCCTGCACATGATGGCCTCGGCGCGCTGAGCGGCCGGCGCCCCGCGGACGGCGGCTTCACGAAAAAAGGGGGAGCCTCGACGGCTCCCCCGGGCATGAGTGGACGTGTCCGTTCAGGCGTTGACCGGCTCGGCGGCCTTCGAGGGCGCCGGCGCGGCGGCGGACTGGTTCCAGCGACGCGAGCGGCGCTTGCCGTGCCCCTTGATCTCCTCGCCGGTGCTGAAGGGAAGCTGGCGCACCACGTCCCACTTCAGGTCGGTGCCGAGGCCCGGGCCGGTCGGCACCTTCAGGAAGCCGTCCACCACCTTGATGGGGTTGGTCAGCATGTCGTCGCGCAGCGGGTTGTTGGAGCCCGGGTCCCATTCGACATGGGCGCGCACATGCGAGGGGATCGCCGCCGCGAAGTGGACGTTGGCGACCTGGCCGAGGCCGTTCAGCGTGTGCGGCGCGACCAGAACGTTGGCGGCGCTGGCCAGATGCGCGACCTTCATCGCTTCGGAGATGCCGCCGCACTTCACCGCGTCCGGCGTGATGAAGTCGACGCCGCCGCGCTCGAACAGGTTGCGCACGTCGTAGCGCGTATAGACGTTGCCGCCCGAGGCGATCGGCACCAGCGCCATCTTGGTGAGGCGGCCGACATCGTCGTGATGGTTGGCGACGGTGTAGTCGAACGGGTCCTCCATCCAGAAGGCGCCGACCTCGCCGAGGCCGCGCGCCACCCGCACCGCTTCCGGCCAGCTATAGCTGGCGTTCATGTCGATCATCACGTCGACGCCGGGGCCGAGCAGCTTGCGGGTCTCGCGCACCACCTCGATGTCGCGCTCGACGCCGGCGCCGCCGCGCACCTTGAGCGCCTTGAAGCCCATATCGGCGTAGGACTTGGCCTCGGCGAGGAGGTCCTCCATCGGCTTGTGGCCGAGCACCATGCAGCCGATATAGGCCACCACCCGGTCGACGCCGCCGCCGCCGAGCAGGCGGGCGATGGGCTGGCCGGTCACCTTGCCGAGAATGTCCCACAGCGCGATGTCGATGCCCGAGAGCGCGGAGACCGCGGCGGCGCCGAGATAGACCGACCCGTAATGCAGCTTCTCCCACACGCCCTGGATGTCGAGCGCGTCCTCGCCGATCGCCATCGGCGCCAGCTTCTCGTCGATCAGTGCCTTCACCGCCAGCGGCGCATGGGCGTGATAGGACGAGCCGAGCCCGTAGACGTTCTCGTCGGTGCGCACCACCACGAGCAGTTCGTCCCGGCGGGTACCGGAGCCGATACCGGTGTTCCAGATGACGTCGAGAGGTGCCGAGACGAGGTAGGTTTCGACGGCCGTAATTTTCATTGAGGTCTCCAATTCACAACAGAAGAGTTTGATGGGGCTGGCCGGGGTCGCGCGCCGGGGCGCGCCTAGCGAGAGGGCCGGGCCAGCGCCTGGTCCGATCGGGCTTTGCGCTGCCGGTCCAGATGCGCCATGAGCGGGGGCACGATCACGCTGGCGAGCGAAAGCGCCAGCAGCACCACGGCGATGGGCCGCTCGAAGAAGAACAGCAGGCTGCCGGTCCCCATCGAGGATGTCTGGACCAGCGAGGTCTCGAGCGGCCGCCCGAGCACGAGGCCGAGGATGAGCGGCGCGGCGGGGTAGCCGTAGGAGGTGAGGCCGAGGCCGAGCGCCGCCGAGCCGATGACGATCCAGATCCCGAACAGGTCGTTCTCGAGCGAGTAGGCGCCGAGGATGCTGACCACCAGGATGCCGGGATAGAGGAAGCAGTAGCGGAACCTCAGCATCAGCGCGAACACGGGGGCCAGCGGCAGGTTGAGGATCAGCAGCAGCACGTTGCCGACATAGAAGGAGGCGACGAGGCCCCAGACCAGGCTCGGCTGCTCGCGCACCAGCAGCGGCCCCGGCTGGATGCCGAACAGCAGGAAGCCGCCGAGCAGGATCGCCGTCGTCGCCGAGCCGGGAATGCCGAGCGCGAGGGTGGGGATGAAGGAGCCGTTGACCGAGGAGTTGTTGGCCGCCTCGGGCCCGGCGACGCCCTCGATCCGGCCGGTGCCGAGCATGATCCCCTTCTTGCGGGCGATGCGCCGCTCGATGTCGTAGGAGAAGAACGAGGCCAGCGTCGCCCCCGCGCCGGGGATGATGCCGAAGAAGAAGCCGAGCAGGCCGCCGCGGAAGATCGGCATGGCCGAGCGGCGCATGTCCTCCCGGGTGACGATCATGTCGCGGAAGCGGGTGCGCAGCGGCTCGGGCTGGCCGGTGCCGACGGCCTTGAGCACCTCGTTGATGGCAAACAGGCCGATGACGACATAGAGGAAGTCGAAGCCGTTCAGCAGCTCGGTGAAGCCGAAGGTGAAGCGCGCCGTGCCGGTCATGGCGTCGATGCCGATGGTGGAGATCAGCACCCCGGTGGCGGCCATGGCGAAGCCCTTGAACCGGTCGCCGCTGGCGAGCCCGACGACGCTGATGATGCCGAACAGCATCAGCGCGAAGGTCTCGGGCGGGCCGAACTTGAGGGCGATCTGGGCGAGCGGCACCAGCAGCACGCTGAGGAAGACGATGCTGATCGTGCCCGCCAGGAAGGAGGCGATGGCGGCGACGGCGAGCGCCGCGCCCCCGCGTCCCTGCCGCGCCAGCTTGTAGCCGTCGAGCACGGTGGGCACCGAGCTCGCCTCGCCGGGCGTCGCCACCAGCACCGAGGAGATCGTGCCGCCATACTGCGCGCCGTAATAGATGCCGGCGAGCAGGATCATCGCCGCCAGCGGGTCGAGCCCGAGAGTCAGCGGCAGCAGCAGGGCGACGCCGGTCGAGGAGCCGAGCCCCGGCAGCAGGCCGATGACGGTACCGAGCGTGACCCCGAAGGCGCAGTAGACGATGTTCCAGAAGGTGAGGGCGGAGCTGAAGCCGCCCATGATCGCGTAGAAGGAATCCATGGTCAGAACCCCATCGCCTGCCAGACCGATCCGACCGGCACAGGCACCTCGAACAGCCAGACGAACAGCGCCCAGGCGGCGGCCATCGAGCCGATCGCCATCAGCGCGGCGGTGAGGAAGCCTTCGCGCTCGAAGGCGAACACGCACACGAAGACCAGCACGCCGAGCATCGGGATGAGGCCGACCGCGGGCGCGAGCACCACGGACAGGCCCATCAGGATGAGGATGCCGGCGACCGTGGTGGGCTTTCCGGCCGCCTCGGTGTCGTCCTCGGCGAAGTCGGCGATCGACAGGTTCTCCCCGTCGACCGGCGGCGGCAGATCGTCCATGACGGACGCACCCCGGAGCGCGTTCACCACGAGCACGACGGCGACCGCCGCCAGGCTGGCGCCCCACACCAGAGGCATGAGGCCAGGGCCGACGATACCGTCGGCCATGACCGGATACTGGAGCCCGTCGAGAACGACGAAGGCACCCAGAGCCAGGAACGAGAGGGCGCAGATGACTTCTCCGGCCGACCGTTCCGACGTCCGCAGGAACTTCATGGTGCTCAATCCTTCTTGAGCGCCTGCTTGAGCGTCGCCTGCGTCTTCTCAAGGTAGGCCTTGAAGTCGTCGCCGCGGCGGAACTCCGGGAACAGGTTGTTCTTGGCGATGTAGTCCTTGTAGGCGGGGGTCTTGGTCCAGGCTTCCATGGTGTCGGCCCAGTAGTCGGCCTGGTCCTTGGTGATGCCGCCGGCGGCGTAGAGGCCGCGATACTGGGCGAAGGACACGTCGACGCCCTGCTCCTTGGCGGTCGGCACCGAGCCCAGCGGCGAGTCGGCCGGGTAGCGCACCTCCGAGAAGGCGGCGAGCGGGCGCAGCATCTTGGCCTTCAGCTGGCCGATGGTCTCACTCGGGTTGAGGATGGTGAACTCGATGTCGCCGTTCAGCAGCCGCGCCACCGAGGCCGAGCCGGATTCGAGCACAACGGGCTGGAACGCGACGTTCTGGCTGCGCGAGAGCAGGTTGGCGACGATGGCGTCCGAGCTGGTGGTCGAGGTCAGGCCGACCCGGAATTTCTTCTGCTTCGCCGCCGCGAGGAAGTCGTCGAGCCCCTTGTAGGGCGCGTTGTAGGGCACCACGAGGAGCTGGGAATCGGCGGCGATCTGGGCGACCGGCGTGAAGTCGGTCCACTGGAACGGCGGCGGCTGGATCAGCAGCGGCAGGGCGACCGCCGCGGTCTCCGAGGCCAGCAGCATCTGCGGATTGCCCTTGTTCTGGCGCAGATAATTGTAGCCGATGACGCCGTTGCCGCCGGGACGGTTCTCGACCGCGACCTGCACGTCGGGGTGGACCGTGGTGATGCCGGCCGCCATGGAGCGGGCCATCAGGTCGCTGCCGCCGCCCGGGCCGAAGGGGACGATCATCGTGACCGGGCCCTTGGGCGTGAAGCCGTCCTGGGCGCTGGCGGTGCCGACGAGAGAGGTCGTGAGGCAGGTCGCGAGCGCGAGGGCCGCGGCGCCGCGCAGGAGCACGGACGGCAGGAGCACGGACGAGCGACGGCCGGCCGCTCCCGTGAGGATGAGCGCTGAAAGCATGATTCCTCCCGAAAATGCGCGCCCATTCGGGCGCTGATTAAATTCCGTTGTTGAGACAACGTTGTCTGACGTGAGATAACGTTGTCTCGAACGCTTAAATTGTCAATATCGAATTCGAGTGACGAGAGGACCGGAGCGCGGGATGGCGATCGGCAGGGAAGACGCGACGAGGACGGGCCGGGCGATGCGCGCGCCGACCCTGGCGGACGTCGCCGCCTTGGCCGGCGTGTCGGTCAGCACCGCCGGCCGGGTGCTGCGCGACCAGGGCTGGCCGGTCGAGGAAAGCCTGAAGGAGCGGGTGCGCGCGGCCGCGATCGAGCTCGGCTACGTGCCGAACGTGATGGCCCGCACCCTGCGTGCCGGCGCGCCGGCCCTGGTCGGCCTCGTCATCGGCAACATGCTCGACCCCTATTACGGCGAGATCGCCGAGACCGTGACCTGCTATTCGGAGACCACCAGCCGCATGCTGACCATGGTCTGCAACATGCAGCGCGATCCACGGCTGGAGCTCGACTACTGCCGCCGGCTATGGGAGCACCGCGTGGCCGGTCTGATCCTCGCCGGCGGCGGCTTCGACCAGTTCACCTATCACGACGACCTCGCCCTGCTGGTCGAGAAGATGGAGCGCAGCGGCGTGATCGTGACGACGCTGAGCCCGCGCGACCTCGAGAGCCCCGCCTTCCACACCGACAATGTCGAGGCCGGGCGCTGCGCTGCGCGCGAGCTGATCGCGGTCGGCCATCGCGAGATCGGCATCCTGGTCGGACCGATCCGCAACCGCGTCCTCACCCAGCGCGTGGCCGGCATCACCGCGGCCTGCGAGGAGGCGGGCCTTTCGGTGCATCTGGTCGAGACCGAGTTCGGCGCCTCGTGGGTGGCGCCGGCCATCGCCCAGATGTTCGAGCAGCGCCCGACCATCACCGCCATCGTCGCGGCCTCCGGCGTGACCTCGATCAACGTCATACGCGCGGTCATGGCGACGGGGCGGTCGGTTCCCGAGGACATCTCCGTCATCGGCATCGGCGGGCGGGCGATCGGCGAGTGGGGCGCGCATATGACGCGGGTCGATCTCGGCCTCGAGACCTGCGGCCGCGCGGCGCTGGACTACATCGCCGCGCGGGTGGAAGGCCGCCCGACCGCGCCCGCCTTCAGGCTGGAGCCGACCATCGCCGGCGGCGGCTCGGTCGCGCCGCCGAAGTGAGGGAGCGTCCCGGGGGCGAGCGGTTTCCCCCGGGCGCGCGTCAGCTCTTGGCCTGCTGGACCGCGTGGCGCGTGCGGGGCACGGCGATGGCGCGCTCGTGGCGGTCGCGCAGATAGGCGATGAGGGCGTTCGAGGCCTCCACGGCCGCTTCCGCGTCATGCGCTTCGAGGCCGGCGAGGATGGCGCGGTGGAAGGCGATGATCTGCTCGCGCTCCGGGATCAGGAAGGCGATGAGGTTGGAGACCGGCAGCAGCGCCTCGATCAGCGTGACCATCAGGAAGCCGAGCAGGCGGTTGCCGGCCGCATCCACCAGCGCGCGGTGGAAGCGCACGTCCGAGGCGCAGAAGTCGACGTCGCTGGTCTCGTGCGACTGCTGCACCTCGAGCTCCGCACGCATGCGCGCCAGATGCTCGTCGGTGCGGTTGTCGGCCGCCAGCCGGCAGCAGATCGCCTCCATCTCCATGCGGGTGCGGGCGATCTCGTCGAGGTCGAAGGCGCCCACGCCGACCATCAGGCGCACCGCGCTGCTCAGGCCCTCGGCCAGGTCGTCGGGCTGCGGCCGGGCGACGAAGTTGCCGCCCGCCGGCCCGCGCCGCGAGCGTATGAGGTTCTGCGCCGCCAGCCGCTTCAGTGCCTCCCGGATGGTGGGGCGCGAGACGCCGTACTGTTCGGCCAGCTCGCTCTCGGTCGGCAGGCGCTCGTCGCTCTTCAGCCGCCCGTCCATGATCGCGGAGCGGATATTCTCGGCGATCTGCTTGGCGACTCCCGTTGTGACCACGGGCTCGATCTCGATCGGCATCGTAACTCCATTGGCGGTGTCCGCCGCCACGGGCCTGTGAATCAGTGCGCAGATGCCGGCATTCTGGAGCCTGCGTGCGCATTCCGCAAAAGGCCGGCGTGCGTGCCGCGCCGCCCGCCATGGGCAACGCGCATCGGCGGTGCCGGACGCTGAAGCAATGTCTATCTCTCTAATAAAATATTTGTTTGACAAATAGCAACGGCCGTCGAAACTGATGCACTGCAACACGCTCGAAGAGGTTCGCAGTCACAGGTGCCCCATGTCCGGTAACGCATTCCAAGCCCTCGTCCTGCGCCAGGCCGACGGCGCGACCACGGCCTCCGTCGAGACGATGCGCGACGACGACCTTCCGGCCGGCGAGGTCACCATCGCCGTGCGCTATTCCAGCCTGAACTACAAGGACGGGCTGGCGATCACCGGCAAGGGCAGGATCGTGCGCAACTTTCCCATGGTGCCGGGCATCGACCTCGCCGGCGTGGTGGAGGAGAGCCGCGACGCGCGCTTCCCCGCCGGCGCCGAAGTGGTGCTGACCGGCTGGGGCGTGGGGGAGACCAACTGGGGCGGCATGGCGCAGAAGGCTCGGGCCAAGGCCGACTGGCTGGTCGCGCGCCCGCAGGCGATGTCGCTGGAACAGACGATGAGCTTCGGCACGGCGGGCCTGACCGCGATGCTGTGCGTCGACGCGCTGGAGCGCCACGGCATCGACCGCGCCCGCGAAGTGCTGGTGACCGGGGCCAGCGGCGGCGTCGGCAGCGTCGCGGTGGCGCTGCTGGCGAAGCTCGGCTACCGCGTCGCCGCCGCCACCGGACGTCCCGAGCACGAGGCTTATCTGCGCGAACTCGGCGCCGAGACGATCGTGCCGCGCGTCGAGCTCGCCCAGCCTTCGCGCCCACTGGCGTCCGAGCGCTGGGGCGGGGCGGTCGACACGGTCGGCGGCCAGACCCTCGTCTCCGCGCTGGCGGCCACCGCCTATGGCGGCGCGGTCACGGCCTGCGGGCTGGTCGGCGGTGCGGATCTTCCCGGCACCGTCATGCCCTTCATCATTCGCGGCGTCAGCCTGCTCGGCATCGATTCCGTGCGCTGCCCCATCGATCGCCGGACCACCGCCTGGCGGCGGCTGTCGGAGCTGCTTCCCGACGGCCTGCCGGGCGAGGTGGTCGAGGAGATCGGGCTGGGCGAGGTCGCCGACAAAGCGGCCGACATCGTGCGCGGCGCCGTGCGGGGGCGCGTCGTCGTCAAGCTTCCCGAACACTGAAGCGGGCAGCCAAGCCCGCCATTTACAAAATTCCAGAGACCCAACCAAAGGGGAACGATCATGTTCAGCATGCAAGGTGTGATGAAGCGTTGCGTGGCAACGGTTCTGTTCGTCTCCGCCATGGCGGTGGGCGCCCAGGCCGACGTCCTGAGCGACGCCAAGGCGCGCGGCGAGCTCGTCGTCGGCACCGAATTCCAGTACGCCCCGTTCGAATTCCTCGACGGCGACAAGCCGGTCGGCTTCGACGTCGACCTCATCACGCTGATCGCCAAGGACATGGGCCTGAAGGTCAAGTGGATCGACCTTCCCTGGGCCAGCGTCCTGCCCGCGCTCGAGGCCAAGAAGTTCGACATGGTGGTCGCCGGCACCACCATCAACAAGGCGCGCATGGAGCGCTACTACTTCACGCTGCCGATCGGCGACGCGACGGTCGCGCTGGTGAAGCGCGCCGGGGACACCTCCATCACCAAGCCCGAGGACATCGCCGGCAAGCCGGTGGGCGGCACCAAGGGGTCGTCCCAGCTCAAGACGCTGGAGGAGTTCTCCGCCACGCTGAAGCCGCCGGCGGACATCAAGATCTATATCGGCAGCACCAACGCCTATGCCGACGTGCTCGCCGGCCGCACCGTCGCGGCCTCCGGCTCGCTGCCGAACCTGACCTATCTCGCCAAGACCCGGCCCGAATTCGAGGTGGTGAAGCCCGCCTTCGGCCAGCCGAGCTACCAGGCCTGGCCGCTGCGCAAGGAGCCGGAGAGCGAGTCGCTGCTGGCGGCGATCAACGAAGGCATCGCCAAGTACAACAAGAACGGCAAGATGAAGGAACTGCAGATCAAGTGGTTCGGCGCGGAAATGCCCCTGCCCTACGACAAGGTGCCCGAGCCCAACTACTGATCCACCGGACGACGCAGGACCGGGCCTCGCGTCCGGTCCTGCCCGCCGCCCTGCGGGACCTGGACGAGGCTGATCTTGGACCACTCCGCCTATCTGACCGGGCTGCGCCTCATCGCGACCGGCGCCGGCGTCACCGTGGCGATCTCGCTGTGCGCGATCGCCATCGGCTTTGCCATCGCGCTGCCGGTCTGCGCGGCGAACATGTCGGGAAGCCGCATCGCCCGCTTCCTCGGGCATTTCTATGTGAGCTTCTTCCGCGGCGTGCCGCTGCTGGTGCTGCTGCTGCTGATCTACTACCTGCTGCCCTTCGTCGGGCTTGAGCTGCCGTCCTTCGCGGCGGCGGCGCTGGGGCTCGGCGTGTGCACGGCGGCCTACCAGGCCGAGAACCTGCGCGGTGGCTTCCTCATCATCCCGGCCGGGCAGAGGGAGGCGGCGCTCGCCTTCTCCTATTCCCGCTACCAGAGCTGGCGCCACATCCTGCTGCCGCAGGCGATCCGCGCCGCCATGCCGATGATGGTCAACGAGATGATCGCCATCCTGAAGGCGTCCTCGCTGGTCTCCGTCGTCGGGGTGGCGGACATGACCCGGGTGGCGCAGAACATCGTCGCCCGCGATGTGCAGCCGCTGCTGTGGTACCCGGCCATCGCCTTCATCTACCTCGCCATCAACCTGACGCTCGCCCATTTCAGCCACCGTTCGGTGGGCAGGTTGCGGCGCAGCCGGCCGGAGTTCCGGCTGTGATCGATTTCAGCATCTTCACCGACGCCTGGCCGAGCCTGCTGAGCGGCTTCCTGCTCACCGTCGAGATCTGGCTGGCGGGCTGCGTGCTGGCGATGGCGGTCGGCGCCCCGCTCGGCTTCCTGCTTGCGGCGGGGCGGCGGCCGACCAAGGCGCTGGTGCGCGCCTATGTCGAGTTCTTCCGCGGCACGCCGCTGCTGGTGCAGCTCTTCGTGCTCTACTATGCCGGCCCCTCCATCGGCATCACGCTCGACGCGCTGCCGGCGGGCATCATCGGCCTCGGCCTCTATGGCGGGGCCTACTGCACGGAGATCGTCTGCGCCGGCCTCGAGGCGATCCCGCCGGGGCAGATCGGCGCCGCCCGCGCCTTCGGCTATTCGCGCAGCCAGACCCTGCGCCACATCGTGGTGCCGCAGATGCTGGTGCTGGTGCTGCCGCCGCTGGTGAACATCGCGATCTTCGTGCTCAAGGACACGGCGATCCTGTCCATCATCACCGTGCCCGAGCTCACCTTCCAGGTGACCGGACTGACCCTCGACACCTTCGCCTTCGTCGAGCCCTATCTCGCCCTGTCGGTCGGCTACTGGGTCCTGGTCGAGCTTACCGCCTCGCTGGGACGCCGCGCCGAGATCCGGGCCGCACGGTATCTGGAGACATCGGCATGACCACCCCAACCTCCGCCGCCCCGGACCGCGAGCCGCTGGTCGTCGTCCGCAACCTGTCGAAGTGGTACGGCGCCCACCAGGTGCTGCACAACGTCTCGATGGAAGTGAACCGCTCCGAGGTGCTGTGCATCATCGGCCCCTCCGGTTCCGGCAAGAGCACGCTGCTGCGCTGCGTGAACTTCCTCGAGGACTTCGCCGAGGGCGAGGTGCGGGTGGGCGGTCGCCTGCTCGGCTATCGCGAGGACCTCAAGGGCCGGCGCGTGCCCGACAGCCGCGAGAACGTGGCGCGGGTGCGCCGCGGCATCTCGATGGTGTTCCAGCAGTTCAATCTGTGGCCGCACCTCTCGGTGCTGGAGAACGTCGCCCAGCCGCTCGTCGTGGTGCAGCGCAAGCCGCGCGCCGAGGCCGAGGCCAAGGCCCGCCAGGTGCTGGACCGCGTCGGTCTCGCCGCCAAGCTCGACGCCTACCCGAACCAGCTTTCCGGCGGCCAGCAGCAGCGCGTGGGCATCGCCCGGGCGCTGGCGATCGACCCCGAACTGATCCTGTTCGACGAGCCGACCTCCGCGCTCGACCCCGAGCTGGTGGGCGAGGTGCTCCAGGTCATCAAGCGGCTCGCCGACGACGGGCTGACCATGGTCGTCGTGACCCACGAGATGGGCTTCGCGGCGCAGGTCGCCGACCGCGTGATCTTCATCGATCACGGCGCCATCGTCGAGCAGGGGCCGCCGCAGACGCTGTTCCGCAACCCCGGCAGCGAGCGGCTGGCGCAGTTCCTGGAGACCTGGGTCGAACGCAATCAGATCTTCACGGACGCCCCGTCCGTCGCGGATGGAGGGAAAGTCCTGTGAGTGCCATCGAACGCCTGCTGAGCCCACGCTCCATCGCCGTGGTCGGCGCCTCGCAGCGCGAGGAAGCCACCGGCACCCGCGTGGTCAAGAACCTGCAGGTCATGGGCTATGAGGGCCGGATCCTGCCGGTCAACCCGCGCTATGAGGAGATACTCGGGCTTCCCTGCTACCCCTCGCTCTCCGAGCTGCCGGAGCCGCCGGACGCGGCCTTCCTCGCCGTGCCGGCGACGGCGGGGCCCGATCTGGTCGAGGAGGCGGCGAAGCTCGGCATCAAGGCGCTGTTCCTGAACGCCAACGGCTATGCCGACGGCGACGCCGACGGCGTGGCGCTGCAGCAGCGCATCGAGGCGGTGGCGCGCGCCGAGGGGATCGCGATCTCCGGCCCCAACAATATCGGCCTCGTCAACGTGCACGACCGTGCCGCGATCTGGACGCCGCGCTACATGACGCCGATCCGCCCCGGCCCGGTGGCGGTGATCTCGCAGAGCGGCTCGGTCGCCATCATCCTCAGCGAGGACGAACGCAAGCTCGGCCTCGCCTATGTCATCACTGCCGGCAACGAGGCGGTGGTCGGCGTCGCCGACTATCTGGCGAGCGTCGCCGCCGATCCCCGCGTGTCGGTGATCATGCTGTTCGTGGAGACCATCCGCGAGCCGGAGCGCTTCGCCGCCGCCGCCCGTGCCGCCGCCGCGGCCGGCAAGCGGGTCATCGCCGTCAAGCTCGGCAGCAGCGAGGGCGGGCGCGTCGCGGTGCAGGCCCACACCGGCGGCCTCGCCGGCGACGACAAGCTCTACGACGCCTATTTCGCCGCGCTCGGCATCATCCGCGTGCACGATCTCGACGAGATGCTGGAGACCGCGACGCTGCTGGCGGCCAACCCGGCGCCGCCGCCGACCCCGAACACGGTGGTCGTCACGCTGTCGGGGGGCGAGGCGGCGCTGTTCGCCGATCTCGGCCACGACATGGGCCTTCCCTATCCGCCGCTGGCGCCCGAGACGCTGGCGGCGCTGCGCCCGGCCTTCCCGCCCTATTCGCGCATCGGCAACCCGCTCGACGCCTGGGGTCTCGGCTTCAACGCCGAGCGCTTCCGGCTGCAGATGGAGGCGCTGGCCGCCGACCCGAGCGTCGGCATCGTCGCCGTCTCGGTCGATGCGCCGGGCCAGGGCGGGGGCGACGTGCCCTACGCCATCATCATGGGCGAGATCTGCGGCTCGATCCCCACCGACAAGCGGTTCTGCTTCATCAACAACACCTCGGGCACCGGCGTGAACGCCGAGGTGCGCGCGGTGCTCGACACCGCCGGCATCGCCTATCTGTCCGGCATGCGCCCCGCGCTCGCCGCCATCAGGGCGCTGCGCACCCCGCTGGCGCGGGAGATCGCGCCGGCGCCCGCCCTGCCGCCGCTGCCCGAGGACGAGCCCTCCCGCTTCGCCTTCCTGCGCGAGGCCGGCGTGCCGATGGTGCGGGCCGGAAAGGCCGCCGACGCCGACCAGGCGGTCGCGCTGGCGGGCGCCTATGGCTACCCGGTCGTGCTGAAGGGCATCGCGCCCTCGCTGCCGCACAAGACCGAGCTCGGCCTCGTCAAGCTCGGCCTCGGCGACGAGGCGGGCGTGCGCGCGGCCTTCGCCGAGCTGTCGGCGATCCTCGCCGCCAACGGGGCGGGGCCTGACGCGATGGTGGTGGTGCAGGCGATGGCGAGCCCTGGCGTCGAGCTGATCCTCGGCATCCGCAACGAGCCCGGCTTCGGCAGCTTCACCCTTGCCGGCCCCGGCGGGGTGCTGGTCGAGGTCACCGCGCAGTCGAGCCTGCGCATGGGCCCGGTCGACGAGGAGATGGCGCGCCGGATGCTGGACGAGACCGTCGCCGGCACGCTGTTGCGCGGCGTGCGCGGCAAGGGGCCGTTCGACTTCGACGCCGCCGCCCGCGCCATCGCGCGCCTGTCGGAGGTCGGCGCGGCGCTGGCCGACCGCTTCGCCGCCATCGAGATCAATCCGCTCATCGTCGGCCCCGATGGCGTGGCCGGCGTCGACGTGCTGTTCGAAACCCACACCGGGAAGGCGTGATCATGACCTACCAGCATCTCATCTACGACGTCGAAGACCGCGTTGCCACGATCACGCTCAACCGCCCCGACCGCCACAACGCGCTGAGCCAGCCGCTGGTCGACGAGATCATCGCCGTGATGAAGGAGGTCGACGCCGACCCGGAGGTGCGGGTGGCGATCATCACCGGCGCGGGCGGCAAGGCGTTCTCCTCCGGCTACGACATCAAGGAATCCGCCGAGCTGCCCAAGCGCTCGCTGGCCGACTGGCGCGCGCGCATGCACAAGGACATCACCTTCACCTATTCGGTGTGGGACTGCTCCAAGCCCGTCATCGCCATGGTGGACGGCTTCTGCTTCGCCGGCGCGCTCGAATTCGCGATGTGCTGCGACATGCGCTACTGCTCGGACGTCTCGAAGTTCGCGGCCATCGAGGCGCGCTTCTCGGCCGGCATCGCCACCATGATCATGCCGTGGCTGCTCGGCCAGCGCTCGCGCGCGCTGATCTATTCCGGCGACACCATCGACGCCGAGGAGGCGTTCCGCCTCGGCCTCGTCGACAAGGTGTTCCCCAAGGCCGACGTCGCCGCCGAGGTTCGCAAGATCGCGTTGCGCATGTCGCGCGTGTCGATGGAGTGCCTGAAGGCGAACAAGCGGGCCATCAACCAGAGCTTCGAGATCATGGGCCTGCGCAACGCGATCGAATACGGCGCCGAGATCTGCGCCAGCATGGACGCGGTCGGCTCGCCCGAGGCCGAGACCTTCGACACCATCCGCCGCAGCGAGGGGCTTTCCGCGGCGCTGAAATGGCGCGCCGAGCAGTTCGCGCCCTTCGAGTGACGCCGCATCCGGCCGGCCCGCGGCACGGCGGGCCGCGCGCCGGTGCGCCGTAGCTCTGAGATACCCCCAATGCCCGGGATTGCGAGGGCCTTCCCGGGCGGTATGCTGCCGGTTCCAGAGAGGGGGCAAGGTGGCATGGCGCGTCGTCTTCCGGTCCTGCTGCTCGTCGCGGCGACGGCCCCGCTCGGCCCCGCCATCGCCGCCGCCGAAAGCTTCGTGCCGCCTCCCGGCACGCACTGGGTCACGCTCGCCAGCACCGGCGACATCGATGCCGCCATCGCCATCGCGCGCGCCTATGGCGACAAGGCGCGGGTGGTGAAGGCGAAGAACGGCTGGTACGCCGTCACGCTGGAGCCGCGCGCGGGCACGCTTGAGGCGATCCGCCGGCAGGTCGACTGGCCGCCCCTGCCGGCCGACGCGCTGCTGTCGAAGGGCTCGGGCTACATGCAGACCGTCTGGCGCGCCTCCGAGGTGCAGCAGGCGCGCGCGACGGTCACCAGGGACACGCCCGGCACGGCGAGGATGGACGGCCTCAGCGTCACCCTCACCCGCGAGCGCGCGCCGGAGGGATGGACCGCGCATCTCGTCGGCCGCGACGCTGGCGGGGTGGCGTTCGACCTGCGCCACGCCTTCCCGGAGGCGGTCGACTACGAATCCTCCCTGACGCTGGTCGAGCTCGACCGGTCCAACGCCACGCCCGAGATCGTGTTCGACGCCTTCTCCGGCGGCGCGCATTGCTGCACGACCTCGATCGCGCTCACCCGCTCGCGCGCAGGCGACTGGCGTTTCGTTGATCTCGGTACGCGCGACGGCGGCGGGCTGGACTTCGAGGACGTGGACGGCGACGGCGCGGCGGAGATCGTCCGCGGCGACGAGCGCTTCCTCTACGCCTTCGATTCCTATGCCGGATCGATGCAGCCGATCCTTATCGACCGGCTCGACGGCACCGAGCTCGACGAGGTGACGATGCGCCCCGCCTTCCGCCACCGTCTGGTGCAGGACGTGCGGTGGATGGAGTTCTACGCGAAGCTGGAGCCCGACCAGTGGCACGCCAACGGCTTCCTCGCCGCATGGGTCGCGGCCAGGACCCGGATCGGCGAGGGCGGTGAAGCCTGGGAGCGCATGCTGCCGCTCTACGATCGGAACTCGGATTTCGGCCTTGAGACCTGCGCCGTGTTGGTCGCGCTGAAGGATTGCCCGGCCGCCAGCCGCCGCAAGCTGTCCTTTCCCGAGGGGCTGCGCCGCTTCATGAAGGAGATCGGCTATGGCGATGCGCCGGGCGGGGAGAGCCCAACCGCCGCGACCCAGGCGCCGGCGACCCAGGCACCCGCCTCCACGACCCTGAAGGAGGCCCGCGCGGCCTTCCTCGCCATGCCGCTGAAGAAGCGGCAGGACATCCAGGTTCTCCTCGCCGTGACCGGATACTGGCCCGCCGTGGCCGGCGACGGCTTCGGGCCGAAGCTGTTGGCGGCGATCCGCTCCTTCCAGCGCGACGTCGGGCGGGTGGCGAGCGGCATTGTCGGCGACGGGGACTACGAGGCGCTGCGGCAGGCCGCCTCGCCGCTGCTGCGCACGTGGTCGCTCGAACGGGTGACGCATCCCGGCACCCGCGCCGCGCTCTGGGTGCCGAGCGGCCTCGCCCCACTCGTCGCCCGCACCGATGGCGGCCTCTCCTTCAGCTCGGCGCGGGACGACGTGTCGGTCTCCTTCTCCTACCTCCCGCGCGTCTCGGCCATCTTCGGCTATCAGGTCCTCATCGGCGCGCTGAAGCAGCACGTCATCGACTATTCGGTGGTGAAGCCGGACTTCTTCGTCATCAGCTCGCATCTCGGCCAGATGTCCCAGTACACGCGCTTCGAGGAGACGCCGGGAGGCGTCGTCGGCTTCACCCTGATCTGGCCGTCGGATTCGCCCGTCCATGGCGAGCGCCTGTCGACCGTGATGTCGGACCTGTTCCGCGCCGAGAACGAGCTCGGCCAGCACCGGTCGCCGCCCGAACCTCTCGCGGAGGTCGCGCTGGCCCCGGACCGGCGCGCCGAGCCGACCATCGCGCACGCGGCCCCAGAGGACCCCGACGCGAGCGAGGAGACTACCGGCTCCGGCTTCTTCGTCGCCGCCGACGAGTTGCTGACCAACGCGCATGTGGTCAGGGGCTGCACCAACGTGACGGTCGCCGTCGGCGGCGAGGGGGCGCCGGGCACAGTGCTCGGGCGCGACGAGACCAACGATCTGGCGCTGGTGCGCACCAGCGCGCGCTCGCGCGCCGTCGCGAAGCTGCGCAGCGGCGTGCGGCTCGGTGAGGACGTCGCCGTGTTCGGCTATCCGCTCAGCGGCCTGCTGGCGAGCTCGGGCAATTTCACCAAGGGCACGGTGACCGCGACCGCCGGCATGGGCGACGATACGCGGCGCCTGCAGATTTCGGCCCCGGTGCAGCCCGGAAACAGCGGCGGGCCGCTGCTCGACGAGGCCGGCAACGTGGTCGGCGTGGTGGTGTCGAAGATCAACGCCGTCGCCGTCGCCGCCGTGACCGACGACATCCCGCAGAACATCAACTTCGCCATCAAGACGGCGATCGCCGTCAGCTTCCTCGAGGCGAAGGGCGTCGGCTACACGGCCGGCGCGCCCGGCGAGACGCTCAAATCGGCGGATCTTGCCGAGAAGGCCCAGTCCTTCTCCGCCGCCATAAGCTGCATCCGCTAGCGCGAAGCGCGAAGCGCGAACCGCAGCCCGCGACCCGGGGGAACCGAGGGCCGGGAACCGGGAGCCGGCGCGGCGCATTGCCGTGATGGTTCCGGGACAGGGCCCAGTCGGCACAGGGCCCGACTGGGAAAGGCTATCGGGGAGAGCGCTATGCAGACCCTTCTGATCGTGATCCTCATCCTCCTCCTGCTCGGCGGGGGAGGATTCTTCGGCCACCGCGCCTATGGGATGCGCGGTCTTCTCATCGTCCTCGTCGTCATGCTGCTCATTCTCGCGGTGATCGGCTTCGTCAGCGACGAGTTCGCCGTCGGGCCGGGCGTCGCGCCCATCATGACGCCGCCGCCGCAATAGGCGCGCGCCCCCCGGCCGGCGTGTCGAAGGCCGGAAATCGCGTAGTTTCAATGCGTTAATGACGATGCGTCAGGGGTGTGCCAGACCGCGAAACTGACGGTAGGGAAGTAGTCTTTTTGTGCCGGAGACGGCCATAAAATCGGGAACCATCCGCGCCCGGGGCCGGTTTCACCCGCACTGTCCCCCGAGAAGAACGCGGAATGACCATGTCAGACATCCATCACGTCCACACCGCATCGGTGTGGGCGACTCGCATCCTTGGCGTTGTCCTTGCGCTGATCGGTATCACCCTTCTGGTGGGTGGCGTCTGGCTGATCAGCCTCGGCGGCTCACCCTATTACGCCCTCGCCGGAGCCGGTCTCCTGGTGTCGGGTGTGCTCATTGCGATGCGACGAAGCCTCGGCGTCTGGCTCTATGTGATCGTCTTCCTGGCGACAATCGCCTGGGCCTTCTGGGAGGTCGGCGCCAATGGCTGGGCCCTCGTGCCGCGGACCGTGGCGCCGCTGGTGCTGCTCGTCTTCGTGCTCGCCGCGCTGCCGGCGATGCGGCCCTACACCTATGGCTGGCGCACCGCCTGGGGCGCGATCGCTTGCGTGCTGGTGATCGCGGTCGGGGTCGGCGCCGCCATCGCCTACAGTGCCCCGCCATTCCTGAAGAGCCCGGTTCCCGGCGCCACCGAGGCCGGCATGGGCGAGCCCTCGCTGCAGAAGGTGGGCGAGAACTGGCCCGCCTATGGCGGCACCTACAGCGCCCGGCGCTACTCGCCGCTCGACCAGATCAACGCCGGCAATGTCGGCGAGCTGAAGCGGGCCTGGCTGGTCCATACCGGCGACATGCCGCAATCCGACTTCGCCGCCGGCAAGTACGGCGCCGAGAACACGCCGCTCAAGGTCGGCGGGCTGCTCTATGTCTGCACGCCGAAGAACATCATGATCGCCTATGACGCGGCGACCGGCGAGCAGCGCTGGCGCTACGATCCCGGCGTGCCGGACCAGGCCATTCCCTACACGGCGGCCTGCCGCGGCGTGGCCTATTACGTGGTGCCCGGCGCCAGCGCGGACGCCGCCTGCGCCACGCGCATCATCGAGGGCACGCTCGACGCGCGCCTGATCGCGGTCGACGCGCGCACCGGCAAGCCCTGCGCCGACTTCGGCGAGGACGGGCAGGTCTCGACCTCCCAGAACATGGGCAGCATCGTGCCCGGCATGGTGTCGATGACCTCCGCGCCCACCATCGTGCGCGGCGTGATCGTGATCGGGCACCAGATCCTCGACGGCCAGAAGCGCGACGCCCCGTCGGGCGTGATCAAGGGCTTCGACGCGGTCACCGGTGCGCAGCGCTGGGGTTGGGACATGACCCAGCCGGACCTGCCCAATCCGCCGCCGGAGGGCAAGATCTACACCCGCGGCACGCCCAACATGTGGACCACCGCGACCGGCGACGAGGCGCTCGGCTATGTCTACCTGCCGCTCGGCAATTCGGCCGACGACTACTGGAGCGGCAGCCGCTCGGACGCCGAGAACGCCTACAGCTCCTCGCTCACCGCGATCGACGTGACCACCGGCAAGCCGGTCTGGTCGTTCCAGACCGTGCACAAGGACGTGTGGGACTACGACCTCGGCTCGCAGGCGACGCTGGTCGACTACCCGACGGCGAAAGGCTCGGTGCCGGCGCTGGTGCTGCCCAGCAAGAAGGGCGACATCTACATCCTCGACCGCCGCACCGGAAAGCCGCTGACCGGCGTCGAGGAGCGGCCGGTGGCGCAGGGCGGGGTGGAGCCGGACCAGCGCTCGCCCACCCAGCCCTTCTCGCTCTACCACACGCTGCGCAAGCCCGACCTGACCGAGGCCTCGATGTGGGGGATGTCGCCGATCGACCAGATGGCCTGCCGCATCCAGTTCCGCGAGGCGTCCTACAAGGGCTTCTACACGCCGCCGACCAGCGACACCCATTCGGTGGAGTATCCCGGCTACAATGGCGGCTCGGACTGGGGCGGCGTGGCGGTCGACCCCAAGCGTGGCATCGTCATCGCCAACTACAACGACATGCCGAACTACAACCGGCTGGTGCCGCGCGCGGAGGCGGACAAGCTGGGCTGGAAGCCGCGTGGCGAGGCGAGCGGCGGCGATCTCGGCAGCGGCGCCGAGGGCGCCGGCGACCCGCAGGCGGGTGTGCCCTACGCCATCAACGTCAATGCCGGATGGCGCCTGCCCTTCACCGGCCTGCTGTGCAAGCAGCCCCCCTATGGAGGCATCCAGGCCTTCGACCTGAAGTCGGGCAAGACGCTGTGGGACCGTCCCCTCGGCCAGGCGCTCAACAACGGGCCGTTCGGCATACCCTCCATGCTGCCGGTGAACATCGGCACGCCCAACAATGGCGGCGCGCTCGTCACCGCCGGCGGCCTGATCTTCATCGCCGCCGCCACCGACGACCTGATCCGGGCGATCGACATCGAGACCGGCAAGACGGTGTGGGAGGACAAGCTGCCGGCGGGCGGGCAGGCGACGCCCATGACCTATGAGGCCAACGGCCGGCAATACGTCGTCATCATGACCGGCGGCCACCACTTCATGGAGACGCCGATCGGCGACGAGGTGATCGCCTACGCCCTGCCGAAATAGGCCCGGCCGGACATCCTATCGGCGCGGATCGCCATTGAGTGCGGTGCGCGCCGTGCCGCGTCGAGGGCCCTCTAGAGCCGGCCCTCGTCATTGCCGACATACCACGGGCAGAAAAGGCGCTCGGCGCCGCTGACGAGATAGAACAGGCAGATGCCGAGGATCGCCAGCAGCGTTATCGCCCCGAAGACGAGGGCGGTGTTCATCGTGCTGGAGAAGGTCAGGATCAGGTAGCCGAGCCCCCGGTCCGAGCCGACGAACTCGCCGACCACGGCGCCGATCAGCGCCAGCGCCATGGCCACCTTCATGCCGCTGAACAGGTAGGGCATGGCGAAGGGCAGCCGGACCTTCCAGAACACCTTGAGGTTGGGCGAGTCGAGCGAGCGGCTGAGCTCGAGCAGCTCGCGCGGCACCGCCGCCATGCCGGCCGAGGTGTTGATGACGATCGGGAAGAACGCCGTCACCGAAGCGATCAGCACCTTCGATTCTGTGCCGTAGCCGATCCAGATGAGCAGGATCGGCGCCAGCGCCACCTTCGGCACCGACTGCAGCACGACGAGGATCGGATAGACCACCTTGCGTGCCAGCGGCGACAGCACGATCAGGATCGACAGCGGCACGCCGACCACCACGCTCAGGCAGAAGCCGAGCAGCACCTCGACGGTCGTGGTGTAGAGGTGGAGCGGCAATATAGCCCGCGCGCCCCACAGTTCGACGAGGATGCGGCTCGGCGAGGGCAGCAGCCAGGTCGGCACGTCGCCCCACTCACAGGAGAGCTCCCACACCGCGATCAGCACCGCGAAGACGAGCACCGCGGCGGCGTTCTCGCGCACGAAGCGCATCACCCGCGAGGGGACGGGACGGTCAGTGGCCGGCTCCGGCGATGATGGAGCGGATTTGCTGAGCGTAGCGGCCGTATTCATCGGTTGACACCATGTCCATGCCGCGGGGGCGCGGCAGCGTGATCGGGATGGACGCGGCGATGCGCCCGGGGCGGGCGGTCATCACCAGCACGCGGTCGGCGAGGAGGATGCCCTCCTGGATGCTGTGCGTGACGAACAGCACCGTCTTGCGCCGCTCGCTCCAGATGCGCAGCAGCTCGATGCCGAGATCTTCGCGGGTCATGGCGTCGAGCGCGGCGAAGGGCTCGTCCATCATCAGCAGCACGGGATCGTAGATGAGCGCCCGGCAGATCGCGACGCGTTGCTGCATGCCGCCGGAAAGCTCGCTCGGCATGGCGCTCTCGAAGCCCTTGAGCCCGACCAGCTCCAGGAGCTCGCGCGCCTGCTCGGCATGCTTGCGCGGCGAGCGCCCCATCATCTCGATCGGGAACAGCACGTTGTCGAGCACGCTGCGCCACGGCATCAGGATCGGCTGCTGGAAGACCATGCCGATGCGCGAGGTCGGCTTCGCCAGCGGGCGGCCCTCGAACAGCACCTCGCCGCCGGTCGCGCGCACCACGCTTGCCGCGATCTTCATCAGGGTGCTCTTGCCGCAGCCGCTGGGACCGAGCAGGGTGACGAACTCGTCGCGGCCGACGCTGGCGTCGATGCCGTCGAGGGCGCGGGTTACCCGGCCGGAGCGGCCGGTATAGTCCATCGACAAATTGCGGAACTGGAGAATGGGATCATCCGCGGACGGCGCCGGCGCCGGCTCTGCCGCCCGCGCGGACGATCGCCTCATCGGCAGGGCCATCGTCATCCATCATCCTTTCTGCTTCGGCATCGGCGCGCAGTGCGCGCACGCGACGTTGCGGCCCGCGATGGCGCCGCATTCAGTGAACCGCATGGATTTCCCGCAGGACGGCGCAGCCCCAGATGCTCGCGCAGCGTCGTGCCGGTGTAGTCCGTCCGGAACAGGCCCCGCTCCTGCAATTCCGGCACCACCATCTCGATGAATTCGCGCAGGCCGAGCGGCAGCACCGGGGGCTGCACCAGGAAACCGTCCACGCCGCGCTCGACGAACCAGCGCTCCATCTGGTCGGCAATCTCCGTCGGCGTTCCGAGCACGGTGCGCTGGCCACGGGCGGCGCCGTAGCGCTGGTACATCTGGCGCACCGTCAGCTCTTCCTTGAAGAGGTAGGCATAGCGCGGGTTGGTGCGGCGCTGCTCGGCCGGGATGATGTGATCGGGCAGCGGCTTGTCGACGTCGACGTCGGAAAGGTCGATGCCGCCCAGCGCGTTCGAGAGCAGCTCCTTGCCGACCGCCGGATGGATCGACCTGTTGAGGAAGTCGAGCTTCTCCTCGGCTTCCTTCCGGCTCGTGCCGACGACGACGTTGAGGCCCGGCATCACCAGAAGGTCGTCGGCCGAACGCCCGAACGTCGCCGCGTGCGCCTTCATATCCCGGTAGAAGGCCTGCGCCCGCTCGAGATCGTGCAGCGGCGTGAACAGCACCTCGGCGATCCGCGCCGCGAGGTCCTTGCCGACATCCGACGCGCTCGCCTGGAACAGCACCGGGTAGCCCTGCGGCGGGCGGGCGATGTTCAGCGGGCCGCGCACCGCGAAGTGTTCGCCATGGTGGCCGAGGAAATGGAGCTTCTCGGGCAGCAGGTAGCGCCCGGAGGCACGGTCGCGGACGAAGGCGTCGTCGTCATAGCTGTCCCACAGCCCCTTCACGACGTCGACGAACTCGGAGGCGCGCTGGTAGCGCTCGCCATGGCCGTAATGGGCCTCGCGGCCGAAATTGTAGGCCTCGCTGACGTTGCCCGACGTCACCACGTTCCAGCCGGCGCGCCCGCCGCTCAGATGGTCGAGCGAGGCGTATTTGCGCGCGAGGTTGTAGGGCTCGTTGTAGCTCGTGGTCGCGGTGGCGACGAGGCCGATCCGGCTGGTCGCGGCGGCGAGGCCGGACAGCAGCACGACCGGGTCGAAGAAGCACATATATTGCGGCCAGCGCGACAGGCCCTCGAGGTCCCCGTCGCGGGTCGCCACCGCATCGGCGAGGAAGACGAGGTCGAACTTCGCCGCCTCCGCCATCCGCGTCATCTCGACGTAATGGGCGAAGTTGGTGCCGGCGTCGATCTGGGCGCCGGGATGGTGCCAGGCGGCGATGTGATGGCCCGTCGGGTGGAAGAACGCCCCGAGCTTCATCTGCCGTTTCGCGGTGCTCACGCTCGGGCGACTCCTCTGGTGGCCGGCGCCGGAACGGGCCGGCGGGCGCGCCGGCGCGGGCTTGCGCCCGGCCGGGCGGGGACCGGATCGTGGGTCCGGGCCCCGTGTGGCGGTGAGCTCGCGGTCAGCTCTTCTTGGGCAGGAAGTCGAGCGTGTAGATCTGGTCGAGCGGCAGGACCTTCTTCAGGCCGATGAGGTCCACCAGGTCCTTCTGCATCTGCGTCATGCGGTCGGCGTCGACATAGCCGAGGCCGTGCTTGGCCTCCTCCGGCGTCATCGCCGAGTCCTTCTCGTCGAGCAGCTCCGCCTCGCCGACGTCGGTCTCGATCTGCGGGTTGGACTTGCGCAGGATCTCGACCGCCTCGGGCATGTGGGCGAACGACCATTCGGTGGCCTTGATCGAGGCCCGCACGAAGCGCCGGATGAGGTCCGGGTTCGACTTGATGAGTTCGTCGCTGGCGATCAGCGCATTGCCATAGACCTGCACGCCGTAGTCGCCGAAGCCGAAGGCGTCGATGTGGAGCCCTTCCTTGGCCGCGCCCTTGCGGTAGCGCACGAGATAGGAGCTCTGGTCGAGCACCGCGTCGACCTGCCGGGACAGCAGCAGCGGCAGGAAGGTCGCCGGTGCCGTCACCACCTCCTCGAAGCTGGTGCGGTCGAGATTGTTGGCCTTCAGGAAGGCCGGGAACATGTTGACCGAGGCGCCGGCGGCGGAGCGGCCGATCTTCCGGCCCTTGAGGTCGGCGGGCGTCTTGATGCCCGATTCCGTGACGTAGAGGATCGCCACCGACGACTTGCCGGACATCATGGCGACGATCTTCACCGGCGAGCCGTCATTGGCCTGGGCGGCGAGGATGGCGGCCGAGTCGGCGAGGCCGAAGGTGGATTCGCCGGCGGCGATGCGCTTGATGGTGTCGCCCGAGCCGCTGCCGCGCGAGATCGTCACGTCGAGCCCCTCGTCGGCGTAGAAGCCCTTGGCCTGCCCGACGAAGAAGGCGGCGTTCTTGCCGCTGACCAGCCACGGCAGCGCGAGGCGGACCTGGTCCGCGGCGCGCGCCGGCGACGGGCCGAGCGTGCAGGCCAGCACTGCGGCGGCCGCGACCAGCGCGAGAGCGCCGCCCATCTTCGACACAGGTCGGCTGGTCCGTGCTTCGGCGCAGTTCGGCATCGGTGCAAACTCCCCTCTGGATGGCGACCGTCAGGTCATGTCCTCTCGGGCGTTCGAGCCTTCGACGCCCGCCGGCCCGGGCACCGCCCGGACTGCGGCGAAATCCGCCCGGGTCCGATCCGGTGTGTCTATCATTAGTATGACTAGCTCACAGGACGTTATCAGTGCGATACTGCGCCCAGCAACAGATTCATCTGCAATCTCTGGATGTTATCTAATCAAAGGACGGCTAATCTTTGGGCGCGATGCCGGCCCGCTGGGCGGGTATCGATTCCTTCGGCGATTTGCCTCCAGAAGGGCGCCTGCAGCCTCCGGCGCGGGCCAAAAGCCGCCTCGCGGCATCGAAAGGAGCGCCGCTTCCGGCGCATCGCTTGCACCCGCGCAATGCGCGTGCGCGCGCCTAATCGTCCTTAGCCCTAACCGTCCTCGCGCATCAGGGCACTGAGCTGCGCGGCGTGTTCGCTTACTTCGTCGATCATCTCTTCGCGCCGCTCCAGATAGCGGCTCGAGATCGCCGCGATGTCGAGCGCGGCGATCACCCGGCCGGCGGCGTCGCACACCGGCGCGGCGATGCCGGTCGAGCCGAGGTCCATCTCCTGGTCGGAGATGGCGAAGCCCTCATGCGCGGCCTGGTCGATGCGCCGGCGGATCGTCAGCCGGTCGACGACGGTGAAGCGGGTGTACTTCACCAGTCGCTCATGGGCGAGATAGTGATCCACCTCCCGCCGCTCGCGCCCCGCCAGCAGCACCCGCCCCATCGCCGAGCAATAGGAGGGCAGGCCGCCGGAGAACGGCGTGTCGTAGTTGAGCTCTCGCGTGCCGGTGCATTTGACCACCGTGCGCAGCCGGCATTCGTGGTTCAGCACGCCGAGCATGATGGTCTCGCCGACCCTGTTGCGCAGCCGGCTAATGATCGGCCCCGCATGCGCCACCAGCCCGGCTTCCGGGCCGTTGATCCATCCCGGCCCGTTGCGGCAGGCCTCGTTCAGCACATAGAGGTCATCCTCGGTGCGCGAGGCGTAGCCGCGCCCGACCAGCGTGCGCATCAGCCCCAGCGCGCTGCTCTTCGGGTAGCCCAGCTCATAGGCCACGTCCTTCAGCGATACGGGTTTGCGCGCCCGGGCGAGGAGCTCCAGGATCTCCAGTACGCGTACCGCGCTCTTCACCTCGTCGTTCATGTATGTGAACCAACTTGCCCTTGTTGAAGAACGCGGCCGGCGCTTCGATTGCGGTGCAACATGTACCGCGAGGACCCGCCGCCCTTGTCCCCCCTTCCGCCCCCCGATCATGCGCGTCTCGATAATATTGCCGTGGAGCTGGTGCGAAACAGCTTCAGCGGCATCTGCGACGAAATGGCGGAATCGCTCGTGCGCTCCAGCCATTCGCCGAACATCAAGGAGCGGCGCGACTGCTCCTGCTGCCTCTACACCGCCCGGGGCGAGATCGTGGTGCAGGCCGAGCACATCCCGGTCCATCTCGGCGTCATGGCGACCGCGCTGCCCCATGTGCTGCTCGATTTCCCGCCGGAGGAGATGGCGCCCGGCGACGTGTTCATCGTCAACGACCCCTATCACGGCGCCAACCACCTGCCGGACTTCATCGTCGCCGGCCCGCTCTTCGCCGAGGGGCGGCTGATCGGCTTCGCCGCCAGCATGGCCCATCACACCGATGTCGGCGGCATGGCGCCGCGCAGCATGCCGGCCGGGGCCACCGAGATCTTCCATGAGGGCCTGCGCCTGCCGCCGGTCCGGCTCGCCTCCGCCGGGCGGGTCGACCCGGGCCTGCGCCGGGTGATCGCCGCCAATTCGCGCCTGCCCGAGGAGCGGCTCGCCGATCTCGACGCGCAGATCGCCACCATCGAGGTGGCGCAGCGGCGCATCGACGAACTGACCCAGCGCTACAGCGCGGACGACCTGCTCGCCGCCGCCGCGCGGATCCTCGACATGGCGGAGGCGGCGACCCGCAGGGTGGTCGCCGGGCTGCCGCGCGGCACGCTGCGCGGGCAGGCGCTGGCCGACTACGGGCCGACGACGATCCCGATCCGGGTCGCACTCACCCCGCGCGAGGACGTGCTGGAGGTCGATTTCTCGGGCACCGGCGACCAGGTGGTCGGCCCGTTCAACTCGTGCCTGTCGGCGACGCTGGCCTGCGTCTTCATGGCGGTGCGGATCACGCTCGGCGAGGGCATTCCGGCCAATGCCGGCATGTATCGCGCGCTGCACATCACGGCGCCGGACGGCAGCATCCTCAACCCGCGCTACCCCACCGCCATCTCGGCGGCGGCGCAGGTCTCCTACCACACCTTCGAGGCGCTGCTCGACGCGCTGGCCCCGCTCTATCCCGAGCGGGTGCTGGCCGGCTCGGGCGGGGGCGGCGTGTTCTCGCTCGGCGGCACCGATCCGCGCACCGGCCGGCTGTTCGCCTATGGCGAGGCGCTGGGCGGCGGCTCGGGTGCGAGCTGCGTCGCCGACGGCGAGAGCGGCATGATCCCGCCGATCGCCAATCTCCACGACACCCCGGTGGAACTGCTCGAGATGAGCCTGCCGATGCGCATCGAGCGCTACGAGATCGTCGAGGATTCCGGCGGCGCCGGCCGCTTCCGCGGCGGCTTCGGCCTGCGCCGCGCGTTCCGCCTGCTCACCTCCGCGCGCTGCTCGTTCCAGGTCAGCATGCCAACGCGGGGTCCCGCCGGCCTCGACGGCGGCGAGCCGGGCGCGCCGACCCGGATCCGCATCGTCGGCCCGGACGGCACCACGCGTCGTGTCGACCGCTTCATGGACCTGTTCGCGCCGGAAGGCTCGCTGATCGAGATCGAGACCGCGGGCGGCGGCGGCTACGGGCGGCCGGAGGAGCGCGACCCCGAGGCGCTCGCCAGCGACCTGAGGGCGGGCTACGGCCGCCGCCGTGTCGAGGGAGAAGCCGCATGAGCACGAACGCGAACGGCCTGCTCGCGGCGGTCGATGTCGGCGGCACCTTCATTGATGTCGTCCTCGCCGATCCGGCGCGCCGGACCATGCGGATCGACAAGGTGCTGCACCGGCCGGGCCAGCAGGGGCGCGACATCATCGACGCGCTGACGAGCCTCGCCGCCACGATGGAGCGCCCGCTCGCCGACCTCGCGGCAGTGGTGGTCGGCACCACGGTGGTCACCAATGCGCTCTTGGAGAACCGGCTCGGGCGCACCGCCCTGGTGACGACGGACGGGTTCCGCGACGTACTCGAGATCGCGCGCATGACGCGGGCCTCTTCCTACGACCTGCACAAGCGGCGCGCGCCCGTCGTGGTGCCGCGCGAGCGGCGCTTGGAGGTGCCCGAGCGGCTCGATCACGACGGCAACGTCCTGCGCCCGCTCGACGAGGCAGCGCTGGCCCGCGTGGTCGAGGCGCTGCGCGAGGAGAAGCCCGACGCGGTGGCGGTGTGCCTGCTCTATTCTTTCGTCTCGCCCGAGCACGAGAAGCGCGTCGCCGAGAGCCTCGCGCCGCTGGGCGTGCCGCTGTCGCTGTCAAGCGAGGTGCTGCCGGTGTTCCGCGAGTATGAGCGCGCGACCGCGACGGCGCTGAACGCGGCGACCATGCCGATCATGGCCGCGTTCCTCGAAGGGCTGGAATCGCTCGGCGCCGATGTCGGCGGACGCTGCTTCATCATGGGCTCGGCCGGCGGCTCGATGACCCGGTCTGAGGCGCGCCGGTTCCCGATCAAATGCGCCATGTCCGGCCCGGCCGGCGGCGTCGTCGCCGCGCGCCAGCTCGCCGAGTTGCACGAGCTCGACCTGGTGCTGACCCTCGACGTGGGCGGCACCAGCTCGGACGTCGCCTTCCTGCGCGAGGGGCGCATCGCGATCACCGACGAGCGCCGCATCGGCGGCTATCCGGTCGCGGTCGCCTCGGCCGAGATCGAGACCATCGGCGCCGGCGGCGGCTCGATCGCCCATCTCGACAAGGCAGGGCTGCTGAAGGTCGGCCCGCAGAGCGCGGGCGCCTCGCCCGGCCCGGTCTGCTATCGCCGCGGCGGCACCGAGCCGACCGTGACCGACGCCCATCTCGCGCTGAACCGGCTCAGCCCCTCCGGCATGCTGGGCGGCAGCTTCGCGCTCGACCGCGAGGCGGCGATCCGCGCCATCGAGGAGAAGGTGGCCGCGCCGCTGGGCGTGTCCTGGCAGCGCGCCGCGCACGGCATCCTTCAGGTCACCACCGCCAACATGGTGCGGGCGGTGCGCACCATGTCCGTCGAGCGCGGGCAGGACCCGCGCCGCGCCACGCTGGTCGCCTTCGGCGGTGCCGGGCCGCTGCACGCGATCGACGTCGCCCGCGCGCTCGACATCCCGCAGGTGCTGGTGCCGTTCTACACCGGGGTGTTCTCGGCGCACGGCATCCTCTCGGTCGACATCTCCTACGACACCCAGCGGACTTGGCTGCACGATCTGGCGGCGGTGGCGCAGGAGGACCTCGCCGCCATCACCGGCGAGATGCGCGCCGGCCTGCTCGTGCGCGCCGCGGCCGACGGCCTCGACCCCGCGCGGCTGCACGAGGACTGGTCGCTCGATCTGCGCTATCGCGGGCAGTCCTACGCCCTCACCGTGGCGCTGCCGGGCCTCGACCTCACGGGCCTCGCGGCTGCCCGCCGCGCTTTCCTCGCCGAGCACCGCGCCCGCTACGGCCACGCCTCCGACACGCTGGCGGTGGAGTTGCTGAACCTGCGCCTGCGGGTCAGCGAGCCGAGCGCGGTCAATATGGGCGTCGAGCCGGGACCGGCGGTCAGCGGCGGGCCGCTCGGTGCGCGCCGCGTGCACTTCGCCGAGGACGACATCGCCGAATGCCCGGTCTACCAGCGCACCGATCTCGCCGAGGGCTGGATCGGCTGCGGCCCCCTCATCGTCGAGCAGTTCGACAGCGTCACCGTGCTCGGCCGCGGCGACACGGTCGAGGTGCTGCCCGGCTCGCGTGCCCTGCTCGTCACGATCCGATCCCAACAAGGCCCGGAAGCGGCCCTTCCAGAAGGAGAATCCCATGAAGCCTGACATTCTGCTCAAAGCCGCGAGCCTCGCGGTCGCCGCCTTCATCGGCATCCAGGCGCTGCCCTCCCGCGCCGAGGCGCAGGAGGCCTTCACCTCGCTGAAGGTCGGCGCCGATCCCGACTACCGGCCGATCTCTTTCACCGACGAGAGCGGCAAGCTGGTCGGCTTCGACGTCGACTTTGCCACCGCGCTCGGCAAGCACATGGGCGTTCCCGTCGATTATCAGGGCATGGCGTGGGACGGCATCATCCCGGCACTGCAGGCCAAGAAGATCGACGCCATCACCAGCATCGTCGTCACCGACGAGCGCAAGAAGGTGGTCGACTTCTCCGACCCGATCATGAAGCAGACCATCATCGGCGTGGTCCGCGCGGATTCGAAGAACACCGACCTGACCGCCGCCGATCTTTCCAAGCTCAAGGTCGGCGTGATGGGCAACACCTCCGCCGCCACCGCGCTGTCGAAGATCGGGGGCGTGGAGCCGGCGAGCTACAACACCGTCGTCGATGCCTATAATGACCTGCTGCTCGGGCGCATCGACGTCGTGGCGGTGGAGAGCGTGAACGGCAGCTACATCGTCGCCACCAAATATCCCGACAAGCTGAAGGTGGTCGCCAAGCCCCTCACGCCCGACGTCAAGCTGAACGCGGTCGCGCTGCGCAAAGGCGATGCCGCCGGCCTCGCGCAGGTGAACAAGGCGATCGCCGAGATGAAGAAGGACGGCACGATGGAAAAGATCGCCATGAAGTGGTTCGGCAACACCAGCGTCCTGCCGTGAGCGAAGCGGCCGTGAGCGGCGCGGGTGCGACGCCTGCGGCGCCGGAGAAGACGGCTCGCCCCGGTGGCGAGCCGCCTATCCTGCGCATCGCCGGGCTGGGCAAGTCGCTCGGCGGACGGCAGATCCTCTCGGGGATCGACCTCGAGATGGCGCGCGGCGAGACGGTCGCCATCGTCGGGCCGAGCGGGGCGGGCAAGACCACGCTGCTGCGCTGCGTGAACTTCCTCACCCCCTATGACGAGGGCCGCATCTATCTCGGCGACGAGCTGATCGGCTATCGCGAGAGCGGCGGGCAGCTGCGGCCCGCGCACGACGCCGTGGTGGCGCGCCAGCGCCGGCGCACCGGCATGGTGTTCCAGCGCTTCGCGCTGTTCCCGCACCGCAATGTGCTCGGCAACCTGATAGAAGGTCCGGTCTATGTGCTCGGCCTGCCGCGCGAGGCGGCCGAGGCGCGGGCGCGCGAGGCGCTGCGCGAGGTGGGCCTCGAAGGGAAGATCGACGCCTTTCCCGACGAGCTCTCCGGCGGCCAGCAGCAGCGGGTGGGCATCGCCCGGGCGCTGTGCATGCAGCCCGAAATCCTCCTGTTCGACGAGGCGACCTCCGCGCTCGACCCGGAGCTCGTGGGCGAGGTGCTGGCGGTGATGCGCCGCCTCAGCGAGGAGCGGCGGACCATGCTGGTCGTGACCCACGAGCTGAAATTCGCCCGCGAGGCGGCCGACCGGATGGTGTTCATGGAGAATGGCCGCGTGGTCGCGGACCTGCCCACCCGCACCTTCTTCGAGGCGCCGCCGACGCCGCGCATCGAGGCGTTCCTGCGTGCCGGAGGCCATTCATGATCGAGTTCGCGCTGGCCTACGCTCCGCGCTATTTCATGGGCACGCTGGTCGGGCTCGGCCTGACCGTCTTCGCCATGGCGGGCGCGCTGGTGCTGGGCCTGCTGGTGGCGCTGGGGCGCCAGTCGCGCAGCAGGGTGCTGCGGGCGATTTGCGTCTCCTACGTCGCCGTGTTCCGCGGCGTGCCGCCGCTGGTGCTGCTCTATGTGGTCTATTTCGGCCTGCCGGCCTGGGCGGTGCAGTCAGGGATACCGGGCATGGTGGCTCTGTTCAGCCCGCTCGACAACCGGCTGGCCTCGGCGACGCTCGCCTTCGCGGTCAATGCGGGGGCCTATGTGGCGGAGATCCTGCGCGCCAGCATGATGGCGGTGCCGGCCGACCAGATGGATGCGGCCCGCTCGATCGGCATGACCTATCCGACGGCGCTGCGCCGCATATTGCTGCCGCAGGCGTTCCGCATCGCGTTCCCGCCGCTGGGCAACGAGTTCATCATCATCCTGAAGGGCACGTCGCTCGCCTCCGTGATCGGCGTGACCGAGCTGATGCGCACGGCGCAGAACGTCGCCGCCGCGACCTTCCTCAACCTCCAGGCCTATTTGCTGGCGGCGTTCTTCTACGTTGCGCTGGTGATCCTGCTGCAGGGCGCCTCGACGCTGGTCGAACGCCGGCTGAGACGCCCCGGCGACCACGACCGCAGCCTGATCGTCTGACGGCTCCCCGCCGCGGGAAGCGCGCGGGCGGGCGCGGCCGCCCTCAGGCCTCCTCCGGCCGGCTCTCCCCGGGCCGGCTCTCCACGAGTGGCTCGAACGTGCTCATCTCGCTGGCGGTCTCCGCGATCAGCTCCTGCAGCGTCGCCAGCCGCCGCCGCTTGTAGACGGCGGAGAACCGCACCGGCTCCGGCTCGGGATCGGCGGGCAGCACGCGCAGGCTGCCATCCTCGATCTCCCTCGCGTAGCAGCTCGGCGGAAGCAGGCTGATGCCGACGCCTGCCGCGGTGAGCGTCGACACCACGCTCATGCTGTTGCACAGGTCCGGGCGCAGCTTCGAGCCGCTCGCCTCCAGCCAGGCCGACGTCGTCTGGTAGTGGATCGAGTTCTCGCCCAGCGAGAGGATGCGCAGCGCAGCGAAGTCCGGCGGGACGAGAGGGCGCGCCGGCAGCTCGAAATCGGCGCCGGCCATCCAGCGGAAGGTCACCGATCCCAGCGGGCGGGCCACCAGCATCGGGTCGGCCATGTCGCCCGGGATGAAGGCGATGTCGAGCTCGCCCGACATCAGCCGGCTGCGCAGCGGCGTGGTGAGCGCGATGTCGAGCTCGAGGCTGATGTTGGGATAGCGCTCGCGGATGGTCGCGGCGAAGCGCGCGAGCCACGTCATGGCGACCAGCTCGGCGACGCCCACCCGCACCACGCCGGACAGCGTGTGGCGCGGCGCGACCTGCTGGCGGATCTCCTCCTGGAGGTCGAGGGCGCGCTCGGCATAGCCCAGCAGCTCGCGCCCCTTCGCCGTCACCGTGGCCCTGCGCTGGCTGCGGTCGAACAGCACAACCCCGAGATCGCTCTCGAGCTCCTGGATGCGCGCGGAGACGGTCGATTGCGTTGCGTGGAGCTTGTTTGCTGCAGCTGCGAAGCTTCCGAGCCTGACGATCTCCAGGAATGTTTCCAGTTGCCGGAAATTCATTGCATTGCACCATATTCCATCGACTATCTCGTACAGTATCCATCGAAAACAATCGCTTTCAATCAAGAAAGCTGAAACCTATGGTGCCAATCGACAAGGTGCAGTGGTGCCTCGTCTACAAACAACAATGAAATTGCTGCGCGCGATACTGCGGCGCACACCGTGACACGCACGCCGTCCGCGGCGGGCGCGAGCGGATGCGTGCCCGGCAGGCCCGGATTCAACCGGCCGATGTCGTGCGTCTAGGGATTTGGAAACACGCCTCCCGCCAATGGGGGCGCCTAGGAGAGAGAGATGGCTTCACATGTGAAGACGTCGCCCTTGGGTGACGCCGATATGGCACGCCATGCGCGCCGCGCCGTGATCGCCTCGACCATCGGTACCATGATCGAATGGTACGACTTCTACCTGTACGGCCTCGTCGCCGCGATCGTCTTCGGCAAGCTCTATTTCCCCTCGCACGATCCTTATTCGGCGACGCTGCTCGCCTTTTCCACCTTCTTCCTCGGCTTCGTCGCCCGTCCGATCGGCGCCATGATCTTCGGCCATTTCGGCGACCGGATCGGGCGCAAGGGCACGCTGGTGGCGACGCTGCTGCTGATGGGCGGCAGCACGGTCCTTATCGGCCTGGTGCCGACCTATGAGACGATCGGCATCTGGGGCGCCATTGCGCTGACGCTGCTGCGCGTGCTGCAGGGCATCGGCGTCGGCGGCGAATGGGGCGGCGCCATCGCGGTGGCGACCGAGTGGTCGCGCTTCGACAAGCGGCGCGGCCTCGCGGCGAGCTGGCCGCAATTCGGCTCGCCGCTCGGCATGCTGCTCGCCGTGGCGGCGCTGACCCTGACCTCCTATGCCGGCTCGACCGAATGGTTCGAGACCGTCGGCTGGCGGATTCCGTTCCTGTTCAGCTCGCTGCTGATCGTCATCGGCCTCTATATCCGCCTCGGCGTGCTCGAGACGCCGGTGTTCCGCAACATGCAGGAGAAGAAGGAGATCGCCAGCACGCCGGTGCTCGAAGCTGTGCGGGGCTACTGGCGCGAGATCGTCCTGACCTGCCTCATCCGCACCGGGCAGCAGGCCCCGTTCGTCCTGTTCACCACCTTCCTCCTGGCCTACGGGACGAAGAATCTCGGTCTCGACCGCTCCTATCTGTTCAACATCGTGCTGGTCGCGGCGGCGCTGTCGCTCTTCACCACGCCGTTCTTCGGCCATCTGTCGGACCGCATCGGCCGCAAGCGGATGTACCTGATCGGCGCCTTCGCCATGATGGCATTCGCCTTCCCCTATTTCTGGATGCTGGATTCGAAGATCCCGTTCCTGATCGTCCTCGCCATCCTGATGTCGCTGCCGATCCACGACATGCAGTACGCCCCGCAGGCGGCCTTCATCGCCGAGAGCTTCCCGCCGAGCGTGCGCTATTCCGGCTCGTCCATCGGCTATCAGCTCGCCTCCATCACCTCGGGCGGCCCGGCGCCGATGATCGCCGCCTATCTGCTGCACACCTACGGCACCTCGACCGCCATAAGCGTCTACATCGCGGTGATCGCGGCGATCAGCTTCGTCTCCGCCTGCTTCCTGCGCGACCGCTCGCGGGACGACTACTCCACCAATGAGGGCTGGGTGCGCGCCGACCGCACCGCGGTCTCCGCCACCATCGTCTCGCCTTCGACCTGAAGCTGAGCGCAACTGCGGCCGGGACCGGGCGCCGCCCCGGTTCCGGCCGCTCCCTTTTTCGCGATCGACATCGAATATATCGAAGTTATTGGATCGAAAACTATCGCTTTTCATCGAAAACTTCGACCACTACGCTGAATTTACGTAAGTCGTCCAATTAAGCGTCCAAATATCTCAAAGAGATCGCTGGACCTCCACGCTACCGGGAGACACGCGCCATGTCGGACAAGACGTCGGACCCCACCCGCCTGTCGCCGCTCGAGGCGGCCAAGCGCAACCCGCTGATGCTCGGGCTGTTCCTGCCGATCCAGTCGGGCGCCTGGAGCCCCTCGACGGCGCCGCGGGGTACGTCCTGGACCTTCGACTACAATGCCCGCTGCACGGTGATGGCGGAAAAGCTCGGCTTCGACCTCGTCTTCGGCCTCGCCCAGTGGATGGGCAAGGGCGGCTATGGCGGCGAGATGAAGTTCCGCGAGAAGGCGACCGACCCGCTGCTCGTCACCGCCGGGCTCGCCGCGCTCACCGAGCGCATCCTGCTCGTCTCTACCGTGCACATCCTCTATGGCTGGCACCCGCTGCACCTCGCCAAGTTCGGCGCCACCATCTCCGAGATGAGCGGCGGGCGCTGGGGCCTCAACATGGTTACCGGCTACAAGAAGAGCGAGTTCGAGATGTTCGGCCTCGAGCAGATCGAGCACGACCAGCGCTACGTCATGGCCGACGAGTTCGTGAGCATGATGAAGCGCCTGTGGTCCGAGGACGAGAACCTCACCGTCGACGGCCGCTTCTGGAAGATGAAGGACGCCTTCGTCGCGCCCAAGCCGGCCGGCGGCAAGTGCCTGCTCGTCAACGCCTCCTCCTCCGGCGCGGGTCTCGCCTATGCCGTCCGGCATTCCGACCTGATCTTCGTCACCAGCCCCGCCGGCGCCAATCTCGACGCGGCCTGCGAGGCGCTGCCGGCGCATAACAGGAAGATCAAGGAGGCAGCGGCGGCGCAGGGGCGCGACATCCGCACCCTGATCAACCCGCACGTCATCTGCCGCGAGACCGAGGCCGAGGCCCGGGCGCAGTACGACGCCATTCTGAGGCACCAGGACCCGGTGGCGGCGGAGAATTTCTACCGGACCTTCACCGGCGGCGACCAGACCTCGTGGAAGGCGGCGACGCGCGAGCAATGGACCATCGGCGGCAACGTCCACATCGTCGGCACGCCGGCCCAGGTGGTCGAGGGCTTCATGCGGCTGAAGCAGGCGGGTTGCGACGGGGTGCAGGTGAACTTCTACGACTTCATCCCCGACCTCGAATTCTTCGGCGCCCGCGTGATGCCGCTGATGCGCGAGGCGGGCCTGCGCCTCGACGCGCCCCTGGCGGCCGCCGCCTGACCCTTCCTGCGTACCGGGAGACCTGCCATGTCGGAAACCCTCACCTTTGCCAGCGCGATCTCGCCCGGCGAGCTGCGCACCTTCGCCGGCCATTTCGCCACCGGCGTCGCGGTGGTGACCACCGCCGATCCGGCCGGCGCGCTGCACGGCGTCACCATCACCGCCGTGACCTCGCTGTCGCTGGAGCCGCCGCTGTTCCTCATCTGCCTCGACCAGCGCTCGAACACGCTCGCCGCGCTGCTGGAGAGCGGCCATTTCGTCCTGCATTTCCTGTCGCGCGAGCAGGCCGCGATCTCGCGGGTGTTCGCCTCGAAGCAGCCCGACAAGTTCGCGGAAATCCGGCACAGGCCGGGCCGGCGCGGCAGCCCCATCATCGAGGACGTGGTCGCGGCGGCGGAATGCTCGATCCGGGAGGTCTGTCCCGGCGGTGATCATTCGATCATTATCGGCGCCGTCGACCATGTCCACGTCCATGGCGGCGAGCCGTTGCTCTATCATCGCGGTGCCTATGCCGCCCTGGAATGCGAAAGGAAGGTGGCATGAGTGCCGCGTACCCGCCCGCGTCGAAGCCGCTGTCCGGTCTTCGCGTCCTCGAGTTCGCCCAGATCGCCGCGGGCCCGTTCACCGGTTGCCTGCTCGCCGATCTCGGCGCGGACGTGGTGAAGGTCGAGCGGCCCGACGGGGGCGACGGCATGCGCGGCTGGCCGCCGCTGCATGGCGCGGAGGACGGCAGATCGGAGAGCTTCAGCGGCAATTTCTCCTCGCTGAACCGGAACAAGCGGTCGGTGGCGCTCGACATCAAGAACAAGGACGACCTCGCCCGGCTCTACGCGCTGGTGGAGAACGCCGACGTCTTCGTCGAGAACTTCCGCCCCGGCGCGTTGGCGCGCTCCGGCCTGTCCTACGAAGACCTGAAGAAGCGCAATCCGCGCCTCGTCTACTGCTCGATCACCGGCTACGGCCAGAACGGCCCCTATGCGCAGAAGGGCGCCTTCGACGTCACCGGCCAGGCGATGAGCGGCCTGATGAGCGTCACCGGTGAGGCGGACGGGCCGCCGGTCAAATGCGGCGTGCCGGTCGGCGACTTCGCCACCGGCCTCTACGCCGCCTTCGTGATCCTGGCGGCGGTGATGCGTGCGCGCGAAACCGGCGAGGGCGCGCATATCGACTGCTCGATCCTCGGCTCGCTGCTCGGCATCTCGGCGCTGCAGACCAGCGAGTATTTCGGCACCGGCAAGGCGCCCCGCCGCCTCGGTTCCGCGCATCCGCGCAACGCGCCCTATTCCGGCTTCGAGGCTTCCGACAAGCCGTTCACCATAGCGGCGGGCAACGACAAGCTCTGGCGCGACACCTGCGCCATCGTCGGCCGGTCGGACCTGCCGGACGATCCGCGCTTTACGACACAGTCGCTGCGCGCGCGCCACCAGGACGAGCTTGCGGCGATCCTGCAGCCGATCTTCTCCACCCGCACCGCGGCGGAATGGCTCGCCGATTTCGACGCCAAGGGGGTGCCCTGCGCGCCGATCAACGATTTCGCCGACATACTGCACGACCCGCATGTGCGCCACGCCGGCTGGGTGCGGCCGATGACGATGCCGAACGGCGCCCGGGCCGAGACCGTAGGCTTTCCGGTCGCCATGACGGGCTATTCCTTCGAGATCGAGCGCCGCCCGCCCGATCTCGGCGAGCACAATGACGAGGTTTATCGCGAATGGACGCAACGCAGCATCGCCAGGGCCCTGTAGCGGTCTCTTCCGCCGCCGACGGCAGGCTCCGCCTTCTCGCCCTCGCCCGTCCGGAGAAGTCCAATGCGCTCGACGCCTCGTCGGTGGACGCGCTGGCGCAGGCCTTCCAGGCCGCCTGCGCGGATTCGGTGCCGGTCGTCTTTACCGGCGAGGGGCGCGCCTTCTGCGGCGGCTTCGACTTCACCGGCATCGAGGACCAGAGCGAGGGCGACCTGCTGTTGCGCTTCGCGCGCATCGAACTGTTGTTGAACGCGGTGGCGATCGCGCCCGTCCCCTCCTTCGCGCTGGTGCAGGGGGCGGCGTTCGGCGCGGGGGCGGATCTCGCGGCGGCGTGCACCTATCGCATCGGCACGCCGCGGGCGAAGTTCCGCTTCCCGGGATTCCGCTTCGGCGTCGCGCTCGGCACGCGGCGGCTGGCGGCGGTGGTCGGCACCGACGCGGCGCGCGCGATCCTGCTCGGCAACCGCCTCGTCGGCGCACAGGAGGCGCTCGACATCGGCCTGCTGACCCATCTCGTCGGGGAGGACGAGCTCGTCGCGACCGCGCGGTCGATACTCGACGAGCATGCGGGGCTGTCGACGGAGGCGACCGCCTGCATCCTACGCCTGACGGCTACTGATACGGGCGACGCCGACCTCGCCGACATGGTGCGCTCGCTCGTCCTGCCGGGGCTGCACGCGCGCATCGAGGGCTATCGGAGCCAGCATAAATAGCGCCGATATAGAGCTGGCTAACGAAAATCGTCTCGATCCCGGGTGGTCAGGCTATTTCGCCAGCCCGACCATGACCACGCCAGAGACGATGAGCGCGACCCCCATGAGCGATTGCGGGGTCGGGCTCTCGCCGAACAGCGTCGATCCCGCGAACACCGTCGCCACGATGCCGAGCGCGACGAAGGGGTAGGCGAGCGACAGGGGGATGCGCGACAGCACGAACAGCCAGACCACCGCGCTCATGCCGAAGCAGGCGAGGCCGCCCGTCACGAAGGGCGAGGTCACCAGGGCGATCAGCGTGTCGCCGATGCCCCCGCCCTCGAGCGCGGCCCGGACCGGCGGGCTGGTCATACCGCGTTTCAGCACCACCTGCGACAGGGACGACAGCGCGACGCTGATGAGCACCAGCAGGAGATCGACAGGTCGCATGATGTTCGAGTTCCTGTGCCGTTGATCCGTTGCGGGGGCCTAGAGCGGACCCGTCGCCACGAGCAGGATGGCGCCGATGAAGAGCAGGGCGAGGTGGCTGTTGCGGTCGCGGATGGCGAAGACGATCGGGTCGTCGTCGAGGTCCCGGCGATGCGCCATGAGAAGGGCGCGGCCGAGCCAGTAGATGAGCACCGGGCAGACCAGCCAGAGCAGTTGCGGATAGGCGTAGATCGCGCGCACGTGGTCGGACGAGATGTAGATGGCGAAGAACGTCACCGCGTTGTAGCCGGTCGCCGCCGCCAGCGCGGCGACGATGTCGAGATCGGCCTTGCGGTAGTTGCGGTTGTTCGGGTCTGGCAGGCTGGCGTCGAGCCGGGCCGCCATTTCCACATAGCGCTTGATCAGGGCCAGCGAGGTGAAGATGAACAGCGAGAAGCCGAGCAGCCATTCGGACACGGGTACGTCGATCGCCACCGCGCCGCCGATGATGCGGATCGTGTAGAGCGCCGCCAGGGTGACGATGTCCACCAGCAGCTTGCGCTTGAGGAAGAAGGTGTAGGCGGTGGTGAGAGCGAGATAGGTCAGCAGCGTCGCGGCGAAGAGCGGGCCGATCGCCAGCGCCACGGCTATTCCCGTGCCCATCAGCCCGGCCGCGACGGGGATCGAGGTCAGGATCGGCACGGTGCCGGCGGCGAGCGGGCGCCGCCGCTTCGAGGGATGCTTGCGGTCGGCGTCGATGTCGACGAGATCGTTGAGGATGTAGATCGCCGAGGCGGCGAAGGAGAAGGCGAAGAAGGCGGCGACCGACGCCACCACCGAGCCGAGGTCGAAATTGTGAGACGTCACCATCGGCACGAAGACGAGCGCGTTCTTCGCCCATTGATGGACCCGCAGCAGCTTGAGCCAGGCCCGGCCCCGGTGCGTGCGCGGTTCGATGAAGCGGGCGTCGGCATTGATACCCGTCAGGGCGCGCCTCACCCCGGCCGAGGGGTGCACGGCGATGCATTCGCGCGCCGCCGCCCACACCGGCAGGTCGGCCCTGTCGTCGCCGACATAGTCGAACCCACCCTCGCCGAACGCCTCGACGAGGCGCCGCGTCTTGGCGTGGGACGACAGGTTCTCGCTGTCGCTGGAGGCGAACCAGCCGTCGGCACCGACATGCCCGGCGACCGCGGCCACGTAGCGCTCGTTGCTGGCGGAGGCGATATAGACCTCCCGCCCCTGCGCCCGCGCATCGTGGATGAGCTCGAGCACGCGCTCGTCATAGGGCAGGCTGGTCTCGTCGACCGGCGTCTCCCGCGCGATCGCGGCCTTGAGGGCGGCCTTGCCGCGCAGCAGCGCGCGCAGCAGAACGGGCAGGCGCGAGGGTCTCGCCCCCACATGGGCGAAGGCCGATTCGACCAGCAGGTCGGAACGAAGCAGCGTGCCGTCGAGGTCGACGACGAGTGGCGGCCCGATGACCGGCTCGCCCTGGCCCATCGCCTTCGTCAGCGCGGCCGGCACCTCGATCTGAAGGGATCCCTTGCTCAGCATGTCCGTGTCCCGGCTGGCCGCGAAGGTATTCAGTTCCAGTCGAGGCGATAGATCCTCACCTCGTCGTGGCCGACGTCGAATTTGCTGACGAGCTGTGCCCGGCGATCGATGATCCCCCGGGCGACCCAGCGCGCGAGATAAGGCGCGCGCGGGCCGTCCTCGCCGCGAACGATGACGAAATTGGCCCCCTTTTTCTCCAGATAGCGAAGCGCCGTCGCCTCACTCTCCGTGTAGGGCAGCCAGATATGCTGGGCATGCGCGTGATAGCTCGGCACGGCGGAGGCGGCGGCGATCCGCAGCTCCTGCCCGGCCGGCGCCTGCAGCGCCTGGGCCTGCTCCACGACCTGGCGGGTGTCGCGGGTGTAGACCAGCGCATTCGCTGCCTGCACCAGGGGCGGGGCGAGGAGCGCACTCGCCGCCAGGGCGAGCGTCAGGCCCGAGGCCACCCATGACAGGCGCGGCGACAGCCCGACGGCATCTGCCGTTTCGCCGGCCCATTCGCGTATCCGCCACAGCCCGGCCGCCGCCCAGATGCACATGCACAGCAGCAGCGGCACAAAGAAGCGCAGGCTGGTGAAGTAGATGAAATAGGTGGCGAGGATCGACATGCCGACCAGCCCGAGCAGGGAGAGCTGCACCGGCAGCGTCCGGCTGCTCCACGCCGAGGCGACGAGGCCAAGCAGCACCAGAGGAAGGAGCAGCGGGTAGCCGAGACTGCCCGAGGTAGTGATGGTGCGCAGCGTGTTGCCCATCAGCTCGGAGGTGTTCGAGACGAGGTAGTCGGCGAGCTGCGAAGGCGTCATCGAGAAGGAGCGGATCGTCTCCACGCTCGGGACGTTGTAGGCGCCCTGTTCCTCGAGGTCCGGGCCGATGAGGAAGGCGCCGCCATATTCGCCGATGCCGGCCTGCTTGGCGCGCTGGACCGTGATGTTGAGCGGGCTCTTGCCCTCCAGCTTGAACTGCCCGACCTGTTGCGAGAGCCAGACCACATAGGGCGCGGCGACGAGGCCGAACGCGAGCAGCAGGACGCCGGCGCGGCGGGCGAGCTTTCCGGCCGGCATCGCCTTCGCGGCGAGGCACTGGCAGGCCAGCAGGGTCAGCGCCAGCAGCATGAAGACCAGCGCCTCCCCCCGGACCAGGAAGGAGAGGCCGAACACCAGCCCCGTCACCGCGAAGGAAAGCACCGTGCGCACGCGGAAGGCGCGCAGCAGCAGGACCATTCCCGTCAGTATGCCGAGCGCATAGGCGCTTTCCACCTGCACGGTCGTGGCGAGGCTGACGAGGAAGGGGTGGACCGCAACGAGGCCGGCGGCCATCACGGCGACGCTGCGCCCATAGAGCTCCTGCGCGATGAAATAGACCGGGATCGTCAGGGCGGCGCCCAGCGCGACGCTCAGCATGCGTCCGGCGAGATCGACATCGTCGACGAGCGCCCCGAGCCCGGCGATGGCCATCGGGAAGAGCGGGGGAAAGAACAGGTTCACGCCGGGCGTGGAGATGCCGACATAGCCGTGGCCGGCCAGCAGGTTCTTCGCGAGGCTCAGATATTCCGCGCCTTCCCCGTCGACCATGCCGGCGAAGGTCTGCGCCACGCTCACGCGCAGCGCCAGCGCGAGGGTCACGATCAGGGCGATCAGCGCGAGGCTGGCGATGCGGGACGAGGTGGGCGACAGGCCGTCGGCTCGCCGGGGCGAAAGCGTGCCGGTGGCGGGCCATGGTGTGGTGGGTTCGAGGACCGGTGATGCCGGACGGTTGCCGGAGGAGGGAAATCCGGCGGATAGTGAACGCGTGTGCAGGTGGGAACTCTGCGTGGTGTCCATCACTGCCGTTGCAAATTGTTTCTGGATAATTCCAAATGACGGTCTGACAACTCCGTTAAAAATCCAAGTGAACGAGTCGGATATATCAGTACCTAATTAGATAACCGCACGATTTAATGGTCATAATGTAGAAATACGTCTTTCGGCGCCGGGAAATGGGTGGGAAGGGGTATGGAGATCCAGCCAATTTGGCAGGAAGCGCCGCCGCGCGGGTGGGCTGGCCGATCGCGCTCGACACGGTGAGCCGGCGCGGCCCGCATTCGATGCGCGGTTGGAAACGCTTGGCAACCCTGCGCGCCGACGCCCGCCAGCCGGCCCGACGAGGACCGGAGCCCCGCCGGACCCGGCTCGTGCCGGCAGCCAAGCCGGGAAACCCGTCGGCGCCGATGCGTGGCGCCGCGCCTTGCAGGCGCGCGGCGAAAGGCGAGGCTCGGGGAACGCGTTTCAGGCGAGGGCCGGAATGTCGATCCAGCGGCGCTCTTCATGGCTGCGATAGGCGAGCTCGGCAAGCTGGACGCCCTTCACCCCCTGCCTCAGCGAATAGGGATATGCCTCGTCTCCCACCGCGACGTAGCGCAGGAAACGCTCCCAGCCCATCCGGTAGCCGTTCCTCGGCGCCGTATTCTGCGGCACCGGCTGCCAGTCGTCGTAGAAGTCTTCCGGCGTCGGGCTGTCGGCGGAGGGCTTGAAGCGGCGGGAATTGACCCCCGCCTGAGTGTAGCAGATCTGCGGGCCGGCGACGGCCGAGCCTTCGGTGCCGTCGATCTGGACGACGATGGCGGCGTCCCGGCGCGGGCGCGTGGTCCAGCTCGAATTGACCGAGCCGATGACGCCGTTCTCGAACTCCACCTGCGCGAAGACGCAATCCTCCACATCCACGTCATAGGGCCGGCCGGCCTCGTCGACCCGGTGCGGGATCTGGGTCCGCCAGCGGCAGCTTATCGCCGCGAGCGGGCCGATCAGGCCTTCGAGCATGTAGCGCCAATGGGGGAACATATCGAGGATCAGGCCGCCTCCGCCCGCACTCTGGTAATTCCAGCTCGGGCGCCCGCCGTCCTGCAGCGTCCCGTCGAAGATCCAGCGCCCCATCTCCAGCCGGACCTCGAGGATGCGGCCGAGGAAGCCGGAACGCGTCACCATCTCAAGATTGGCGAAGCCCGGCAGGAACATCTTGTCCTGCACCGTGCCGTGCTTGACGCCGGCCTTCTCCGCCCGGTGGACGAGCTCCATCGCCTGCGCGGTGGAGCCGGCGATAGGCTTCTCGCAATAGATGTGCTTGCCGGCATCGATCGCCTTCGACAGCACGTCGAAGCGCAGCGCGGTCGCGGCAGCGTCGAAGAATATCGTGTCCTCGGCATTCTCCAGCGCCGCGGCGAGGTCGGTGCCAGTCCGGCCGAAGCCGACCTCGTCCACCAGCGCCGCGAGCCGCTCGGCGCTGCGCCCCACGAAGATCGGGTCGGGCATGAGGACGTCACCCGATGGGAGCGGAAGGCCGCCTTCCTTCCGGATCGCGGCGAGCGCGCCGACATGCTGCTTGCGAGCGAGCCCGCCTGTCGCACCATGCATGATGATGCCGACGCGATGCGTTGCCATGATGTCCTCGGTTGCTGTGAACTCGTTGCGGCTTCTCGGATGTCAGGGCTGCTTCTTGCGAGCGGCCGGGCGCTTCCGGGCCCGGGCCGCCGGCAGGGGCGCGGCGCGGAATCCCGCCTCGATGAAGGGCACCAGATGCGCCAGCACCTCATCGAGGTCGAAGGGATTGGTGTCGCCGAGGCTCAGATCCTGGATGCGACCGGGATTTGCCATCGCGTAGACCATGGTGCCGAGCAGGAAGTGGAAGCGGTAATAGATCTCGCTTTCCGGCAGCTCGGGCAGGCAGTCGCGGATGGCGGCGAGGAACATGCGGGTCGACGGGTCGAAGATTTCCGCCAGCAGCGCCCGCACCGCCGGTTCCTGCTCGCCCGACAGCCGGGCGCGAAGCTCGGCGTAGTTGGCCCGGCGCGGCTCGTGCAGCGGCTGATCGAGCGCGGGGCGCAGAAAGGCTTCGATCACCTCCGACAGGACGAGGGGGCCCCTCGCCCGCAGCGCCTGGAAAGCCTGGGCGCGGGCGGAGGCGATCGGCTCCGCGCGCAGGCGAAGGATGTGGAGGAACAGCGCTTCCTTGGTGCCGAAATGATAGTGAACCGCCGCCGAATTGATTTCGGCGACGCGGACGATATCACGCAACCCGACCGCATCGTAGCCCTGGCTGGCGAACAGGCTCTCGGCGACCTCGACGATCCGTTGGCGGGTCTGGGCGCCTGCGGCACGCCGGCGGTCGAGATGGGTGATGTCGCTCATGTTCCGTTCGCTCATTGATCGCGGGTCTGCGTTTCCTCGTGCCAGCGCAGCAGGCGCTTGCGCAACGCAAACATCACATTGATCACGATAGCGCCAGCGGCGGCGATCTCCACGATCGCGGCGAACACGCCCGGCGAGTCGGCGTAGCGGGAGGCCTCCAGAAGCCCCCCGCCGAGGCCGCCGCCGCCCATGATCATTTCCGTGACCAGGGTGGAAATCAGCGAGACGGGCAGGGCGATCTGCATGCCGGTGAGGATCTGCGGCGTGGCCGCCGGCAGGATGATGTCGGTCAGGATCTGCCGCCGCGACGCGCCGAGCATCTGTGCCGACCAGATGAACGCGCGCTCGACGCCGAGCGCTCCGGCATAGGCGTTGGTCGTGATGGCGAAGAAGCAGGCGAAGGTGATCATCGCGATCTTGGTCTCGTCGCCGAGGCCGAGCCAGAGCATGAAAATCGGCAGCAGCGCGATCTTGGGCGTGGGGAAGCCGACCGAGATCAGGGGATCGAAGAACCACCGCACCACCGGCAGGATCGACATCGACAGGCCGACGGTGACGCCGGCGACGGTGGCGATGAGAAAGCCGGCCAAAGCGCGATAGAGCGTCAGGCCGACCTTGCCCGCGAGGGTGCCGCTGGCGATGTCGCTCCACACGCGCTCCGCCACCGTTACGACGGAGGGCAGCAGGAAGGCGCTGGTGACATGGGAGGCGGCGACCGCCTGCCAGATGACGAGCAGCCCGATGATCGGCAGCAGGCGCTTGAGCCAGGCGAGGTTCAGGCGCGCCATCTGAGCACCCGGTGCGTGATCGCAATCAGGAGCCGGTCGGCGAGAAAGCCCATCGACACGACGGTGAGCACCACGGCGAACATCGCGGGATACTGGCCGCCGTCGCCGGTCATGCGGATGAGATAGCCGAGGCCCTCATTGGCGATGATGAGCTCGGACGAGACGAAGAGCACGAAGGCGAGCGCCAGCGCCGTGCGCATGCCCGCCATGATGGAGGGAAGGCTCGCCGGGAACACCACGTCGCGGATGCGGTTCCAGCGCGAGGCGCCGAGGCTGGAGGCGGACCACAGCAGCACCTTGTCGGTTCCGCGGGCCCCGTTGAAGCTCGACAGCGTCATCGGCAGAAGGCAGCCGAGGAAGATGAGGAAGATCTTCGACAGGTGGCCCAGCCCGAACCACAGGATGGTCAGCGGGATCAATGCCGATTTGGGCATGGGGTAGAACATCTGCACGATGGGGCCGAAGGTCGCCTCCACCCAGCGGAAGCTCGCCATCGAGATGCCGAGCGTCACGCCCAGCACGATGGCGAGCGACAGGCCGGTCGCCGCGCGCATCAGCGACATGCCCGCGTGGTAGTAGAACGAGGGGTCCTTGAGGAACTGGAACCAGGCCACCAGCACGGTCGACAGCGGCGGCAGGGCATATTCGTTGACGAGCCCGAGACGCGAACTCGCCTCCCAGGCGGCGGCGAGCAGCAGCAGGGGGCTGTAGCGGACGATCCCGTTCAGCACCGGGTGCTTCTCAAGCGTGAGCGGGCGCATCGGCAAACTCCAGTTTCACCTGCTGCCAGATGTCCTCCACCGCGCTCTGCACCCGCGCATCGGCCTCGCTTCCCTCGAAGGAGGTGTCGATGATCTCCTTGATCGTGCCCGGCCGCTTCGACATGACGACCACCTTCTGCGAAAGATAGACCGCCTCGCGCACGTCATGCGTCACGAAGATCACCGTCTTGCCGGTGGCCTGCCAGATCTGCCTCAGCTGCTCCTGCATGATGCCCCGCGTCTGCGCGTCGAGCGCGCCGAACGGTTCGTCCATCAGCAGGATGGCCGGATCGACCGCCAGCGTACGGGCGATGGCCGCGCGCTGGCGCATGCCGCCGGAGAGCTGCGAGGGATAGCTCGCCTCGAAGCCGGCGAGGCCGACGTCGCGGATCAGCTTATGGGCGCGGTCCAGCCGCTCGGCCCTTGGAACGCGCTGCTTCTCCATGCCGTAGACGACGTTTCCGAGCACGGTGCGCCAGGGGAACAGCGCGAATTGCTGGAAGACGATGCCGCGATCCGGGCCGGGGCCGGTCACCGGCACGCCGTCGACATGGATCGCGGTGCCCTCCTGCTTCAGGAAGCCGCCGATCAGATAGAGCAATGTCGACTTTCCGCAGCCCGACGGCCCGAGCAGGGAGACGAACGAGCCCTGCTCGATCAAGAGCGACACGTCCGACAGGGCAAGCACGCTGCGCCCGTCGGAGGCCGCGTAGCTGTAGGACAGGCGGTTGATGGCGACGGCAGCCGTTTTCATCGCGAAGGCCTTTCGGGATCGATACTGCCGCGGGCAACAATTCAGTCAAGCGACTTATTTAATCATCGGCCGCCTATGTTGGCGGCACCTTCTCCTCACGCCTCCAGCCGCCGGCGCGCTTCCCTGGCGGCCTCGGCCATGGTCATGAACACGGCGCCTTCCCGGGCAAGGAATTCGACGAGATCCTCCAGCGCGAGCATCCGGTAGCCGCGGCCGATCACATAGGGATGCATGGTGTAGGTGAGCACGCCCCAGTCGCTGCTCTGGCGCATGTAGCGGAATTCGTCCTTCCAGCTTTCCATCACCTGGCGCGGGGACTGAAGGCCCGGCATCAGGAAGTCGGGCGTGCGGTAGAATTCGAAATGCGGGTGGTCGTCCATGGTCCAGCTGATGGGCATTTCCATCAGCCCGCTCTCGGTGCCGAAACGAAGCACCTCGCCCACCTTGGCCGCGTCGCCGTTGCGGGCCTTGTAGGGGGCGTAGTCGTCTCCCATCAGGCTGCTGTCATAGTCGAAGCCGTGCTTGACCAGCAGGTCGATGGTGTTGGCGCTGAGGTCCCAGGAGGGCGAGCGATAGCCACGCGGCGCGGCGCCGGTCAGCGAGCGGATGGACTGGATGGCGCGAACCATGTCCGCCTCCTCCTCCTCGCGCGACTGCATCGCCGGAGGTACGTGCGCCCAGCTGTGATGGGCGATCTCATGGCCGCCGGCGACCACCGCCTCGCATTCCTTCGGGAAGCTCTCGATGGTGAAGCCCGGTGTAAACCATGTGGTGGGTATGGCGTGCCGCTTGCAAAGGTCGAGAATGCGGCCGGCCCCGACTCGGGCGCCGAACTCGCCGCGCGAGAGCGGGGTGGGGGTCGCCAGGCCGCGGGCGATGAAGCCGGAGGCGGTGTCGAAGTCGAATGTCAGGCAGACGATGTGGCGCGACATGGAACAGCCTCCTGAAGCGACGGGAAAGGGCGGCGGATCAGTTCCGCCGCGGATGTGACGAATGGATGTGACGACACCGCGCCTGCTGCGCGTGGCCTATGCGAGCGACACCGACACCGGATCCGACACGGCGCCGGCGGCGACGCCCGATGCCGACGGCCGCGGCTGGCGGCTCAATTCCGCGCGCTGGAGCGGCGACCCGCTCGACGCGGAGAACGACGCCTTCAAGGGGCTTTCGGCGGCGATCGAGGCCGAATGCGGCCCCTGGAACGCCGCGGCCCGGCGGCTGGTGAAGGACTATTTCGCCCGGGTGGATGCCAGCGTGGAGGCGGCGCGGACCGAACTCGAGGCGCGGCTGGCGCCCTATCGCGGCCTGTTCGGCTACCGCGACTTCCGGTTCTCGGCCCCGCGGCCGCTGCCGCGTGCGCATCTGCCGATTTCCGGACACGCCGCCGAGCGTGTCGACGTCGCGTTCTTTCCCGGTGGCGGGCGCTGCGTCGCCTTTGTCGGCCGCGGCACCATGAGCCCGCGCCGGGACGCGGAACGACGGGCGTTGCTGATGCGTGCCGGCGTCACGGTGCTCGACATCGCGGGGTCCGAGGATTTCGCGGCGATCCTGATGACCGGCGAGCCCTTCTGGGCCGGGGAGGTTCTGCCCTGCGGCCCCTTGCTGCCGCGCGTGAGCTTCTGACCGCATCAGGCGGCCTCGCGCGCCGGGTAGGCGTGGATGGCCGCCATCAGGCTTTCACTCAGGCCGGCCGCGGGCAGCTCGCGGCCGATGACTACCAGCCGGGTGCGGTGGTCGTCGTCCGGCCAGTCGGCCAGCTCGCGCAGCGGATGGATGAGGTGCTGGACGCCGTGCACCGCCACCGGCCGTCCATGCCCGGCGAGGTTCACGAGGCCCTTCAGCCGCAGGAGGTCGGCACTGCGCAGCGAGACCAGCGAGGACAGCCAGAGCGACAGCGCCTCCGGGCTGACGGGATCGTCGAGCGTGAGGCAGACGGCCTCGACGGTCGGCGTGTCGCGGTAGCGCATGCGCCCGCGATGGCTGGGCGCTACCGCGACCGGGCGGGCGTTTCCGAACGAGGCCGCGGGCAGCCATTGGGGGTCATGGTCGCCGGGCTCCCATGCCGGGCCGTCGAAGACCCGGTCGGGCGCGATGTCGCCGGAGATGGCCGCCTCGATCAAGGCGGTCGGGTTGAGCCGGGCCACGTCCTCCTTCAGCGCGGCGACCTCTGCATCGCCCGCGAGGTCGGTCTTGGTGAGCAGGACGAGGCTCGCCGCCGCGATCTGCTTGACCGCCTCGGCATAGCGGGCGAGCTGTGCCGCGCCATTGACCGCGTCGAGTGTCGTCACCACCCCGTGGAGGCGGAACAGCGGCGTCAAGACCCGATCCTCGGTGAGGGTCTGGATGATCGAGCCGGGTTCGGCGAGGCCGGTCGTCTCCACCACGACGCGGGCGATGCGCGGTATCTCGCCGCGCGCGCTGCGCTCATTGAGGGAGAGCAGCGTGTCGACGAGATCGCCCCGTATGGTGCAGCACACGCAGCCGCTCTGCAGCGTGATCGTGTTCTCGATCGCCTGCTCGACCAGAAGATGGTCGAGCGCGATGGCGCCGAATTCGTTGATGATCACCGCCGTCTCCGCCATGTCGGGGGCGGCGAGCAGCCGGTTCAGCAGCGTGGTCTTGCCGCTGCCGAGGAAGCCCGTGAGGACGGTGACCGGAACCGGCGCCATGGCGGATCAGAACGTCGGCTCGAGGATGTAGAGGCCGCCCGTCTGCCGCTCGCCGGCATAGACCAGCATGTTCTCGTCGACGAACACGTCGTTGATCTGCACCGCCGGCACGCGCGAGCCCGCCGGGGCCGGCGGCACGAAGGCGGCGACCTCCTTCGGCTGAAGCGGGTTCGAGAGATCGTGCACGCGCAGGCCGCCATTGAAATAGGTGCCGAAGATCAGCGTGTCGGACTTGAACGAGACCTCGCCCGGGCGGTTCTCATGCAGGTTGTGCGAGCCGTAGCGCCCGCCGCGGGGGCCGTATTCCTCCACCGCCGGCAGCGGGAGGGTGGCGATGGGCACCAGATTGGTCTCGCGCCGGGCATCCACCACCCAGGTCAGCTTCGGCCAGTCCTTGCCGTCGTCGCGCACGCATTCGTCCGAGACGATGAGCAGGTCGCGCGAGAACAGCGGCAGCACCGTATGGGTGAAGCCCGGATAGGGAGGGTGAGGATTCCAGGCCGAGACGAGGCGCGGATTGCCCATGTCGGCGATGTCGAGCACGAAGGCGCCGCCGTCGAGATAGCCGACATAGGCCCGGTCGGGCCGGTCGGGGTAGACATTGGTGTTGTGGGCGCGGAAGCCGGAATCGATCGGCAGGCGCTCGGGCCGGGGCGCGTCGTCGCCCACGCGGGTGCCCGGCATCCACCAGCGCCCGATCTCGTGAGGCCGCGCGGGGTCGGCCACGTCGAGGATGCGGTAGATCTGGTCGTCCTTCTGGTCGTGCGGCTGGAAGTCCGCCGCGCCGCCGGCGAAGTGGATGGTCCGCCCGTCGACGAACCACAGGCAGTGCACGCCGCGCGAATAGGGCCCCGAACAGTCGAAGAACGAGATCGAGCGCGGACTTTCCGGCACGGAGATGTCGAACAGCTCGATGCCGGCGGGCGTCATGCCGGGCTCGACGGTCTGGTAGGCGACGGCCAGCAGGTCGCCGCACACTTCGAGCGAATTCGAGCGCACCTTGCCGTGCGGCATGTCGGTCTGCGCGATGACCTTCGGCCGGTGGGGATCGCTCACGTCGACGCCGGTGAAGTTCTTCGGCGGCCCTTCATGGGCCAGCCACATGATCCGCCGCTTGTCGCCGGTCAGCTGCATCGACATGCCTTCGCCGACGGCGCCGAAGCCGGAAAGCAGATCCTCGCCGAGGAGGCGAAAGCCGTAGGTGTCGCTCATTTCACGCCTGCACTAATCTGGAAAAGGAGGTGACGTCTTCGGTGTCGAGGGGCGGCAGTTCGATCCAGCGCCGTTCGGCGTCGCTGCGGTAGCAGCCCTCGGCCAGTTGCACGCCCTTGGCGCCCTCGATCAGCGGCGAGGGAAAGGGCGTTCCCTCCATGACATGGCGCAGGAAGAGTTCCCACCCCCGGCGGTAGCTGTTCACATGCGGGCCGACATCGGGGACGTCCAGCCATTCGGCGTCGAAATCGGTGCGCGGCGGCACGTCGACGTCCCACAGGGCCTTCGGGGTCGCGGCGGCCGGCTGGATGCGGCAGTCGTGCAGGCCGGCGACGGCCGACCCTCCCGTGCCGTCGATCTGGAGCTGGAACAGGTCGTCGCGCTTCACGCGGGTGGCCCAGGAGCTGCCGACCTGCACCAGCACGCCGCCCTCGAGCTCGAAGGTGGCGGCCGCCTCGTCCTCGACATCGACCTCGTAGGATTGCCCGTTCTCGTCGATGCGGCGCGGCACGCGCGTGGCGCAGCGGCAGCTCACCGCGCGGATCGGCCCGACGAGGTGGTCGATGATGTACCGCCAGTGCGGGAACATATCGAGGACCAGCCCGCCGCCCGCCGCCTTGCGGTAGTTCCAGCTCGCGCGCTGGGCCGGGCGCAGCGTGCCGTCGAACACCCACCAGCCGAAATCGAGCCGGGCTGAAAGGATCTTCCCGAAGAACCCGGCGTCGCGGAGCAGCGCCAGCTTGGCGAGGCCCGGCAGGAACAGCTTGTCCTGCACCACGCCGTTCTTCACGCCGACTTTGGAGGCGGCGGAGGCCAGTCCGACCGCGGAAGCGAGATCGCCCGCGATCGGCTTCTCCAGATAGATGTGCTTTCCCGCCGCGATGGCGCGCCGGGCGCGTTCGACGCGGCCGGCGGTCGCCGCCACGTCGAAATAGATCGCCACCGACGGGTCCGCGAGGACACGGGCCGCGTCCGTCGTCCATTCGAGGCCGCCATGGGCGAGGGCTAGCGCGGCCAGCTTGTCCGGGTTGCGGCCGAGCAGGATCGGCTCGGGCACCAGCCGGTCGCCATTCGCCAGCGGCAATCCCCCGTCGCGGGCGATCGACATGACCGAGCGCGCGAGGTGCTGGTTCTGTCCGAGCCGGCCGGTCACGCCGTCCATGACGATGCGGATGGAGCGGGTCGCCATGCGTCTCCTTAGCAAGCTTTCAGTGTCGGAAAGAAAAGGACCACGCTCAGCCCCGGGGATCGAGCGGGACCGGGTGGTAGGCGAAATCGGTCGGCGGCCCGTTGGCGACATGCATGGTGCGCGCGCCGAGGTCGATCAGCACCGAGGCGGCGGTCATGGTCCGCTTGGCTTCCGGCAGGCGGGGGTCGGGCGAACGGCAGATGCCGTTGGGAGCGCCGAACGTGTCGCGCGCGGCCGCCTGCATGTCGTCCGGCGCCAGCTTGCCGCCCTTCGTCGCCAGCAGGCGCTTCAGCCGGGCGGCGCGGAAAAGGGTGCTCGGGCCGACCTTTTCCATCTGCGATTCGCCGTGGCCGGTGCCCACGAAGTGATTGGAATGGGTGACGATGCCGCCGTCCGGATAGAGATAGGTGACGTGGTCCGGGCTGGTCTCGATGTCGATGATCTCGCCGTCGGCATGGCCGACCACGAAATTCGCCGAGCAGGTCCGTTTCGTGTCGAGGATCGGGCGCAGCGCGTCGTCGAAGCGCTCGGCGTCGAGCACCTCGCGGCAGCGCATGTGGAACGGCTTCTGGAAGGGGTTGGCCCCGTCGCGGCTGGAGGCGAGGCCGTTCTCGACCAGGCCTACCCCGCATTCGTTGACGCCCATCTTGCCGCCGGCGATGCCGGCTTCGGTCAGGCACAGGAAGCTCGGCGCGTGGCGGCGGGTCGCCCGCAGCACGAGGCAATGGCCGTGCACGCCTTCGAGCCAGTCCCAGTTCTGGCCGAGCCATGTGTGGCCGTTTTCCGTCACCTCGGGCAGCAGCCCGAAGGTGGTGCAGCCGTCGGGGCCGACGGAAAGCAGGTCCTCGCGGGCCTGCGCGTCCTTGCCGAACAGGGTGAAGGCCAGCTCGTAGCGGGCGTTGAGAAGCGCGATCTCCGCCTCGCTGCGCCCCGAACCTTTGGCTATGCCCGCCATCTCCGCGCAATAATCCGCGTTCTGGCGCTGCATGGCCGCGAGCCAGCGCGCGCCTTCCGCCCGCGCCGCGTCGCGGTCGAGGCCCGAAGCCTCGAAGCGGCGCAGATAGGTCTCGAGATTGCTCGCGACCGAGGCGGCGAAGACGCGTCCGTGCGTCTCGCCGCGTTCGAAGGGGTCCTCGCCGACGTCGAGGACCGGCATCTGCTGCTGGATCGGGGCCATGGACCGGCTCAGGGGTTCGCCTCGATGCGCTTCTTGGCCTCCTCGACGAAGGACAGGTCGACATGGTCGGGGCTGACCTCGATCGTCTTCGGCACCACGCCGAGCTCCGCGGAGACGTTGATGGCGCGCTGCAGACCGGCGATGTCGGGCAAGCCCCAGGGATCGCGGTAATAGTCGATGTCGGTGAACAGGTAGCTCATCTGCTCGACCGGGCGTACCGAGGCCTTGGCGATGATGGGCAGCGCCTTGTCGCGGTTCTTCGGGTCCATGATCCACCGGATCGCCCGGACATGGTCCTCGAAGAAGTCCATCAGCTGGGCGCGGTGGGCGTCGAGGAACGACTTGCGCCCGACGAGGGCGACGAACTGGGTCGGGCCCATGGCATCGGCGGAATTGAACAGGAGGCGGTACTTGCCTTCCTTGACCAACTTGCTCGCCATCGGCTGCTGGATCGGGCCGGCGTCGATCTTGCCGTCGTTCAGCATGGGCAGGATGTTGGCGAAGCTGGTCTCGACCACGCGCACATCGGTCTTCGGGTTCATGCCGTTCTTGGCGAGCATGGCGCGCAGCGCGTTGTCGACGGCGGATCCGAGGCCGTTCACGCCGACGGTCTTGCCCTTCAGGTCCTGCACCGTCTTGATCGGCGAATCCGCCTTCACATAGATCGACTGCGAATAGTGGCCGGGCTTGCCGTCCTGGATGATGTCGGCCACGACCTGCAGGTCGAGATTGGCGTTGACCACGCCGAGCACGAAGGCGGACGGGGAGAAGGCGGCGAAGTCGATGTCGCCGGAGGCGAGCGCCGTGATCTGCGGCGTGCTGGCGCTGAACTGCTGCGGCTCGACGACGTAGCTCTTGCCGTAATGCTTGAGCGCCGACGTGTCCTGATAGAGCGCGGGGATGAGGTGCGCCGGCATGCTGCCCCATCCGATACGGATCTTCAGCGGCTCGTCCGCCAGGGCGGGAGCCTGAAGCAGGGCCGGAACAACGGCCGCCGCCAGAGCGAGGCCCGCAAGTACTCGTTTGATGCCCACCGATGCCGCTCCTTCGTTGCCGGAGGCGTCACGGGAGCCTGCCGGGATGGATCGCTCAATGCCGCCAAGCGTGCCAATTCCATAAATTCAGTCAAGCGACTTATTAAATCAGTCGATGCATAGAATTTCGGCACCCCACCGGAGCCACGGCGCTCCTCGCAGACGGGTGCAATCCGCTGGGCATCGGTCGGGGGAAGGACGCGCGGGGTCTATGGCGCCGAAGCGGGAAGCGATGGCGGGCGCCGGCGTCATTCGATGCTAGGGAGGTGGCGATCCCGATCCGTCTGGGTCGGGATCGCCGTTCTGCCGTTCAGGCCGTCTGGCCGCGGTACCAGTCCAGGATCTCCGCGCCCGTCCACATCACGACCTTGTCGTGGCCGAGGATGTAGTCGTAGAGCATTTCCAGATACTTGATCCGGTGCGGCACCCCCGTCAGATAGGGGTGGATGGTGATCGCCATGACGCGCGGCGCCTTTTCGCCATCGAGATAGAGGCGATCGAACTGGTCGCGTCCGCGCCGCAGAATCTCGTCCGACGGCTGGAGCTGCACCGCGCTCATCACCACGTCGTTGATCTCGACCGTGTAGGGCACCGAGACGATGTTGCCGGTGCGGGTCTTCAGCGGAATGGGCTGATCGTCGAGCACCCAGTCCGCCACATATTCGATCCCGGCTTCCGCAAGCAGATCCAGCGTCTCGTCGGTCTCGGTGAGGCCGGGGCTTTCCCAGCCGCGCGGCGGCGCCCCGGTCATCTTGCGGATCGCCTCGATCGTGTCGGCGATCGCCTGGCGCTGGTCCTCGACCCGGTGCATGGGGCGCTGGATGAAGCCATGCCCCATGAAGTCCCAGCCCGCCTCGTGCGCGGCCTCGCATGCCTCACGATAGATCTCGCAAGCGGTGCCGTTGACGGCGAAGCTTGCCTTGAGCCCTCGCGAGGACAGCGTTTCGAGGAACCGCCAGAAGCCGATCCGCATCCCGTATTCGTGCCAGGCCCAGTTCGGCACGTCGGGGAGGAGAGGCTGCCCCATGGGAGGGGGCAGCACGGTGCGCGGCATCGGCCCGGCGGGCGACCAGTTCTCGACATTGACGATCGTCCACACGGCAACCCGTGCATCTCCGGGCAGATGCAGCGGGGGCCGCTTGTGGATGGGCGTGTAGGGGGCTCGGGCGCGAAGCGTCGCGCCGATGTCATCGCTCATTTGTGTCTCTCGTCACTCGCAGCTGCCGAGCGCGGGGGGCATGCGCTCCGCCTGCGCCGGGAGGTAGGCGTCGGTGAACACCTTGTCGGCCGGAATGTCCGCCTTCAGCTCGTAGGCGTCCTTGATCTCCTGGATGGAGGCGGCGATACGGGCGTCGTCCACCGAGGAGATGCCCTTGGTCTTGAACTCGTCGGTGAGGGTGAGATCGCGCAGCCCGTCCACCAGACGCACGCATTCGATGTCGAGATTGGCGAGCGAGTCGCGCGCCTTGATCGCCTCGACCGATGCCTTGGGATTGCGGATCGCGTCCATGAACGAGGCGTTCACCGCGGCGACCACCGCCGCGACGGTCTTCGGGTTCTCCTTGGCGAATTCGGGACGCACCAGCAGCGCCGTCCCGTACTGCTTCAGGCCGTAGTCGTTGTACTTGAAGACCTCGACATCGTCCTTCTTCACGCCCAGCTCGACGACGCTCATGACGCTCGAGGTGGTGAAGCCGGCGGCGGCGTCCGCTTCGCCGCGCACCATCATCGGCTCGCGCAGGGCACCGCTCACCTGCTTCCAGGTGACCGACTTGGGATCGAAGCCGGCGTCCTTCGCGAAGATGTTGAACAGCGCCAGCGCGGCGCTGCCGGCGGTGGCGGTCAGCGTCTTGCCGGCGAGATCCTTCGGCGTATCGATGCCGCGACCCTTCACGGTGACGACGGCGAGCGGCGAGTTGCCGCCCGTCACATAGACGGCCACCAGTTCCTTGCCGGGGTTCTGGGCGTTGAACTTGACCATGGTGGCGATGTCGGCCCAGCCGAACTGGTACGCACCGGAGGCGACGCGGGTGATGGTGTCGCCCGAGCCGCTGCCGCGGTCGATGGTGGCGTCGATGCCCCGCTTCTTGAACTCGTCGAGGGCGGCGCCATAGAGGAAGACGGACTGCGGGCCCTGGAATGCCCAGTCCAACGAGATCTTCACATCGGGCTTCTCGACGGTTTGCGCCGAGGCGGGCGACAGCATGCAGATGCCAGCGAGAAGGGCTGCGGTGACGTGAGCGCGCATGGCGGTCCTTTTCTTCGATGGAGTGGAGGGAGATTTCACAGGGACGGGCCTTCGCCGGGAACGATGCCCGCCGGCAGCGCGTAGCAATGGTCCGCCACGGCCCCCGGGGTCGTCCACCAGACGCGGTCGCGCCTGGGATGCTCGACGCAGTGACGCAGGGCCCGCCGCAGCGCCGGCATCCGGAACGGCTGGCCGATGACGAAGGCGTGCAGCGATATCGTCATCACCAGCGGCTGGCTCTCGCACTGCTCGATCATTTCGTCGAACTGGGCGACGATCATGTCGGCGAACTGATCGGCCGTGTTGCGCCGGTGGATGATGGAGGCGGAATCGTTGAGTTCCGCCGGATAGGGAACGGACAGCAGCGGCCCCGAGCGCGTCTTCAGCCAGAAGGGCTGATCGTCGGCCGGCCAGTCCATGACATATTTGTAGCCGGCTTCCTTGAGCAGGTCGGGCGTCGTGTTGCTCTCCGAGGCGGCCGGCCCCATCCACCCCTTGGGGGCGGCGCCTTCCTTGGCGCGGATGGCGCTGGTCACGTCGTCGATCAGGCGCGCCTCGTCGAGTTCCCAAAGGTCGCCCTGGCGCTCCGCATTGGTCCGGCCGTGAGCGACGAGTTCGTCCCCACGGGCGCGGATGCGCTCGAAGATCTGCGGGTGGTCGTCATAGAGCAGCGAGTTGATGTTGTGGGCGGCGGGCAGCTTGAGTTCGTCGAAGAGGTCGAACAGGCGCCAGACGCCGACGCGGTTGCCATAGTCGCGCCAGGCGTAGTTGCGCTGGTTCTGCGGCTCGCCGATCTTGGCCGGATCCCAGCCGGTTCCCTTTCGGTAGGCATAGACCTCGAGATTGGTGACGACGCAGAAAGCCAGCCGCTTCTCCTGCGGCCACGAATAGTCGGGGCGCTCATAGATCGGCGAATAGGCGTATCTGTTATGTTTGGGCAGCACGAGTGACATGGTACGACTTTGCTTTACTGAATTTTCAGGAGGCAGACTGGCTGGAGCGCGTCGCCCAGAAGGTCACGCGGCGCTCGACCATTGCGAAGGCCTCGTACATGACGACGCCCATGAGGGCGATCACCAGCAGGCCAGCGAACACCAGCGGCACGTCGAAGCGTGCGCTCGCCGACATCATGAGGTAGCCGATACCCACATCGGAGGCGACGGTCTCGGCGACGACCGCGCCGATGAAGGCGAGGGTGATGGCGACCTTGAGCGAGGCGAAGAAGAACGGCATGGCGCGCGGCAGGCCGACCTTGCGCAGAATCTGCCACTTGGAGGCGCCGAGCGCGCGCAGCACGTCCTGAAGCTCCGGCTCGATGGTGGCGAGGCCGGTCGCCACGTTCACCATGATCGGGAAGAAGGCGATCGAAAACGCGGTCAGGATGGCCGGAATCGTGCCGATGCCGAACCAGATGACGAGGATCGGGACGATCGCCACCTTGGGGATCGAGTTCAGGCCGACCATGATCGGATAGAGGCCGCGATAGACGGTCGGCGAGGCGCCCACCAGCATGCCGAGGAACAGCCCGACGACCACCGCGACCGCGAAGCCCGCCATCGTCGTGTAGAAGGTCTGCAGCGAATTGATCAGCAGCGCGTTCCACTTGTCGACCATCTCGACCGCGATCTCGCTCGGACGCGGGAGGATGAAGCGGTCAATGTGGAAGACGATGCAGGCGAGTTCCCACACCGCGAAGAAGCCGATGGTGATGACCCAGGGAAGGGCCTTCTGGTTCAGAAAGGACATGACGGATCCTCAGTGCCGCGCGATCTTGGTGCGAAGCGTGTGGACGAGATCGACGAAGTCGGCGCGATAGGTCGTGTCGATGGTGCGCGGACGCGGAAAGTCGACGCTGGTCTGCGCCACGATGCGCCCGGGGCGCGGGCTGAACACATAGATGGTGTCCGCGAGATAGGCGGCCTCGCGCAGGTCATGCGTCACCAGGATGACCGTCGGGCGCTTGTCCAGCCACAATTGCTGCAGCACTTCCCAGAGGTCCTCGCGGGTGAAGGCGTCCAGCGCGCCGAACGGCTCGTCGAGCAACAGCAGGCGCGGATCGTGGATCAGCGCGCGGCAGAGCGAGGCGCGCTGCTGCATGCCGCCCGACAGTTCCCACGGATATTTCCGCTCGAAACCTTCAAGGCCGACGATCTTCAGGATGGCCCGGGCGCGGTCCTCGTATTCGCTTCTGTTGCGGCGCATCTGGCGCGCATGCGGCGCGACGATCTCGAGCGGCAGCAGCACGTTGTCGAGCGTCGTGCGCCAGGGCAGCAGCGTCGAGTTCTGGAACGCCATGCCGCAGATGTCGATCGGCTTGGTCACGGGCTGGCCGTCGACCGTGACCGTGCCGCTCGCGGCCGGATGCAGGCCGGATATCAGCTTCAGAAGCGAGGACTTGCCGCACCCGCTCGGCCCCACGATGGCGATGAATTCGCCCTGCGCGAGGTCCAGTGACGTTTCCGACAAGGCCAGCGTGCCGCTCGCATATTGCATGCTCACGCGGTCGAGCTTGGCCAGCAGAGGTCGGGGAGCCTCCGGGACGGCTTTGGCGATAAGCGCCGGTTTGCTCATGGGGAGACTCCTTCGTCACTTAGTAATTGGGCTGTTCGGTTCAGGTGCCGCTCAAGAATCGAGCAGGCACGTGCCGCGTCGCGTTCGACGCAGGCCTGGTAGAGTTCCCAGTGCTCGCGCTGGGGTTGTTCGTGTCCGTCGACCCGCACCCGGACCCGCACATAGCGGTCGATGTTGCGCCGCTCGCGCTCGATCTGGGTCACCAGGCGCGGCCAGCCCGAGGCCTGGGCGATGTGGCTGTGAAAGGCTTCGTTGAGGGCCAGCCAGCTTTTCAGGTCGGACGGTTCGTCCATGCGCAGCAGCAGGTCGTGCAGCGCGCCGTGGTCCTCTTCGCCCATGCGAAAGACCGCGCGTTCCAGCGCCACTTTCTCGAGGGCGAGGCGGATGCCGAAAATCTGTTCAATGTCGGAACGCTCGAGCCGCGACACCTCGGTCCCGCGCGAGGGGTACGAGACGACCAGCCCCTCCGCCTCCAGCTCCTTGATGGCGTCGCGCACCGGCATCCGGCTGCACCGGAGCTGCAGCGCGATGCTGGCGGGGTCAAGCCGTTGACCCGGCGCGAGTTCGCCCTCGCTGATCGCCCGGCGCAGCGTTTCGAGCACCGCGTCCTTTCGGCTGATCGGCCGGATCTCTGTTCCAAGTGCGAGTGGTCGATGCACCTGCTGGCCCTCACTCAAACCCGACATGCAATATATTGGATATCGCATGAGAGCTTATGCAATGAGCGTGCCAATTGGGCCGTGACCGGAGCCGATGGCGGCGCGTCGACGCGCCATCTCACGCCGCTCCGGTGTCAGCGGCCGATCGCGGCTCGGATGTCGCGCGGGCGTGCGATCGGCCGAGCTTAAACGGCCGATGACAGCGCGCATTCCTTTCGAGATCGACGAAGCGCGAGGAGGTTGTCCGGCGGCCCTATTGAGGACCTTACCGAGGCGGCTCGGTCGCTCGCCGAGCGCGCGGTCTGCCTAACGGCTGCGGTCCATGAGGAGTCAGCCTATCCCCCATCGCGTACCGTGGCAGCCCGCCTCGGCTCCGTTTGACACTGCCCTATCTAATTAGCCGACCAATTGACCCTTCTGGCGCGCACTCGCGTCGTGGTCGGCAGCCGCCGCAAGGATCCGGCGAAACGGATATGTCGGCGCGATCATGCGGGCCACGCCTTCATCGCGCGGGCGATGACCTTTTTAAGCTCGGCATTGGTCGCGCCCCATTGCGCCTCAAAGGCGAGTCCGGCCCCGACCACCAGTACGTAGCGGGCCAGTTCCTCCGCATCCGCATCGGGCGGAAGGTCGCCCGCGGCGATCGCGGCTTCGAACCGCGCCCGCAGGCGGCCTCGTCGCGCCGCGCGCAGTTCGGCCTGCCTTGTCCGCACTGCCTCTTCCGCCTGAGCCCCCGACATCCCGCATTTGAGTGCGAGGCAGCCGAGAGGATGGGCGGCGCCGTCGGTGTAGATGTCGGCCAGCCGGGTCAGCATGCCCTCGGCCACACGGCGCGACGTCGGCTCTGCCAGCGCCACCTCGGCGGCGACGAGATAGGTATCGTAGTAATAGTCCAGGACCCGCCGGAAAAGGCCATCCTTGCTGCCGAAGGCGAAATAGAAGCTGGGCGGCTTGCACCCGATGGTGCGCGTCAGATCGGCCAGCGATGTGCGGTCGTAGCCGTTCTCCCAGAACAGCGCCGTCGCCCGGACGACCGCCTCGTCGATGTCGAATTCCCTGTGGCGCGCCATCGCTGCCTCCTCCGGCCGCCGTCAAATGTAGCAGTCACTAGAAAATCGTTTGACGACCCGCTCAATAAAATATAGTGATCGCTATAGAATAGCAATTCTCACTTCCCTGGGGGAACTGGCCGATCCCGGAACCAGGCTCGACGCGTCGATTGGGCCGTTTCGCAAAGGCGACGCGGTGGAGACGGGGCCGATGCGCCTTGGCCTCTCATAGAGGTCTTTCGTTACCAGCCAAAATAGGCTCCTCGCGAGGAGCCGGCCGGACCGCCCCTGGCGGGCGTCCGCCATTGCAGGAGGCAAGCATGGCAACCCAACCGACGCTCTCGCCGGGCAAGGCAGAGGAGAAGCGCAAGCGCCTCGTCCTCGTCTCCGTCGGTCTCGCGTCGTCGCTGATCATGCTCGACTCGAATATCGTCGCAGTGTCGTTGCCGTCTATCGCCAGAACCTTCGGGGCGACCTTCTCGGATATCGAGTGGGTGGTCAGCGCCTACGTCCTCTCCTTCGCGGCGCTGCTGCTGGCCGCGGGCTCCTATGCCGACCGGCATGGCCGCAAGCTGGCGATGCTCGTCGGCCTCGTGATCTTCACCGTCGCGTCGGCGGCCTGCGGGCTGGCGACCTCCGCTTTGATCCTCAACCTGTCCCGGGCCGTGCAGGGCGTCGGAGCCAGCCTGCTGCTGACGGCGTCGCTGGCGGTGATCAACCACACCTTCTACGGGGCCGAGCGGGCGAAGGCCTATGCCTTCTGGGGTTCCTGTCTCGGCATCGCCATCACCTGCGGCCCGATCCTCGGCGGCGTCATAACGGACTATCTCGGCTGGCGCTGGGCCTTCCTCATCAATCCGCCGATCTGCATGATCCTCTTCGTCGCCAGTGCGCTGGTGGTCGAAGAATCGCGCGATCACGAGGCGAAGAAGCTCGACTGGCCGGGAATCGCCACCTTCAGCGCGGGGCTGTTCCTGCTGATCTGGGCCTCGATCGACGGCAACAGCCTCGGCTGGCTCAGCACGCCGATCGTGCTGCGGATCGTCGGCGGCCTGATCCTGATCGGCACCTTCTGCCTGATCGAAATTCGCGAACCGCGGCCCATGGTCGATTTCAGCCTGTTCCGGCAGCCGACCTTTCTCGGCTCGGCCTTCGCCATGCTGGGATATGCGGTCGGCGCGCAGGTGCTGATCTTCTTCCTGCCGCTGCTGTTGCAGAACGCCTTCGGGCTGGAACCCGCGCGGGCCGGGCTCGCCATGCTTCCCTTCGCCCTGCCGATGTTCCTGGCGCCGCGGTTCGGGGCGAGGCTCGCCGCGCGCTACTCGGGCCGCGCGCTGCTGACGCTGGGCATCGCCGTGACCGTCCTCGGCGATCTCATGCTCTATTTCCTGATCGAGGGCGGCTCGAACTACACCGTCTTCGCCATCGGCATGATCGTCGCCGGCGTCGGCGCCGGCCTGCTCAACAGCGAGACGGCGAAGGTCATGCAGGGCGCCGTGCCGCCGCAGCGCGCGGGCATGGCTTCGGGCATTTCGGCGACGACCCGCTTCATCGGCCTGCTGTTCGGCGTCGCGGGCCTCGGGGCCGTGCTCTCGAATGGCGTGACCGCCCGCTTCGTCTCCTCCGGGGCCGTTCACCGGCTGGATGCCGGCCTGCTCCGGCAAGCGGCCAAGCGGGTCTCTTCGGGCGACCTGGACGGCGTCGTGTCCATGCTCGGCGGTGCCGATGGCGGGGCGATCCACGCCGCCGCCCGCAACGCCTTCGCCGGCGGCTTCGGCGATGTCAGCGTGATCGCGGCCCTCATCGCAGCGTTCTTCGGCGTCCTGACCTATGTGCTGGTCCGCGCCAGCGAGACCGCACCGACGTCTTCGGCGAAGGACAGTGGCAACGGAGAGCAGCCGGTCGCCGTCATGGAGTAAGCACCGGGTTTGCCCCGCTCACCACGCGTCAGTACACGGCGCGCCCGCCCGATATGTCGAACACCGCTCCGGTCGAGAAGCCGCAGTCCTCGGAGGAGAGCCACGCGATCATCGCGGCGACCTCGTCGAGCTGCAGGAAGCGGCCCATCGGGATCTTCGACAGCATGAAGTCGATATGCTCCTGGCTCATCTGGTCGAAGAGCTCGGTCTTCGCCGCCGCCGGGGTGACGCAGTTGACGAGGATGCCGGAGCTCGCAAGCTCCTTGCCGAGCGACTTGGTCAACCCGATCACGCCGGCCTTCGAGGCCGAATAATGCGAGGCGTTGGGGTTGCCCTCCTTGCCGGCGATCGAGGCGACGTTGACGATGCGGCCCCAGCCGTTCTTCAGCAGTTCCGGCACCACCGCCTTGCAGGTGAGGAACGGTCCGATCAGGTTGACCTCGACCACGCGGCGCCAGCTCGCCGTGTCGAGCTCCCACAGCTTGCCGTTGCCGCCGGTGATGCCGGCATTGTTGATGAGGATGTCGATCTTGCCGTGCGCCTCGAGCGTCGCCTGGGTCGCCTCGTTGACCGAAGCCTCCTCGGTCAGCTCGACGATGTGGGTCGAGACCTTGCCCAGCGCGAAAAGCGCGGCGGAGGCCTCGGCGAGCCGCGCGCCGTCGATGTCCCACAGCGCGACCGCGGCGCCGGATTTCAGCAGGCGTTCGGCCGTGGCGTAGCCGATGCCGCGGGCGCCGCCGGTGACGATGGCGACGCGGCCCTTCAGGTCGATGGCGTTCATGGCGTTTCCTCTTCCGGGCGATCGCCTTCAGCCGGGCGCAAAGAACGATGCCGCATCGGTGGTGTAGCGGGCGACGGCGGCGGGATCGAGCGCGATACCGAGGCCGGGCCGGGCCGGAATGCGCAGATAGCCCTCGGCATCCACGGTGAAGGGCTCGGCGACGATGCCATCGAGATAGGGGCTGCCGCCGATGAACTCGACGAGATCGCAATGCGGCATGGCCGCGGCGAGCTGCAGGTCGGCGGCGAGGCCGAGCGCGGTGTTCCAGCCATGGCCGACATATGTCACGCCAAACTCGTCGGCGAGCCAGGCGATGCGGCGCTGCTCGGAGATGCCGCCGACCTTGGTGACGTCCGGCTGCACGATGTCGAGCGCGCCCTTGGCGAGCCAGGGCAGAAAGGCCTGCCGGCGGGTGAGCACCTCGCCGCCGGCGATCGGCACCGGGCTCGCGCGGCGCAGGGTGACGAAGTCGTCGAGCGCGTCGGGGCGCAGCGCCTCCTCGAACCAGCCGACATCGTAGTCCTTCAGCATGTGCGCCGTGTTGAGCGCCCATTTCAGGCCCTGCGGCCAGTGCGCGTCGGAGGCGCCGGCATCGACGAAGAGCTGCGCGTCCTCGCCCGCCGCCGTCCGTGCGGCGCGTACGATGGCCTCGTCGAACCTGCGGTCGTCGCGGCGGCCGAACGGGCCCCAGCCGATCTTGAACGCCTTGAAGCCGCGCGCGCGGTGCGGGCCGATCACGTCCGCCATCCGCTCGGGCTCCTCCATCAGCAGCGAGCAATAGGGCTTCACCCGGTCGCGATAGGTGCCTCCCAGCAGCCGCCCGACCGGCTGGCCGAGCGCCTTGCCGAGAATGTCCCACAGCGCGATGTCGATGCCGCTGATGGCATGGGTGAGTGCGCCGCCGCGGCCCATCCAGAACGTGTTCTGGTGCATCTTCTCGGTGACGCGCTCGGGCTCCAGCGCGTTCTCCCCGCGCCAGAGCGGCTCCAGCACGTCGACGGCCGCCTTCACCAGCCGCCCGTCGGTGAACACGCTGCCGAAGCCGGTGATGCCTTCCTTCGTATGCACCGCGATCAGCGCGTGCACCGAATCCTCGGGGCGGATCTCCGCCGACCAGCCGCCCTTCGGGCTCTCGCCGAACAGCGGGGCGACCGCGATGGAGCGGATCGTGACCTTGGGCAGCGAGGTATCGGGCATGGCGGGACTCAATTCTTCTGCGGGGCCGCCGCCCAGCCGCGCTGCGACCAGCGCTCGAGGCGCCGGACCAGCAGGGCGGACGGGTAGCCGACCGCGAAATAGAGGATGGCGGTGACGGTGTAGACGGTGAAGTACTGGTAGTTGCGCGCGGCGATGATCTGGCCGGAGAACATCAGCTCTTGTACCGTCACCACCGAGGCGAGCGCGGTGTCCTTGAACAGCGCGATGAGGTAGTTGCCGAGCGCTGGCAGGACGACGCGGAACGCCTGCGGGAACACCACCTTGATGAAGGTGACGGTCGGCTTCAGCCCGAGGCTCTGCGCCGCCTCGTACTGGCTTCTCGGCACGGACTGGATGCCGGAGCGGTACACCTCGCTCATGAAGGCGGAGTAGTTGACCGTCAGGCCGATGATGGCGGCGGTGACCGGCTCCAGCCGGATTCCGGCGCTGGGAAGCACGTAATAGATGTAGATGAGCTGCAGGATCAGCGGCGTGGCGCGGATGAACTCCACATAGAAGTCCGCCGGCCAGCGGATCCAGCGCTTCGGCGACAGCCGCGCCAGCGCGATGGGGATGGCGATCACCCCGGCCAGCAGGATGACGACGACGGTGAGGAAGGTCGTCATGGCGAGGCCCTGCAGGAAGACCATGCCGTAGTCGTGGACGACCGAAAGATCGAGCAGGTTCATGGGTCGGCTCGCCGGGTGTTGCGGGGGTGTGCGGCGAGACTAGCGCGCGGCACCGTTCTGCGTCCCGGCGTCATCCCGGAACGGCCGCGGGGCCGTGTCCGGGATCGTCATCCGCTCTTCGCACGCGGTCCCGGCGCGCGCGTGCCCGCCGGCCGGGACGGTGGCGACCGTCACAGGGGGAAGAAGAACATGTTGCGGTTGGTCAGGCCGTACTTCTTCAGGATGGCCGAGGCTTGGCCGTTGCCGCGCACCTCGGCGAGGCCCTGGGTGAAGGCGCTGCGCAGCGAGCAGTCCGCCTTGCGCAGGGCGTAGCGCGCATAGCCGTAGCCATATTTGAAGATCAGCTCGTCGGGGATGGCGACGTTCTGCACGATCTCGATCGGCGCGGAGGCGTTGGCCTTCATGAACTCGATCACCTTCACGTCGTCCTCGAGGATGGCGTCGACGCGGCCGGTGGAGATGGCGGAGAACTCCTCGGCGTCGGTCTGGAAGGCGGTGACCGCGACGCCGATCTTGCGCAGATACTCGTCCGCCGCCGAACCGGCGATGGCGCCGACCTTCTTGCCCTTCATCGTGTCGAAGGAGGTGATGCCGGCCGGGTTGCCCTTGCCGACCACGATCGCCGGGCCGTACCACCAGGCCGGCCCGGTGAAGGACACCGCCTTCAGGCGGTCCGGCGTGACGTGGATGTTGGCGGCGACCACGTCGATGCGGTCGGCGAGCAGCGCCGGGATCAGCTGGCCGAAGGGCATCACCTCATATTTGAACTTGGTGACGCCGGCCCATTTCAGCGCCGCCTTCACCAGCTCGACGTCGAGGCCGGTGGCCTCCTTGGTCGCCGGGTCGAGCGAGGAATAGGGCGGCGAGGGCGAGAAGCCCAGCGTCACGCCGTCGGCCCTGGCCTTGGCGAGGGACGGGTCGCCGCAATTGTCGAACAGCGGCGGGGCCTCGAACTGGAACTCCTGCGCGATGGCGCCGGTGCCCAAGACGGCGACGAACAGCGCCGCCAACACGGATTTCAGCATTGCTCACTCCTCTGCCTGGAACGGCCGGCTTGCCGCCGGCGCTGTCTTGCGAAAAATATGACTTCTTGAAATTATCCTGTCCAGATGGTTTCAGGTGTGGTGGCCATGGAATGAAGAAAAATATGATTTATTGTAGTTCGAACGAATGGAACGGGCGGCGCGCGGCGGCCCGGCGGGAACGAGCGTGATGCGCATCGAGGCGGTCGATTTCTTCTATCTGGCGATGCCGGAGATCACGACGGACGCCGATGGCAGCCAGGATGCACTGCTGGTGCGGGTGCGTGCCGGGGAGCATGAGGGCTGGGGCGAATGCGAAGCCTCGCCGCTCACCTCCATCGCCGCCTTCGTCGCGCCGATGTCGCACGGCATCTGCCGGCCGGTCGGCGCCTCGGTGCTCGGGCAACGGGTCGACGGGCCGGCAGACATCGCCCGCATCGCCGCGCTGATCGAGCATGACAGCATGGACCTGTTGCAGGCCGCCCATACCTGGTCGGGCGTCGAGATGGCGCTGTGGGACCTCGTCGGCAAGGCACGCGGCGAGCCGGTGTGGCGGCTCCTCGGCTATGCGCGCGCCTTCCCCAAGACGCCCTATGCCTCGTTGCTGTTCGGTCCCACCCCGCAGGACACGCTCGCCCGGGCGCGGGATGCGGTGGCGCGCGGCTTCCGCGCCGCCAAGTTCGGCTGGGCCGATTTCGGCGCCGGCACGCTGGCGCGCGACGTCGACCAGCTCGCCGCCGCACGAGAAGGGCTGGGCCCCGAGGCGCTGCTGCTGGTCGATGTCGGGCAGATCTGGGTAGAGGATGTCGAGCGCGCCGCGCTGCGCCTGCCGGCGCTGGAGCGGTTCGGGGCGACCTGGCTGGAGGAGCCCTTCCTCGCCAGCGCCTATGAGGCCTATGGCGCGCTCAGCCCCCGCAGCGCGAAGGTAAGGCTCGCCGGCGGCGAGGGGGCGCATAATTTCCACATGGCGCGGCACCTCATCGACTATGGCGGCATCGGCTATGTGCAGATCGATTGCGGGCGCATCGGCGGCATCGGCCCGGCCAAGCGCGTGGCCGACTATGCGGCGCCGCGCGGGGTCACCTATGTGAACCACACCTTCACCTCGCATCTCGCGCTTTCCGCGTCGCTCCAGCCCTATGCGGGGCTGGAGGCGCACCGGATCTGCGAATATCCGGCCGCGCCGCGCGCGCTCTGCGTCGAGATGACGAGCAATCACCTGCGCCCGGACGCGAATGGTGCGATCATGCTGGGCGAGGCGCCCGGCCTCGGCGTCGGGATCGACCTCGCGGCCATCCGGCGTTACCTCGTGGATACGGAGATCAAGGTCGGTGGACAGACCCTCTACGCCACGCCGGCGCCCTGAGCCGGAGACGGCGGAGCCTTCGGAGGGAGCCGGCGAGCCGCGCGCGCCGCGCCGCTCGGGCTATCGCATCAGCGGCGTGCAGGGCGGCATCATCACCGAGCTCGGCCGCGCCATCGTCTCCGGCCGTTTCGCCCCGGGCGAGCTGCTGCCGCGCGAGCCGGCGCTGATCGCCGAGTTCGCCGCCAGCCGCCCCTCGCTGCGCGAGGCGCTCAAGGTGCTCGCCGCCAAGGGGCTGATCGAGATGCGCCAGAAGGTCGGCACGCGGGTGCGCCCGCGCGACCTGTGGAACATGTTCGACAGCGACGTGCTGGCCTGGCATTTCGGCGAGGGCCCGTCCGCCGGTCCGCAGCGCGACGCCATGCTGCGCGACCTGATCGAGCTTCGGCAGGTGATCGAGCCCTCGGCGGCGCGCTTCGCCGCCGGGCGGGCGTCGATGGACGACCTGCGGCGCCTGCGCCAGGGCGTGGAGGCGATGGAGGCGGCGGTGGGCGACCTGTCCGCCTATGCCCGCGCCGATGTCGAGTTCCACATGGCGGTGTTCGCCGCCGCGCACAACGCGCTGCTCGCCTCCTTCGCCCATCTGGTGGCGGACTTCCTTCAGCTCAGCTTCTCCATCCAGCAGGAGGCGCTGAACGAGGCCGACAACCGCATCGAGGACGACGTGCGCCAGCACCGCCTGGTGTTCGACGCCATCAACCGCGGCGATGGCGAGGCGGCGGCGCTCGCCATGCGCGACGTGATCCTGAACGGCAAGAACTCGCTCCTCGCGGCGCTGGAGTGATCCGCGTCGGCCCGCTTCCGTTAGGAGGCGAGCCGGCAGCGGGCTGCGTGCCCCCGGCATGGGCGTGATCGGAGCCGGAGCATTGTCGCCGCCGCTATTGGAGGTGCCGGGAGATCAGGCTGGTCCCTCGGCGCGCCGGGCGACACCCGTCGCGCGGTGAATTTACCGATCATCGCGGTGGCGCGCACCGTTGCCGGCGGCGGCACCAAGCGGGGAGCTGTTCAAGCCCGCCTTGGGGGCAGCGAGCAACGCTGACGTCCGGGGCTGCCGGCGCCATTACAGCAGGGTCGCTTCGAGGTGTCTCTAGGCGAGGCTTCAGCTCGAGCCGGCGCGGCACCTGTTCCCGCTGCCGCCCGCGCGTGGTGGTCGTGACGATGGCGGGGATTGGTTAGGATCGAGATCCTGCGAACGTCTGCGAGACGATCGTTCAGGAATGGCGCGCCCGAAAGGATTCGAACCTCTGACCCCCAGATTCGTAGTCTGGTGCTCTATCCAGCTGAGCTACGGGCGCCCTGCCCATCGCGAGGTATGGGCAAATCCCGCCGCCGGAGAGTGCCGTGCGGCGAGGGCCCGTCAGCTACCCCGTTTCGCCGAGCAATGCAACATCCCTGATACAGCTCCCTGTGCACAGCTCGTCGCGACGCCGACCGGCACGCGCCCGCACGGCCCCGGCCGCACCACCTCCGAGGGTCGAACCCGCAGCGCAGCTAGCGCAGTTCGAAGGGCAGGTTGGCGGTCGCGCCCGCGCCGCGGCCGTCGCGCAGCTCGACGAAAATCCGGTAGTGGCCGGGCGGCAGGGGGGTGATGGTCGCGCCGTCGAGGCCGCCGTCCTGTATCGCCTGCGGAAAGACGGGCGGAACGGCTTCCGCGTCGCCGCCGATGCCCCGCGCCGTGCTCTCGGCCATCACGCGCCAGGTGGCGGTGAGCGGGTCGCCATCCGGGTCTACGGCGTTCAGCCGCACGCTTCCCGGCGCGTCGGCCGGCCAGGAGGCGAAGGGGGCGCTCGGGTCGCCGTCGACGCGCAGCCAGGCGATGCGGGGCGCGTGGTTGCCGCCCGGCGTCTGCCCGCCCCAGGCGTCGGCCATCGCTTCGGAGGCTTCGAGCCATTCCCCGCCGGCGAGCCGCAGGCTGTGCCAGCTCGGCGTCACCTCCTGCTTCTGGCCCCACAGGAACAGGATGGTGCCCGCCTTCTGCTCGCCGAGCGCCTTGAGATAGCGGCGGATCTGGATCGCCTTCTGGGTCGAGCTCGGCTCGAAGGGCGCACCCCAGGGCGTGGTGGCGGCCTGCCACTGGCCGAGCGCGCCGAGCTCGGTGATGACGATCGGCCCCGTCCAGCCCTGGTCACGGGCGCGGGCCGGCGCCGTGTAGAGCGCGTCGCCATAGGAGTTGAGGCCGAGCACGTCGATGCTCGGCGCCTGCGCACGCAGCCGCGCGACCTTGTCGGTGCCGGTCTCGGCGAGCACGGCCATCGTCGGATGGGCGGGGTCGGTGCGCTTCACCATGGCGGCGACCTGCTCGATCGCCGGCCAGACGGCGCCATCCCCGCCCGCCGGCAGGTCGACCTCCACCTCGTTGCCGATGCCCCACATGAGAAGGGCGGGGTGGTCCCGGTACCGCTGGACGGTGGCGCGGAGCTCGTTGAGCTGGCGGGCGACGAAGGCGGGGTCGCCATAGTCCGCGCCCTTGCGCGGCTGGCCGACCCACAGGCCGACGATGACCTTGAGCCCGGCCGCCTCGGCGGCGTCGAGCACCGGGCCGGGATCGCCGCCATAGGTGCGCACCGTCGTGGCGCCGAGCGCGGCGAGTTCGCCGAGCGGCCCGTCGCCCGTCGCCCCGCGCACGGCGAAGGGTTTGCCGTCGACGAGGATCCGCTCGCCCGCCACCGTCACCTCACGCGCCGTTGCGGATTTTGCGGCTTCGGCAGCGCTGGCGGCGGTCATGGGTAGAGTGAGAGGAGCGGCGAGGAAGGCGATGAGCGCGAAGGCCGTGGTGCGGGCGATCCGCGCCCGGCGGGTGCCGTGGCGGCGCCTGGTTCCGCTCATCGTCTCAACCTTTCCGCTCAGCCATGCGAGCGCTGGGCGCGATGGGCCTCGAGGTCCACCGGCCGGTCGGGGATGCGGAGCTGGAAGGTGGCGCCGATGGTGCCGGGCACGAGCTGGATGTCGCCGCCATGCGCCTGCATCAGCTCGGCGGCGATGGCGAGGCCGAGCCCCGTGCCGCCGCGCCGGGCCGAGCCCTGGAACGGCTCGAACAGGTGCGCGCGGGCGCGCTGGGGCACGCCGGGGCCGGTGTCGGCCACCTCGATCACCACGGTGCCACCCTCGCGGCGCCCGGTGATGCGGATCTGGTCGCGCTTGGGGTCGTTGGGCGCGCGGGCGGACAGCGCCTCCATGGCGTTGCGGCAGAGATTGAGCAGGATGCGGAAGAGCTGGTCCGGGTCGGCATCGACCTTGAGCCCGTCCTCGATCGATTCGATCCAGCCGACGCCGTCCTCCTCGTTGGCGCCGAGGCCGAGCGTGTCGCGCACCTCGCCGATCAGCGTGGCGAGGGCGACCATGCGCCGCTGCGGCGTCGGCTCCACCGCCTTGCCGTAGGCCAGCGTGTGCTCGCAATAGGCGATGGCGCGGTCGAGCGCCGCTTCCAGCTTCGGGGTGAAGCGCTGGACCGCGGGGTCGTCGATGTCGGCGAGGCGGTCGGAGATGAGCTGCACCGAGGACAGCAGGTTGCGCAGGTCGTGGTTGATCTTCGACACGGCGAGCCCGAGCGCGGCAAGGTGGGTCTTCTGCTGCAGCGTGTCGGCGATCTGCTGCTGCATGGTGACGAATTCGCGCTCGGCCTGGCCGATCTCGTCCATGCGCTCCATCGGCTCCAGTTCCGGGCCCGGCAGCGAGGGGTTCTCGCGGAACGCCACCATGCGCCGGGTCAGGCGGCGCATCGGCCGCACGAACATCCAGGCGAGGCCGAGATAGACCAGCGCGCCGGTGAGCGCGGTGACGATGAACGAGATCAGCAGCACGTTGCGGGTGAAGCGCAGCATCGCCTTGCGCAGCGGGGTCTCGTCGATGACGATTTCGACGAAGCCACCGCCGCGCGGGGGCGTGCCGACCACGCGGATGGTGCGGCCATTATGCGCGAGCAGCGTGTCGACCGCGTCCGACACCGCCTGCCAGGCCCCGACATCGCGCAGGTCCGCATGATGGTCGACTTCCGGCGGCATGTCGGTGGAGGCGAGCAGGCGCCGCGTGTCGTCGCGCTTCAGCGCCACGGTGATGGCGCCGACGCTGCCCAGAAGCTCGCGCGTGAGCTGGGGCGGGATCATCCCCTCGGGCGCCGCGTCCAGCACCAGCGCGGCGGTGCGCGCCGCCGCCAGCCGGTCGGACAGCCAGTTGAGCCGGAAGGCCGAGACGGCGGGCACGATGATGAGCACCTCGGCCAGCATGACGAAGGCGAGGGTGAAGGCGAGCAGCTTGCCCGAGAGGCCGAGATGGCGCGCAAAACCCTTGCCGCCCGGGTCCGGCGGCGCGTCCGCCCGGGTCTGCGCGAACCCGACCCCCGCCGGCCCTTCCGGGGCCGGCACGGCAGGTTCGTCCTCGATTTTCACGCGCCTGTTCATCGCACCTCGTGATCGTGGCGCCTCGCGATCGTGCCTTGCCGGTCGCCCGGCGCGAGTCGCCGCCGCGCGGGCCGGTTCGGCCATCCGACCCGAGGATTGCGGCAAGGCAAGGACGGTTTCCCCGTGTGGGGCTCCCTCTCGTCGCGGGTCGGGCCCGCCTGATATAGTACGCTCGGACGCGCGCGACAGATATCGCCGAGTTCATATGCGCCTGCCGGCGCGATCCGAAGCGGCGCAGGCAAGCGGACAACCGGGGCCTTTCCGGGTTGCCGCAGCGTCGGGCGCGGTGGCGTGCCGCAGCCGGGCGCGAAGGCGTCCCGACGCGATTGACTTGCGGCGGCCGCGCCCCTATAAGCCGCCGCGAACCTTGGCTGCCCGGCGGTCGGGTCGTTCCCCTATTTGCGCTTCGGCACCGTGGCATGTCCCGCGGCCGGCCGGATACGGGGTAGATCCGAGCCGGAAGCCTGACCACCAAGCGGAGAATACACCGTGAAGCGCACCTACCAGCCGAGCAAGCTCGTGCGCGCCCGCCGGCACGGCTTTCGTGCGCGCATGGCGACCCGCAACGGCCGCAAGATCATCAATGCGCGCCGGAATCATGGCCGCAAGCGTCTGTCGGCCTGACGTCCGTCTTCGGCCCCATATGGCTGGGGCGCGCCGCCCTGCCGCCTGAGGATCGGCGCCCCCATGCACCGGCTCGTCAAGCGCAAGGATTTTCTGGCCGCAGCCGCGGGGCTGCGCGCCAATGCCGGGTCCCTGCTGTTGCAGGCCCGCGACCGCGCGGACGAAACGCCGCCGCGCATCGGCCTCACCGTTACCAAGAAGCAGGGCAACGCCGTGGAGCGTAATCGCATCCGCCGGCGCCTGCGTGCGGCCGTGAGCGATGTCCTGCCGCGTGCCGGGCGGACGGGTTTCGACTATGTGATCGTCGCCCGCCGCACCGCGCTTGCCGCGCCCTTCACCGATCTCATTAACGACATAGAGCGGGGCATCGCCCGCCTTCACTCAGGAAGCCGGCGCCGGCCACGGCCCGCGACGCCAGACATGGCGCCGCCGCCGATCCCGGCGTCGACGGAGAGAACTGCCCATGACCAGTGAAAACCGCAACATGATCATTGCCATCGTCCTGTCGATGGCAGTGCTGATCGCCTGGCAGTTCTTCTCCGGCATCCCGCAGATGGAAGCCCAGCGCCAGCAGCAGGCCCAGCAGACCGCGCAGCAGCAGGCCCAGCAGCCGGCGGCGGACGGGCAGGGCGCCGCGACCGGGCAGGACACGGCCGGTGGCGCGCAGGCGCCCGGCGCCGCGGGCACCACGGCGCCGACCCCGGCCGCCGCGCCGCCCAAGGCCATGACCCGCACCGAGGCGCTGGCCCTCGCCCCGCGCGTTCCCATCGAGACGCCGACCGTGGTCGGCTCGGTCAACCTCAAGGGCGGGCGCATCGACGACCTCTCGCTGAAGGACTATCGCGAGACGGTCGACCCCGACAGCCCGATCATCGTGTTGCTGTCGCCCACGGGAGCGCCCGATCCGTTCTACGCCGAGTTCGGCTGGGTCGCGGGTTCCGGCTCCACCGTGAAGCTGCCCGCCAGCGACACGGTGTGGACCGCTCCCGACGGCGCGAAGCTGACGCCCACCACCCCGCTGACGCTGAGCTGGGACAATGGCGAGGGCCAGGTGTTCCACCGCACCATCTCGATCGACGAGCACTACATGTTCCACGTCGTCGACGCGGTGGAGAACAACGGCACCGCGGCGGTGACGCTGCATCCCTATGCGCTGGTCTCGCGCCACGGCACGCCGCACACGCTCGGCTACTACATCCTGCATGAAGGCCTGATCGGCGTGACCAGCGAGGGCGGGCTGCACGAGGTCAAGTACAAGGACATCGCGGAGAAGAAGAGCGAGACCTTCTCCTCGGTCGGCGGCTGGCTCGGCATCACCGACAAGTACTGGGCCGCGACCGTCATCCCCGGCACCGACGAGAAGGTGCAGGCGCGCTTCTCCGCCGCCCAGACCGGCGCCGACCTGACCTACCAGACCGACTTCCTCGGCGAGCCGGTCACCATCGACCCCGGCCAGAACGTGCAGCGCGACGGGCGCCTGTTCGCCGGCGCCAAGGTGGTGCGCGTCGTCGACGGCTACCAGAAGCAGTACAACATCGACCGCTTCGAGCTACTGATCGACTGGGGCTGGTTCTACTTCATCACCAAGCCCATGTTCACGGTGATCGACTGGATCTACCACGTCGTGGGCAATTTCGGCGTCGCCATCCTCATCGTGACGGTGCTGGTGAAGCTGATCTTCTTCCCGCTCGCCAACAAGAGCTACGCCTCGATGGCGAAGATGAAGGCGGTGCAGCCGGAGATCCAGGGCCTCCGCGAGCGCTACGGCGACGACAAGGTCAAGCTCCAGCAGGCGATGATGGAGATCTACAAGAAGGAGAAGATCAATCCGGTGGCGGGCTGCCTGCCCATCGTCATCCAGATCCCGGTCTTCTTCTCCCTGTACAAGGTGCTGTTCGTCACCATCGAAATGCGCCACGCGCCGTTCTTCGGCTGGATCAAGGACCTGTCCGCGCCCGATCCGACGACGGTGTTCAACCTGTTCGGCCTGATCCCGTGGGATCCCTCGACCGTGCCGGTGATCGGCCACTTCCTGATGCTCGGCGTGTGGCCGATCATCATGGGCTGCACCATGTGGGCGCAGATGAAGCTGAACCCGGCCCCGCCGGACCCGACCCAGAAGGCGATCTTCGACTGGATGCCGCTGATCTTCACCTTCATGCTGGCGCGCTTCGCCTCGGGCCTCGTCATCTACTGGGCGTGGAACAACACGCTCTCGGTGATCCAGCAGTCGATCATCATGCGCCGCAACGGCGTGAAGGTCGAACTGTGGGACAACCTGAAGAGCACCTTCGTCCGCAAGAAGAAGCGGACGGCCGGATAGGCGCGCGCCCGGCGCGCCGCCACGGCACCCATGGACCCGGCGGCGGGGACGGCCTGAGCGGCGGTTCCCGCCGCCTTTCATTCGGGCGGGCGAACCGCCCCGCCCCCGCGCTGTGCCCTGACGCCTTGCGCGGCGGCGCCGGCCAGCCGATAAGCGCAGCATGAGCGAGACCGAGATTTCCGACGACCTGATCGAGGCGGGGCGCAAGCTGTTCGCGCGCGAATGGCAGTTCATCGCCGCCGCGCCCTCGATTCCGACCCTGCCGCCCATGCAGGGGATCGAGATCGCGCTCGCCGGGCGCTCCAATGTCGGCAAGTCGAGCCTCGTGAACGCGCTGACCGGGCGCAAGGCGCTGGCGCGCACCTCGGTGACGCCGGGACGCACGCAGGAGCTGATCTTCTTCCGCCTCGGCCCCGAGCTGACGCTCGTGGACATGCCCGGCTACGGCTTCGCCAAGGCGCCCAAGGACAAGGTCGACGCCTGGACGGCGCTGATCCATGCCTATCTGCGCGGGCGCGCCAACCTCGCCCGCGTCTTCGTGCTGATCGATTCCCGCCACGGGCTGAAGCCGATCGACCGCGAGGTGCTGGACGGGCTCGACAAGGCCGCGGTCTCCTACGCCGTCGTGCTGACCAAGGTGGACCAGCTCAAGCCGGCTGCGCTCGAGGCCCGCATCACCGAGACCGAGGCTGCGCTGGCGCGCCGGCCGGCGGCGTTCCCGACCGTCTTCGCCACCTCCAGCCGCGAGGGCGGCGGCATCGCCGAGCTGCGGGCCGCCGTGGTGCGGCTGATGGCCGAGCGCGGGGTCGGCTGACACCTTCCGGATCGGTCAGCTTCCGAGCCGGCCTTGACCCGTGTCATGGTCCCCACGTCCTTTCTCCCCATAGTGACGCTTCGTCAGTGTAAGGAGGACGTGATGGCGAAGATGAAGGCCGCGATTTTCGTCGACAAGGGACGGATCGTGCTCGACGAGAAGCCGATCCCCGATGTCGGCCCGCTCGATGCGCTGGTGAAGATCACCACCACCACCATCTGCGGCACCGACGTGCACATCCTCAAGGGTGAGTACCCGGTGGAGAAAGGCCTCACCATCGGCCACGAGCCGGTCGGCGTGATCGAGAAGCTCGGTTCCGCCGTGACCGGCTACTGGGAAGGCCAGCGCGTCATCGCCGGCGCCATCACCCCGAGCGGCCATTCCTATGCCTGCCTGTGCGGCTGCGGCTCGCAGGACGGGCCGGGCACCAGGCACGGCTTCAAGGCCATGGGCGGCTGGAAGTTCGGCAACACCATCGACGGTGCGCAGGCCGACTACATTCTTGTGCCCGACGCCCTTGCCAATCTCGCCCCCGTGCCCGACCACCTCACCGACGAGGAGGTGCTGATGTGCCCGGACATCATGTCCACCGGCTTCTCCGGCGCGGAGAGCGGGGCGGTTCGCATCGGCGACCATGTGGCGGTGTTCGCGCTCGGCCCGATCGGCCTGTGCGCGGTGGCCGGGGCGAAGCTGAAGGGTGCGACCCGGATTATCGGTGTCGACACCGTGCCCGAGCGCCTCGCCATCGCCCGCCAGCTCGGCTGCTCGGACGTGGTCGACTTCAAGGCCGGCGACCCGGTCGAGCAGATCATGGCGCTGACTGACGGGCGCGGCGTCGACGTCGCCATCGAGGCGCTGGGCACGCAGAACACGTTCGAATCGGCGCTGAAGGTGCTGCGCCCGGGCGGCACGCTGTCTTCGCTCGGCGTCTACTCGTCGGACCTCACCATCCCGCTCGGCGCCTTCTCGGCCGGGCTCGGCGACAACAGGATCGTCACCACGCTCTGCCCAGGCGGCAAGGAGCGCATGCGCCGGCTGATCGACGTCATCGCCTCCGGCCGGGTCGATCTGAAGCCGCTGGTGACGCACCGCTTCAAGCTCGACGACATCGAGGCGGCCTACGAGCTGTTCTCGCACCAGCGCGACGGGGTGCTGAAGGTGGCGATCACGCCGTGAGGGCGGAAAAGCCGGCCTAGCCCGCGCAGGGGCTCAGACGTCGTTCGCCGAGCTCAGCCGTTCGGCCGGGATGTAGCCGGCCTTCTGGCGCATGCGCAGGCCGGGCCCGCCGCCCGAGCTGGCCTCGCCGGCCTCGAGAAAGTCGATGTCGGCCTCCTCGAAGGCGCGGCGCAGGCGCTCCGCCTCGCCCGGATCGGCATCGCCCGCGCGCTCGCGGCCCTGCTCGAACGCCTCGAGCCAGTCGGCGGTCACATGGGCGCGCGCGGCGAGGTCCTCGAGGCTCCAGTTGAGCACGGCCCGCGCCGCCCGGCATTGCGAGGGCGCGAGGGCGAGATTGGCGGGCAGGGCGGTGTCGTCCATCACGGTCGTTCCTCGGCGGGTCGTCTCTTCGACCGCCTCGTGCCGGCGGCCGGTTCCGGGGCGGTCGCGCCCGCACCGCGCGGGCGTGATCCTCTTCAATTAGGGTGGATGTCCCGCCGCGCCAAGGCAAGCGGCCCCGCCAAGGCGGTACCCGCACCCAGTCCCGTGCCGGAATCCGCCTTCGGGCGGCGCGGGAGGGCCCGGCGTCAGGCGGCGTCGGTCGCCTGCTCTCCGGTGAGGATGGCGTAGATGGTGGCGGCATCGCGCGAGGCGCGCAGCTTCTTCGCCACTTCCGGATCGCGCAGCAGCCGGGCGATGCGCGCCAGCGCCTTGAGATGGTCGGCGCCCGCCGCCTCGGGGGCGAGCAGCAGGAAGATGAGGTCGACCGGCTCGCCGTCGAGCGCCTCGAAATCGATCGGCTTCTCCAGCCGGGCGAACATGCCGAACAGCCGGTCCATCTTGGCCAGCTTGCCGTGGGGAATGGCGATGCCGCTCCCCACGCCGGTGGAGCCGAGCCGCTCGCGCTGGTTCAGCGTCTCGAAGATCTCCCGCTCGTCCCGCTGAAGGATTCCGGCGGCGTGGGCCGCCAGGTCCTGGAGCGCCTGCTTCTTGCTCGCAACCCGCAAGGCCGGAAAGACGGCAGACACCGCCAGAATGTCGTTCAGCGCCATGGGAGAATCCGGATCGTGGCGGATCGCGGCGCGCGCGCGGTCCTGGCCGCGGAGACGCGCCGGTCGGCTGGGTGGCAGGTCAATGCACGTCATCCGCCTTGGCATGGGCCGGCGGATCGACCCAGCCGACGTGACCGTCGGCACGGCGATACACCACATTGATCCGGCCATGGCCGGCATGGCGGAACACCACCGCGCTGGCGCCGGAGAAATCGAGCTCGAGCACCGCGTCGCTGACCGAAAGCTGCGGTAGATCGGCATTCGCCTCGCACACAACGGTCGGGCTCCAACCGCTCAGGTCCAGCTCCTCGGCCTCGTCATGGTCGGGAACGGACAGCACGGTAAGCGGCATGATCTCCGCCGGCAGCGGCGCCTCCTCGCCGTTCACGGCGCGGCGCTTCACGCGGCTCTTGTAGCGGCGCAGGCGCGACTCGATGCGCCCCACTGCCGCGTCGGCGCTGGAATAGGGGTCCTGCGCATCGGCATGGGCCTGCAGGATGGTGCCGCTGTCGAGATGCAGCGCGCAGTCCGAGCGATAGCCCGACCCTTCCCGCGCGACGGTCACGTGGCCCGACCAGCCGCCGTCGAAGTATTTGTCCATGGCTCCGGCGACGCGATCCGAGACCCGCTGTCTCAGCGCCTCACCCACATCAAGATTTTTCCCAGAAACCCGCAGCGGCATCGTGACTAGTTCCTCTGCTGGAGCTGGCGGCGGTGGATATGACCTAACGTAGCCTCCGCAGCCTGCCCGAACCCCCTACTTGCCCGGCCGGTGCTTGAAAGTGGTAGGAGCCGCGAGGGAAAGTGTCAACGAGGACGGTGGATAGCTGCCGCAAAACCTTGTGCGGCAAGGGCTTTCCTCAGCCTGCGGAAAGGGCCGCCTGCTTCTCCCGGCGCCGCTGCACCGAGGAGGGAATGCGCATCGCCTCGCGATACTTGGCGACGGTGCGCCGGGCGATGTCGATGCCGGCCTCGCGCAGCCGCTGCACCAGCGTGTCGTCGGAGAGCACGTCGTCCGGCGATTCCGCGTCGATCATCTGTTTGATGCGGAAGCGTACCGATTCGGCGGAATGCGCCTCCCCCCCATCCGAGGAGGATATCGAGGACGAAAAGAAGTACTTCATCTCGAAGATGCCGCGCGGCGTCGCCATGTACTTGTTGGAGGTGACGCGCGAAACGGTGGATTCGTGCATGCCGATCGCGTCCGCCACCATGCGCAGGTTCAGCGGCCGCAGGTGCTGCACGCCGAGCGTGAGGAACGCGTCCTGCTGGCGCACGATCTCGGTCGCGACCTTGAGGATGGTGCGCGCGCGCTGGTCGAGCGAGCGGGTCAGCCAGGTCGCGGTCTGCATGCAGTCGGTCAGGAACGCCTTCTCGCGGTCGTTGCGCGTCGCCTTCTGCACCCGCGAGTAATAGGCCTGGTTCACCAGCACCCGCGGCAGCGTGTCGGAATTGAGCTCCACCAGCCAGTTGTCCGGCGTCCCGCGCACGAACACGTCCGGCACGATGGGCTGGATCACGCCGGAGCCGAAGGCGAGGCCGGGCTTCGGGTTGAGCCGGCGGATCTCGCCGACCATCTCCGCGAGATCCTCGTCGTCGACGGCGCAGACCCGCTTCAACATGGCGAATTCGCGCCGCGCCAGCAGCTCGAGATGGCCGAGCAGCGCCGCCATGGCGGGGTCGAAGCGGTTGCGCTCGCGCAATTGCAGGGCGAGGCATTCGGATAGCGAGCGGGCGCCGATGCCCGGCGGGTCGAAGGTCTGGATCGTCTCCAGCACCCGGTTCACCGTCTCGACCGGCGCGCCGAGCCGCTCGGCGACGCCCGAAAGGTCGGCCGAGAGATAGCCGGCCTCGTCGATGAGGTCGATGATGTTGAGCCCGATCAGCCGCTCGGCCGGGTCGGTGATGGCGAGCGAGAGCTGGCCCTCGAGATGCTCGGCGAGCGTCGTCTCGGCCGGCACGAAGGCTTCGAGGTTGTAACCCTCGTCGTCGCGCCCGCCGGTGCCGACTCCCGCCCATTCGGAATAGGCCGGGCCTTCGCCCATGGGCGTGGGCGGGCTCGCCGGCTCGCGGCCGTTGTCGTCGGGATAGATGTTGTCCAGCGTGGTGTCGAGCCGGTCCTCGATGGCGCTGCGGCTGGCGCCAAGCCGCTCCTCCAGCCAGTCGGTGACCTGGGAATCGCGCTCCTGCCCCAGCCCGTCGGCACGCCCGTCCGGGTCGTGCGGGTCGTGTGGGTCCTGGGAATCGTGCGCCTCGTTGCCATCGCGGCCCTCATGCCCGTCATGCCCGTCATGGGCCGAATGCGCGTCCGCGCCTTCGCGATTGCCGCCGTCCTCGCCCCCGCCTTCGCCTTCCGCGCTGCGCTCGCCATTGGGCTCGACCTGACGTTCCAGCAGCGGGTTGCGCTCCAGCTCCGCCTCGACATAGGCGACGAGGTCGAGATTGGAGAGCTGCAGCAGCTTGATCGCCTGCATGAGCTGCGGCGTCATCACCAGCGACTGCGTCTGGCGGAACTCGAGGCGCGGGCTCAGCGGCATGAAACGCGTTCTCCGGAGGCGTCGAGCGGGGCGAAGGGCGCGGCTGGCGTCATCAGAGCCGGAACTCCTCGCCGAGATAGAGCCGGCGCACGTCCTCGCTGGCGACGATGTCGTCGGGCGAGCCTTCCATGAGCACGGTTCCGGAATGAATGATGTAGGCGCGGTCGATCAGGCCGAGAGTCTCGCGCACATTGTGGTCGGTGATCAGCACGCCGATGCCGCGCTGGGTGAGGTGACGCACCAGCGTCTGGATGTCGCCCACCGCGATCGGGTCGATGCCGGCGAAGGGCTCGTCCAGCAGCATGAAGCTCGGGCGGGTGGCGAGGGCGCGGGCGATCTCGACGCGTCGCCGCTCGCCGCCGGACAGGGCGATGGAGGGCGACTTGCGCACATGGGTGACGCGGAACTCTTCCAGCAGCGCGTCGAGCTCGCGCTCGCGCCGCTTGCGGTTCGGCTCCACAACCTCGAGCACCGCGCGGATGTTGTCCTCGACCGAGAGGCCGCGGAAGATCGAGGCCTCCTGCGGCAGGTAGCCGACGCCGAGGCGGGCGCGGCGGTACATGGGCAGGTGGGTGACGTCGTGGCCGTCGAGCTCGATGCGCCCGGCATCGGCCTTAACGAGGCCGGTGATCATGTAGAAGATCGTTGTCTTGCCGGCGCCGTTCGGGCCGAGCAGGCCGACCGCCTCGCCGCTGCGCACGTGCAGGCTGGCCTCGCGCACCACCTTGCGCCCGCCATAGCTCTTGGCGAGGACGACGGCGCTGAGCACGCCCCGGCCCGAGACCGGCTGCTCGATATGGGAGGTCAATGTGGCCTGCGGCGGCGGGTCCGGCGGATAGTCGGACGGGGCAAACCCGGGGGAATGCCCGTCACCTTCATATGCGGATTCCATGCCCGTCTCGGCAGGCGTTCCGCGCCGGCCGCCTGAGCCGAATCCACGCGACGCCTTTTCCGCCGACGATACGCTGCCAGCCGGCGACGACCTGCCGCCGCGGACTCCGAGTCCGGACAAAAATCCCACGCGCACCTCCGTGGTGTAACCCACTCACGAAGGTGATAGACGCTCCGCGCCGCGCTGGCAAATGCCAGATGCAAAAAGCGGGCCGAAAGTGGGTTGGCGGGGCTTCGAGGGGCCTTGGCGGCGCCCCTTCAGCGGGCGGGGCGCGCCTTTCGCGGGGGCCTGGGGTGCCCCTGCGGCACCCGAGCGGGCACGGCGACCGGCGCACGCCGGATCAGGGCTTGGCGCCCGGCTTGCCCTGCTGCTTCATGCTGTTGGGCACGAGCAGGCTTTCCACGCGGCCACCCTCGAAGCGCGAGGTGCCGGTGGTGAGGTCGACGGTGAGCTTCTTGCCGCGAATGACGTTCGGCCCCTGGCTCAGCACCACCGGGTTGCCGGTCAGGGTGATGGTGTTGGCGGCGGATTCGAACACGCCCTGGTCACCGGTCGCGGTCTGCTCCTTGGTGGTGACCACGACCGAGCCGTTGATCTCCAGCCGCCGCACCGAGGAGGAGTTGATCGGGTTGCCGGAGGCCATCGCGCTGCTGCTGTCGCCGCCGCTGTCCTTGCCGCCATTGCCCGCCGCGCCGTTGCCGGCCGCGCCATTACCCTTGCCGTCGTAGAAAACGACCAGCTCCTTGCAGCGCATCGTCGTGTCGCCCTGCCGGACCACGACATTGCCGCTGAACACGGCCTGCTTCTGCTGGTCGCGCACTTCGAGGCTGTTGGCGTCGATGCGGATCGGCTCGTCGCGATTGGTGGCGAAGCCCTGCAGCGCGTTGGGCACGTTGTTGCTCACCTGCGCCTCTGCCGGCGCCACGGCGAGCATGCCGAAGGCCGCGAGCAGGGCGAGGCCCGGCACGCACAGGCGGAGGGAACGGGTGAGGCCGGGGCACGGGAACGGGTTCATGAACCCATGTCTACCCGCGCCCGCGCGCGCATTCAATGTCGTCACGGCACCTGCCCCGCATCGGCGCCCCGCAGCCGGGGCGCGGCGCTGCCCTGGTCGCCCGGCGCGCCGCCCTTATCCGTACCCTTGCCATTTTTCGAAGCCTTGCCGTCATCGGGCGGCGGCAGGCGGAAGTTGAGCTGCACATGGCCGGTGAGCAGGGCCCGGGAATCCTTCTGGGTCACTTCCATGCGATCGGCGGTCAGCTTGCCGTCGACATAGGTCAGTTCGACCGGGTGGTCGGAGACCATGCGCCCGTCCTTGACGTCGATCGACGCTTCCTTGAGCGTGCCGGCATAGCCCGCGGAGGTGTCGAAGTGCACGCCGCCGCCGAGCTGGAGCTGCTCGGTCTTGGTGTCGTAGCGCCCGGTGCTGGCGGTGAGCTTCGCCCAGCCCTTGTCGGCGAGCTCGAGCTTGGCCTTGATCGTGTTGAGGTCGATCTGGTCGGGCTGGGTTAGGTCCTGCGTCGCCGATTCCGCCGAGACGTCGTAGCCGCGATTGTCCGAGGTGAAGCCGTGCAGGCGCGGCAGCTCCATCATCACCCGCGTTCCCGACATCGAGACCCGCCCGAGGTCGAAGGGCAGGTCGACGCCAAGCCGGAACGGGTTGAGGTAGTTCGCCGCCAGGATGGCGCCGAGCACGAGAAGCACGCCGGCCGGCAGCGCCCAGCGGAAGAAGCGCACGAATCCGCTATGGCGCCGTGCCGCGCGGAAATGGTTGGCGTCCCGGCGCACTGGGGCATGACGAGCCTTCGGGCCCGTCGCCGCCGCGCCATGGCGCACAGGAGGTTCCACGTGTCGGTTCATGCGTGTCGGCGAATCCCGGGCTCGGCCGACCCCCAGCGCGGCCGGATTGAAGATGGCGGCTTAACACGTTGCGCGCAAGATACCGCTGGCGCCGTACGCGCACTGAACGCACCGTGCGGCCGGCCTTCTCGCGCGACAATGCGGCAGCCGTGAGGGCCGGGTGCGGCCGGGATCGGGAAGCCGATCAGGAATGCGCGAAGATGTCCTCTTCCGGCCAGCCCGCGAGGTCGAGCTTCGCCCGGGTCGGCAGGAACCCGAAGCAGGCCTCGGCCAGCCCGGTGCGGCCCTCGCGCTCCAGCATGGCCGCGAGCTTCGCCTGAAGCGCATGCAGGTGCAGCACGTCCGAGGCGGCGTAAAGGAGCTGCGCGTCGGTCAGTTCCTCGGCCGCCCAGTCCGAGCTCTGCTGCTGCTTCGACAGGTCGATGCCGAGCAGCTCGCGGGTGATCTCCTTCAGCCCGTGCCGGTCGGTATAGGTGCGGGTCAGGCGCGAGGCGATCTTGGTGCACCAGACCGGCGTGACCGTCAGGTCGAAGGTCTTGCCCAGCACCGCGATGTCGAAGCGCGCGAAGTGGAACAGCTTCACGATCGCGGGATCGGTGAGCAGCGCCTCGAGATGCGGCGCGCTGCCCGGGCCGGCGCCGGCCGGGATCTGCACGATGTCGGCGGTGCCGTCGCCCGGCGAGAGCTGGACGACGCACAGCCGGTCGCGGTGCGGGTTGAGACCGAGCGTCTCCGTGTCGATGGCGACGAAGGGCGTGGTCTCGGCGCGGTAGCGGGAGAGATCGACCAGGTCGCCGCGGTGCAGGCGGATGCTCATCGGGAGGCCATTTCTTGAGAACGCGCGGCTCCTTAGCACCCGCCGGGGCGGCGGGGCAACCGGAACCGGGCCTGCGGCGCGGTCTGGCGGGGTCAGGCGAGCAGCGCCGCGGCGGCGAGGCCGGCGAACAACAGCAGTCCCGCGTCGCGGTTCGAGCGGAACACGACGAGGCACAGCGCCGGGTCGTCGATGTCGAGGCGGCGGACCTGCCAGGCGAGGTGTAGCGCGAAGGCGGCAAGGCCGGCATAGGCGAGCGGTCCCGCCCCCGCCGCGACGAGCGCGGCCCCGATCAGCAGCGCCGCCCCGGCATAGAGGACGGCGAGCCACGGCCGGGTGGCGGAGCCCAGCAGCCGGGCCGAGGACTTCACCCCGACCTGCTCGTCATCCTCGCGGTCCTGATGAGCATAGATGGTGTCGTAGCCGACCACCCAGAGGATCGAGCCGGCATAGAGCAGGAAGGCGGCCGGCGGCAGCGCCTCGATCAGGGCGGCGAAGCCCATCAGCGCGCCCCAGGAGAAGGCGAGCCCCAGCACGAGCTGGGGAATCCAGATCACCCGCTTCATCAGGGGATAGACCGCCACCACGCCGAGCGAGGACAGCGCCGTGACGATGGCGAAGGGCGGCAGGCAGAGCAGGACGATGAGGCCGACCAGCGCCTGCAGGCCCAGGAACACGAAGGCGCCCAGCAGCCCGACCTGCCCCGAGGGCAGCGGGCGCAGGCGCGTGCGCTCCACCCGCCCGTCGATGTCGCGGTCGAGGATGTCGTTCCAGGTGCAGCCCGCCCCGCGCATCGCCACCGCGCCGATGGCGAACAGGAGCATCAGGCCAAACGCCTGGACCGGGCGCGGCGTGCCCTCGCCGGCGCTGATGCCGGCCGCGAGCGCGGTCGACCACAGGCAGGGGATCAGCAGCAGCCAGCTTCCGATCGGGCGATCGGCGCGGGCGAGGCGCAGGAATGGGCGCAGGAACGCGGGCGCGCGCCGGTCCACCCAGGTGGTGGTGGCGTCGGCGGGCGCGGAGAGGGGCGCGTTCATCGCCGGGCGTCAGTGCAGGGCGTCGCCGACGAGCGTGTCGAACACGCCGCCCTTTTCCTGGCTGCCGGAGGGCAGGCCACTGGAAAGCCCGAGGCCCGCCGACAGCGAGCCCTGCGGCGGCAGGCCAGGCGCGCCGCCGCCCTCGCTCTCGAGCTTGGCGACCTGACAAACCTTGTCGCGCACGCCGGAAACGCCGGAGGCGTTGGTCTTCAGCTCCTTCAGCGCCTCGTCGGGCACGTGGCACTTGGACTGGTTCTTGGTCAGGTAGGAGATGAATTTCTGCTGCGTCGACACGAAGTTGCGGAACATCGGGCACAGCTCGACCGGCGACGCCTTGCGCTTCGTGGCCTTCTGCAGCTCCTTGCCGCGGGTCTCGACCTCGCCGCGCAGCGTGTCGACCTGCGACTGGCATTCGGCGATGTTGGCGGCCTCGGCGGGGGAAGGGCCGTCGCCCGCACCCGGTGCGCCCATACCCGGCGCACCCATGCCTGGCGCCGCCATTCCCGGGGCGCCCATGCCCGGTGCGCTCATGCCCAGCCCGCCGGGTGCACCCATGCCGCCCATGCCGGTGCCCATCTCGGACTCCATCGGCGCCAGGCCCTGCGCACCGGTGCCGCCCGGCGCGATGCTGGTCGACACGTCGCCCGGAATGGTGGCGCTGGAGGACGGCGCGGCGCTCGACGAGGAGGAACCCGTGTCGCTCTGTCCGCCCGCGGCGCCGATCCACTGCGCTCCAGCCGGCGTGGCGAGGGTAAGACCGGCCAGCAGCACGCCGGCCGCGAGCGCGCTCGCTCCGGCACGCAGATGCGCCGTGCGTCTGGCGATGCGATCCGACTGCGACGATATCATGCTGTTTTCCGCCTCTTCAGCATTCTTGACCGAGGGTGATACAGAGGCATTAAAGATTGGGCAACATCGCGGCGAGTGCGCCGTTACGTCAATCTTTCCTATCGTCATTCCTTCGACACGGCCCCTGCCATGGCTCGCCCCGAGAACGACTCGCCCGACGAGCACTATGATTTCCGCGCCCAGCGCCTCTTCGTCACCGACGATCTCGGCCCGGATGCGGTCATCCGGCTCGATCGTGAACGCTCTCATTATGTCGGGGATGTGATCAGGCTCCCGGTCGGCGGGCATATTCATCTGTTCAACGGCCGCGACGGCGAGTGGCGGGCGGTGCGCGAAGCCGGCGGACGGCGAGAGGCGGTGCTGCGTTGCGAGGCGCGGCTGCGCAGCCAGACCGCGCGGCCCGATCTCGATTATGTGTTCGCCCCGCTCAAGCACGCCCGGCTCGACTACATGGTGCAGAAGGCGGTCGAGATGGGCGCGGGCCGGCTGGTGCCGGTGATGACGCACCACACCCAGCCGAACCGGGTGAACACCGACCGCATGCGCGCCAACGCCATCGAGGCGGCCGAGCAGTGCGGCATCCTGGCCCCGCCGCGGGTGGAGGAGCCCGTGACGCTGACGCGCTGGCTCGCCGATCTGGCGCCCGGACGCACGCTGGTGTTCTGCGACGAGGCCGCGCCCGAGGCCGACCCGCTCGCCGCGCTGCGCGAGGCGGTCGAGGGACCGCTCGCCGTGCTGATCGGCCCGGAGGGTGGGTTCGACGAGGCCGAGCGGCGCCAGATCGCGCGCCGGCCCGGCACCATCGTGCTCTCGCTGGGCCCGCGCATCCTGCGCGCCGACACCGCCGCCGTGGCCGCGCTCGCCCTGGTCGAGGCCGCCCGGCAGGCGAGGGGCTGACCCCGGCGCTTTTTTCCGAGGCCGTCGGAACCCGTCGCGCCGTTGCGCGTTATATGGCGCCGCACCATGCGGAACGGTGTCTCCCGCGCGCTTGGTAAAGTTGAATTCTACGCGCGAGCCCGGTCCAGCCTAAATTTCTTATAATAAAACTATGCCGTGCGCGCGCTAAAACCCGGTCATATTCCGGTCTCACTTCTTCATCATCTAGCACACCACGCAGAGCGCCCTTGATTCTGTGCTGGCTAAACTACACACGCCAGGGGCACGGGGACAGTTGGCGGAGGGGATACCATGGCGGAAGACTACCGAATCGGGATCGAGGAGGAGTATTTCATCGTCGACGGCGAGACCAAGAGCGCCCTCAAGCGCATGCCGCCGGCCTTCCTGGAAAAGGCGCGCGAGGTGCTCGGCCCGCGCGTCATGGGCGAGCTCCCGCAGTCCCAGCTCGAGGTGATGTCGACGCCGCACGGGGAAGCTGCGGCGGCGCGGGCGGAACTGCACGGGCTGCGCCGCACGCTCGGCGAGGTGGCCGGCGAGTTCGATCTCGCCTTCTTCGCCTCTGGCACCCATCCCACCGCCTCCTGGCAGAGCGGCAAGCGCGCCCCGACCCAGCGCAATGACGGGCTGATGCACGACCTGCAGATGCTGGGCGAGCGCAACATGCTGTGCGGGCTCCACGTGCATGTGGAGCTGCCGGACGCGGACCTGCGGATCGACGTGATGCGCCGCATCCTGCCCTACCTGCCGATGTTCGTCGCCCTGTCGACCTCCTCGCCGTTCTGGGAATCGCGGCGCACCGGGCTGATGGGCTACCGCCTCGCCGCCTATGACGAACTGCCGCGCACCGGCCTGCCCGAGCTGTTCGAGAGCGCGCGCGACTACCAGGCCTATGTCGACGCGCTGGTGGCGGCGCGGGCGATCCGCGATTCGAGCTACATCTGGTGGACGATCCGTCCCTCGCGCAAGAATCCGACACTGGAGCTGCGCGCGCCGGACAGCTGCACGAGGGTGGAGGATTCGGTCGCCATCGCCGCGCTCTACCGCGCGCTGGTGCGTCATTTGGTGCGCCATCCCGAGGTCAATGCCGGCATCGACGCGGTCGACCGCGCCATCGCCTCGGAGAACAAGTGGCGCGCCCAGCGCTACGGCATCCACGGCAGCATCGTCGACCGCCATGCGCGCGAGGCGGTGCCGGTGGCGCAGGCGGTCGAATCACTGATCGACATGGTGAGCGAGGACGCGCGCGAGCTCGGCGGGACGGCCGAGCTGGAGCATCTGCGCACCATTCTGGGCGGCGGCACCAGCGCCGACATCCAGATCGCCGTCTACCAGGAGGCGGAGCACCGCACCGGCAACCGCAACGAGGCGTTGCGGGCGGTGAAGACCTGGCTGACGCACGCCTCGGTGCAGTAGCGGCATACGAGCGCGACGGACCCTCACAAAGGGCCGTCGGGCGCCGATGAGGCCCGCACGAGGTCTGCCTTAACGGAAGATGCGGTCGGCATTTACGGCGATTTGCGCGGCGGCGCGGCCTGTGTATGGTCTCGCGCCGCAGCAAGCCGGCCGGAGTTTTCCATGGCGCGAGACCAGATCGATACGCAGCCCGTCGAAAGCCGCGACGATCTCGTCGCGTGGCTGGAAGCGGGGTGCAAGGCGCCGCAGAAATTCCGCATCGGCACCGAGCACGAGAAGATTCCCTTCACGCTGAAGGGGCACGAGCCGGTGCCCTATGAGGGCGAGAACGGCATCCGCGCCTTGCTCGAAGGCATGCACGCGCTGAACGACTGGGAGCCGATCATGGAGGGCGAGACCATCATCGGTCTCGCCGACACGATCGGCGGCGGGGCGATCTCGCTGGAGCCGGGCGGGCAGTTCGAGCTTTCCGGCGCGCCGCTCGCCTCGATCCACGAGACCTGCGCTGAGGTGAACTCGCACCTCGTCCAGGTGCGCGAGGTGGCGACGCCGCTCGGCTTCGGCTTCCTCGGCCTCGGCATGAGCCCGAAATGGACGCTCGCCCGGACCCCGCGCATGCCCAAGGGCCGCTACAACATCATGACCGCCTACATGCCGAAGGTCGGCACGCACGGCCTCGACATGATGTACCGGACCTGCACGGTGCAGGTGAATCTCGACTTCTCCAGCGAAGCCGACATGGTGAAGAAGCTGCGGGTCGGCCTCGCCTTGCAGCCGGTGGCGACCGCGCTGTTCGCCAACTCACCCTTCACCGAAGGGCGGCCGAACGGCTTCCTGTCCTTCCGCTCGGAGATCTGGCGCGACACCGACAATGCACGCGCCGGCATGCTGCCCTTCGCCTTCGAGGAGGGGATGGGCTTCGAGCGCTATGTCGACTACGCGCTCGACGTGCCGATGTATTTCGTCAAGCGCGGCGATCGCTACATCGACGTCGCCGGCTCCTCCTTCCGCGACCTGCTGGCCGGACGCCACCCTGCTTTGCCGGGCGAGCGGGCCACGGTCTCGGACTGGGCGAACCACCTCTCCACCATCTTCCCCGAGGTGCGGCTCAAGCGCTTCCTCGAGATGCGCGGCGCCGATGGCGGGCCGTGGGCGAATCTCTGCGCGCTGCCGGCGCTGTGGACCGGCCTGCTCTATGACGGCGCGAGCCTCGACGCGGCCTGGGAGCTGGTGCGCAGCTGGAGCGCGGCGGAGCGGCAGGCGCTGCGCGACGAGGTCCCCCGCCTCGCCTTCAACGCGGAGATCGCCGGCCGCCCGGTGCTGGAGTTGGCGCGCGACGTGGTCGCCATCGCCCGCGAGGGGCTGAAGCGGCGCGACGTGCGCGACAGCCAGGGCCGCGACGAGACCCGTTTCCTCGGCCCGCTGGAAGAGAGCCTCGAAGCCGGCCGCACGCCCGCCGAGGCGCTGCTCGAGCGCTACGAGACCGACTGGAACCGCTCGGTCGAGCCGATCTTCGACGAGTGCGCCTATTAGGCGATCCCGGGCGGTCGCCGTCGCGCCTCACTCGGCGGCGATAGAGACCTCGGAGATGTTGTCGAGCCCCTGGATGATGTGATTGGCGAGCGCCTCGGCGAGCTGCGAGGATTCGTGCCGATTGCGCAGCAGGCCGATGCGGCACGGCGCCAGAGCGGGAAAGCCCTCCGAGGGGCCGAGCACCCGCATGCCCGGGCGCAGGCCCGATTCCGGCAGCACCGATATGGCGAGCCCCGAGAGCACGGCCGCCGACACCGCGGTGCTGTTCGACGAGGTGTAGAGGATGCGGAACGGCCGGGCATTGGCCTGCAGCATGGAGATCGCCTCCTGCCGCCAGTTGCAGTTCTGCCGGCCGAGAGCCAGCGGCACCGGGTCCTCCAGATGAACCGAATGGCGCATCGAGCCGACCCAGAGGAGCTGCTCGCGGCGGATGATCTCCGGCTCGCGATTGATCATCTCGCAATCGGTGACGATGGCGAGGTCGAGGTCGCCGGTGTCGATGCGGTCGACGAGGTCCGTCGACGGGTCGCACACCACGGTCAGCTCGACATTGGGATGGGTGGCGGAAAAGCGCGCCATGATCTCGGGCAGGTAGCGGTCGGCATAGTCGTCCGGCACGCCGAGGCGTACCCGGCCCGACAGCTCGGCGCTGGCGAGGCTCGCCATCGCCTCCATGTTGAGCTGCACGATGCGCCGGGCGTAGTCGAGCAGCCGGTCGCCCTCGTCGGTGAGGCGCGAGGCGCGCCCGTCGCGCGCGAAGATCGGCCGTCCGACCCGCTCCTCCAACCGCTTCATCTGCATCGAGACCGCGGACTGGGTCTTGTGCACGACCTCGGACGCTTTCGTGAAACTGCCGGTTTCAGCGATAGCTATGAATGTTCTTAATTGATCAATATCGAGCAGCACGGACATGGCCGGCATCCTCCCGCGGTTCGTATCACTGGGAATGATAGGTCAAATCAGAAACATTCGCTAGTGTGATCAATGCCGCTGGGTCATAACGATTGCGCCGCGAACGGGTGGCGCTGATATCGGGTGGCTTCGGTCACCGCCGATATCGATAAACCCACCGTCACCGCTGCGTGGCCGACAGACGGATGGAGGTATCGATGTCGTATATTGGCGAAGTCCGGAGAACGGCGTTCTCCTCGTTTGGTGCCGCGGCCAGCGCCGCGCTCGTCGTTGTCGCCTCGGGGACGGTCCAGTTTCTCAAGGCGTTCGGCCGGCGCCGTCTCATCGCCCAGCTCGGCGAGTTCGACGACCACATGCTGCGCGACATCGGCCTGACCCGCGCCGACCTGCGCGACGCCTCGTCGGGGCCGCTGTGGAAGGACCCCACCTCGGTGCTGGTGGTGCGTGCCGTCGAGCGGCGCGCGGGTCGCCGCCTCATCGCGCGCGAGACGCAGCGCGAGGCCGGCGTCAAAGGGCGTAACGATTACCTGGCCTGCGAGTGATCATGCCAGGCGGTCCCGATCGAATTACCGGCGGTATTGACCCCCTCATGCCGCCAACTTGAAGCCCGCTGGATCCTTCCGGCGGGCTTTTTTTATGCCTCGGCCCCGGGCAGGACGGGCGAATTTGCAACGGCGAAAGACCGTCCTTGCAGCGGCACGGATGCGTGGGCGTGCGATGCGGTCCATATGAGCACCGCCGGCGCGCGGCCGGCGGATCAGGTGGACCCACAGGCATCCGATGGCACAGCATCTCGAACTCGGGCTCGACACCTTCGGCGACGTTACCGCCGACAGCGAAGGACGCGCGCTCCCGCACGCGCAGGTGATCCGCAACCTGGTCGAGGAAGCGGTGCTGGCGGACGAGGCGGGCGTCGATTTCATCGGCGTGGGCGAGCACCATCGCGACGATTTCGCGGTCTCCGCGCCCGAGGTCGTGCTGGCGGGGATGGCCACCCGCACGAGCCGAATCCGGCTCGGCTCGGCGGTCACCGTGCTCTCCTCGGACGACCCGATCCGGGTCTACCAGCGCTTTTCCACCGTCGACGCCCTGTCGAACGGGCGCGCCGAGGTGATCCTGGGGCGGGGTTCCTTCACCGAATCCTTCCCGCTGTTCGGCTTCGACCTGAAGGACTATGAGGCGCTGTTCTCCGAGAAGCTCGACCTGTTCGCCGCGCTGCTGCGCGACAATGCGACCAAGGACGGGGTGAGCTGGCGCGGCAGCCTGCGCCCGCCGCTCGACCATCAGCACGTGTTCCCGCCGGTCGAGAGCGGCACGCTGAAGACCTGGATCGGCGTCGGCGGCTCGCCCGAATCGGTGGTGCGCGCGGCGCGCTACGGGCTGCCGCTGATGCTCGCCATCATCGGCGGCAATCCGGGCCGCTTCGCGCCCTATGTCGACCTTTACCACAAGGCGATCGACCAGCTCGGCGGGACCGTGCAGCCGATCGGCGTGCATTCGCACGGCTATGTGGCGGAGAGCGACGAGGCCGCGCGCGAGGAGTTCTACGACGACTACAAGCGCATGCACGACCGCATCGGCGCCGAGCGCGGCTGGCCGCCCTATGGGCGCGAGGCGTTCGAGCGCGAGATATCGCACGGCTCGCTCTATCTCGGCGCACCCGAGACGGTGGCGGCGAAGATCGCGCGGACCGCGAAGACGCTCGGCCTGTCGCGCTTCGACATGAAGTACAGCGCCGGCCCGCTCGGCCACGACAAGGCCATGCGCTGCATCGAGCTTTACGGGCGCAGGGTCATCCCGCTGGTGCGCGAGATGCTGGCGGAGGGTTGAGGGGCGGAGGGTCGAGGGGCGGAGGGCCAAAGACCCTCCGCCGCGCTCACACGTTCAGCAGCAGATATTCGCGCTCCCAGGGCGAGATGACCTGCATGAAGATGTCGAACTCCGCCTGCTTCACGGCGGTGTAGGTCTTCACGAAAGACGGGCCGAGCACCGTCGCGATCTCCTCGGAGTACTGCATCGCCGCCACCGCATCGAGCAGGCCCCGCGGCAGCTCGAAATCGAGGAACTTGGCGTCGGCCTCCAGCGGCTCGGTCGGGCGCAGCCCCTCGATCATGCCGAGATAGCCGCAGGCGAGCGAGGCGGCCATGACGAGATAGGGGTTGGCGTCGGAGGAGGGCACCCGGTTCTCCACCCGGCGCGCCGCCGGCGGGGAGGGCGGCACGCGCAGGCCCGCCGTGCGGTTGTCATAGCCCCACTGGACGTTGATCGGCGCCATCGAATCGCGGGTGAGCCGGCGGTAGGAATTCACGTAGGGCGCGAAGATCGACATGACCGCCGGCATGTAGCGCTGCAGGCCGGCGATGAAGGAGAAGAATTCCGGCGTCGGGTCGCCCTTGGCGTCGGAGAAGATGTTCTTCCCCGTCTCGGCGTCGACGATCGACTGGTGGATGTGCATCGCCGAGCCGGGTTCCTCCGCGATCGGCTTGGCCATGAAGGTGGCGTAGATCTTGTGCGCCAGCGCCGCCTCGCGGATGGTGCGCTTGAACAGGAACACCTGGTCGGCGAGCATGATCGGGTCGCCGTGCAGCAGGTTGATCTCCATCTGCGCCGCGCCGTCCTCGTGGATCAGCGTGTCGATCTCGAGGCCCTGCGCCTCCGAATAGTCGTACATGTCCTCGAACAGGGCGTCGAACTCGTTCACCGCCTGGATCGAATAGGACTGGCGGCCGATCTCCGGCCGGCCGGAGCGCCCGATCGGCGGCTTCAGCGGATAGTCGGCATCGGAGTTGGGCTCGACCAGATAGAACTCGATCTCCGGCGCCACCACGGCCTTCCAGCCCTTGTGGGTGTAGAGGTCGACCACGCTCTTCAGCACCTGGCGCGGGGAAATCTCCACCGGCCGCCCGTCGCGGTGATAGGCGTCGTGGATGATCTGCGCGGTCGGGTCCTGCGCCCACGGCACCGAGCACAGTGTGGTGAAGTCGGGCTGAATCACGAGGTCGCTGTCCGCCACCACCGAATCGACCAGCCCCTCATAGGGTGGATAGTCGCCCGAGATGGTCTGCAGGAACACGGAGAGCGGCAGGTTCATCACCGGCCCGGAAAGGAATTTGGACGCCGGCATGATCTTGCCGCGACCGACGCCGGCAAGATCCGGCACCATGCACTCGATCTCGGTGATGCCGCGCGCGGCCATCCACGCCTTGGCTTCCTCCAGCGAGGTGACGCCGCGGATGGACTGAACCACGTCCTTTTCGGGACGCTTCTTCTTGGCCATGATAACTACCCTGATGCGCCTGTTGCGCCGCATGGAGGCAATCATGCCGCTGCGCGAGCCGTCAAGCGCTCGCCTCGTGCACATTTCCGGGCATGGTAAAATTGTTTGCATTGTGCCGTTGAGCCGCCGCGCGAACCCGGTTAGCGTCGGGTCAAGAACCGGGCATCCGGCCGCGGGCAACGGGGCACAGCATGAGCACAGGCGTCGCCGAAAAGACGCAGAAGACCATCGGCGGCATTCGCCGCAAGTTCTCCCCCTGGACTGACCCGACGGCGGTTCCGCTCATCCGCTACGAGAACGTCACCAAGCGCTTCGGCGAGTTCACCGCCGTCGACAGCCTGTCGCTCGACATCTACGAACGCGAATTCTTCGCGCTGCTCGGCCCGTCGGGCTGCGGCAAGACCACGCTGATGCGCATGCTGGCCGGCTTCGAGGAGCCGACCGAGGGCCGCATCACCCTCGCCGGCGAGGACCTGGTCGGCACCCCGCCCTACCGGCGGCCGGTCAACATGATGTTCCAGTCCTACGCGCTGTTCCCGCACATGAGCGTGTGGGACAACATCGCCTTCGGCCTGCGCCAGGACCGGGTCGAGAAGGGCGCCGTCGCCGCGCGGGTGGAGGAGATGCTCAAGCTGGTGAAGCTGGAGAGCTTCGCCAAGCGCAAGCCGCACCAGCTTTCCGGCGGCCAGCGCCAGCGCGTCGCCCTCGCCCGCTCGCTCGCCAAGCGCCCCAAGGTGCTGCTGCTCGACGAGCCGCTCGGCGCGCTCGACAAGAAGCTGCGCGAGGAGACCCAGTTCGAGCTCATGGACATCCAGATGGAGCTCGGCATGACCTTCCTGATCGTGACCCACGACCAGGAGGAGGCGATGACCGTGGCCGATCGCATCGCCGTGATGAACCACGGCAAGCTGGTGCAGGTCGCCCCGCCGGCCGAGATCTACGAGCAGCCCAACTGCCGCTACGTGGCCGACTTCGTGGGCGACGTGAACATCCTCGACGCCCGTGTGGAGAGCGTCGACGCGGGCGGGCTGACCTTGCGCGCCGAGGCGGCGCCCGACATGCCGATGCGCATCAGCCAGGGCGGCGAGGCGAAGCCCGGCGACAGCGTCTCGCTCGCGGTCCGGCCGGAGAAGCTGCGCGTCGACCTCGAGCCGCCGGCCGACGCCGGCCTGAACTGCCTGTCCGGCACGATCTGGGACATCGGCTATCTCGGCGACCTGTCGATCTACCATGTGGAGCTGCCCAACGGGGTGCGGGTGAAGGCGGCCAAGCCGAACCTCACCCGCATGGTCGAGCGGCCCATCACCTGGGACGACAAGGTCTATGTCTCCTTCACGCCGGATGCCGGCGTGGTGCTGACGCGCTAGGGAGGCTCGGATGGCGGCAAAGGCGAAGGGGCGCTGGCTGGTCGTCGCCCTTCCCTATCTGTGGCTGCTGGCGCTGTTCCTGGTGCCGTTCCTGATCGTCTTCAAGATCAGCCTGTCCCAGGACGCGATCGCCCAGCCCCCCTATTTCCCGACCTTCGCCCTCTCCGAGGGCTGGGCGGCGATCAAGGAGAGCCTCGGCGAGCTCTCCTTCGAGAATTACGGCTACGTGCTGAGCTGGGACAACGAGTTCATCGAGGCCTATGGCTCGAGCCTCGTGATCGCCGGCATCTCCACCGTGCTGCTGCTGCTCGTCGGCTATCCCATCGCCTACGCCATGGCGCGCTCGTCCAAGGCGCTGCGCCCGACGCTGCTGATGCTGGTGATCCTGCCGTTCTGGACCTCGTTCCTGATCCGCGTCTATGCGTGGATCGGCATCCTGTCGCCGGAAGGACTGCTGAACCAGTTCCTGTTCTTTCTCGGCGTCATCGACCACCCGCTGGAGATCCTGGCGACCGACACCGCGGTCTATATCGGCATCGTCTACTCCTACCTGCCCTTCATGATCCTGCCGCTCTATTCGGCGCTGGAGAAGATGGACGACACGCTGCTCGAGGCGGCGGCCGATCTCGGCTGCACGCCCTTCGCTGCGTTCTGGAAGATCACCTGGCCGCTCTCTTTGCCCGGCGTGTTCGCCGGGTGCCTGCTGTGCTTCATCCCCGCGGTCGGCGAGTTCGTCATCCCCGACCTGCTCGGCGGCTCGGACACGCTGATGATCGGCAAGGTGCTGTGGACCGAGTTCTCGGTGAACCGCTCCTGGACCGTCTCCTCGGCGGTGGCGGTGCTTCTGCTGCTGGTGCTGGTGGTGCCCATCGTGCTCTACCAGAACGTCCAGCAGCGCGAGGTGGAGGGGCGCTGATGGACCGCAAGCTCTCCTGGTTCAACGTCACCTCGCTGGTACTCGGCTTCGCCTTCCTGTACCTGCCGATCGTCCTCCTGGTGATCTACTCCTTCAACGCCTCGCGGCTGGTGACGGTGTGGGCCGGCTTCTCGACCCACTGGTACGGCGAATTGCTGCGCAACGAGCAGCTTCTCGACGCCGCCTGGGTGACGCTGCGCGTGGCCTTCATCACCGCCTGCGTCGCCACCGTGCTCGGCACCATGGCGGCGATCACCCTGACCCGCTACGGTCGCTTCTACGGCCGTACGCTGTTCTCCGGCATGATCTACGCCCCGCTGGTGATGCCGGACGTGATCACCGGCCTGTCGCTGCTGCTGCTGTTCGTTGCGGTGAACTTCGACCGCGGCTTCTGGACCATCACCCTCGCCCACATCACCTTCACCATGTGCTTCGTCTGCGTGGTGGTGCAGTCGCGCCTCGTCACCTTCGACCGCAGCCTGGAGGAGGCGGCGCTCGATCTCGGCTGCCCGCCGCTCAAGACCTTCTTCGTGGTCACGCTGCCGATCATCCTGCCGGCGGTGGTCTCGGGCTGGATGCTGGCCTTCACCCTGTCGCTGGACGACCTGGTCATCGCGAGCTTCACTACCGGCCCCGGTGCGACCACGCTGCCGATGCGGATCTACTCGCAGGTGCGCCTCGGCGTGACGCCGGAGATCAACGCCGTCTGCACCATCCTCATCGGCATCGTGACGGTGGTCGTCATCGGCGCCTCGATCATCACCAAACGTCAGGAAATCGAACGCCAGAAAGCCGAGCGGCTGGCCGCTGCGGGCTGATTGCCGCCACGATTTTGCGCGAAGGAACGACGGCGCCAAAATGCCCCGTTGCAATCACCGAGCCGCGCTGTAAAAAAGACCAGCCTACCGCCTGCTCTTCCGCATAACCGCCGTCAGACCAGACCGTCCCGCGAGCCTGAATCCATGAGCCTGTCCGACGTCTCGCCCGCACAGATCCCGCCGGCCGGACCCGTCTCCGGCGACGGCAAGGCCGCCCCGTCGATGGGGCGCTTCCGCCGCTTCCTGCGCGGCACCGGCTGGGGCCTCGGCGCGGCCGCGCTGCTGATCGGCGCCTATCTCATCGTCGAGCAGCTCGTCGGCAATTTCCACACCGTGATCCCCGGCGAGCTCTACCGCTCCGCCCAGATCAACGCGGACGAGCTTGAGGCGATCCAGAAGAAGTATGGCGTGCGCACGGTGATCAACCTGCGCGGCGCCTCCAAGGCGCCCTGGCACGTCGCCGAGATCGCCGAGAGCGAGCGGCTCGGCATCGAGCACATCGATTACGGCCTCTCGGCCGGCAAGGAGCTGACGCCGAAGCAGGTGGAGCAGCTCATCGCCATCATGCGCGACGCGCCCAAGCCGATCCTGGTGCATTGCAAGGGCGGGGCGGACCGCAGCGGCATCGCCTCCGCGCTCTATGTCGCCGCCATCGCCAAGGGCAGCGAGGAAGCGGCGGAATGGCAGCTTTCGCTGTTCTACGGCCATTTCCCCATCCCCTATTTCCCGGCCTGGGCGATGGACGAGACTTTCGAGCGCATCGAGCCCATGCTCGGCTATACCGGCTCCTGAGGGAGCCGCGCCCGTCGCCGGCGCTCAATTCTCCGGCGCTCAATTCTCCCGCACCCGATCTTCCGCGCCCGTCGCCGACGCGTGCGGGCGCGTGCGGCGGCGCGAGGGTGTAGGCTAGGGCGGTTCGAATCGCCGCCGTCCCGACAACGCTTCCCCGGTCCGCCATGCCGCTGCGCCTTCTCCCTTCCGCCCTGGTCGACCGCATCGCCGCGGGCGAGGTGGTCGAGCGGCCGGCTGCGGCGCTGAAGGAGATCGTGGAGAACGCGATCGACGCCGGCGCGCGGCGGATCGAGATCGTCATCGACGGCGGCGGCCGGCGCCTGCTGCGGGTCACCGACGACGGCGCCGGCATGGATGCGGACGAGCTCGCCCTCGCCGTCGAGCGCCACGCCACCTCCAAGCTCGACGACGAGGACCTGCTCGCCATCGCCACGCTCGGCTTCCGCGGCGAGGCGCTGGCCTCGATCGGCGCGGTGGCGCGGCTCTCCATCGCCAGCCGCCCGGCGGGCAGCGGCGAAGCCTACGAGATCCGCGTCGAGGGCGGGGTGAAGACGCCGGTGCGTCCGGCAGCGCTCGGCCCCGGCACGCGGGTGGAGGTGCGCGACCTGTTCTTCGCCACCCCGGCCCGGCTGAAATTCCTGAAGTCCGAGCGCGCCGAGACCATGGCGGCGGTCGACGCCGTGCGCCGTCTCGCCCTGGCGCGGCCCGACATCGGCTTCACCCTCGTCACCGACGACAAGGCGCCGGCGACATGGCCCGCGCGCGGGTCGGACGCCGCGGGCCGGCGCGCGCGCATCGCCGACGTGCTCGGCCATGAGGTGGCACGCAACGCGCTGGACATCGAGGGACTGCGCGAGGGGGCGCGGCTCACCGGCCTCGCCGGCCTGCCGACCTATTCGAAGGCCAACTCGCTGTCGCAATACCTGTTCGTCAACGGGCGCCCGGTGCGCGACAAGGTGCTGATCGGTGCCATCCGCGCCGCCTATTCGGACCTGCTGCCGTCCGACCGCCATCCGGTCACCGTGCTGTTCCTTGATCTCGACCCGCGCGAGGTCGATGTGAACGTGCATCCGGCCAAGACCGAGCTGCGGTTCCGCGACCCCGGCCTCATCCGCGCGCTGATCGTGCGCACGCTGACCGACGCGCTCACCGCCGGCGTGCCGCGCACCTCTTCCACCGGCGCCGACCGGCTGGCACAGCTCGCCCGCCCGGAAGGCTGGCGGCCGCAGGGCGCGCCCGACGGCCCGCGCGGCAGCTATGACTGGACGCGGTCCTGGGCCGCGCCCGGGGACGGCGCCGTCCCGCCGGGCGGCGTGCGCGAGGCACCGGCGCGGTTCGATTTCGGCTCGATCGCGGGCGAGGGCGCCATGGCGGGTGGCGTGGCGAGCCTCGCGCTCGGCCTCGCTCTGGCGCCGTCGGCGGATGCGCGCGCGGATGCCGCCCCCGCCGCGCCCGACCTCCTGGAGCGCCCGCTCGGCGCGGCGCGGGCGCAGCTCCACGAGACCTACATCATCGCCCAGACGCGCGACGGCGTGGTCGTGGTCGACCAGCACGCCGCCCATGAGCGCATCGTCTATGAGCGGCTCAAGGCGGCGATGGAGCGCGACGGGCTGGCGCGCCAGATGCTGCTGGTGCCGCTGGTGGTCGAGCTCGACCCGGCCGAGGCCGGGCGCCTTGCCGAGCGCGCCGAGGCGCTGGAGCGGTTCGGGCTGGTGATCGAGCCGTTCGGCCCGGGCGCGCTGCTGGTGCGCGAGGTGCCGGCGCTACTGGGCGAGGCGGACATTCCAGCCCTGGTGCGCGAACTCGCCGAGCACGCGGCCGAATGGGACGACGCGCTGCCGCTGGAGCGGCGCCTGCTGCACGTCGCCGCCACCATGGCGTGCCACGGCTCGGTGCGCGCCGGCCGCCGCCTTCGCGTGGAGGAGATGAACGCGCTGCTGCGCGAGATGGAGACCACCCCGAACGCGGGCCAGTGCAACCACGGCCGGCCGACCTTCATCACCCTGGCGCTGGCCGACATCGAGCGCCTGTTCGCGCGGCGCTGAGCTTTCCGCTAGATTGGCCGCGCAGGCAAGATTGACGAGCATGGCGTTCGACACCTCCCAGAGAACCGGCCACCCGGAAAGCTGGTACGCCGCCACGGCGCATCCCATGCCCGCCTTTCCGCCGCTGGCGGGAACCGTGCGGGCGGATGTGTGCGTCATCGGCGGCGGCTATACCGGGCTTTCCGCCGCGCTCCATCTCGCCGAGGCCGGGCTCGACGTGGCGCTGCTCGAGGCGGCGAAGCTCGGCTCGGGCGCCTCGGGCCGCAATGGCGGGCAGATCCATAGCGGCCAGCGCCGCGACCAGGACTGGATCGAGGAGCATATGGGCCTCGACGACGCCCGCGCGCTCTGGCGCATGGCGGAGGAGGCGAAGGCGTTCCTCTACGCGCTGATCGCACGCCACGCCATCGACTGCGACGTGCGCCCGGGGCTGGTCGTCGCCGACCACAAGCCGGCCTATGTCGCCCACAGCCACGCCTATGCGCGGAAGCTGAACGAGGTCTACGGCTACCCTCACGCCGCCCCGCTCTCGCGCGAGCAATTGCGGGCGATGGTCGGCTCGGACGCCTATTATGGCGGCATGATCGACCATGGCGGCGGGCATCTCCACCCGCTCAACCTGGCGCTGGGCCTCGCCCGGGCGGCGCAGGGCGCGGGCGCGCGGCTGTTCGAGCATTCGCGCGCCCTGTCGATCGACGAGGGCGGGGCGAAGGTGCGCGTGTCCACCGCGAGCGGCGTGGTGGAGGCCGACTGGGTGCTGGAATGCGGCGACGGACTGCAGGACGGGCTCGACCGCCGGGTCGACACCCATGTCATGCCGATCGCCAACTACATCGCCGCCACCGAGCCGCTGGGCGCTCGGGCGCGGGAGATCATCGCCAACGACGCGGCCGTCGCCGACAGCCGCTTCGTCGTGAACTATTATCGGCTCAGCTCGGACGGAAGGCTGCTGTTCGGCGGCGGGGAGAGCTACACCCGCGCCCTGAAGGCCGATCCCGGCGCCTTCGTGCGCCCCTACATGCTGAAGATCTTCCCCCAGCTCGCCGATGCACGCATCGACTATGGCTGGGGCGGCATCCTCGGCATCACCATGAGCCGCATGCCCTTCGTGCGCCGGCTCTCGCCGCGCGTCCTCGCCGCCGCCGGCTATTCCGGGCAGGGCGTGATGCTCGCGCCCTATTTCGGGCGGCTGCTGGCGGAGGTGATCCGCGGCCAGCTCGGCGAATTCGACCTGCTCGGCCGGCTGCCCGTGCCGCCCTTCCCCGGCGGCCCGCTCATGCGCTGGCCGCTGCTGGTCGCCGGCATGAGCTACTACGCGCTGCGCGACCGGCTCTAGCCATGTTCCCCGAGGTTCAGCACTGGGCGCAGGACGCACTTGGCTTCGTTCAGACCCATGCGCACTGGACGCCCTATATCGCCTTCCTGCTCGCCTTCGGCGAGTCGCTGGCGGTGGTCTCGCTGTTCGTGCCGGCGACCGTCATCCTCATCGGCATGGGGCCGATCATCGAGGCGGGCGGCATCGCGCTGCTCCCGGTGTGGGCCGGGGCGGCGGCGGGCGCGGCGCTCGGCGACGCGGTGTCCTACTGGGTGGGCTTCCGGCTGAAGGGGCGGGCGCGCTACATCTGGCCGTTCAGCCGCCACCCGCAGATCCTGGTGCGCGGCGAGCGCTTCTTCCACCGCCATGGCAGCTGGAGCGTGTTCATCGGCCGCTTCTTCGGGCCGATCCGGGCGGTGATCCCCCTGGTGGCCGGCATGTTCGCCATGCCGCAGTTCGTGTTCCAGATGGCCAACATCGCCTCGGCGATGCTGTGGGCGTTCCTGCTGCTCGCCCCCGGCGCGGCGGCGGTCAAGTTCTGGACCGGGGGATAGGCGGGGAGCGCTATTCGGCCGCTTCCTTCGGCGGCTTGCCGTGCTTCTTCTCGCGTCGGGCCTTGGCCGGGATGACGAGATCGAACTCGGCGAGTTCTTTTTCGGTGGGCAGGGACGAGTCCGGGTCGCTCTTCGCCGCTTCGATGATCTGAGCATCCGTCATCGCATCGACCTTCGACCAGTCGAAGTCATGCAAAAGCCGCTCAGCCTCCTCGAACTGCCTTCTCGAAGACACGTCGTTCGCTCCTGTGTGCGCGCCGGACCGAGATCAATCGGCGACGGTGCGCTCTCCATACGAAGACGCACAATATAACACGACCCTCGAGTTCGGCCATGGCCTCGGTCCGCGCCTCTCCGGCGACGAGCTTTGGCGACGGCCGTTCGAGGCGCGGCCGGCCATCGAAAACGAACATTCCGAAAAAGAGCGGCAAACCGTGCTTGGCAAGGTTCGCCGCATCCTTGTCGTCATCCCACTCGAAATCGTCCGTCTCGCCCATGATCACCTCAGCAACTGACCAACTGAGTTATAGCGAGCGGGCACTCCGACATGCGCAATTAACTGCAGGCGTGGTACAGCGCTTAGCCCACGCTGGCTCCGCCCTCAGTTCTTCGTCTTGTCGACCAGCTTGTTGGCGCCGATCCACGGCATCATGCCGCGCAGCTTCTCTCCGACCTGCTCGATCTGGTGTGCGTCGTTCATGCGGCGGATGCCCTTGAAGCGGGCGGCGCCGGCGCGGTACTCCTGCATCCAGTCCGAGGTGAACTTGCCGGTCTGGATGTCGTTCAGGACGCGCTTCATCTCCGCCTTGGTCTCGGCGGTGATGATGCGCGGGCCGGAGACGTACTCGCCCCACTCGGCGGTGTTGGAGATCGAGTAGTTCATGTTGGCGATGCCGCCCTCATAGATGAGGTCGACGATCAGCTTCACCTCGTGCAGGCACTCGAAATAGGCCATCTCCGGGGCGTAGCCGGCTTCCACCAGCGTCTCGAAGCCGGCGCGGATCAGCTCGACGAGGCCGCCGCACAGCACCACCTGCTCGCCGAACAGGTCGGTCTCGCACTCTTCCTTGAAGGTGGTCTCGATGATGCCCGAGCGGCCGCCGCCCACGCCCGAGGCGTAGGAGAGGCCGAGGTCGAGCGCATTGCCCGAGGCGTCCTGGTGCACGGCCACGAGGCAGGGCACGCCGCCGCCCTTCAGGTACTCGCCGCGCACGGTGTGGCCGGGGCCCTTGGGGGCGACCATCAGCACGTCGACCGACGCCTTCGGCTCGATCAGGCCGAAATGCACGTTGAGGCCGTGGGCGAAGGCGATCGCCGCGCCGTCGCGGATGTTGGGGGCGATCTCGTCGCGGTAGATGTCGGCCTGCAGCTCGTCCGGGGTGGCCATCATCATCAGGTCGGCCCACTTGGCCGCTTCGGCGACGGTGAGCACCTTGAGCCCGTCGGCCTCGACCTTCTTGGCGGTGGCCGAGCCCGGCTTCAGGCCGATGGAGATCTCCTTGACGCCGGATTCCTTGAGGTTCAGCGCGTGGGCGCGGCCCTGGCTGCCATAGCCGATGATGGCGACCTTCTTGCCCTTGATGAGGTTCAGGTCGGCATCGCGATCGTAGTAAACGCGCATGGGTGTCTCCTGTGTCACGCGTTGATCTTGTCCCGGCCCGGCGCGGTGCGCCCGGTGCCGTAGAGGGAGAGGAACTGGTCGGTGGCGCGCGCGGCGTCGCGCTCGATCTCCTCGGCGCGGAGCGAGAGCGCGTCGCCCAGCAGCAGCCGGATCTGCACGTCGCGCCCGACCAGGCCGAGGAAGGTGCGGAAGGCGATCTCGGTGTCGTCGAACGCCACCAGCCCCGCTTCGCGCCCCGCTTCGAGCACGGGCTTGAGCCGCTCGCCGATCGCGAAGCGCCCGTTGGCGAGCATGATCGCGCCGAGATTGCCACCGCGCGCGCCGGTCTCGCCAATGGCGAAGCGGTTCAGCGCGATCGAGGTCGGGCTGGAGATGACGGCGAGCCAGTTGGCGGCGAAGCGGATCAGGCTGTCGCGCAGCGCCAGCGCGTCGAGCCGCGTGCGGTCGTAATTGCCGGCGCGCACCTTGGAGGCCTGCCAGCGCACGGTGGCGGTCAGCAGCCCGTCCCGGTCGCCGAACCATTTGTAGAGGCTTTCCTTGGAACAGCTCGCCCGGCGCGCGACGGCGGTCATGGTGACGTCGCCGCCCCGCTCGACCATCAGCGCCAGCACGGCGTCGAGCACGGCGCGCTGGCGCGCCGTCAGCGTCTCGCCCGCTGTATCGGGATGGGTCATCAGTGCTGCCGTATCCGTACCGTACGTTACGGTTCTGCTATAGGAACGCCCGTGCCCGCGCAAGCCGGCGTTGGGCGGAATGGGCGGGAGGAGCAGGAAAGCGGCGGCGAGCAGGTCGGCGCCCCGGTCCAGATGACCGTCCGGCACCACCCCCGCCACCGGCTTCACATGGGCTCGGGACCGCGGCCGATCGCGGCGACGCCGGTGCGCGAGACCTCGACCAGGCCCAGCGGCTCCAGCAGCGAGACGAACTGGTCGATCTTGTCCGGCTTGCCGGTGATCTCGAACACGAAGCTCTCCAGCGTCGTGTCGACGGTACGGGCACGGAAGCTGTCGGCGATCAGCAGCGCCTCGCGCCTGAGCTCGCCCTTACCGCGCACCTTGATGAGGGCGAGCTCGCGCTCCAGCGCCCGCCCCTCCACGGTAAGGTCGACCACCCGGTGCACCGGCACCAGCCGGTCGAGCTGGCTCTTGATCTGCTCGATGATCATCGGCGCGCCGGTGGTGACGACCGTGATGCGCGAGCGCCGGGAATCGTGGCTCACCTCGGAGACGGTGAGGCTGTCGATGTTGTAGCCGCGGCCGGAGAACAGGCCGACGATGCGAGCGAGAACGCCCGGCTCGTTGTCGACCAGCAGGGAGAGGGTGTGGCGCTCGGCGGGTTCGCTGACGGGAGGCATGGCAAGCTACTCGAAGGGCTGGAATGGGTCGCGCGGTCTGCCTCTCCCCGGCGGGAAGAGGGACGGGTGAGGGATCTCCGGCGCCGCGCCCGCTCCTGCGCTCGCGGGTGGAGCGGTGGGGGCGTCAGGCGCGGGCGCCGGCCGTCGCCGGCCTCACACCAGCATCTTGCCTTCCTCGCTGATCGCGTCGTCCAGCGCCTCGGGATGATCAGGCAGGATCATCTCGTTATGCGGCTTGCCCGAGGGGATCATCGGCAGGCAGTTCTCCTTCTGGTCGACGATGCAGTCGAACAGCACCGGCCCGTCGGTGTTGAGCATCTCCTGGATCGCGCCGTCGAGCTTGGCCGGGTCGGCGCAGCGTATGCCCTTGCCGCCATAGGCTTCGGCGAGCTTCACGAAGTCGGGCAGCGATTCCGAATAGGAGTGCGAGTAGCGCCCGCCATGCAGCAGGTCCTGCCACTGGCGCACCATGCCCATATACTCGTTGTTCAGCACGAAGATCTTGACCGGCAGGTTGAACTGCAGCGCGGTCGAGAGCTCCTGCAGGCACATCTGGATCGAGGCCTCGCCCGCGATATCGATGACGAGGCTGCCGGGATGCGCCACCTGCACGCCGATCGCTGCCGGCAGGCCGTAGCCCATCGTGCCGAGGCCGCCCGAGGTCATCCAGCGGTTCGGCTCCTCGAAGTGGAAGTGCTGGGCCGCCCACATCTGGTGCTGGCCGACCTCGGTGGTGATGTAGACGTCCTTGTCCTTCACCGCGTTGTAGAGCGCCTTCACCGCCTGCTGCGGCTTGATGATGCGGTCGCCGGGCTGGAAGGAGAGCGAGCGGCGCGCGCGCCAGCCGTCGATCTGGCGCCACCAGCCGGCCAGCGCCTGCCGGTCCGGCTCGGCCTTCATCGAGCGCCACACGGTCAGCATGTCCTCGATCACATGCTTGACGTCGCCGATGATCGGGATGTCGATCTTGATGTTCTTGTTGATCGAGGAGGGGTCGATGTCGATGTGGATCTTGGTCGAGCCTGGCGAGAATGCGTCGACGCGGCCGGTGATGCGGTCGTCGAAGCGCGCCCCGACGCACACCATGACGTCGCAATCGTGCATCGCCATGTTGGCCTCGTAGGTGCCGTGCATGCCGAGCATGCCGAGCCACTGCCGATCCGAGGCCGGATAGGCGCCGAGGCCCATCAGCGTCGAGGTCACGGGATAGCCGGTGAGGCGCGCGAACTCGCGCAGCAGCCGGCTCGCCTCGGGCCCCGAATTGATGACGCCGCCGCCGGTGTAGAAGATCGGCCGCTTGGCGCCTGCCATCAGTTCCACCGCCTGGCGGATCTTCTCCGGGTCGCCCTTCAGACGCGGCTGGTAGGTGCGGTGCTGGATGTTCTCCGGCCCGACATACATGCCCTTGGCGAACTGGACGTCCTTCGGGATGTCGACCACGACCGGCCCCGGACGCCCGCTCTGGGCGACATAGAACGCCTCGTGCATGACGCGGGCGAGATCGTTCACGTCACGGACCAGGTAGTTGTGCTTGGTGCAGGGCCGGGTGATGCCGACCGTGTCGCATTCCTGGAACGCGTCCGAGCCGATGAGATGGGTCGGCACCTGGCCGGTGATGCACACGACCGGGATCGAATCCAGCAGCGCGTCGGTGAGGCCGGTCACCGCATTGGTGGCGCCGGGGCCGGAGGTGACGAGCACGACGCCGACCTTGCCCGAGGAGCGGGCATAGCCCTCGGCCATGTGCACCGCGCCCTGCTCGTGGCGCACGAGGACGTGGCGGACCTGGTTCTGGTGGAACATGGCGTCGTAGATCGGCAGCACCGCGCCGCCGGGATAGCCGAACATGTGTTCGACACCCTGATCGATCAGGGCCTGCATCACCATTTCGGCGCCGGTCATCTCGCGCATCATGGTCGTGTTCCTTATGACGTATCGGTCTCGTGGCGGATCGGAAGGGGTAGTCCAGAAAATCAAAAGGCCCCGTCAGGGGCCATTTTCGCGCGTCACCAATGGGCGGAGCGGCCGTCAGGCAAGCTCCGCGGCGACGCGCCGTCCTACGATAAGGATAACATTGTTGCGCATCCGGGCGCCCTTCCTTCGTAAAGTTGCGCGACCTGTACAGGGGCGAGGGGCGCGCGTCAAGCGTTCGACCAGTAAGCGCGCAGAATGGCGTCCAAACAAGCACTTTTCGTGACATTCGAACGCCGCTATACGCCATGCCATCGGTGGGAGAGCATTCATGACGCATATGCGGCTGGTGGTCGTCGGCGCCGGAGGGCGCATGGGGCGCGCCCTTATCCGCGCTATCGCTGAGGCGTCCGACCTGACGCTCGCCGGGGCTATCGAGCCGCCGGGGAGCGAGCTGATCGGCCGCGACGCGGGCGAGCTCGTCGGGCTGCCGGCGCTCGACGTGCGGGTCGGAACCGACGCGCTCGAGACCTTCGCCGCCGCCGACGGGGTGATCGACTTCACCGTCCCGGCCGCCAGCGTCGCCTTTGCCGCGCTCGCGGCCCAGGCGCGCATCGTCCATGTGATCGGCACGACCGGCTTTTCGCCCGAGGACGAGGAGAAGATCGCCGCTGCCGCCCGGCATGCCGCGATCGTGAAGTCGGGCAATATGAGTCTGGGCGTCAACCTTCTCGCCGCGCTGGTCCGGCGCGTCTCGCGCACGCTCGACGAGGATTACGACATCGAGATCGTCGAGATGCACCACAACCGCAAGATCGACGCGCCCTCGGGCACGGCGCTGCTGCTCGGGCAGGCGGCGGCGGAAGGGCGCGGCATCGACATCGGCACCCAAGGCGTCTTCGCCCGCCATGGCCACACCGGCGCGCGGCGCGCGGGCGACATCGGCTTCGCCACGCTGCGCGGCGGCACGGTGATCGGCGACCATACGGTGGTGTTCGCCGGCACCGGGGAGCGGATCGAGCTCGCCCACAAGGCCGAGAACCGGGAAATCTACACGCGCGGCGCGCTCGCCGCCGCCCGCTGGGCGCGCGGGCGCAAGCCCGGGCTCTACTCGATGGCCGACGTTCTCGGCCTGTCCGATTTCTGACCGATGGAGACCGATCCCATGTCCGAACGCCTTCTCGTCCTCGTCCGCCACGGCCAGAGTGAGTGGAACCTGAAGAACCTGTTCACGGGCTGGCGCGACCCCGACCTGACGCCGCTGGGCGTCGAGGAGGCGCACAAGGCGGGCCGTCGGCTCAAGGAGGAGGGCTACCAGTTCGACGTCGCCTTCACCTCCAAGCTCTCGCGCGCGCAGAAGACGCTGGAGCTGGCGCTGGGCGACCTCGGCCAGAGCGGGCTCGCCACGATCGAGGACCTTGCCCTCAACGAGCGCGACTATGGCGACCTGTCGGGCCTCAACAAGGACGACGCCCGCGCCAAATGGGGCGAGGAGCAGGTGCATGTCTGGCGCCGCTCCTACGACGTGCCCCCGCCCGGCGGCGAGAGCCTGAAGGACACCATCGCCCGCACCCTGCCCTACTACGTCACCGAGATCCTGCCCAAGGTGCTGCAGGGCCAGCGCACGCTGGTGGTGGCGCACGGCAACTCGCTGCGGGCGCTGATCATGGTGCTGGAGAAGCACACGCCCGAGACCATCATGAAGCGCGAGCTCGCCACCGGCGTGCCGGTGATCTACCGGCTGAAGCCGGATTCGACGGTCGAGAGCGTGGTCGACCTCGCCGACTGATGCCGGCGCCCGGTCGATGAGCGCGGGGCTGGTCTATCTGCTGCTGCTGGTCGCGATCGCCGCCGAGGTGGTCGCGACGACGGCGCTGGCGCGCTCGGACGGCTTCGCCCGCCTGGTGCCGACGCTGGTCGCGCTGGTCGGCTACGGCATCGCCTTCTGGTGCCTGTCGATCGTGCTGCGCACCATGCCGACCGGCATCGTCTACGCCATCTGGTCAGGCTTCGGCATCGTGCTGATCGCGCTGGTGGCGTGGCTGTTCCAGGGCCAGAAGCTGGACGTGCCGGCGATGGTCGGCCTCGGCCTCATCATCGCCGGCGTGCTGGTGGTGAACCTGTTCTCGAAATCGGTCACCCACTGAAGGGGGCGGCGGGGCTCAGGACGCGCCCCACTCCTTGCAGAGCTGGCCCGCCTCCCAGCCGAGGATCGCCCGCTTGCGGGTGAGGCCCCAGTGATAGCCGGTGAGGTCGCCGCTCTTGCCGATGACGCGGTGGCACGGCACGACGAAGGACATCGGGTTCTTGCCCACCGCCGCGCCGACCGCGCGGGCCGCCTTCGGCTTCTCGATCCGATCGGCGATGGTCGAATAGGTGGTTGCCTTGCCGAGCGGGATGCGCATCAGCGTCTCCCACACCCGCACCTCGAAATCGGTGCCGATGAACACGATCCGCAGCGGGTCGTCCGGATTCCAGGTGCTGCGGTCGAAGATGCGCGCCGCATAGGGCGCGGTGGCGTAGGGGTCCTCGATATAGGTCGCGTTCGGCCAGCGCCGGCGCATGTCGGCGAGCGCCTTATCCTCCTCGCCCTCGTCGGCGAAGGCGAGGCCGCACAGGCCGCGCGAGGTGGCCATGGCGAGCGCCGAGCCGAACTGCGAGGCGTGGAAGCCGTAGCGGATCACGAGGCCCGCACCGCCGGTCTTCCATTCGCCGGGCGACATGGATTCGTGCACCACGAACAGATCGTGCAGCCGGCCCGGCCCGGAGAAGCCGAGCTCATAGGCGGCGTCGAGCACATTGTCCGATTCGGTCAGCACCCGCCGCGCGGCGTCCAGCGTCACGGCCTGAAGGAAGTCCTTCGGCGTGAGGCCGCACCAGCGGCGGAACAGGTCGGTGAGCGCGCGGGGGCTGACCCCCGCGGCGAGGGCAATCTCCTCCACTTCCGGCTGGTCCCGGAAGCGCAGGTTCACATATTCGACCGCACGCCGCACGATCTCGTAGTCGGCGGCGGCGATCTCCAGCGGATGGGCGGCATCAAGATTGGGCGCGAGCACGGGCAATCTCCTCCTGCTGGAACGAGAGAACCACGGCGTCCTGCGCCGGGCCACCCGATTTCGACGGCGGCGGTCAGAGGGCGGAGCGTACCACACCGCGCTTGGCGGTGCTGAGGGCCGACCCGAGCCCGTCCGCCAGTTCCTCGCGCTGCGCCGTATGCAGGAAGCCGCCGACCTCGACGCCGTCGCCGCGCGAGCGCAGCATCAGCCGCTGGAGGCCGTAATCCTCGATCGATTCCTTGTCGAGCCGGGTCCAGAGCGGGTTCATCCGCGCCTCGGCGGCGCGGCCGGCAGGGTCGACCTTGAGCACGGTGATGAGGCTCGGCGTGACGGTGATCTCCTCGCGCGCCCGGGCGGAGCGGAAGTTCATGCGGAACGCCCACCAGATGGCGAGCACGTCGAGCCCGAACACGCCGAACACCGGCCAGGCGCCCATCAGCAGGAAGGTGGTGCCGCATACGAAGCTGATCGCCGCCACCACCAGCATGACGATGAGGAAGCCGCGCTCGTCGAGCGAGCGGTAGGGTTCGAGCCGCGCCACGTAAAGCGTCGGCTCGCCGTCGCCGGCGTCGATTGGGGGCGGGGCGATCTTGGCAGCGCTCATGGACACACATTATAGGTCGAAAATGGCTGAAAAGGACAGGGATTCGGCGCCGCGCCGCCCGCGCGCCGGCACGGCGGCAAAGGTCGCGCCGGCCGGCAGGACCCGCGTGGGCAAGGGCGGCGCGATCGAGGGTTCCGGCGCGACGAGCGCTGGCGCCAAGTCGTCAGCCGTCAAGCCTTCAGCGGCAAGGAAGACTGGCGCGGCCAAGAGTTCCGGCAAGGCCGGCCGCGCGTCGGCTTCCGCCAAGGCGGCGTTGGAGCAGCAGGCCGCGGCCCGCCCGGCCCGGAAGCGTGCCGTCGCCAATGCCGCGGCGGCGGCGCTCGGCGGCGCCTTCCGCCCCTGGAGCGCGGCCGAGGTCGAGACCGCCTTCTCCCGCTTCGAGGCCGCCGATCCCGAGCCGAAGGGCGAGCTCGACTATGTCGACCCCTTCACCCTGCTGGTCGCGGTGGTGCTCTCCGCGCAGGCGACCGACGCCGGCGTGAACAAGGCGACGCGCGGCCTGTTCAAGGCGGCGCCGACGCCCGAGGCCATGGTGGCGCTGGGAGAGGAAGGGGTGGCGCAGCATATCCGCACCCTCGGCCTCTATCGCGGCAAGGCGAAGAACGTGGTCGAGCTCTCGCGCCGCCTCATCGCCGAGCATGGCGGCACCGTGCCGGCCGACCGCGCGGAGCTGGAGAAGCTGCCCGGCGTCGGGCGCAAGACGGCGAATGTCGTGCTCAACATCGCCTTCCACCAGCCGACCATCGCGGTCGACACCCACCTGTTCCGGGTCGCCAACCGCACCGGCCTCGCGCCCGGCAAGACGCCGCTGGAGGTGGAGATGGGGCTCGAGCGAGCGATTCCGGCGCGGTTCATGCTCCACGCCCATCACTGGCTCATCCTGCACGGGCGCTATGTCTGCAAGGCGCTGAAGCCGGACTGCCCGCGCTGCCTCATTTCGGACCTGTGCCGTTGGCCGGAGAAGACCCCCGCCTAGCGGCGGCGTAGGAGCGCGAGCGCGTGAGCCGCTTGTGCAGCCGCACCATGAAGATGGTGGCGAAGATCGGCGTAATGAGGTTGAGGATCGGCACCGAGACCACCAGGGCGATGATCATGCCGGCGGCGAAGACCGCGAGCCCATGGTGGCGCCGCACCAGCGCCGCCTCGTCCTCGGTGCGGAAGCGCAGCGCCGCGAGCTGAAAATATTCACGCCCCAGGAGGTAGCCGTTGGCGACGTAGAACACGACGATGTTGACGCCGGGCACCAGCAGGAGCAGCAGCGCCACCAGGTTGACCGCGAGGGTGAGCCCGAAGAACCGCAGGCTGAGCACCAGCGCGCGGCCGGCGGGCAGCGCCCGGCCGACCTGTATGTCGTTGAACTCGTTGGCCTCGACCTGCTCGGCCACCTCGTCGACGAACAGGCCGGCGATCAGCGAGGTCACCGGCGGCACCAGGAACACCGCGCCGGCGAAGATCCCGACCGCCGCCAGTATGTCCAGCGTGACGTTCGCCCAGTCCCATTGCAGGGAGACGAAATAGGTCAGGGCGTAATAGCTGCCGATGCCCAGTGCCACGAGAAGTCCGACCGCGAGGATGATCGACCGCCAGAGAAAACGCCGGTACTCGCGCGAGAAGGTCTGGACGAAGGATCTTACGGCATCCTGGAGCATGGACGATTCACCTGTGATGTCCTCAGGTAAACCCTCGCCGCGCCGGTCTCAAGCCTCCTCGGGAGGCGGCCCGGACGGCGGGCGCGGTCCGCCCCGCCGCGGGCGAATTCGGATTCTCCGCTTGCATTGCGTGAATCGCCCCGGGAGTCCTGATTCGTTCCGGTGTGAACAAAGAGTGATTCCGATCAAGGACTTGGCCGGGGGCCGGGGGCCGGGGCCGGGGCCGGGGGCGCGGGCTTGGTGGCTGTGGCGCCGGCCTCAGAAGTGATAGGCGGCGCTGATGAACACGCCGTGCTGCGTTATGTCGTAGACGAAGCCGCCATCCTCGTAGTCGGTGTAGATCGCGCGGTAGCCGATCGCGGTGGAGAGGGAGTCGGTCCACATATAGCCGAGCGAGGCGAAGCCCTGCGCGGTCAGCTTGGAGGAGACGCCGAAGCCGCCGACGTCGCCGAGCGCGTTGAAGAACCACTTGTCATTGATCTTGTACTGCAGGAACAGGCCGACGGTGGGGTCGATCCAGTCCTGCGTGCCGCTGCTGGAGATCGCGAGCGGCACATAGGCGTTGGTGAAATTGAAGTCGCTGTCGAGGTGCTGGTAGCGGAAGCCGACCGTGCCGCTCAGCGTGGCGCCCTCGGGCAGGCCGACCGGCAGGGCGTAGCCGGCGAGTCCCTGCACGATGACCTGGGTGAGGCCGAGCCGCGCCGTGCTGCCGCCGAGGGGGCCGAAGGTCGCCTGCGAGGTGACGTCGGTATAGATGAGGTCGAACAGCAGGGTCCATCTGTCGTTCTGGGCCAGGAACGAGCCCATGAGGGCACCGTCGAGGTCCTCCAGCGCGTCCTTCGCCGATATGTCGACATTGGCGGGCGGCAGGCCGCGCACGCCGACATGGCCGTTGAGCCCGGTCAGCCAGCCATAGAATGTGAGCTGGTAGCGCCAGTCGGAGGAGGGAATCTCGACCGGCCCCGTGGCCACGGGCACCGAGGGCTCGAGGTCCGCCGCTGCGGCCGGCCGCGCGCTCCAGACGAGCGCGCCGCATGTGAGGGCGCCGCTGAGAACGGTGCCGCAGAGAAGACCAGCAACGATGCCGACGATGCGCATGGAAGCCCCCGTATGGCGCGCGCCTTCCCGCGGGCGCACGCATGACGCGAAATGATGGCGCAGGATCGCGCGGCCTGCTTTGCATTTTGCGTCACGCCGTGTCGGTTTACGTAACGCCATGCAGGTTTGCGTTACGCCATGGCGGTTGCGTCCTGCGCCGCGCCGCTAGCGCCCCTCGAGCTGGGCGGCGAGGCGGGCGATGTCGGCATTGTCGGGCTGCAGCGCGGCGAGCCGCCGGGCGAGGCCGCGTGCCCGCTCGACGTCGCGGGTGCGGAGCGCCTGCCCGAGCGCGAGGCTGATGAGGCCGGCATCGTTGGGATGGCGCGCCAGCGCCTCGACCACCACGCGCTGCGCCTGCGCCTGTTCTCCGCGCGATTGCAGCGCGACCGCGTAGACATAGGCGTAGCGCGGCGCGTCGGGCGCCAGCGCGCTCGCCCGGGCGAGTTCGGTGAGCGCCTCGTCGTAGCGCTTCTGCCGCACTAGGGCGAGGCCCAGCGCATGGTGCAGATCGGCCTCCTCATGCAGGGCGAGCCCCTCGCGCAGCACGCGCTCGGCTTCCTCTTCGCGGTGCTGGGCCCGGTACAGGTCGGAAAGGTTCAGCCGGAGCGTCGAGGCCAGCGGATGAAGCGCCAGCCCCTGCTTCAGCTCCTTCTCCGCGCCCGCGAGATCGCCCCGGCGCGAGAGGAAGAGGCCGAGATTGCCATGGCCCTCCGGCCGGTCGGCGGCGAGTTGCTGGGCCTCGACATAGGCGCGGAAGGCGGCTTCCAGCCGCACCCGGTCGGCGGGATCGAGCGCTGCGGGGTCCTGGTCGGCGAGCAGGCTTGCCGCCTCCAGCCGCACGAGGGGAGAGGGATCGTCGAGCAGCCGGCCGGCGCGGCGCCAGCGCTGGTCGAGAGGAAGCCCGGCCTGCGCGCGCAGCGCCGCGACGCGCACCATCGGGTCGGGATCGGAAAGCGCGCGCCGCGCCGCCTCGTCGCTGGCGACGGAGGGGAAGCGCTCGAGTTCGCCGATCGCCGTTGCCCGCACGATGCCCGGCACGGACGGCTCGCCGGCGAGCGCGATCAGCTCCTCGCGCGCCTCGGGCGCTCCGGCACGTGCGTCGTGGAAGGCCGGCCCCCAGCTCTGGAAGCCCTTGCGCTCGGGTCCGTGCCAGCGCTCGATCGCCGCCGCGGCCCAGCTCGGCGGCTTGTCGGTGTGGCAGGCATTGCACGTGTTCGGCGTGCCGAGCGTCATCGAGAGGTCCGGGCGCGGGATGCGGAAGGAATGATCGTGCCGGCGGTCGATCACCATGTAGGTGCGCGCGGGCATGTGGCAGGCGATGCAGTCCGGTGCGTTCGGGCCGGGCGCGTGGCCGGTATGGGCCTGAGTATCGAAGCGCTCGGGCATGTGGCACTGGCCGCAGACCTGCGCCCCGGGCGCGCGCAGTTGCGCCGTATGGGGATCGTGACAGTCGGTGCAGGTCACGCCCTTGGCATACATGCGGCTCTGCTTGAAGGCGTGGTCGTTGAACACCTCGTCGAGATTCTGGCCGTCGGCCTCGAACAGGCCCTCGCCCAGTAGCACCGGCACATGCGTGTCGGTCAGCGGCTGGCCGGGTTGCCAGTTCTCCGAGAAGACGCCGCGCCGGGCATGGCAGCGTGCGCAGGTCTCGACCACGTCGCCGGCAGGACGCGAGACGCCATGGGCAGGGCTTCCGGTCGCGGGGTCGATGGTCCAGTCGGCGGGCGGGCGCACCGCGGCGACGCTCGCGAAGCCCTTGTTCGGCGTCGCCGCGTCGCTTGTGCCCTTTTCCCGCGCCTGCCTGGCCCAGGCGATGTGGCCTTCCGCGGCGCCGTGGCAGCTCTCGCAGCCGACGCTGATTTCCGAGAACGTCGTGTGGAACGTGTCGGTGGCGGCCTCGTAATTCTTGCGCAGCGCCGTCGAGTGGCACTCCGCGCACATGAAGTTCCAGTTCTGCTGCGGTCCGGTCCAATGCAGCGGGTCGCCGGGCGCTGGCGGATCGTCGGCATAGAGGTGGAACCAGCGCTGCCCGCCCTCGGACTTTGGGCGCGTGTCATAGGCGAAGGGCAGCGCCTGCAGCCGCCCGTCGGGCATGGTGACCAGATATTGCTGCAGCGGATAAAGGCCGAAGGTGTGGGTGACGGTGAAGCGGGAGGGCGTGCCGTCCTTGCCTTCGATCTCGACCTCATAGCGCCCCCCGTCGCGGAAGAAGCGCGCGCTCGCTCCTTCCTTGCCCGCCCGCGCATCGTCGAAATCGCCGCGCACGGTCTCTGCCGTGGCGAGGCTCATGGCCTCGGCATGCTGGGAGGAAAGCCAGGCCTTCACTTCCGGGGCGTGGCAGCCCGCGCAGGCCGCCGAGCCGGCAAAGCCAGCCGGCGCACCGGGGGTGAGCGCACCGATGCCGCCCGCCGCCAGCTCGGCGGAATCGGCCACCGCCGGGGCGACGATCCCCGATTCGCGCGCGAGCGGAAGCAGCAGAAGGGCCAGCGCCGTCAATGTGCCGACCAGCATTGCGGCGAGCGGTGCCTTCAGTTCGTCCCTCGGTATCATGCACTCACATTCGAAGCGCGACGCTCCCAACACGCCGCAACGTCAGCAGCTTATCCGCTTCGCGGCGGATTGCGAGATGGCGGGAGGAATGGCGGTATGGGGGTGACGGTATGGAGATGGAGGTTCGGCCACCTCAGCGCGGCGTCTCCTCGGGCGCCGGCTCCCCGGCGGGAAGCGCGCCGATCCGCCGTCCCGCATTGCGCCGCTCGATCTCCAGCGCCATGGCGGCGATGTCGCATTCGCCGTGGCCGTCGCGCGACAGGGCGTCGAACATCGCCCGCGAGAGGGTGGCGACCGGCAGGTCGAGCTCGGCGCGCGTGGCGAGGTCGGCGGCGGCGTTGAGGTCCTTCAGGAAGGTGCGGACATGGCCACCCGGCTCGAAATGGCGCCCGATCATCCGCTCGCCATGCAGGCGCAGCACCTTGCTGTCGGCATAGCCGCCGAACAGCGCCTCGCGTGCGCGCTCCACCGCGACCCCGGTCTGCGAGAACAGCAGCAGCGCCTCGGCGACCGCCGCCAGCGCCGCGCCGGAGATGATCTGGCTGCCGAGCTTGGTGATCTGGCCCGAGCCGGAGGGCCCGACATGGATCGCGCGGCCGAGCCGGTTCAGCACCGGCTGCGCGCGCTCGAAGCCGCGAGGCTCGCCGCCCACCATGATCGCCAGCGTTCCGTCGACGGCGCCGGGAGGGCCGCCCGAAACCGGCGCGTCGAGATAGACGACGCCGTGCCCGGCGAGGCGCCGGGCGTTCTCGCGCGCGGCGTCGGGATGCAGCGAGGTGAGATCGACCACCACCGTGCCGGGGGCGAGCGCCTCGATCAGCGCGGGCGCGAACAGCACTTCCTCGATCGACGCCGCATGTTCGAGGATGATGCAGACGATTCCCGCGCCCTCGACCGCCGCGGCCGGAGTGGGCGCGATCGTGGCGCCGAGGGCTTCGAGCGGGCGGGCCTTCTCCGGCGTCCGGTTCCAGGCGGCGAGCGGCAAGCCGGCGGCGAGCAGGCGCTCGGCCATCGGTCGCCCCATCAGCCCGGTGCCAAGGAACCCGATACGCTCAGCCACGGCTGTCTCCCCTGTCGCTCGCGAGGCATCCATCTTAGGGTGCACCAAAGACATGTCTAGACAGGTTTGGAAAAACCCTCTGGAATCGGGCATCGGACCGTGCCATGGCTAGCTTTGCCCATGGATCGTCGTGGCCGAATCCCCAGGACTGGAGCGATGCGTCGCATGGCCGGGCTGGACGAAGGGCGACCGGCGGGCAGCGGGAAGGCAGGATGGACGGCGCAGTGACCATTTCCCTCGACCAGTTCCCGCAGGATCCGGCGCCGCTCTACGAGCGGGTCGAGCGCTTTATTCTCGGGAAGATCGAATCGGGCGAGTGGGGCGCCAGCCACCGGCTGCCGAGCGAGCCGGAATTCTCGCGCCTGCTCGGCATCTCGCGCATGACCATCAACCGGGCGATGCGCGAGCTGGCGCGCCGCAACGTGATCGATCGCATTCCCGGCGTCGGCACCTTCGTCGCCAGCGCCAAGCCGGCCTCGGCGGTGGTGGAGATCCACAACATCGCCGACCACATCCGCTCGCGTGGCGAGGTGCATTCGAGCCGGGTGATCGAGCTGCGCGCGGTGGTGCCGCCGCGCGAGGTCAGCCTCGGCATGGCGACACCGGAGAAGGCGAAGCTCTACCGCGCCCTCATCGTCCATGCGGCGAACGAGGTGCCGGTGCAGCTCGAGGACCGCTACGTGCTGCCCGCCTTTGCCCCCGACTTCCTGAAGCAGAACTACGAGACCGGCAGCACCACCGCCTATCTGTTCTCGATCACCCCGCCCACCGAGGCCGACCACCTGATCGAGGCGGTGGCCGGGCGGGAGGAATGGTGCGGGCATCTCGATATCGAGCCGGGCGAGCCGTGCCTCGTGGTCAAGCGCCGCACCTGGGTCGGGCCGACCGTCACCAACTACATGACCTTCGTCCATCCCGGCTCGCGCTACAGCCTCTCCGGCCGCACGACGACGCGGGACTGAGGCGGAAGCGCCGGGCGTAGCTCCCGTCTGCTGATCTAGACTTGTATAGATAGGGCGGCGGCGCTTAAGCTCGCTCGCCTCTCGACCGCCCGCCGCAGGAGATTTCAGTGGCCGGATCCAAGCCGCTCGCCGGCATTCGCGTGCTCGATTTTTCCCGCGTCCTCGCCGGCCCGTTCTGCACCGCGCTGCTGGCCGATGTCGGCGCCGAGGTGATCAAGGTCGAGCCGCCGCAAGGCGACGACTACCGCCATATCGGCCCGTTCGTCGGCGGCGAGGGCGGGTTGTTCCTGCTGATGAACCGCAACAAGCGCTCGATGGCACTCGACCTCAAGCAGGAAGAGGCGCGCGAGCTCGCCCACGAGCTGATCGCGAAGAGCGACGTGATCGTGGAGAATTTCCGCCCTGGCGTCGCCGACCGGCTCGGCATCGGCTTCGAGCAGGCGAAGGCGATCAACCCCGGCATCGTCTATCTCTCCATTTCCGGCTTCGGTCAGGAGGGCCCGCTCGCCAAGCGTCCCTCCTACGACATCGTCGCCCAGGCCATGGCCGGCATGATGAGCATGACCGGCGACCCCGAGGGCCCGCCGACCCGGGTGGGCGACGCGCTCGGCGACCTCTCCTCCGGCCTATACGGCGCCTGGGCGGTGGCGGTGGCGCTGGTCGGGCGGCTGCGCAGCGGCGAGGGGCGGCGGATCGACGTCGCCATGTTCGATTCCATCTTCTCGCTGCTGCCCACGCCGATGAGCCTCATGCTCTTCGCCGGCGCCAGCCCCACGCGCACCGGCAACCACCATGCGATCTCGACGCCTTTCGGCAGCTTCGCGGCCCGCGACGGGCAGGTCATCATCGCGGTGGCGAACAATGCGCTGTTCGCGCGCCTCGCCGCCGCCATGGGCCAGCCGGAGCTTGCGTACGATCCCCGCTTCGCCACCGACAGCAGCCGCACCGAACATGCCGAGGTGCTGCGGCCGGCGGTAGAGGCATGGACGCGCGCGCGTTCGGTCGAGGAGGTGGTCGCGATCCTCGACCGGGAAGGCATCCCGGTCTCGCCGATCTGGTCGGTGGAGCAGGCGGCGGCGAGCGCGCATGTCACCTTCCGCAGGCTCTTCGCCGAGGTCGACCATCCGGCCGCCGGCACGGTGCGGGTGATGGAGCAGCCGGTGCAGTTCTACGACGTCCCGCGCGGCCAGGTGACGCCGGCGCCGCTGCTCGGCGAGCATACCGATGCGATCCTCGAGGAGGTGCTCGGCATCCCGGCGGAGCGGCGCGAGGAATTGCGCCGGGCCGGGATCATCTAGCGGCCACGTAGCCGGCTATGATTTCCGCCGCCGCGCCCGCGCCTCGAGGAAATCGGCCATCGCCGTGCGCTGCCCCGGCGTGCCATAGAGCGGGGCGCCGATGCGCCCCTCGCGCCGCGTCGCCTCGCCGACGTCGAGGGCGGGTGACACGCGCAGCGCGGCCTTCATCGCCGCCAGCGCCGGGGCGCTGAATCCTGCGAGCTCGCGGGCCAGCGCGTCGAGACGGGCCTCGAACGCCTCCTCCGAGCAGACCTCGCTCACCAGCCCGGTGGCGAGGGCCCGTTCGGCCAGGATGATCTCGCCGGTGAGGCATATATGCGCCGCGCCGGGCGCCAGACGCTTCAGCCGCGTGATGCCGCCGCCGCCGGGCAGGATGCCGAGCTTGATCTCCGGCAGGCCGAAGCGCGCATTCTCGCTGGCGAGGCGGATATCGGCGGCGAGCGCCAGCTCCAGCCCGCCGCCGAGGCACCAGCCCCGGATGCCAGCGATCACCGGCACCGGCAGCGCCGCCAGCCGGTCGTGGAAGTCGGCGATGCGGTCGGAAAGCGCGACCGAGCCGGCCTCGTCGAGGTCGATCAGCTCCTCGATGTCGGCCCCGGCGACGAAGGCACGCTCGCCGGCGCCGCGCAGCACGATCACCCGGGTCTCCGACGCGGCGGCGGCGCACTCGACCGCACCGGCGAGCTCGGCGCGCAGCGCGTTGTTCAGCGCGTTGAGATGGGCCGGCCGGTCGATCGCGATGCGCGCGATGCCGTCCTCGATCTCGAGCGTGATGCGCCCGCGCGAATCCGCCGCTTCCGCCATCGTCGATCCCCTCCGCACGCCCGGCACATCCTTGCGTGCCATTGCGGCAGCGTCATTGCAGCCGTGCCTAAACTTTGACCGCGGCGGCATCTTCCGCCCCGTCGTCATCTATGTTTACCTGTATATACAGATCAGGCGGAGACGGAAACGGCTCGTGGGCGATGTCCTCTCGGGCGGCTTCCGGAAGCGGCGGAGTCTCGGGTGTACACCATCGACATCGACACCGGCGGCACCTTCACTGACGGCTATGTGGCGGGCCCCGACCGCAAGGTCGGCGTAAAGGTCGACACCACGCCCCACGACCTCACCCTGTGCTTCTGGAACTGCATCGAGAGCGGGGCGAAGGCGATCGGCCTGCCGACCAGCGACCTGCTGGCGCAGACCCGCGTGGTGCGCTTCTCCTCCACCATCGCCACCAATGCGGCGGTGCAGCTCTCCGGCCCCAAGCTCGGGGTGATCGTGACGCGCGGCGCCGAGGAAGCGCTTTACGGCGCGGGCGGCGCCAACCCGCTCTTCGCCTTCCTGCCGGCGCGGCTGGTGGTCGGGCTCGACGAGGAGGTGGACGCCGGCGGCGCAGTGGTCCGCGAGCCCTCGACCGACGAGATCGAGGCCAAGGCACGCGAGATCCTTGAGCAGGGCGCGCGCATGCTCGTCATCTGCCTCGCCAACGCCCATCTCAACCCGGCCAACGAGAAGAAGGTGCGCGCGGTGCTGGAGGCCTCCTATCCGCGCCATTATCTCGGCGCGGTGCCGATGCTGGCCTCGCACCAGATCTCGATGGTGCCGGACGACGCGCTTCGGGCCAACACCACGGTGATCAACGCCTATTTCCACCGTTCGCTGGCGCAGTCGCTTTACAAGGCCGAGGACCTGGTCCGCCGCAACCGCTACCGCCACCCGCTGATGATCGTGACGGCGGATTTCGGCTGCACCCGCGTCGCCAAGACGCGCGCCATCAATTCCTACCAGTCGGGGCCCGCCGCCTGCGTCCGCGGCGCCGGCGTCACCGCCGAGGCGCTCGGCCATGCGAAGGTGCTGGTGATCGACGTCGGCGGCACCACCTCGGACGTCGCCTATATCGAGAACGGCCGGCCGAACGGCGCCAGCCAGCGCCCGATCCGCGATGTCGACGTGCTCCAGCGCATCCCCGACATCATCTCCTACGGCGTCGGCGGCGGCTCGAAGATCCGCGCCGCGGACGGCACGCTGACCGTCGGCCCGGACAGCCAGGGCGCGGTGCCCGGCCCGGCCGGCTTCGGGCTCGGCGGCACCATGGCGACGCCCACCGACGTCTGGCTCGCGCTCGGCCTGATCGAGGCCGACGCTTATCTCGGCGGCCGCAAGAAGCTGAAGGGCGACCTCGCCCGCGCCGCGGTCGAGCGCGAGCTTGCCGGCCCGCTCGGCCTCGAGCCCGAGGCGGCGATGCTGGCCGCCAAGGAGGCGGTGGAGGCGCGGCTCGCCCGCTACATTTCCGAGGGCGGCTTCGTGCCGGAGAATGCCGGCTTCGGCGACGTCACGCTCTATGCGGTGGGCGGCGGGGGCGGGCTCCTCACCGTCGGCGTCGCCGAGAAGCTCGGCGCGGCGCGGGCCTATTTCCCGCTGACCGCGCCGGTGTTCTCCGCCTTCGGGGCGTCGACGCTCGACGTCACCCACCATTACGAGGCGATCCTGCCGGCTGGCGCGGGACCCGACGCCGTCGCCGGCAAGATCGCCGGCATGGAGGCGGAGGCGGCGCGCGACATGCGCGGCGAGGGCTTCCTGCCGGCCGAGGTCGACAGCACGCTCGAGGCGGCCGTGTTCGCCGGCCGCGCCAGCGCGGCGCGCATCGGCCCGCTGCCCGTGGGCGAGGAGGCGATGGCGGCGATCGGCGCGCTCGCCGCGCAGGCGGGCGATGCGGCGGGCGGCATGGGCGGCTATGTCGAGCTGCGCCTCACCGCCACCGGGCGCATTCCCCATCCGGTGCTGGCCGCGCTCGGCGAGCGGGCGGCGGATGCGGACGGCGCGCTCGCCGGCACGCGGGCGATCGTCACCGCCGAAGGCCGGGTCACTGCGCCGGTCTACCGTTTCGACCGGCTGCCGATCGGCGCGCGCATCGCCGGCCCGGCCATCGCCGAGACCGAGCACACCTCGATCCTGGTGCCGGCGGGCCGCACGCTCGAGATCGATCCGCATGGCGGCGGCGTGGTGGAGATCACATCATGAGCGGCAAGGTTGAGATCACCGAATATCTCGCCATCGACCTCGCGCGCGAGCGCTGGCAGTGCCGGCGCTGCGACCACGACCTCGGCCCGGCGCGCGCCAGCTACAAGGAAGGCTGCCTCGTCGCCGACCGCGACCCGCGCGAGGTGCACGAGCCGGTGGTGGAGGGCGAGTACACCTTCGCGCCCGACCCGGAATGGTGCCGGCTGGTCGAGTTCTACTGCCCGAACTGCGCCACGCTGATCGAGGTCGAGTACCTGCCGCCCGGCCATCCGATCACGCACGACATCGAACTCGACATCGACGCTCTCAAAGCCCGGCACGGGGCCTGACGTCCGGCTTCGCCTCCGCGGGGATTCACGCATGACCACCGCAATCGACATCGACATCGGCGGCACCTTCACCGACTGCTACATCGCCCGCGGCGAGGAGAGCGTGTGGTGCAAGGCGCGCACGACTGCCTACGACCTGTCGGTCTGCACGCTTCAGGCGATCGAGGAGGGGGCGGCAAAGCTCGACCTGTCGGTGGAGCAGCTGCTCGCCGAGACCGGCATCGTGCGCTACTCCTCGACCATCGCCATGAACAAGCTGATCCAGCGCAACGGCCCCAAGGTCGCGCTGATCACCACCCACGGCTTCGAGGACACGATCTTAATCGGCCGCTGCAGCCAGTGGGCCGACGGCCTGCCGTTCAAGACCACGCGCAACATCGCGCGCATGAAGCGTCCCGAGCCGCTGGTCGACCGGGAGATGGTGGTCGGCGTCGCCGAGCGCGTCGATTCCACCGGCGAGGTGATCTACCCGCTCGACGAGGCGCGCTTCCTCGAGCAGCTTCGCGGCCTCGTGGACCGCGGCGCACGCAGCTTCGTGGTCTCACTGCTGTGGTCGTTCATGAATCCGGTCCACGAGCAGCGCATCAAGGAGCTGATCCTCGAGGAATATGGCGACGCCTATCTCGGCTCGATGCCGGTGTTCCTCTCCAGCGAGGTGTCGCCGCGGATCTTCGAATATCCGCGCACCATGATGACGCTGCTGAACGGCTACCTGCACCAGGCGATGTATCACGAGCTGATGGGCATCGCCGAGGAGTTCCGCGAGCGCGCCTACCGCAAGCCGCTGATGATGGTGCACAACACCGGCGGCATGGCCTCGGTGCTGAAGACCTCGGCCGTGAACACCTTCAATGGCGGGCCGGTGGCGGGCGTGATGGGCAGCTACCACCTCGCCCCGCTCTACGGCTACAAGAACGTCATTTCCGCCGATATGGGCGGCACCAGCTTCGACATCGGCATGGTGGCGGAGGGCTCGACCCGCTTCTACCAGTTCCAGCCCGTCATCGACACCTGGACCGTCGACGCCACCATCCTCGACGTGCGCTCCATCGGCGCGGGCGGCGGCTCGATCATCCAGGTCAACCCGCTGCTCGGCAACCAGCTCACCGTCGGACCGGAGAGCGCGGGCTCGAATCCCGGCCCCGCCTGCTACGACCAGGGCGGCGACCTGCCGACCGTGACCGACGCCGACCTCGTGCTGGGCTATCTCAACCCCGACACCTTCCATGGCGGACGCCTGACGCTCGACTGCGACCTCGCCCGCAAGGCGGTGGCGGAAAAGGTCGCGGGTCCGCTCGGCGTGCCGGTGGAGGAGGCGGCGCTGCTCGCCAAGCGCGTCATCGACGGCACGATGGGCGGGGAGATCTACAAGGAGACCGTGCTCAAGGGCTTCGACCCGCGCGACTTCATCCTGTTCGCGCTGGGCGGCGCCGGCCCGGTCCACGCCACTGGCTTCGCCGAGGCGGCGCAGCTCGAGACCGTGGTGGTGTTTCCCTATTCCTCGACCTTCTGCGCCTTCGGCTCCTCGACCATGGACATCGTCCATCTCTACGAGAAGTCGCTCCACCTCCACCTGATCGACCTGAACGGGCGCACCTTCGACGATTTCGCCACCTTCAACGCCGTGGTCGACGCGCTGATCGAGCGCGGCCGGCAGGACTTCCGCGGCGAGGGCGTCGACCCCGACAAGGCCGAATGGCAGCTCGAGCTCGACATGAAGTTCGGCGGCCAGCTCAACACCAGCCGCACCATCTCGCCGGTGCTGCATCTCGACGGGGAAGGCGACGTCGCCGCGCTCTACAAGGCGTTCGAGGCCGACTACGCCGCCGCTTACAGCGCCATGGGCCTCACCCCCGAGGCCGGGGTGGAGATCGAGAACTTCGTCATCCGCGCTACCGTGCGCATGCCCAAGCCCGCGGCGAGGACGCGGCCGCTCGGCGATGCCGACCCGTCCGCCGCCCGCACCGGCACCCGCCCGGCCTACTGGCGCGACATCGGCTGGCACGAGACCGACATCTACGACCGCGAGCGCCTTGCGCCCGGCAACAGTTTCGAGGGCCCGGCGCTGATCGAGGCGTCGGACACCACCATCGTCGTCGAGCCGGGCTGGAGCTTCCTACTCGACGAATACGGCAACGGGCTGATCCGCCGCACCGGCGCGGGCGGGCGTTCCCCCGCGCAGCAGGGCTGAAGGAGCGCGCGATGTTCGACATGGAACTGGTGACCTCCGGCCTCAAGCCGACCGCGCCCAGCCCCGAGCAGCTCGCGGCGATGGAGGAGCTCGGCCCCGGCGACTACGAGATCTTCTCCGAGAAGCTCAACATGATCCTGGAGGAGGGCAAGCGGGTGATGACCCTGATGGGCATCTCCTCCATGCTCCATTCCGGCGACACCATGGCCGGCATCTACACCGCCGAGGGCGACCTCGTGACCACCGCCTGCGGCACCTATCTGCACTGCGTCACCGGCCAGATCCCGGTGAAGTTCATCCTGCGCTATTTCGAGCAGGACCCGAGCGTGGGCGTGCGCGAAGGCGACGTCTTCTACTGCAACGAGGCGATCTATGGCGGGATCCACAATCCCGACCAGTTCGCCATCATGCCGATCTTCCACGAGGGCGCGATCGTCTCCTGGGTGGTGGTCGGCGCGCACCAGTCGGAGACCGGCGGCAAGGAGCCGGGCGGCGAGATCACCACGGCGGTGAGCCGCCACGACGAGGGCATGAAGCTGACGCCGATCAAGATCGGCGAGAACTACCGCCTGAAGACCGACATCCTGATGATGATGGAGAACTTCATCTCCCGCGCCCCGCGCATGCAGGTGACGGACGTGAAGGCGCGCGTCGCCGCCTGCGACCGGATCCGGCTGCGGGTGCAGGAGGTCGCCGCCCGGCGCGGCGCGCGGTTCCTCTCCGGCCTGTTCCGCAAGATGATCAAGGAATCCGAGGACGGGGCGCGCAAGCGCATCTCCACCTGGAACGACGGCGTCTACCGCCACGTCGTGTTCATCGACACCACTGGCTCGGAGGCGAGCCTGCTGCGGGTGCCGATCGCGGTCCACAAGAAGGGCGACCGGCTGACCATCGACCTCACCGGAACCTCGCCCGAGCACGAGGGCTCGTTCCAGGCGCTGGCGCCCTCCGTGCGCGCGCACTGCGCGGTCAATCTCTACCAGTTCCCGTTCCACGACTTCCCGATCTCGGCGGGCACGATGGAGCCGGTGGACTTCGTGATCCCGCACGGCACGATCATGGACCCGGACCCGGAGGCGGCGATCTCCTGCTCGCCGATCACCGCCTCGGCGGTGTTCCCGCTGCTCGGTGTCGCCATCTCCAAGATGATGTATGACAGCCCGCAGCGCGACCTCGTCTGCGGCTTCTGCTCGTCCAATTCCTCGGCGCCGATGATCGCCTGCACCAATCAGCACGGCGCCAAGGTGGTCGACTTCATGGGCTTCCCGCTCAACGCCTGGGGCCTGTCGGCGCGCCACGACATGGACGGCATCGACGCCTTCGGCTTCCCGCACGGGCCGTGGGGCAAGGGGCCGGACGTGGAGGACATCGAGCGCGCCTTCCCGCTGCTGCATCTCTACCAGAAGAACATGCCCGATTCCGGCGGCTTCGGGCGCTGGCGCGGCGGCAACGGCGTGACCATCGCCTATGTGGTGCACAAGGTGCCCTATGCGGTGTTCACCGCGACCACCAAGGAATCCAAGTTCCCCACCCATACCGGCCTGTTCGGCGGCTATTCGGAGACCGTGGTGCCGGCGATCCGCGTGGTCGGCACCGACGCCGTCGCGGCGATGAAGGACGGCGCGCTGACGCTCGCCGACGGCGACGCCGACCTCGTGAAGGAGAACCCGTTCGGCGGCACGATCGTGATGGAGCATCAGGCACGCCCGGCGCGGGTGGTCCATCGCGGCGAGATCATCTGCTCCTCGACGCAGGGCGGGGGCGGCTATGGCGACGTGCTGGAGCGCCCCGCCGCCGAGGTCGCCGAGGACGTGCGCACCCGCGCCATCACGCCGGAGACGGCGCGGCGCGTCTACCATGTGGTGCTCGAGCCCGAGACGCTGCTGGTGGACGAGGAGGCGACCGAGGCCGCCCGCGCCGAGGCACGCCGTACCCGCCTCGCTCGGGCCAAGCCCTATGGCGAGTTCATGCGCGAATGGAGCGCCAGGCGCCCGCACCCGCAGGCGCTGAAGTTCTTCGGCTCGTGGCCCGACGCGAAGCCGAACCGCGAGGTGATCCGCATCTGAGGCGCTCGCCCGTGCGGGTGGCGCCCGCCCACGCGCCTCATGCCGTCTTGCGGATGAGCGCCACCGCGATGGCGGCGAACAGCAGCAGCGCGCCCATCGCCGCGAAGGTGTCGGAAAAGCCCATGATGAGCGCCTGCTGCGCCACCAGATTGCCGAGCAGCACCTCCGCCTGATGGTAGGCCCGCGCCGGGTCGGGCACGCCGTGGGTCATGAAATAGTGCTGCATGCGCGCCAGGAAGTCGCGCACCTGCTCGCCGAACGGCGTGACCGACTGGCCGATGATGTTCGAGTGGAACTGCTCGCGCTTGGAGATGATGGTCGCGAGGATCGCCGTGCCGACGGCCCCGCCGAGGCTGCGCATCATGTTGAACAGGCCGGACGCCTGCCCTGACAGCGCCGGCGGCGTGCCGATCATGGTGATGCTGGCGAGCGGCGAGATGACGATCGCCTGTCCGATCGCGCGCACGATGTTGGTGAGCATGAACTGCTGCCCGCCATCGTCGAAGCTCAGATGGCTGTTCATGAAGCAGCTCACCGCGAACACCACCAGTCCGACCCCGACCAGCAGGCGCGCGTCGATCCGCTTCATCAGGAACGGCATGAACGGGATGATGACGAGCTGCGGCAGACCGACCCAGGCCAGCACCGCACCGATCTGCTGCGCATTGTAGCCCTGCACCTCGTCGAGATAGGTCGGCAGCACGTAGACCGAGCCGAACAGGGCGAAGCCGACGATGGTGTTGGCGACCGTGCCGAGCGCGAAGTTGCGGCGCAGGAACAGCCGGAGCTGAACCGCGGGGCGCTCCACCGTCAGCTCGATGGCGATGAAGACGACAAGGCAGAGCGCCGCGACGAGGCTGAGCCGCACGATCAGCGGCGAGCCGAACCAGTCGTCCTTGTTGCCCTCGTCGAGCACCGTCTGAAGGCAGGCGAGCCCGATCGACATGAAGCCGATGCCCCACCAGTCGCCCTCGCGCAGCAGGTGGAGCTGCATCGCCGAGCGCTCCAGCGTCGGGTAGAGCAGGGCGAGCATCACCGAGCCGGGGATCAGGTTCACGAAGAAAATGGTGGGCCAGCCATACTGCTCCGTCAGGTAGCCGCCGATGGTCGGCCCGATCGACGGGCCGAAGGTGGCGGTGAGCGCGAAGATGGCGATGCCGACCGGCTGCTGGCGGCGCGGCAGCCGGGTCAGCACCATGGTGAAGGCGAGCGGGATCAGGCAGCCGGCGAAGAAGCCCTGGAAGCCGCGCATCACGATCATCTGGCTGAGATTGGTCGCGAAGGCGCAGCCCACCGAGAAGGCGAGGAACAGCACCACCGAGCCGAGGATGAAGCGGCGGAAGCCGAACACCCGGCTGAGATAGTCGGTCAGCGGGATCATGATGATCTCGCCGATCAGATAGGCGGTCGAGATCCAGGTGCCGTTATCGACCCCGGTGCCGATGCCGCCCTCGATCTCGGGCAGCGAGGCGTTGGTGATCTGGATGTCGAGCACGGCGATCAGGGCGCCGAGCATGCAGCCGAACACGGCGATCCAGGTGGTGAGGCTGGCCCCCGGCTCGGCCTCGGCCGGCACGAGGGGAGGCGATGCGGTCGTGTCCATGGCATCACCTCACGATCCGGCGGGAGTGGAAACGGCAGGGGCAGGCGTAGTCGGCGCGGCGGGCGAGCGCCGGTCGATATGGATGGTCGGGGTCACCGACATGCCCGGCCGCAGCCGCCCGGCGAGCGGGTCGGTCGGGTCGAGGTCGATCCGCACCGGGATGCGCTGGACGATCTTGGTGAAGTTGCCGGTGGCGTTGTCCGGCGGCAGCAGGGCGAATTCCTGTCCGCTGGCGGGGGCGAGGCTGGCGACGTAGCCGCGCACCGGGCGGTCGGGGAAGGTGTCGACCTCGATCGAGACCGCCTGCCCCGGCTCGACCTGCGACAGCTCCGTCTCCTTGTAGTTGGCGACCACGTAAGTCGCTTGCAGGGGCACCACCGCGAGCAGCGCCGTGCCCGGCTCGACATATTGCCCGACGCGCAGCGTGCGCGCGCCGACCACCCCGTCCACCGGCGCGCGCAGCACCGTGTAGCCGAGGTCGAGCTTGGCCTTGTCGAGCGCCGCCTGATTATGGGCGAGCGTCGCCTTCGCCTGCTCGAGCTGGGCGTCGAGCGTGGCGACCTGCTTCTGCGCGGCGTCGAGCGCGGCCTTGTCGCGGCTCACCTGCGCCTGCGCCTGCGTGATCTGGGCGCTCGCCTGCTGCGCGGTCTCGACCGAGCCGTAGCCGTCCTGCGCCAGCGTGCCGAAGCGCTTGTTGTTCTGCTCGGCGAAGGTCGCCTGCGCCTCGTCGGCGACGATCTGCGCCTTCGCCTCCTCGATCAGCGCCTGCTGCTCGGAAATCTGCGCCTGCCGGTCGTCGATGGTGGCCTTCGCCTCGGCGACGTCGGCCCCGGCCTGGTCGACCGCCGCCTGGTAGTCGCGCGGGTCGATGGTGGCGAGCACGTCGCCCTTCTTCACCGGCTGGTTGTCGGTGACGTTGACCGCGGTGAGATAGCCCGAGACCTGCGGGGCGATGGTGACGATGTCCGCCTGCACATAGGCGTCGTCGGTCGCCACCTCGAAGCGCCAGACCTTCCAGTATTCGGTGCCGGCGACGGCGAGGCCGCCGATCACGACGAGGGCGATCGCCGCCTCGATGGCGCGCCGGCGCCCGAGATGGGGCTTCGGCGGCGGAGGAACGGCCGGTTTCGCCCCGGGAATGGCGGGGCCGGGCGTGAGCGGCGCCGGCACGGGGCGGGCGTCGAGCTTGGCGGGATCCGTGGCCATGTTCATGTGCCCCTCCAGGGCTGGATGGAAGATGGCCGAGAGTGCGCGTGCCGGTGGGTCAGGTCTTTTCGCCCGCCACGCCTCTTTGCCGATTCGCACCGCGCCTCCGTTGTGTCGAGAAGCATTCCCAGCCGGAATGTAAGCTGAAGAAAAAATTATACTTAAGATCACGCCGGAAATGGCGGCTCTAGGTCCGCTGTCGCCTCGGAATACGTGACGGATATACGCAGGTATGATGCGCCATAGCCGAAAATATATTCGGGCAAACCCACGTAGAATGGAGCGGTCCGCGCCGTTCCTGTCCTCTGTTCCGAGCAATCGGCAGCCATCCGCGCCCGGTCGGGGCGCTGTCCGGCCAGAGGAGGATCCCATGGGGATCGTGAAAACCATCCGCCCCTATCACCAGCCGGCCGGCGGCTGGGGCGCGTTGAAGGCCATGGGGGAGGCGCTGGTGGAGCAGCACGTCGCCGTCTCCGGCATGGCGACGCTCGCGCATATGAACCAGCCCGGCGGCTTCGACTGCCCCGGCTGCGCCTGGCCCGACCCTCAGCACACCTCGCCGTTCGAATATTGCGAGAACGGCGCCAAGGCGGTGGCGTGGGAGGCGACGGCGAAGCGCTGCACGCCCGAATTCCTCGCCGCGCACACGGTGACGGACCTCGAGGAATGGAACGACTTCGAGCTCGAGATGGTCGGCCGCCTCACCCACCCGATGCGCTATGACGAGCGCAGCGACACCTATGTGCCGGTGAGCTGGGAGGAGGCCTTCGCCACCATCGCCCGCCACCTCAACGCGCTGCCCGACCCGAACATGGCCGAGTTCTACACCTCCGGCCGCACCTCGAACGAGGCCGCCTTCCTCTACCAGCTCTTCGCCCGCGAATACGGCACCAACAATTTCCCCGACTGCTCCAACATGTGCCACGAGGCGACCAGCGTCGGGCTGCCGCAGTCGATCGGCGTCGGCAAGGGCACGGTGCTGCTGGAGGATTTCGACAAGGCCGACGCGATCTTCATCTTCGGCCAGAACCCCGGCACCAACTCGCCGCGCATGATGACGAGCCTGCGCGACGCGGCCCGGCGCGGCGCAACGATCATGTCGTTCAATCCCTTCCGCGAGCGGGCGCTGGAGCGCTTCCAGGCGCCGCAGAACCCGGTGGAGATGGCGACCCTCACCTCGACGCCGATCTCCTCGCGCCTGTTCCAGGTCAGGGTCGGCGGCGACGTCGCGGTGATCAAGGGCATGATGAAGTGGCTGGTCGAGGCCGACCGCCTCGCCTTGCGCGAGGACGGCGCGCGGGTGCTGGACTGGGACTTCATCCGGGGCCACACGGCCGGCATCGAGGCGCTGGTCGCCGATCTCGACGCCACGCGCTGGGACGACATCGAGCGCAGGTCCGGCCTGTCGCGCGACGACATCGAATGCGCCGCCCGGGCCTATGCAAGCTCGGAGCGCGCCATCCTCGCCTTCGGCATGGGCCTCACCCAGCACCGGCACGGCGCGCAGAACGTCCAGCAACTGGCGAACCTAGCCCTGCTGCGCGGCAATATCGGTCGCGAGGGCGCCGGCATCTGCCCGGTGCGCGGTCATTCCAACGTGCAGGGTGATCGCACGGTTGGCATCACCGAGGTGCCGAGCCCGGCGCTGCTCGACGCCCTCGCCGCCCGCTTCGGCTTCGAGCCGCCGCGCGCGCACGGCCACAACGTCGTCACCGCGCTCGATGCCATGCTGCGCGGCGAGGCGCGGGTGTTCATCGGCATGGGCGGCAATTTCGCCGCCGCCATTCCCGACTGGGGCGCGACGCAGGCGGCGCTGCGCCGGCTGGACCTCACCGTCCAGGTCTCGACCAAGCTCAACCGCAGCCATCTCGTCCACGGCCGCGAGGCGCTGATCCTGCCGTGTCTCGGACGCACCGAGCTCGACCGGCAGGCGGGCGGCGCGCAGGCGGTCACGGTCGAGGATTCGATGTCCATGGTGCACGCCTCGAAGGGCATGAACCCGCCCGCCTCCGAGCATCTGATGAGCGAGCCGGCCATCGTCGCCGGCATAGCCCGCGCCACGCTCGGCGCGCGCTCGAAGGTCGGCTGGGAGCGGCTGGTCTGCGACTACGCGCTGATCCGCGACGACATCGAGGCGGTGTTCCCGATCTTCGAGGGCTACAATGCGCGCATCGCCCGGCCCGGCGGCTTCCACCTTGCCTCGCCGGCGCGCGAGCGCATATGGGCGACGCCGTCCGGCAAGGCCAACCTCCTCGTCTGCGAGGGCCTGTGCGAGGACCCGGCGATGACGGATCCCGAGGCGCTGTGGCTGACCAGCGTGCGCAGCCACGACCAGTACAACACCACACTCTACTCGCTCTCGGACCGCTATCGCGGCGTCTACGGCCAGCGCGACGTGCTGTTCCTCAACCCGGCGGAGATGGAGCGGCGCGGCCTCGCCGCCGACGACCGGGTCGACATCGTCACCGTCGCCGAGGACGGCGCCGAGCGCCGGGTGCGCGCCTTCCGCGTCGTGCCCCACGCCTTCCCGGACGGCGCCTGCGCCGCCTACTACCCGGAGATGAACCCGCTGGTCCCGCTGGCGGCGCACGACCCCCAGAGCTTCACGCCTTCCTACAAGGCGGTGCCGGTGCGGCTGGAGAAGCGCACCTCGGCCGGGGGAGGGCGCTGACCATGGACGCCGTCGACATCGCCCGCGCGCAGTTCGCCTTCACCGCCGCCTTCCACATATTGTGGCCGACCTTCACCATCGGCATCGCCTGGTTCGTCACCCTGCTCAGCCTGCTGTGGTGGCGGACGGGGAAAACGGTCTATCGCGACCTGATGCGCTTCTGGATGCGCATCTTCGCGCTCGGCTTCGGCATGGGCGTCATCACCGGCATTGTGATGAGTTACGAGATCGGCACCAACTGGGCCGGCTATTCGCGCGCCGTCGCCAACGTGCTCGGCCCCATGTTCATGTACGAGACGCTCACCGCCTTCTTCCTGGAGGCGGGCTTCGTCGGCATCATGCTGTTCGGCGAGGGCCGCGTGAGCCGGGGCGCGCACTTCTTCGCCTGCCTGATGGTGGCGAGCGGGGCGCTGTTCAGCGCCACCTGGATCATCGCCGCCAACAGCTGGATGCAGACCCCCGCCGGCGCGGTGGCCGATGCGAACGGCATCTTCCACGTCGTCGACTGGTGGCAGGCGGTGGTCTCGCCCTCCTTCCCCTATCGCCTGGCGCACATGGTCTGCGCGAGCTTCCTCACCGGCGCCTTCATCGTCGCCGGGGTCTCGGCCTGGCATCTGTGGCGCGGCCGGCACCTCGAGGCGTCCCGCGCGGCGTTCTCGCTGGCGATGTGGCTCGCCCTCGTCACCGCGCCGGCGCAGATCTTCCTCGGCGACCTGCAGGGGCGCAACACGCTGAAGGAGCAGCCGGTCAAGCTCGCCGCCATGGAGGGGCTGTGGGACACCACGCGCGGCCCGGCCATGACGCTCATCGCCTGGCCCGACCAGGAGGACCAGCGCAACTTCTACGCGCTCGACATCCCCCGCCTCGCCAGCCTCTACCTCACCCATAGCTGGGACGGCGAGGTGCAGGGTCTCAAGAGCGTGCCGCCCTCCGACCAGCCGGACGTGCCGATCGTCTTCTTCGCCTTCCGCATCATGGTCGGCATCGGCGTGCTGCTGCTGGCAACCGCCGCCGCCGGGCTGGCGCTGCGCCTGCGCGGACGGCTGTTCGAGGCGCGCTGGTTCCAGCTTCTGACCATGGCCACCACGCCGCTCGGCTTCGTCGCCGTGGTCGCCGGCTGGACCGTGACCGAGGCCGGGCGCCAGCCCTGGATCGTCTACGGGCACCTGCGCACGGCGCAGGCGATCTCGCCGGTGAGCGCCGGCGCGGTGACGGCGAGCTTCATCGGCTTCTTCGTCATCTACAACCTGCTGCTGCTCGCCTTCTTCTGGTTCGCCGCCCGCGTGGCGCTGAAGGGCCCGGACGCCGCCGCGCCCCCGACCCGCGAGCGCCCCGGCCTCGAGCGGCTCAACACCACAACCCTGGTCGACGGCGCCGCCGCGACGTCCGGTCCCATCGGAGGCTGATGCCATGATCGAGCTCATGCAGTCGGACGGCGTTCCGCTGATCTTCGGCGCCCTGGTAGCGTTCTGCGTCACCGTCTACGTGCTCGCCGACGGGCTGGACCTCGGCGTCGGCATCATCTTCCTCGTCGCGCCCCGCGAGGAGCAGCGCGACCTGATGATGGCGAGCATCGAGCCGGTGTGGGACGCCAACGAGACCTGGCTGGTGATGGGCGGCACGCTGCTCGTCGCCGCCTTCCCGGCCGGCTACTACGTGCTGCTGCCGGCCTTCTACCTGCCGGTCATGCTCATGCTGTTCGCCCTCATCTTCCGGGGCGTCGCCTTCGGCTTCCGCCTGCAGGCGACCCGCTTTCGCGACCTGTGGGACATCGCCTTCTCGGCCGGCTCGATCGTGGCGACGCTGTGCCAGGGGCTCATCCTCGGCGGGCTGATCGGCGGGGTGCCGGTGGAGCACGGCATGTTCGCGGGCGGCCCGTTCAGCTTCTTCAGCCTGCTCGGGCTGCTGTGCGGCGTCGGGCTGATCGGCGGCTACGCGCTGATGGGGGCCGGCTGGCTGATCTGGAAGACGGACGGATCGACCCAGGTCTTCGCCCGCGAGATCGGCCATTCGGCGCTGATCCTCACCGCCGTCATGATGGGGCTGGTGAGCCTGTGGAGCGCGTGGAGCGTGCCGGAGGTTGCCGCGCGCTGGTTCGCCTGGCCGAACCTCGCCCTGCTCGCCCCGGTGCCGCTGGTGACGCTCGCGGTGGTCGTCTTCACCTGGCGCGGGCTGTGGGAGGGCGCGGAACCGCGCACCTTCCTCTCGGCGCTGGCGCTGTTCGCGCTCGGCCTCGTCGGACTGGTGGTGAGCCTGTGGCCCTATGTGGTGCCGCGCGAGGTGACGGTGTGGGACGGGGCGTCGGACCCGCAGACGCTGGCCTTCATCGCCGTCGGGCTCATGATCGTGCTGCCGATCGTCCTCGCCTATCAGGCCCACGCCTACTGGGTGTTCCGCGGCAAGACCGCGCTGCACGAGGGCGCCTATGGCGGGCCGGGGTCGAAGGGCTGATCCGGCGGGTGCCTTCCCGGGTTCAGGCCGGCGAGTTGCCGCCGTGGAACCGGCCGAACAGGCGTGCGGAGACTACACCCATCAGCAGAACCCCGGCGCCGACGGCGGCGACGTCGCGCGTGGCGTGGAGATCGAAGCTGCCGACGCGGGCGATCAGCACATAGGCGACGACGAAGTTGGCGAACCCCCACACCACGTTCACCGTCGAGGACGACAGCCCCTCGCCGGAAGGACGGGCGAACGGGCTCTGGAACGCGCGTCCGCTCATCCCGCTGACGAAGTGCGGGACGGCGTTGGCGAGGAACGCGCCGCCGGCGAAATAGGACAGCTCGTGGAGCCAGTTCACCCTCAGGCGCTCCTCTCCAGCAGCGCGATGATCTCCTGCGTCGTGCCGGTCTCGCCGATGCGGGGGAAGACGTGCGCGATGCTGTAGGCGTGGGGATCGGCCTGCAGGTCGGTCATGGCGTCGGTCGCCAGCGTGACGTTGAAGCCGAGCTCATAGGCCTGCCGCGCCGTGGTCTCGACGCCGATGCTGGTGGCGATGCCGGCGACCACGACCTGCGTGACGCCGGCCGCCTTCAGCCAGGCGTCGAGATCGGTGTTGGTGAACGCGCCCAGCGTGTGCTTCGTCACCAGATGGTCCTGCGGCTGGCGGCCGAGTTCGGGAATGAGCTCGGCCCAGTCGGCCGCATAGTCCCGTCGCGGCCGTTGCTGCTCGGTGCGGCCCGGCGCGCCGCCGGCGACGTTGACCAGCACGACCGGCAGGCCCCGGCCGCGAAACGCATCCGCCAGTTTGCGCACCTGCTTCACCACGTCGCCCGCCGGATGCGCGGTCGGAAGCGAGACGATGCCTTTCTGCAGGTCGACGACGATGAGCGCCGACCTCGGGTCGAGGGTGGTCACGGTCACGGGTATTGTCCTTCTGATGTTGGGATGGCGGCTCCGGAACGGCCTCAGCCGTCGGGACCGTCCGTCCCGGCCTCGCTCAGGCGCCTCACCAAGGCGGCCGCCGCGATGAGCGTGCGCTGTTCGTCGGGATCGAGGGCGGCCATCGCCGACAGCAGCCATTTCTGCTTGGCGGCGCTGCGCTTGCGCTTGGCCTCGACGCCGGCGGCGGTGAGGGCGAACAGGACCTGCCGGCCGTCGGTCGGGTGCGGGCGGCGTTCGACCAGCCCCTCGCGCTCCATTTCGGCGAGCGTGGCGCCCATCGACTGCGGCTTCACCGACTCGGCGCGGGCGAGGTCCGCCGTTGTGGTCGGGCCGATCTCCTCCAGCCGGGCCAGCGCCACGGTCTGCGACCAGGTCAGCCCGTCGGGATTGGATTCGGCGCGCAACCGCCGCAGGAGCTGGCCGATCGCCAGCGAAAGCTCGGTCACGGCCGCTTCCAGCGGCATCGACGCATCGGCGGGAATGCTCATGCTCCGAACATAGGTGTCAACAGGAAAACTTGCAAGTTGTCCTGTCGATCTGGCGTCGGGACCGTGCCCGCCCGCTGCGGGAGGCCGGGCGGCCCGCCCCTATTTCCGCTCGGAATCGATGGACCGCGTGTCGCCGGTGGCGACAATGGTGCGGGTGGCCTCGACCGAGGCGTAGGTCCAGAAGATCCGCATCCGCTCCGTTTCCGAGGTGTTGATGAAGCGGTGCGGCAGGTTCGCCGGCACCCAGGTGGTGTCGCCCGCGCCCATGCGGTGCGCGATGCCGTCGATCTCGACGATCGCCTCGCCTTCCAGCACCATCACGCTCTCCTCGCAATTGTGGGTGTGGAGCGCGATTGCCGCGCCGGGCGCGAACTCGGTGATGCCGTTGAGCAGGCTGGTCGAGCCCGAGGCGCGCGTCACCAGCGGAATGGTGCGCGCCCCGTTGCCGCGATCATGCGGCGTGATCTCGCCCGGCCGCAGGATCGCGGCCTTCGCGCGCGGTTGCTCCGTCATGCGCTCGCTCCTCGGTTTGGGGGACATCGTGAGGGATCGCCTCATCAGGCCCGCGCGGGGCCGATCCACACCGTCTTCACATTGGTGAACTCGCGGATGCCGTGATAGCCGAGCTCGCGCCCGTAGCCCGAGCGCTTGATGCCGCCGAACGACAGGCGCGGGTCCGAGGCGACCATGCCGTTGACGAACACCGCGCCAGCCTCGATGCGCCGCGTCAGCCGGCGCGCCAGATCGAGGTCGCGCGTCCACAGCGCGGCGCCGAGCCCGTATTCGCTCTGGTTGGCGAGGCGGATCGCCTCCTCGGCATCGCCGGCGCGGATGATCGCCGCCACCGGCCCGAAGGTCTCCTCGGTGAAGGCGGCGGCGGCCGGCGTCACGTTGTCGAGCACGGTCGGCGGGTAGTAGAAGCCCGGCCCGTTGGCGAGCGCGCCGCCGCATCGCAGCGTGGCGCCGGCCGTGATCGAGCGCTCGACCTGGTCGTGCAGCGTGTCGCGCAGATTGGCCCGCGCCATCGGGCCGATCCTGGTGTCCATCTCCATCGGATCGCCGACCTTGAGCCCGGCCACGCCGGCGACGAAGGCGTCGGCGAAACGCTCCGCCACGCTCTGTTCGACGATGAAGCGCTTGGCGTTGACGCAGCTCTGGCCGACATTGACGTAGCGCGCCTTCACCGCCATGGCCGCCGCCTGCTCGATGTCGGCGTCGGCGAGCACGATGAAGGGGTCCGAGCCACCGAGCTCGAGCACCTGCTTCTTCAGCGCCTTGCCGGCCTGGGAGGCGACGATGGCGCCGACCTCGGTGGAGCCGGTCAGCGTCACCGCCGCGATCCGCTCGTCGGCGATCAGCGCGGCGACGTCGCGCGCGTCGATCAGCAGGGTGCGCACCAGCCCGGCCGGGGCCTGCGCCTCGCGCAGCACCTCCTCGCAGGCGAGGGCGCAGGCCGGCACGTTGTTGGCGTGCTTCAGAACCGAGCCGTTGCCGGCCGCGAGCGCGGGCGCGGCGAAGCGGAAGAACTGCCAGAACGGGTAGTTCCACGGCATGATGGCGAGCACCACGCCGAGCGGGTCATAGGCGATGAGGCTTTCCGAGGCGCTCGAGGCGACCGGCTCGTCGGCCAGGAACTCAGGCGCCTTCTCAGCGTAGAAATCGCAGTTCCAGGCGCACTTCTCGATCTCGGCGATCGATTCGGCGAGCGGCTTGCCCATCTCCTGCGTGATCAGCCGGGCGTAGCGGTCGGCGTTGCCGCGCAGCACCTGCGCCATGCGGGTGAGCAGGCGGACGCGCTCGGTGATCGGCACCTCGCGCCAGCGCGCCTGTGCCGCCACCGCGGCCGACAGCGCGGCGTCCACCTCGCCCGCCGTGTTGAATTCGTAGCGCGCGATCTCCGCGCCCGTGGCCGGATTGATCGATCGGATCATGATGTCACCTTCGCTTGTGGAACCGCGGCGCGAGGGAGCGTCACGCGTTCAGTAGGTCCTTCCACGCCGCCATCCAGGAGAGAGTAGCGTCCGTCGCGGCGGTTGGGATGTATTCGAAGCCGATCGCCCGCCCGTACCCCGCCGCGAGCAGCGCCCGCAGCACGGGCTCGAAGGCGAGGTTGCCGGTGCCCGGCTCGTGGCGGCCGGGATGGTCGGCGATGTGCACATGGCCGATGCGCGGCGCCTGCGCCCCGATGAAGGCGAGGAGGTCGGTGCCGTTCGCGGCGGCGTGGAAGGTGTCGGCGAGCAGGAGGATCTCGTCCGGCGCGATCTCGTCGGCCATGGCCACCGCCTGCTCGAGCCGCGACATGAAATAGCCGGGAACCGCCGCCTCGCTGATCGCCTCGACCAGGATGCGGACCGGCCGCCCGCGGCACTGCTCGACGGCATGGCGCAGATTGGCCCGGTAGGTGTCGGCGGCGCGCGCGGCATCGCCCTCGGCGACGCCGGCCATGGGATGGACCAGCGGGCAGCCGATCGCCTCGGCATAGTCGAGGCTGCGCGCCAGCGCGTCGCGGAAGTCGGCCTCGCGGCCGGGCAAGGCCGCGAGCCCCTTCTCGCCGCGGGCGCCGTCGCCGGTCGCCGCCGCCATCTGGGCGAAGGCCATGCCCTGCTCCTCGAGCCGCGCCCGCATCTCGCGCGCCGGGATCGCCATCGGGTTGGGATGCTCGACCGCCGAGAACCCCGCCCGCCGCGCCGCGTTCACGCGCTCGATCAGCGGGAATTCGCCGTAGAGATAGCCGATATGGGCCGAAAGGCGGGATGAAGACACGAAGCTGTACCTCTGCACGGCGGTATAGGGGTGGCGAGCGGGAAGGATGCCACGGCAGCCTCAGCCTCAGCCTCCGACTCAGCCGACGCTGATCCTGTACCGGAAGCGGCGGGCCTCGCCACGCGAGATGCGCCATTCGATCGGCTGGCCCGACGCGTTCTTGGCGATGCGCTCGATCGCCACCACGAGGTCGCCGTCCTTCAGGCCGAGCAGGGCGGCATCCTCGGGCGTGGCGTCGAGGATGGTGATCTCCTCCTCGATGAAGCAGACGAGCTGGCCGCACAGCCTCTCATAGGCCGGGTAGAGCAGCGGACCGATCTCCTCCGGCGAATGCTCGATCATCGGCCGGAAGCGCGCGGGCGGCAGGTAGATGTCCTCCAGCAGCCGCGCCGCGCCCTCCCAGTGGCGGTGGCGCACCATCCGGATCACGTCCTCGCCCTCCGCCATCCCGAGATGATGGGCGATGGTGGCGGGCGCCGGCACGATCTCGCGCGAGATGATGTGGCTCGCGGGCATGATCTCGCGGCCTTCCGGGTCGCGGTACAGCAGGAACCGGACCATCATGTTGTCGAAGTTCGGCCGGCGGATGAAGGTGCCGGAGCCGTGCCGCCGCTCGATCAGCCCGTCATCCACCAGCTCGTCGATTGCCTTGCGCACCGTGCCCGGCGCCACGCCGTAGAGGCGCGCAAGGTCGAGCTCGGCCGGCAGCGCGTCGCCCGGCCGCCAGTCGCCGCTGGTGATGCGCCCGGCGATGGTCTGGTACAGCCGCCGGTACAGCGGCAGGTGCGCGTCGCCCTCGAGCGGGGCGGGGGGATTGGAGCCGGTGCTTCGATTCGTCATGTCGCGTCCCCTCGATGCCCGTTGCCGCACGGGATTCCTAGAGAATCCTCTGGGTCCGCTCGGCGACCCAGGACAGCAAGGAGTTGATGACGATGTAGATGATCGCGACCAGCGTGTAGACCGGCAGCGAGTAGCTGCCCCCGAGAAACTCCACCGCCGTGCGGGCGTCGCGCAGAAGCTCGGTGTAGCCGATGATGAAGCCGAACGAGGTCTCCTTCACCACCACCACGAGCTGGCTGATGAGGGCGGGCAGCATGCGCCGGATCGACTGCGGCAGCAGGATGATGCGGAACACCTCGGCCTCGCTCAGCCCGATCGCGAGCCCCGCTTCGATCTGGCCGCGCGGGAGCGAGAGGATGCCGGCGCGGAAGATCTCGGCGATCACCGCCGTGTTGTAGAGCACGAGGCCGATCACCAGCGACCAGAAGGTGGGCACGTCGACGCCGATGGCCGGGCCGCCGAGGAAGATGAAGAAGATCAGCAGCAGCAGCGGCAGGCCGCGGAACAGCTCGACATAGCCGCGCAGCACGCCGACCAGCCAGTTCGAGCCCGACAGCAGGCCGGCGGCGAGCAGCGCGCCGAAGATCAGCGACAGCACCATGGACAGCAGCGCGACCTCGATGGTGGCGAGCAGTCCGCCGGCGAGCAGCGTCACGAGGTTCGGGTTGAGCAGTGCGGTCCACAGTTCCGGCGCCAGCAGGCCGGCCTGCGACAGGGAGTAGGCGATCCAGCCGAGCCCGACCGCCACCAGCAGCGCCGCCAGCCAGGTCAGCCGGCGGGAGAGCCGCCGCGCCTTCGGTCCGGGAACGTCGTAGAGGACGGAGCTCATCGGGAAAACGCCACCTTGCGTTCGATGTGGGTGGTCAGGAGGCCGAGCGGGATCGTGATCGCCAGATAGACGAGGCCGGTCGCGATCAGCACCGACAGCACCGCGGTGCTTTCGCGGTTGGCCAGCAGCTCCATGGTGCCGAGCGATTCGGTGACCCCGAACGCGGAGGCGACCGCGGTGTTCTTCACCAGCGCGATCATCACGTTCACCATCGGCGGGATGCTGCTGCGCAGCGCCTGCGGCAGGATGACGAAGCGCAGGCACTCGTGGAACGGCAGGCCGATCGAGCGGGCCGCCTCGGCCTGCCCGACCGGCACCGCATTGATGCCCGAGCGCACCGCCTCGCAGAAGAAGGAGGCATAGTAGGCGACGAGGGCAATGACCGCGAAGCCGAAATAGGAGAAGCGCACGCCGAGCTGCGGCAGCACGAAGGCGGAGAAGAAGAACACCACCGTGAGCGGGATGTTGCGCACGATCCCCACATAGACCGTGCCGACCATGCGGAAGCCTTCCACCGGCGACACCCGCATGACGGCGAGCAGGACGCCGAGCGGCAGGGCCACGGCGGTCGACGCCGCGGCCAGCGCGAGGGTGACCAGGACGCCGTCCCGGAACACCCCGATATTGTCGAGAAAGACATTCATGTCCGCGCGCTGCCCTGAGGGGATCTGCCGCCCGCCGTCCCGCGGCCGGTCACGGGCAGGGGTCCAGTTCCGGCAGCTTGCCCTCGCCGCCGAGATAGGGCTTCAGCTTGGCGTCGTAGAGCTTGGCGTAGGTGCCGTCCTTGTCGGCCTCGGTCAGCGACTTCTCGGCGAAGCGGCACAGGTCCGGTTCGGACTTCGGCATGCCGATGCCCCAGGGCTCGCGGGTGAAGGGCTTGCCGACCAGCTCGAGGTTCGAGGGGTCACGGCTGACGAGGCCGGCGAGGATGAAGTTGGTCGTGGCCACCGCGTCGACCGAGCCGTTCTTCAGCGCCTCGACGCATTTGGAGATCACGTCGAACGGCACCACGGTCGCGTCCTTGTAGTCGCGCACCAGCACCGCCTGGCCCTCGCTGCCGTTGATGACGCAGGCCTTGCGGCCGGCGAGGTCGGCCGGTCCCGTGATCTTGAGCGGGTTGCCCTTCTTCACCATCAGGTCCTGGCCGCCGACGATGTAGGGCCCGGCGAAGTTGATGACCTTCTTGCGCTTGTCGTTCATGGCGTAGGTGGCGACGATGTAGTCGACCTTGCCCTGCTCGAGGAACGGCTCGCGGTTGGCGGAGGAGGTCTCGACCCAGGTGATGCGCTCGGGCGGCACGCCGAGCTTGCCGGCGATGAGTTTGGCGATCTCGACGTCGAAGCCGACCGGCTTGCCGGACAGGTCGCGCAGCCCGAACAGCGGCTGGTCGAACTTCACCCCGACGCGCAGGGTCGGCGCCTTGGACAGGCGCTCCATGGTCGAGCCGGCCGGAAAGTTCGGCGCGTCCTGCGCGACCGCCGCCGTGGCGCCGGCGCATACGGCGCAGAGCAGCGCCATCGAAGCAAAGAGTTTCATCGTTTCCGTCCCTGTTGTTGTGGTGGAGAGCCGTCGCTCGCGACGGGGGTCAGTGCTGGAGAACCTTGGCGAGGAAGTCCCGCGCCCGCTCGCTCTTCGGCGCGGCGAAGAAGGCTTCGGGCTCGGCCTGCTCGACGATGCGTCCGCCATCCATGAACACGACCCGGTCGGCCGCCGAGCGGGCGAAGCCCATCTCATGGGTCACGACCACCATGGTCATGCCGCCCTCGGCGAGGGCGCGCATGACGTCGAGCACGTCGCTGACCATTTCCGGGTCGAGCGCCGAGGTCGGCTCGTCGAACAGCATCACCTCGGGGTCCATGGCGAGCGCGCGGGCGATCGCCACCCGCTGCTGCTGCCCGCCCGAGAGCTGGGCCGGCATCTTGTACGCATGCTCGTGCACGCCGACGCGCTCGAGCAGCTCGAGGGCGCGCTGGCGGGCGGCCTTCGCGCTCAGGCCGCGCACGCGCATCGGGCCGAGCGTGACGTTCTCGAGCACGGTGCGGTGGGCGAACAGGTTGAACGACTGAAACACCATGCCGACGCTGGCGCGAAGCTGCGCGAGCTCGCGCCCCTCGGCCGGCAGGGGCTGGCCATTGACCAGGATGCGGCCGCTGTCGACCGTCTCCAGCCGGTTGATGGTCCGGCACAGCGTCGACTTGCCCGAGCCCGACGGGCCGATGATGACCACCACCTCGCCCTTGGCGACGCTCAGTTCCACGTCGTCGAGCGCGCGGTGCGGGCCGTAGTGCTTGGTCACCTTGTCGATGACGATCGCCGGCGTGTCGGCCTCTTGGGCCCTCGCTTCGCTCATCGCCACGTCCGTCTCCTCCTGGCGCTTGCAAGACCTTGATGTCCTGCTTATAGCTCTAGTCTTATATAACTCTATTGGAGTCAATCAAGGTGGTTTGTCGAGAATGAGTCGGGATGCAGCATCGGCTTTCCAGGGCGGCTTCCGGCTTGCGGCAGACATGCCGGCCACGGTCGACACCCATGTCCATGTGTTCGAGCGCAGCCTCCCGCTCGCCGCGCGGCGGCGCTACCAGCCCGATTACGACGCGACCGCGGCGGACCTGCTCGGCGTGATGCGGCCGGCCGGCATCGCCCGCGCGATCCTTGTCCAACCGAGCTTCCTCGGCACGGATAACAGCTACGTGATCGAGCAGGTGCTGCGCTCGCGCGGCGCCTTCGCCGGTGTGGCGGTGATCGATCCCGGCATGGGCGCGGAGGACCTCGCCACGCTGCGCAGGGCCGGCATCGTCGGCATCCGGCTAAACTGCATCGGCGGGCCGGCGCCCGATTTCAGCCGCGGCGTCCACCGCGAGATGGCCGAGCGCCTCGCCGCCGCCGGCCTGGTGATCGAGATCCAGGCGGAGGGGGCGCAGTGGCGATCCATCGCCCCGTGCCTGCCGCAGCTTCCCGGGCCGGTGCTGGTGGACCATTTCGGCCGCACGCCCGCCGGCGACGCGAGCGGGGGCTTTGAGGCGCTGCTCGCCGCGGCGGCGGAGACGGAGAACCTCTGGTTCAAGTTCTCCGGTCCCTACCGCTTCGCCGACGGCGCCGCCGCCGGATGCGCCAGCGCGCTTCTCGCCGCCGTCGGCCCCGGCCGCGTGGTCTGGGGCAGCGACTGGCCATGGACCCAGTTCGAGGGCTGCTACCGCTACACCGACACGCTCGACTGGCTCGCCCGCTGGGTGCCGGACGCCGGCGCGCGCCGCGCGATCCTCACGACCAACCCTGCCCGCCTCTTCGGCCTCACCGCTTTCGCCGAACAATGACAAAGGCCCATCCGATGACATCGAACAGCACCGACGCGATCCCGGTCGCACTCCTTCCCGGGGACGGCATCGGTCCCGAGATCAGCGCCGCCGTCACCGAGATCGTCGACGCGGCCGGCGCCGGCATCGAATGGATTCCGTGCGCGGCGGGCGAGCGCGTGTTTCGCGGCGGCGACCCGACCGGCCTGCCGGCGGCGACGATCGACACCATCCGCCGCTGCGGGGTCGCGCTCAAGGCGCCGCTGGCGACGCCGCTGGGCGGCGGCGAGCGCAGCGCCAATGTCCGGCTGCGCGAGACCTTCGAGACCTTCGCCGCCATCCGTCCCGCCGCGGTGCTGCCCGGCCTCGAGGGGCATGCCCGCTTCCCGGGCGTCGACCTCGTCCTGATCCGCGAGAACCTCGAGGACCTCTATCTCGGCCTCGAATACGGGCTCGACCGGGGCGTCTCGGTGGCGCTGAAGGCGAACTCGCAAACCAATACGCGGAGGATCTGCCAGGCCGCGTTCGCGGTCGCGCAGGCGCTGGGCCGGCGCCGCGTCACCGGCATCTCGAAGTCGAACATCCTCAAGGTGACCGATGGCGGCTTCGACCGCATCTTCGACGAGGAGGCGGCGCGCTGGAAGGGCATCGAGGCCGATCGGATCCTGGTCGACGCGGCCGCCTGCCGCCTCGTGACCCGGCCGGAGAGCTTCGACGTCATCGTCACCAGCAATCTCTACGGCGACATCCTGAGCGACCTCACCGCCGGCCTCGTCGGCGGGCTCGGGGTCTGCGCCTCGATCAATCTCGGCCGCGAGGTCGCGCTGTTCGAGGCGGTGCACGGCACCGCGCCGGACATCGCCGGTCGCAACCTCGCCAATCCCACCGCGCTGCTGCGCGCGGCGGTGCTGCTGCTCGACCATGTCGGCCGGTTCGCCGCCGCGCGGCGGATCGAGCGGGCGCTGGCGCTGGTGCTGCGCGAGGGCAGCGCGCTCACCTCGGACCTCGCCGCCAACGGCGCCGGCGTGTCGACGAGCGACTTCACCCGCACCGTGATCGCCGCCATGTCGCGCGTGAGCGCGGAAGGCGGGACGCCGCAATGGCGCGCGCCCTCCTTCGACGCGATCGAGGGGCGGAGCTGGCCCTCGGGCGAACTGCGCGACTTCCTGCGCGGCGCCCTGCCGACGGCGATGAAGCAGGCTGCGGGACAAGCCGCGCGGGCCGGCTGATAGCCGGCGCGACGCGCCCCGGTTCTGGAGAGGGCGGGCCTGGCTCGTCCGCCCTCAGGCGACCAGCAATTCGATACCCTGCTCGCGGATGCCCTGGCACACGGTTTCGGCCAGCCCGGAATCGGAGATGATGGTGGTGAAGGCGCGCAGCGGCAGCGAGTGATAGGCGGCGAGCTTTCCGTACTTGCTCGAATCCGTCACCAGCACGCTGCGCACGGCGCATTCAACCGCCGATGTCTTCACCGCGATCTTGTCCTCGGACGGCGTGGAAATGCCGCGCATGCCCCATGACGAGGTCGAGATGAAGGCGATGTCGAAGTTGAACTGCTTCACCATGTCGGCGGCGCGGTTGCCGATGCAGGACTGGTTCTCGCGGTCCACGCGCCCGCCGGTGTGGCAGAGCTGGCAGTGCGCGGCCGCGGCCAGCGTGCTGCAGATGGTGAAGTCGTTGGTGACGACGGTGATGTCGGGCAGGTTGAGCAGCCGCTTGGCGATCTCGAGCGTGGTGGTGCCGGCGTCGAGATAGATCACGTCGTTGCTCTTCACCATGGAGGCGGCGAGCCGGCCGATCGCCACCTTCTCGGCGCGGTGCATCTGCCCCTTTATGGTGTGCGAAGGCTCGGAGAGGATGCGCTCGGGAAGCTGCACCCCGCCGGTGACGGACATCACCCGCCCGGCCCGCTCGAGCTGTTCGATGTCGCGGCGGACCGTCATCTGCGACACGCCGAGCACCTCGCTCAGCGCGGCGATGCTGAGCACGCCCATCTCGTCCAGCCGGTCGATGATGAAGTGCTGCCGTTCCGCCGGGATCATCGGCTGCCCGTCGCGGCTGGCCTTCAACCGCGCCGACGCCGAAGCACTCGCCAGTTTTGCCATGTGCCTCGCCGTTCTTCAGTTGTCCCGGGTGCCCGGGAGCTCGGAACCGACATAATTCATTATAACAGCACTGTCATCCAGCTTGCCGAAGCCCTGCTCGCTCGCCTTGGCGAACAGCTCGTAGGCCTTCCGCGCGAGCGGCAGCGGGAAGGAAAGACTGTCGCCGGTCGCGTTCACCAGGCCGAGATCCTTGACGAAGATATCGACCGCCGAACGCGGCGTGTAGTCCCCGTCGAGCACGTGCTGCATCCGGTCGGCGAACATCCAGGAATTGCCGGCGGAATGGGTGACGACATCGTACATCAGCTCGAGCGGAATGCCGGCCCGCGCGGCGAGCGCCATCGCCTCGGCGGCGACGGCGATGTGCACGCCGGCGAGGAGCTGGTGCACGGTCTTGACCATCGCCCCGTCGCCGATCTGCGTGCCGGTGCGGTACACCTTCTCGGCCATGGCATCGAGCAGCGGCGCGACGGCGTCGAAGGTCTCCGGCGCGCCCGCCGCCATCACCGTGAGCTGCCCCTTGCCGGCCTTGATCGAGCCGCCGGACACCGGCGCGTCCAGCATGGGCAGGCCCATCCCGGCGAGCCGCGCGCCGAGCCGGCGTGAGTCGGCCGGCGCGATGGTGGCGGAGATTACCACCGGCACGCCGGGGCGAAGCTTCGGCGCGATGCCGTCCTCGCCGAACAGCGCCTCCTCGCACTGCGTCGCCGAGACCACGAGCAGGATCACCGCGTCGAGCCGGCCGGCGAAGGCCGCCGGCGAGGTCGAGGCATCCGCCGCGCCCTCGGCGACCAGCCTGGCGCATACCTCCGGCCGGATGTCCGAGCCGTAGGTCTCGAGGCCCGCGGCGATGCAGGAGATCGCCACGCCGTAACCCATCGATCCCAATCCGATGACGCCGACGGAGTTCATTTTCGGGGTCATCGCGGCCGTATTCTCCGTTACGATTTGATCGGATTCTGTGATTTTATGTTTACATGGCTCCGGTCTATGTTACAAGGGCGCATCGTCTTCGCGGCGTGGAAAGCGGCGCGGCGCGCCACCTGAAATCCTTTCCGGGATAGGCACGCCAGGGATCAACGCGAGAGCCCCGGCGGCTCCTCCAACAGACGAGCGGGCAGAACGTGACGACCACCGAAAATGTGACCTGGGTCCGGGCCGCCTCGCTGGCCGAGCTCGACGAGGGAGCGATCCTGGGCGTCGCCATCGGCGACAAGTCGATCGCCCTCTACCGGCTCGAGGACGAGGGCGGCGTGTTCGCGACCGACAATATCTGCACCCATGCCCTCGCTTACCTGTCCGACGGCTGGCTCGACGGCGAGACCATCGAGTGCCCGCTGCATGGCGGCGCGTTCAACGTGAAGACCGGCAAGGGGGTCTGCGCGCCGGTCACCAAGGATCTGCAGACCTACGAGGTGCGGCTCGAGGACGGCGAGATCTACGTGGCGATGCCGCGCTGACCGCCGGTTCGGGACGGGCTCATGGGCACTGACATCAAGACCGGCATCCACACCGTCACCATAGCCGGCGGGCCGCTGGCCTTTCCCTGCGGCGAGGACGACACCATCCTCAGCGGCGGGCTGCGTGCGGGCATCGGCCTGCCGCATGAATGCCTCTCGGGCGGCTGCGGCAAGTGCTATTTCGACCTCGCCGCCGGCGCCGTCGAGGACATCTGGCCGGAGGCCAAGGGCCTGTCGCCGAGGGCCCGCGAGCGCGGGCGCCGGCTGGCCTGCCAGTCGCGCCCGCTCGGCGACTGCACCATCAAGCTGCGGCCCGATCCGGCGCTGGCGCCGCCGATCCGGCCGGCGCGGCGGCCGGCTCGGCTCGTCTCCCGCCGCATGCTGGCCCCGGGTATGGCCGAGTTCGCCTTCGCCGCCGAGGGCGCCGCCCGCTTCCTGCCCGGCCAGTTCGCGCTGCTGCAACTGCCCGGCGTCGCGGGGCGGCGCGCCTATTCCATGTCCAATCTCGCCAATGAGGACGGCCGCTGGGAGTTCGTGGTGCGCCGCGTGCCGGGCGGCGCGGGCACCGGGCGCCTGTTCGAGATGGAAGAGGGCGCGGCGCTCGAGCTCGACGGCCCTTATGGCAACGCCTATCTGCGCACCGATACCGGGCGCGACATCATCTGCATCGCCGGCGGCTCCGGCCTGTCGCCGATCATCTCCATCGCGCGCGCGGCGGTGGCCGACGACGAACTGCTGGAGCACCGCAGGATCACGGTGTTCTATGGCGGGCGCGGCCCGGACGACCTGTGCACGACGACCTTCTGGCAGGAGAACCACCGCCTGCACACCCATGCCGAATGCCATGTGGCGATCTCCGATCCGACCGCCGCGGGCGCGGCCGACTGGACCGGGCATCGCGGCTTCATCCACGAGATCGTGCAGAAGGTGCTGGCGAGCGCCGACATGCCGAACTTCGACTATTATCTGTGCGGCCCGGCGCCGATGGTGGAGGCGCTGGTCGAACTGCTGGAGACCGGCGCCTCGGTGCCGCGCGGCCAGATCCACTACGACAGCTTCTTCTGACAGCACGCGCCCCCCCCTGGGCGGAGCGCTCAGAGATAGATGACGATGTAGCTGTCCTCGACATGGACCGGGAAGCTCTCGGCCACATAGGGGCCCTTCGCCAGGCTCTCCCCCGGCTCGATCTTCACGTCGTAGTTCTTGATCCGGGTGTCCTTGGGATCGCACCAGGACTGCCCGGTCCTGATCTCGAACTCCCAGCCGTGCCACGGGCAGCGCAGGAACTCGCCCTGGCGGGTATAGGAGAAGCGGCCGGGCTCGTCGGATTCGAGCAGCCCCACCCGAGCGCCGCACAGCAGCTTCGCCCCCTCGTGCGGGCAGCGGTTGAGCAGCGCGGCGTACTCGTCGTCGACGTTCAGCAGCAGGATCTCGCGGCCCTTCACCCGGACCACCTTCTGCTCGCCGCGCGGAATCTCGCCGACCTTCGCCACCACGAAACGCGCCATCGTCACTGCAGCCCGAACGCGGTGCGCGCATTGTCGCGGAAGAACATCTGCTGCTCGGCCGGGGTCATGGCGAACTTCACCGCATATTTCGGGTCGTCGAAATCCCAGTGCGGGTAGTCGGTCGCGAACAGGATGCGGTCCCAGCCGACCCAGTCGAAGACCTCGCGCAGATGCTCCGGCTTTTCGGGCTCGTCGATCGGCTGGCTGGAGAACCAGAAATTGCTGCGCAGATAGCTGGAGGGCGGCTTGCGCACCTGAGGTATCTCGCCGCCCATGCGCTCCCAGCAATGGTCGAGCCGCCAGGAGAGGGCGGGCACCCAACCGATGCCGCCGGCCTCGACCGTGATCACCCGCAGCCGCGGGAAGCGCTCGATCACGCCTTCGAGGATCAGGCTGGTGAGCACGGCCTCGGCCGCCGGGACGTGCGATTCCCGCTGCTCGAAGAAGAAGGAGGGGTGGCCCGCCGGCGTGACCGGAAAGCCGTTCTCGCCGCCAACATGCAGCGTGACGCTGATGCCGAGCGCCTCGGCGGCCTCGTAGATCGGCCAGTAGCGCGGGCGCCCCAGCGGCTCCTCGCTGCGGGGGCTGATCATGATCTGCCGGAACAGGGGCGACCTGCCGAGCCGCTCGATCTCGCGGATCGCGGCGCTGGTGTCCTCCTGCGGCACGATGATGGAGCCCTTCAGCCGGGGCTCCGGCTCGGCCCAGGCCAGCGCCTGCCAGTCGTTGATCGCCGAGCACATGGCGGCCGCGAAGCCGGGATGGCGCAGCTTGTTGCCGACCGGATCGAGCACCTGCAACACGCCGCACTCGATGTTGTAAGGATCGAGATGCTGCTCGCGCATGAAGTTGAGGTCCGAGCCCGGCAGGCCTCCGCCGGGCGGCCACGAATCGCGCCGCGACAGCGCCCGGACCGCGCGCGGATAGGAATTGGCGTTGGCGAACGGCTTGCGCTGGAACTCGCGGTAATGGTCGAAATGCCCGTGCCAGTCCGGCGCGAGATAGCTGCGGATCTCGGTGCCGCTCTTCGGCACCGGGTGGATGTCGGCATCGAACAGTCCGAGCTTCTGCGCGGAAGCGACGGCGACCTCGCGTTCGGCGGTATCGCTCATTGCAGCGTCTCCATTAGCCGGCTATAGGTCTCGAGCGGATTGTCGAGCCGGATCTTCCGGTGCAGCGCGGCGGGCAAGCCGGGGGGCATCGCGTCGCCTCCGTCGAAATGCCAGTGCGGATAGTCGGTGGAGAACAGCAGCATGTGGTCGCCGCCGATATGGTCGAGCATGCGCCGCACCTGCTCCTCGCCCTTCGGCGCGTTCAGCGGCTGGATCGTCATGCGCAGGCTGCGCCGCAGGATCTCGGCCGGCGCCTCCTTGATCCACGGCACCTCGATGCGGACGCCGCGCCACGTCTTGTTCAGGCGCCAGAGGAAGCTGGTCAGCCAGGCGACGCCGGATTCCACCAGCACCACCTTCAGCTCGGGGAACTTGGTCAGCACCCCCTCGGTCATCAGGCTCAGCACCTGGGTCTGGAAGCCGCCGGTCTGCGCCGCGTAGTCCTCGACATAGGTGGAGGGCCAGCCGATCCCGGTCGGCGGGTTGCGGTACCCGGTCCCGGCATGGATCGCGATCGGCAGGCCGGCACGTGCCGCCGCGCGGTAGATTGGCCAGTAGTGCCGGCGCCCGAGCGGCGCCTCGGTCATCGCCAGCAGTAGCACCTGCACGAAGCGCCGGTCCCGCGCCCGGTGCTCGATCTCCTCGGCCGCGAGCTCCGGGCTCTCGAACGGCACCAGCATCGAGGCGCGCAGGCGCGGGTCGCGGTCGAGCCAGGTCGCGGCGATCCAGTCATTGGCCGCGTGGCAGAGCGCGAACGCCATGTCGTCCGCATAAACCACCGGCCCGCCCCATAGCGGGTTGAGGATGCCGATCGAGGCGCCGAACGCGTCGAGCGCCTGTTCCAGCACCTGGGAAGGGTCGCCGCCCGGCTTGCCGGTGGGCGGGCGCCAGTCGGGCCGGCAGGAAAACGGATTGCGGTAGGCGTTGTAAGTCAGTTCGACGTCATCGATCCCCCGGAACGAGAGATGATCGCGCCAATGCTCCTCCAGATAGGGCATCAGCGCCTTGGTGCCGGGAATCGAGGGGTGAATGTCGCAGTCGATCGAATGTATGCCAGCGTCCATCGACTTCTAACCCTTGCACTCCTCCGCGGATGGACCGCGAACGGCATCCGGCATTCTTGTTCCCGCGCTCGTGTCAGCAGCGTCAGGACTGCCGGCCGGCCGAGGATTATTGATCGGCTACTATAGACCGCTCTATCTCGGGCGCAAGAATGGATGTACGGTTTTTGTGCGGATCTGTTAGGAAACGGAATATGGGCGCGCTCGCTCTCCGTTCCGGGAGGTCGCTATTCACATAAAATAACAAATTCGAGGACACGCCGCCTATGCATATCCGTTCCATCGAGGCCTTTCCCCTGTCGGCCCGCCTGCCCGAGAATGCCCGCGTCACTCTCGGCATCGGCACCACGGTGAAGCGCGACACGGTGCTGGTGAAGGTCACCACCGACGACGGGCTCACCGGCTATGGGGAGGCCCATCACGGGCGCGCGCCGGGCGCCATCGCCAACCTCGTCAACAGCACGCTGCGCGAGCTCGTCACCGGCCATGACGTGAACGACGTCGTCGGCATCTGGCAGCGCATCTATCTGCTGCAGCTCGCCAGCCATGGCATGGGCGCGGCCGCCGCGATCGCCATGAGCGGCATCGACATGGCGCTGTGGGACATACGCGGCAAGGCGGTCGGCCTGCCGCTCCATGCCCTGCTCGGCGGCGCACGGCGTCCGGCCAAGGCCTATGCGGGCGGCATCGCGCTCGGCTACCAACCGCCGGAGAGCCTCGCCGACGAGGCGCAGGCGCTGGTGGCGCGGGGCTATCGGGCGATGAAGCTGCGCATCGGCGACACGCCGGCGAACGACATGGCGCGGGTGACGGCGGTGCGCGAGCGCGTCGGGCCGGAGGTCGACATCCTCACCGACGCCAATGCCAACGCCACGGTCGAGCATGTGAGGGCGATCATGCCGTGCCTCGACGCCAACCGCGTCGGCTGGCTGGAGGAACCCTTCGCCCCGCACGACTACCGCCGTTACCGGACCGCGGCGGGCTTCGGCTCGACCCCGCTCGCGGCCGGCGAGAACCACTACACCCGCTTCGAGTTCGTGCGGCTGATCGAGGACGGGGCGGTGACCTATCTCCAGCCCGACCTCTCCAAGGCCGGCGGAATCACCGAGGCGCTGCGCATCGCCGGGCTCGCCTCGGCGTGGAAGCTGTCGATCAACCCGCACTGCTCGGCCACCAGCCTCAACATGGCGGCGACGCTGCATTTCCTCGGCGCGATCGACAATCCGGGCTATTTCGAAGCCGAGGTCGCGGAGTTCAACCCGTTCCGCGACACGCTCTGCAGCAGCCCCTACGTCTTCGCGGACGGCATGGCCCGCGCGCCCGAAGGGCCGGGTCTCGGGGTGGAGGTCGACGAGAGCTGCATCGCCCGCTTCCCGCTCATCGACGGGCCCGGCTACGTGAAGTAGCACGCAAGGGCGGGCATCCTCACGATGCCCGCCCTTCCCGTTTCCCCCATGCGCTCCGGTGAGCTCCTCGCGGCCAAAGGGCGTCATTCGCCCTTCACGCCGCCCTCCGACAGGCCGACCACCAGCCGGCGCTGCACCAGCAGGTAGAACAGCACGACCGGGATGGTGACGAGCACCGCTCCCGCGAGCAGCATGCCCCAGGAATAGATGTTGTCCTGCCCGATCCAGGTCGCGAGGCCGAGCGACAGCACCTTCTTGGTTTCCGACGAGGTGAAGACCAGCGCGAACAGGAACTCGTTCCAGGCGTGGTTGAAGCTGAACACGCCGACCGAGACGAGGCCCGGCAGGGCGAGCGGCAGCGTCACCTTCCGCATTGCCTGGAAGCGCGAGCAGCCGTCGATCATCGCGCTCTCTTCCAGGCTCGCCGGGATGGCGTTGAAGTAGGAGCGCATGAACCACATGGTCAGCGGCAGGGTGAAGGCGGTGTTGGCGATGATCAGCGAGATCAGCGTGTCCGCCATGCCGAGATCCACCACGAACAGGTAGAGCGGGATCACCAGCAGCACTTCCGGCAGCATGTAGCACAGCAGCGTCAGCATCGAGACCGTACGCATGCCGGCGAACTTGAACCGGCTGAGGCTGTAGGCGCCGAGCCCGCCGACGATGAGCGAGAGCAGCGTCGCCCCGCCGGCGACGACGAGGCTGTTGACGAAGTAGATCGGGAAGTTGGTCTGGATGAACAGGTCCCGGTAGTTCGTCAGCGTCCAGTCGTGCGGCAGGAAGGCGGGCGGGAACTGGTAGAGCTCGGTCGAGGTCTTGAACGAGCAGATCACCATCCAGAACAGCGGGAAGCCGATCACGCTGACCGCGGTGAAGGCCAGCAGATAGACCATCACGCGCGAGGTCACATAGTGCAGGTCCGCCGCCTGCCGGTTGTAGCGGCCGAGGCCGCCCGGCTGCGAGCCGGCGAGGGAAAGCTCCGTCGTGCTCATTGGCGGGCCTCCGCGCGCTTCATCAGGTGGAGATAGACGGCGAGCAGCACGCCGAGGATGGCGAAGGTGATGATCGCCGTCGCCGCCGCGCGCCCAAGCGCGAAGTCGACGAAGCCCTGCTGGTAGACGAGGACCGGCAGCGTGGTGGTGGCGTCGATCGGCCCGCCGCCCGTCATCAGGTAGATGATGTCGAACTTGTGGAAGGTCCAGATCGTCCGCAGCAGGGCGGTGAGCAGGAACACCGGCATGATGTGCGGCAGGGTGATGCGCCAGAACTTCTGCAGCGCGCTCGCCCCGTCGATATCGGCGGCCTCGTACTGCTCCTGCGGGATCGCCTGCAGGATCCCCATCAGCGCGATGACGACGAAGGGGAAGAACTTCCAGACCCCGACCAGGATCACCGAGAACATCGCCATCGAGGTGCTGTTGAGCCACAGCAGCGGCTGGCTGATGAGACCGACCGCCATCAGCAGGTAGTTCAGCACGCCGATGATGTCGTTGAACATGTAGTGCCAGGTCAGCACGGCGACGACGGTGGGGATCAGGTAGGGCGTCAGGATCACGGCCCGGGCGATGCCGCGCATCCTGAAGTCGATGTTCAGCAGCAGCGCGATGCCGAGGCCGAGCGCCATCTCGATGGCGACGCTGCCGAACACCCAGACGAAGGTGTTGCCCAGCGCGTTGAGGAAGGCGGGGTCGGCCAGCACGCGCTCGAAATTGCGCAGGCCGACGAAGGGTCCGCTCAGTTCGCCGAGGCTGATGTGCTGCATGCTCATGGCGAACACCGTGACCATCGGCACGGCGACCAGCAGGATCAGGATGGCGATGCTGGGGGACAGGGCGAGATAGGCGAGCAGCCGGTCGCCGGGCAGGTCGGTGTTGGGTTCAGCCATTGACCACCAGCCGTGCTTCGTGACGCCGGGACTGTTCCACGGCCTTTCCTTCGCCGTCGAAATAACGGATGTCGGACAGGCGCATGGCGAACTTCGCCGTGGTGCCGACCTCCGGCAGGGTGCCGATGGTGGCCGGCAGGCGGGCGATGGCCTTGCTCGAGGGCAGGCTTGCGCCGACCATGCCGTAGAGGATCCGGTCGCCGCCGAGATATTCGATGCGCTGCACCGTGAACTCGGTGCGGTAGAGCGCCTCGCTCGGGTCGAACGCGGATTCCGGCAGGAACATCTCCGGCCGGAATCCGATGGTGCGCCCCTCGTCGGAGATCAGGTTCATCGGCGGCGAGCCGATGAAGCTGGCGACGAAGGTGTCGGCAGGGTTCAGGTAGATTTCCTCGGGCGTGCCCAGCTGGCGCACCACCCCGCCCTGCATGACGCAGATGCGGTCGCCGAGGCCCATCGCCTCGACCTGGTCGTGCGTCACGTAGATCGAGGTCACGCCGATGCGCTCCTGGAACTGGCGCAGCTCCTCGCGCGCCGAATGGCGCAGCTTGGCGTCGAGATTGGAGAGCGGCTCGTCGAGCAGGAACACCGAAGGGTCGCGCACCAGCGAGCGCGCGAGGGCGGTGCGCTGGCGTTCGCCGCCCGACATCTGGCGCGGCTTGCGCTCGAGCAGGTGTTCGATGCCGACCAGCGAGGTCGCCCATTTCACCTTCTTGTCGATGTCGCCGGAAAAGCCCCGCACCCGCAGCGGGAAGGCGACGTTCTCGTAGATGGTGAGGTGGGGGTAGAGCGCGTAGTTCTGGAACACCATGGCGATGTTCCGGTCCTTGGGATGAAGCCGCGTGGCGACCTTGCCGCCGATGACGATGTCGCCATAGGTGGGCAGCTCCAGCCCCGCGATCATCCGCAGCAGCGTGGTCTTTCCGCAGCCGGACGGGCCGAGCAGGATGAGGAACTTGCCGTCCTGCGCCGTCAGGCTGACGTTGCTGATGGCGGAATAGGCTCCGAACTTCTTTGTGATCTGTTTTACTTCAACAAGCGCCATGAGCGTCGTGCCTCCAGAGATCTTCCGAGAGGGGCGGGACGGCTCGCATCCCGACCGAGGCCCGAACGGGACCGCCCGGTTGGCGGACGGTCCCGGGGCGCCGGGGCGGTGCCCCGGATGCCGGCATCGAGGTCAGTTGCTCTTCAGATCGTCCACGATCTGCTGCATCTGCTTGGCGCCCCAGGCCGCGGCCGCGGCGGGGTCCTCGCCCTGCAGCACCACGCGCTGGACCACCACGGCGGGAATGTCGCGCGCGATGATCGGCCCGATATAGGGGTTGCGCACGCCCGACAGCGTTACCTTGCCGTCCTTGAACGTCGCCCCGGCCTCGATGTCGAAGTCGAGCGCGTTGGTGGTGTTGAACGCCTGCTCGGCGAACTCGGTGCGGTTGTCGAGCTGCACCGAGCCGTCCTTGATCAGCTCGGCCTGCACGCTCTTCAGCGGCGGGATGAGATGGGGGAAGGCGGTCATCGAGAAGTCCTTCAGCCGTTCGCCGGTGATGATGAACTTCAGGAACTTCTGCGCGGCCTCCGGGCTCTTGGAGCCGGCGGCCGGCGTGGTCAGCGCAAAGCTGTCCGGGCTGACGTAATGGACGGCGAGACCGGCGGGCCCGACCGGCATCGGCGCCGCCTCGGTCTTGGCGAACAGGTCGGGCGTGTTCGCGGCCGCGTTGGCCGGCAGCCGCGAGGCATAGATGTCGAGCGCCACGGTGCCGGTCATGTAGGAGTTGATCATGTCGTTATAGGAGTACGACGCGATGCCGGGCGGGGCGTAGGCCTTCATGTCCTTCATAAACTGGAGCGCCTTGACGGTGCCCGGGTTGTTGAAGGTGACGTTCAGGTCCTTGTCGAAATAGGTGCCGCCGGCGGACCACATGAGCGAGCTGAAGAAGATGCTGGTCATGCGGTTCTTGCCGGCCGGGAAGACGAAGCCGTAGACCCCGTTGCCGGTGAGCGCCTTGGCCGCCGCCTTCAGCTCGTCCCAGTTCTTCGGGACGGCGATGCCCTTCGCGTCGAGCAGGTCCTTGCGGTAGAACAGGACGCTGAAATTGCCCATCGTGTAAGGCACGCTGTAGGCCGCGCCGTCGACCGTGGCGATCGAGCCGGCGACGAAGTCGTCGCGCCCGATCTGGTCGACGAAATCGTCCAGCTTCATGATGTAGCCGCGCTTGGCGAACTCGGGCACTTCCTCCGGAAGGATCTTGAAGACTTCCGGCATGGTCTTGGCCGAGATCGTCGCCATCACCTTCTGCAGGCGCGCGTCGGTTCCCACGGCCTCCATCTGGATCTCGATGCCAGGATTTTCCTTTTCGAATTCGGCGATCGCCTTGTTGTAGAATTCGATGCTCGGCGGATCGGTCTCGTTGTGCAGGAAACGCACCACCTGCTGCTGGGCCATCGCCGGCAGACTGCAGAACAGCGTGCACAGGGTTATTGTCGCCGCGCGAGTGGGCACACGGGCCCATGTCGAACTAGGCATCACTCACATCCTCCCCAGGTATTATGATGACGCGGATTGTCCCGGAGGCCTTCGGCTCTTTGCCGGGAATCGTTTTGACGGAGATCGCGTCACCGAAGTCGGAGCCCGGAAGGGGGAGGGTTCTGCAGCACCGAGGGTGCAGTCCTGTCCCGAAACGCGGCTTCGCTTCCTTCGACAGCGATATCCCTCTTGTAACACAATCGGCCAAAGTGTAATCATATTTTCACAGAAAATGTCAAAAGTCTCACAGAGTTCATACAGCAGGATGGTGGGAAAGCGCGCGCCGGCGCGTGCTCGACGCTATTCCCCGCGAGCGTGGACGGAGGCCGTGCGGCGGGGTCGACGACAATGCATGTGATGATCATCGGCGCGGCCGGAATGCTGGGCCGCAAGCTCGCGTCCCGGCTCGTCGCGAGGGGCGAGGTCGCCGGCCGTCCGATCGACCTGCTGACGCTGGCGGACGTGATCGAGCCGTCCCAGCGCGGGCCCGGCATCCGCACCCTGACCGCCGACGTCTCCTCGCCCGGCGATGCGGGCGAGCTTGTCGCCGGGCGGCCGGACGTGATCTTCCACCTCGCCGCGATCGTCTCGGGCGAGGCCGAGGCGGATTTCGAGAAGGGCTACCGGATCAATCTGGACGGTACGCGCCATCTGCTGGAGGCGATCCGCAGCGCCGGCGCGCAACAGCGCTATTGCCCGCGGCTGGTGTTCTCCTCCTCGCTCGCCGTGTTCGGGGCGCCGTTCCCGGAGGAGATACCCGACGAGTTCTTCGCCACGCCCTCCACCAGCTACGGCACCCAGAAGGCCATCGGCGAGCTGCTGCTGGCCGATTACAGCCGGCGCGGCTTCATCGACGGCATCGCCATTCGCCTGCCGACGATCTGCATCCGTCCGGGCAAGCCGAACAAGGCCGCTTCCGGCTTCTTTTCGAGTATCCTGCGCGAGCCGCTGGTCGGCGAGGAGGCGGTGCTGCCGGTTCCCGAATCGGTGCGGCACTGGTTCGCCTCGCCCCGCGCGGCGGTGGGCTTCCTCGAGCACGCGGCCGGGATCGACCTTTTCGGCCTCGGCGCGCGGCGCAGCCTCACCATGCCCGGCGTGTCGGCGACGGTGGGCGAGGAGATCGAGGCGCTGCGCCGCTTCGGCGGCGAGAGGGCGGTGCGCCTGATACGGCGCCAGCCGGACGAGACCATCGCGCGGATCGTGCTCGGCTGGCCGCAGCGCTTCGACCCGAAGGCCGCTCTCGCGCTCGGCTTCCGGGCGGAACCGGATTTCGACGCGATCGTGCGCGTCCACATCGAAGACGAACTCGCGGCCGCGACGGGCCCGGCCTGACGGGAGACGACCATGCTGCTCGGCTGCATAGCGGACGATTTCACCGGCGCCAGCGACCTCGCCAACACGCTGGCCAAGGGCGGGATGCGCACGACCCAGTTCGTCGGCATCCCGGAAGGGGACGGGCGGCTCGACTGCGAGGCCGGCGTGGTGGCGCTCAAGTCGCGCTCCATCGCCCCGGCGGAGGCGGTGCGCCAGTCGCTCGACGCGCTGGAATGGCTGCGCGGGCAGGGCTGCACGCAGATCCTGTTCAAATACTGCTCGACCTTCGATTCGACGCCGCAAGGCAATATAGGCCCGGTGGCCGAGTCGCTGCTCGACGCCCTCGACGCGCCGGTCGCGGTCGTCTGCCCGGCCTTCCCGCTCGCCGGGCGCATGATCTTCGCCGGCCACCTGTTCGTCGGCGGGCGCCTGCTGAACGAATCCGGCATGCAGAACCACCCGCTGACGCCGATGACCGATGCGGACCTGTGCCGCTGGCTGCGGCACCAGACGCGGGGCGAGGTGGGGCTGGTGCCGTTCGACGTGGTGCGGCGCGGCAGCGAGCCGATCCGCGCCGCGCTCGACGCACAGGCCGCCGCCGGCAACCGCCTCGTCGTCGTCGACGCGCTGGGCGACGAGGACCTGATGGCGATCGGCGCCGCGATCGCCGGGCACCGGCTCGTCACCGGCGGCTCGGGCATCGCGCTGGGGCTGCCGGAGAATTTCCGCCGGCAGGGCCTCCTCGCCGCCGCCGCCCCGCAGCAGGCCCGCGCCACCGGGCCGGGCGTCGCGCTCTCGGGCTCCTGCTCGGTGGCGACGCGCGAGCAGGTGGCCGTTCATTTGCATGCCCATCCCGGGCTGCGCGTCGAGGCCGAGGCGCTCATCTCCAGCCGGATCACGGTTGCCGATGCACTGGCCTTCGTGAGCGAGCATCTGGACCAGAGTCCCTTGATCTATTCGACCGCCGATCCCGACAAGGTCGCCGCCGCGCAGTCCCGCTACGGGCGCGAGGCGGTCGCGCAGTCCTTCGAGGTCTTCTTCGCCGATCTCGCTCGGAGCCTGCCCGCGCTCGGCGTCGCGCGCCTGGCGGTCGGCGGCGGGGAGACGGCGGGCGCGGTGGTGACGGCGCTCGGCATCTCGCAGCTGCGCGTCGGCGGTGAGATCGACCCCGGAGTCCCGGCGCTGGTCGCCAACGGCCGAACGCCGCTGCATCTGGCGCTCAAGAGCGGCAACTTCGGTGGACGGGATTTCTACGATCGTGCCTTGCGCGCTTTGGAGGCGGTATGACGGACGAACACGAGCTGAGGGCGGCCATCGTCAAATGGGGCGCATCCCTCTTCCAGCGCGGCCTGACCTCGGGTTCGACCGGCAACATCTCGGTGCGGCTCGACGACGGCTTCCTGACGACGCCGACCAATTCCTGCCTCGGCTTCCTCCAGGCCGAGCGGCTGTCCAAGGTCGACGAGACCGGCCATCCGGTCTCCGGCGACAAGCCGACCAAGGAGCTGCCGCTGCATCTGGGCTTCTACCGCAGCCGGCCGAAGGCGCGCGCCGTGGTGCACCTGCACTCGACCTACGCCACCGCGCTGTCCTGCCTCGCCGATGTCGACCCGCGCGACGCGATCCCGCCGATCACGCCCTATGTGGTGATGCGCGTCGGCAAGGTCCCGGTGCTGCCCTATGTGAAGCCCGGCGCCCCGCTCGGCCCGCAATTCGAGATCAAGGCCCGCGACCACGCCGCGATGCTGATCGCCAATCACGGGCCGGTGGTGTCGGGCAAGTCGCTGGAGGACGCGGTCTTCGCGGCGGAGGAACTCGAGGAGACGGCGAAGCTCGTGCTGCTCACCCGGCACCTCAAGGTGCGGCGGCTGGACGAGGGCGACGTCGACGACCTCACCGTTTCCTTCGCGCTCAGATAGGCCCCGTGCGCCCGCCGGCGCACGGGTTTTCCATTTTCTGGGCGCGGATCGGGATCATCGATTGACGGTGCCGCACAGGTCTGTATACAGGTTGGCATCCAAGGAGCGACGATGAGCGAAGAAGCGTTCAGTGCCTCGGAGGCAACCCGCCGCAGCGACCTCGTCTACGAGCGGCTGACCCAATCCCTGATTGCTCTGGAAATCCCGCCGGGAACGGCGCTTTCCGAGAATAAGCTGGCCAAGGAGATGGGCGTCAGCCGCACGCCGGTGCGCGCCGCGCTCCGCCAATTGGAGCTCGAGGGCCTGCTGGAGCAGCCGAGCGGCAGTTCCTACGTCGTGCGCGGGCTGACGCCGCGCGACGTCAACGAGATCTGCGACCTGCTCGAGGTGCTGGACTGCTACATCGTCACCCGCGCGATCCAGCATTGCCCGCCGGAGACGTTCGACGCGCTGATCGGCTACACGGCCGAGATGAAGGCGGCGGCGCAGGCGCAGGACATCGAGCGCTGGGGCCTCGCCGACCGCGAGTTCCACAAGCTGATCGAGGCCGGCGCGGACAACGAGCTCATCACCTCGCTGGCGGTGAAGACGCGCCGCCGGATCCATCGCTTCTGGGCGACCTCGGTGCGGCCGGAGCGGCTTCAGGAATGCTCCGCCGAGCACGAGCGGATCGCCCGGGCCATGCGCGACGGCGACGTCGAGAGCGTCGTGTCGATGGTCAAGGAGCACATCGCACATATGCGGCTGAGTCTGACCGACCTGCTGATGCGCGCCGCAGCCTTCCTGCCGCGCGGCACGTCGGGCGGACCGACAGGTAGAAGGGCCAGGTGAACGATGCGAACCCAAAGCGCAGCCCAGGTGCTGGACAGGCCCGCCGCGGCCGGCCCGTCCGCCGGGGCGGCGGCCGCCAGCGGTGGTGCCGCCTATATCCGCTCGATGGTCGCCCACGAGCTGGAGCGCGCCGTCGGACCGGCGCATGTCAGCGATGACCCGAAGGTCCTGCAGGCGCAGGCGGCCGACTGGTCCTGGTTCTCGCAATATCTGAAGTACCGCAACCTTCCCCTGCCCAGCGCCGACCTCGCCGTCTCGCCGGCGTCGACGGCCGAGGTTGCCGAGGTCGTGCGCATCGCCGATCATTTCCGGGTGCCGGTGATCGTGCGCGGCGGCGGCTCGGGCACGCAGGGCGGCACGCTCGCGCCCTATGGCGGCATTGCGCTCGACCTCAGCCGCATGAACCGCATCCTCGACATCGACGAGCAGAGCCTGATCCTGTCCGTCGAGGCCGGCATGAACGGCTGGGAGCTGGAGCAGAAGCTCAACGAGCGCGGCCTCACCCTGCCGCACTATCCCGGCTCCATGCATCACGGCGCCACCGCGGGCGGCTATGTGGCGGCGCGCGGCTCGGGCGTGGTCTCGACCAAGTACGGCAAGGCGGAAGACCTCGTGCTGCAGGTGAAGGCGGTGATGCCACCCGGCCGCATCGTCGAGACCCTGCCGGTACGCAACCACGCCGCCGGGCCGGACCTGCTGCAGGTGCTGGTCGGCTCCGAGGGCACGCTCGGCGCCATCACCGAGCTCAAGTTCCAGCTCGAGCACCTGCCCGAGCGCCGCGACTTCGTGACCTTCCGCTTCGACACCGCCGTCGCCGGCATCGAGGCGGCGCGCCAGATCATGACCAAGCGGTGGAAGCCCGCGGTCATCCGTCTCTACGATCCCGCCGATGCGGGCAAGCTCGGCAAGGTCATCGGCCGCGACATCTCCGGCTCGGTGATGGTCATCTGCTGCGAGGGCAACGCGCCCCTCGTCGAGGTCGAGGTCGACGCGGTGGCCGCGATCTGCACCGCGGCCGGCGGCGAGGATCTGGGCCCCGAGCTCGCCTCGGTCTGGTGGGAGAACAAGTACCAGCCCTTCGCTTCCGGCCACGCCCCGGCGCCGCCGCAGATCTTCGGCACCACCGACAGCGTGACGACCTTCGACAAGCTGCCGGAGCTCTACCTCGCCAAGAAGCGCGCGATCGAGGAAGGCTTCGCCCATCTCGGCGCCCGCTACACCGCGCATTTCTCGCACTGGTACCCCTGGGGCGGGATGATCTACGACCGCTTCTACGTCGACGAGGCGCCGGACGACCCGGACGAGGCGGTGGCGCTGCACGACCGGCTGTGGGACGCGGCGATCGCCGTCTCGCTCAAATATGGCGGAGTCATCAACGAGCATCACGGCATCGGCCTCAAGCTCGGGCGCTTCATGCGCGACCAGTATGGCGAGGCCTGGCACCTGATCACCTCGCTCAAGGACGCGTGGGACCCCAACAACATCATGAATCCGGGCAAGCTCGGCTTCGGACCGCCGCGGTGGTCGGGCCTGCGCTGAACCGGCTGCGAATGCGGGAGGAAGATATGCCGGCCAGTCCATCCAGGCTGCCCGTGGTGGCGATCACGCTCGGCGATCCGGCCGGCGTCGGCCCTGAAGTGGCGCTGAAGGGCGCGATCGAGGCGGGCGTGCGCGCCGAGTGCCGGCCGATCCTGGTCGGCGCCGCGAGCGTCGTCGAGCGCACGCTCTCGACCTGGGACCCGGCGAAGCGCCCGGACGTCGTCGCGATCAAGGACGCGTCGGAGATCGACGGCATCAACTCCAACGCCGTCGTGGTGCTCGACACCCACAATATCGACGATGCGGAGTGGGAGATCGGCAAGCTCTCCAGGGCCGGCGGCACCGCCGCGGCCGAGGACACCGAGACCGCGGTCCGCATCGCGCTGGAGGGCAAGGTCGACGCCATCGTCTCCGGCCCGGTCAACAAGCAGGGCCTGCAGCTCGCCGGGCGCGACTATCCCGGCCAGACCGAATTCATCCAGGCCCTGTCCAAAGGCCCGAAGCCGCTCAAGATCCTCGTCGGCGGCAAGCTGCGCGTGGCGCAGATGACGAGCCACATGTCGCTGGCGGCGGCGGTCGGTAAGGTGACGAAGGAGAACGTGCTCGACATCGCGACCCGCTTCTCCGACGCGCTGAAGAACGCCTGGGGCATCGAGAAGCCGCGGATCGCGGTCTCGGCGCTGAACCCGCATGCCGGCGACAACGGGCTGCTCGGCAAGGAGGAGATCGACGAGATCGAGCCCGCCATCCGCGAGGCGGTCAGCCGCGGCTACGACATCGTCGGCCCCGTGCCGGCGGACGTCTCGTTCATGCAGGGCGAGGAGGGGCGCTATGACGGCGTGGTCTCGCTCTATCACGACCAGGGGACGATCCCGCTGAAGCGGCTGAAATTCGCCTCGGTCGCCTATGGCCTGCCGGTCATCCGCACCACGCCCGGCCACGGCACCGCCTACGACATCGCCGGCAAGGGCACGGCCGACGCGACCGCCATGATCGGCGCGCTTCAGCTTGCCGCGCGGCTCGCCCGGCAGCGGCTCGAAAAGGGCGCCTGAAGGGGCGCCTGAGCCAGGGTGAGCCTGCGCCCGGGGCGGCATTGCCGCTCCCGCGCGTCGCGTCTGGCTTCGAGTGTTCCACGCGAAAAATCCGCCGGATCGGGATCCGGCGGAGGGCTTGAAGCGAGGCCCGCAGGTCGGGCGCGCGGGGGGGCGTCCCCGGCCTACAGCTCGACGACGACGTAGTCGTCCTCGACCTTCACCGGCACCGTCTCGGCCACATAGGGCCCTTCCATCAGGTGGCGGCCGTCCTCCACGCTGACCGGGAAGTTGCGGGCGCGGATCTTCTCCGGGTCGCAATAGGACTTGCCGGTGCGGATATCGAACTCCCAGCCGTGCCAGGGGCAGCGCACGATCTCGCCTTCGCGGACGAAGCTGTATTCGCCCGGCATCTTGGACTGGATCAGCCCGGTCAGCGCGCCGCGGCACAGGCTGCCGCCGAGATGCGGGCAGCGGTCGAACAGGCCGAAATACTCGCCCTTGATGTTGAAGATGGCGATCGGCCGGCCCTTCACGTGAACGAGCGTGCGGCTGCCCTCGGGAATGTCCTTGGTGGACCCGACAACATACTTCTTCATCGCCGTCACGCCGCTCCCTGCGCCATGGTGGGGCCGGCATGCGCCCGCGCTGGCCTGGCTCCGTACTTCGCCCGGCCGTGATAGAGGGCGAGCCCGCTGTCGACGTCGAACAGGTGCAGGTGGTCGAGCGACAGGTCGAGCGAGACCTTGTCGCCGGGCTCGAAATCGAACCGGTCGGCGACCTGCGCGACCAGCGCCCTGCCGTCGGCGTCGAGATGCAGGATGGCGTCCGATCCCGTCGGCTCCATCAGCGTGACGACGGCGGGCAAGCGCCCCTCGACATGGCCGTCATGGACCGTGATGTCCTTGGGCCGGATGCCGACCAGCGCGGCGCTCACGTCGGTCGGCCCGAGCCATTCGCTTCCCCCGCGCGGCAGGCTGGCCGACCAGCCTTCGATGTGCACGGCGGTGTGCGCCTCGCCGTGCAGCAGCGTGGCGGGGATGATGTTCATGGTCGGCGAGCCGATGAAGGTCGCGACGAACAGGTTGGCCGGCTGCTGGAACACCACCGAGGGTGCCGCGAACTGCTGCAGCACGCCCTTGTTCATGATCGCGATGCGGTCCGACAGGGTGAGCGCCTCGAGCTGGTCGTGGGTCACGTAGATCATGGTGTGGCCGACCCGCTGGTGAAGCTGCTTCAGCTCCGCCCGGGTCTGGTCGCGCAGCTTGGCGTCGAGATTGCTGAGCGGCTCGTCGAGCAGGATGATGTCCGGGTTGCGCGCGAAGGCCCGCGCCACGGCGACGCGCTGGCGCTGGCCGCCGGAGAGTTGCCGCGGGTAGCGGTCGAGCAGGTTCTCGATGTCGACGAGGCGCGCCACCTCGCGCACCCGCTTCTCCTGGTCGGCGCGCGCCATACCGGCGATCTTCAGCCCGTAGCCGATGTTCTGGCGCACGGTCATGTGCGGGAAGATCGCGTAGTTCTGGAACACCATGGAGAGGCCGCGCGACTGGGGCGGCACCGCGGTAACGTCGCGCCCGTCGACGAAGATCCGCCCCCGGTCCGGGCTCTCCAGCCCTGCGATCATCCGCAGCGTGGTGCTCTTGCCGCAGCCGCTCGGGCCGACCAGGCTGATGAATTCGCCGTTGGCGACGTCGAGGTTCAGCCCGTCCACCGCGAGGTGCGTCTCGCGGCCCGAGGTGAACTCCTTGTAGATTCCGCTCAGTACGATGTTCGCCATGTTCCTCCCGGCCTCCCGGTTTCTCTGTTGTCTTGCCGCGCCGGCCACGGGCGCGGATGGGAGCTGTCGTCAGCCCTTCAGTCCGCCGGAGGTGAAGCCGGCCACCAGGTATTTCTGCAGGAACGAGATCAGCAGGAAGGCGGGGACGGCCATGGTGATGCCGGCCGCCATGATCATGTTCCACACCACGTAGTCGCGCGTGACGAACTGCGTCATGCCGATCGGCAGCGTCTTGGACGCTTCCGAGGTGATCAGCACGAAGGCGAATTCGTATTCCTCCCAGGACAGCGCGAAGGCGAAGATGGCGACCGCGATCAGGCCGGAGCGCGCGAGCGGCAGCTCGACCTCGAGGAAGGTGCGGAACCGCCCGGCCCCCAGCAGCGCCGCGTTCTCGCGGAAGGCCGAGGGGATGGTCTGGAAGTACTGCCACATCAGCCAGATGCCGAACGGCAGCGACAGGGTGACATGGGTCAGCATCAGCCCGAACAGCGTGTTGCCGAGCCGGATGCTGTAGAAGATGTTGAACAGCGGGATCGACAGCGCCAGCGACGGGAACATGTAGCAGAACAGCACGCCCCGGCTCATCGCTGCCTTGCCGGGGAACTTGAAGCGGGCGAGCCCGTAGCCCGCCAGCACCGCGCAGGTCGTCGAGACGATGGTGGAGGCGATCGCCACCGTGGCGCTGTTGAAGAAGTACTGCCGGAACGAGGCCTGGCCGATGAGCTCGCGGAAGGCTTCCGACGAGATCGAGCCGGGCAGCAGATGCGCACTCAGCAGCTCAGGCGCCGTCTCCAGCGAGCCCTTCAGCATCCAGTACATCGGGAAAACGAAGAACAGGCACACCGCGGCGAGGGCGAGATAGTTCAATCCCGTCGACAGGAACCGTGTCGCAGCCATCTCACTCCACCTCGATCTCTTTTTCCGGCTTCACGATGCTCGTGTAGATGCTGGCGAAGATGAACAGCATCGCGAACATGACGACACAGAGCGCGGCGCCGAGCCCCTGCTGGTTCTGCAGGAAGGTCACCTTGTAGGCGTAGATCGGAAGATTGGTGGTCTCGCTGCCGGGGCCGCCCTTGGTCAGCAGGTAGGGCACCTCGAACTTGTTGAACATCCAGATGCAGCGCAGCATCACGATCAGCAGCAGCGTGCTGCGCAGCGAGGGCAGGGTGACGTCGCGAAAGCGCTGGAACGCGTTAGCGCCTTCGACCTTGGCGCATTCGTAGAGCGAGACCTCGATCGTCTGCAGGCGGGCGAGGATCACGATGACAACGAAGGGCGTCCACTTCCAGGTCGACGCGACCAGCGTCGCCGGCAGCGCCCATGCATGCGAGCCGAGGAAGGGTATCGGCTCGTCGATGAGGCCGAGCGAGACCAGTATGTGGTCGAACACGCCGTAGATGTCGCTCATCATCAGCGCGAAGACGAGCGCCATGGCGGCGGTCGGCACCATGTAGGGCAGCAGCACGATGCCGCGCGCGAGGCCACGCCCGCGCAGGTTCTGGTGCAGCAGCAGCGCCACCGGCACGCCGACGGCGAGTTGCACCACCACCGACAGCACTGCGAACCACACGCCGAAGCCCGCCGCCGACCAGAACTCGGCGCTCTGCAGCAAAGTCTCGTAATTGCCGAGGCCGACCCAGTCCCAGGTGAAGGAGAAGGCGTCCTTCTCGTAGAGGCTGAGCCAGATCGCGTAGAGCATCGGCCCGATCTGGACCAGGCCGATGATCAGCAGGGCCGGAAGGAGCCACGGCGCGACGATAGCGGTGCCGATGATGCTCCGGAGAGCCTTGCCCCGGCCGCCGGCCTGATCTCTCAGGCCGGGAGTGTTCTGGCCGGGGTAGGACTCGCGTGCGCTGTGAAGAGCCATGCCGTTACGTCTTCAGCTTGTCCATCGCGGTCTGCATCGACTTGGCGATGGCGCCAAGGGTCTGCTCGGCCGACGTGCCGTCGAGGATCGGGCTGCCGATCAGGCTCGCATAGACGCCGGCGCGGAACACGCTGCTGGCGGCCGGATTGAGGTCCGGGCCCTTGGTCGCGACCGGCCCGGTGACGGCGCTGTAGCCGCTCGGATAGGCCGCATCGATGGTCGCCAGCAGGTCCGGATGGGCCTTGAAGAACTCGTGCTCGCGCCACTTGCCGAGGAACAGCGCCTTGTTGGTCGGCACCAGATGGCCCGGCACGGTCCAGAGCCATTCGAGATAGAGCGGGCTCTCCACCATGCTGCGCACCAGCGCCTTGGCGGCGGCGGGATCGCGCCCCTGCTTCTTGAAGATGCACAGGCCGCCATTGGAGAGCTTCACCGCCGGCTTCTTGTTCGCCGGCACCGGCGCCACGCCCGTCACCTTCTCGATGTCGGGGAAGTCGGAATGCAGGTAGTTCAGCGTGCGCGCGCCCGGGTACTCGATCATGGCGACGTTGCCGGCCGCGAACGCCTGGTTCACCTGCGCATAGGCGTAGTTGGCGGAGACCGGCGAGAAGGCGGTGCGCTTCTTGAACCACTCGATGGTCTGGGTCAGCTCGTCCTTGTGCTGGTCGACCACGACCTGCCACTTGCCGTCGATCCAGTCGAAGAACAGGCCGCCATTGGACCACGCCTGGTTGAGCGCGACATTGGTGGTGTAGCCCGAGCTCGGATTGGTCACCAGCAGGTCGCCATAGCGCCGCTGCGACTTGTCGGTCAGAGTCTCGGCCGCCTTCAGGTAGTCGTCCCAGCCCTTGGGCGCCTGCAGGCTCGCCTTGTCGAACCAGTCCTTCCGATAGAACATCATCGGGATGCCGATGTCGGAGGGGACGAAATAGTCCTCGCCTTTGTAGCGCAGCCGCGCGCCTTCCGGCACGCCGATCGCCTCGACGATGTCGGTCACCGGCTCGAGCATGCCGTTATAGGCGAGGGCGGTCAGCTCGACGTCGTCGAACTTGCCGACATCCGGCGCCTGCCCGGTGTTGAGCAGGATCGACAGGCGCGACAGCGCCTCGTCGGGGTTGAGATATTCGGGCACCACGGCGCTCACCGACTTGTTCTTGTCGGTGAACTCCTTGAACATCTTGGCCCAGACCGCCTGCGTGTCCTTGCCGTCCTCGCCGGTGAGGAAGGTGAGTTCCTGCGTGCCCTGCGCCAGCGCCGGGGCCTTGCCCATCAGGAACAGGCCGCCCGCCGCGCCGGCGGCCTTCATGGCGGTTCGTCGTGAAATTCCCTTGCCGTCGGACGTCATCGGTTTCCTCCTGGTTGTTCTTGATCGGCGGGGCCGGGCGAGCTTCTTTCGGCTCCTTCCCGACACCCCGGAACGGCCCGGCAACGCGAGGCGCCGGGCTTCACGCGGGGCCGCGTTCGGCGTGCCCCGGTTCGGCGCCAGGGGTCACTGCACCCCCGTAGGGCGGGGTCACTGCACCCCGTAGAGCGCCTTGGCGTTGGTCAGCAGGAACTGCTGGCGCAGCTCGAGCGGGATATCGATCGGGAAGGCGACCGCCGGATCGTCGAAATCCCAGTGCGGATAGTCGGAGGCGAACAGCAGCCGGTCCCAGCCGATCCAGTCGATGACGTCGACCAGATGCCTGCGCGGCTCGGGCTCCTCGATCGGCTGGGTAGTGATCCACACCTGCTGGCGGATGTATTCGGAGGGCGGGCGCTTGACGTGGGGCACCTCGCTGCGCAGCCGCTCCCAGTGCTTGTCGAGGCGCCAGGTGAAGGCGGGCAGCCACGCGCAGCCGGCCTCGATCAGCACCAGCTTGAAGTTCGGGTAGCGCTCGAACACGCCCTCGAAGATCATGCTGGCGAGCAGCGCCTGGCACGAGGGCGAATGGCCGAACATCTCCTCGATGTAGTAGGAGGGCCAGCCCGAGCCGGTGACCGGCGCGCCCCCATAGCCGAAGGCGTGCACGCCGACCGGCAGGTTGGCGGCGGCAGCGGCCTCGAAGATCGGCCAGTAGTTGCGCTTGCCGAGCGGCTCGGCGGTGCGGCTCAGCAGCAGCACCTGCACGAAGTCGTCCTCGGCCGCGCAGCGCTCGATCTCCCGCGCCGCGGCCGGCCCGTCCTCGTAGGGGACCACGATCGACGCCTTCAGCCGCGGGTCGCGCCGGGTGAAGTCGTTCTTCTGCCACTCGTTCGCGGCGGTCGCGAGCGCGGCGCTGAGGTCGGAGTTGAGCAGGCCGTAGCCGCAGAAGGTGAGCGGGTTGAGCACGCCCAGTTCGACATTGTTGGCGTCGAGATGCTGGGTCTGCAGCAGGCGCAGGTCGCTTCCCGCGAGCCCGCCGCCTTCCGGCCACGCGTCGCGGCGCTTGGCGTCGGGCTGGCCCTTCGGGTAGGCGGCGCCGCGCTGGTAGCCGTGGCGCACCTTGGCGCCGTAGGTCTGGAGATGGGTCTGCCAGCGCTTCTCGAGATAGGGGTAGAGATCGCGATAGCCGTTCACCGTGGGATGGATATCGCAATCGGCAACCGCCAGACGGTTTCCGACGCCCTTGCCCTTGGTGGCGTCAATCTTGCCGACAACGTTCATTGTGCACGCTCCGTCAATCGTGAGTAGGTTGCACGCGGATTGTCGTACTGGATCTTGCGCAGCAGCGAGGGACTCAGCCCCGGCGGCACCACCTCGTCCCGGTCGAACTGCCAGTGCGGGTAGTCGCTGGAAAAGAGGAGCATGTCCTCCGATTCCATGTGCGTCATGAAGCGGTTGAGAAGCTCGGGATCGGGCGGCGCGTCGACGGGCTGGAGCGTGAGCCGGATATGCTCGCGGGCGATCTCGGAGGGCGAGCGGTCGACCCAGGGCACCTCCATGCGCAGGCCCTGCCAGTACTTGTTCAGGCGCCACAGCGCCGAGGGCATCCAGGTGAAGCCCGATTCGATGAAGACCACCTTCAGCTCGGGGAACTTCACGAAGGTGCCTTCGCAGATCAGGCTGGCGAGCTGCGAGTGGAAGCCCTGCGACTGCGCCACGTAGTCCTCGACGTAGTAGGACGGCCAGCCCGAGGGCGTGACGGGGTTGCGGTAGGTGCTGCCCGCATGGATGCCGACCGGCAGCCCGTGGCGCGCGGCGGCCTCGAAGATCGGCCAGTAGTAGCGGTTGCCAAGCGGCATGTCGGCGAACACCGGCAGCAGCACCTGCACGAAACGCTTGTCGCCGGCCCAGCGGTCGATCTCCTCGGCGGCGAGCTGCGGCGACTGCAACGGCACGATGATGGAGCTGCGCAGCCGCGGGTCGCGGTCGAGCCATTCGGCGGCGATCCAGGCGTTGAGCCCGTGCGAGAAGGCGGCCGCCATGTCGGCGCTGAACACCGGCCACACGCCGTAGACGCAGTTGCAGATCGCCGCGCTCAGGCCCCAGCGGTCAAGCGCGTGGGCCTGCAGCAGCGTCAGGTCGGCGCCCGGCCGCGCATGGTCCGAGCGCCAGTCCGGGCGGCTGGCGAGCGGCGTCGACTGGGGGTAGCTCGCGCTGTCGAGATCGGTGATGCCGCGCTGGACCACGACCTCGGCCCAGTGGCCGGGCAGGTACGGCAGCAAAGCCTCCGACGAAGGTACGATGGGATGAATATCGCAGTCGATCGGGCCATCCAGAGTCATCTCGCTCCCCAATTCGTGCCATTCGGCACGTTTTTCAGGATTTTCTTATTTGGTTACATCCAGTTGCGGCATGCACGACATCTTGTGGGTTCGGGTTTTGACGTGTCCACGGTGATGCGACATTGATGAGTTGCTTCGGCCCTCGGGCCAAGAAGCGCGTCCGGGCGTCCCCGCGGCACCTGCATTGCTGGCGGCGCCGGCACCATCCCGCAGCGTCGTTTCTAGCATGGCCCTCCCGAATGTAAACATTTTCTCACAGGATTTTTCAAAACCGCACAAAATGCGCTAACCATCCCTTGCAGGCGAGTTGACACCAAGAACGCGCGACATGCAAGGATACAAACCGGTATACCGTTCGGTGCTCGGGTTATACTCGAAGGGAAACGGCGGGAGGAAATCATGAAAGCGCGAGCGGCCCGGCTGCCTTGCCGGCTATGCATCGCTCCTGCCGGCCGCCGGGCTTCGTCTGCGCGGGGTGCGTCGCGAGGGGGGTGGTGATGATGTGGAAACGGATCGGCGTCGTCGGTGACGACCTGACCGGCGCGGCCGCGGTGTCGGGGGCGTTCGCCCAGCGCGGATTCCGCTGCGTCCTCGAGACCGCTGACGCGACCGCGCGTGCCCCGGATCACAGTGCCGGCCAGGGCGCCCCGGCCGATCTGCTCGCGCTTATGACGGAGAGCCGCCATATGCCCGCTTCCGAGGCGCGCCGCGTGGTGGCGTCGGCGACCCGCCATCTCGTCGCGGCGGGCTGCACGCTGTTCTACAAGAAGATCGATTCCCTACTGCGCGGCCAGGTTGGGCTCGAACTGCAGGCAATGCTCGACGCGATGCCGGGCCGCACGATCATGGTGGTGCCGGCGACGCCGAGCAACGGCCGGATCACGCGCGACGGCGTGCAGACGCGGCTCGCGGACGCCGATTCCGGCGGCGTCGACGCCGGCGCCTTCATCCGCGCCCGGCCGGAATCGGCGCATATCCCCACCCTGCTACGCGCGGCGATGGACGCGCAGATCGCCACCGTCGCGCTCGACAAACTCGCCGATTCCGCCGCACTCGTGCGCACGCTCGAGGATGCGCAGGGGCGCGTGATCGTGTGCGACGCCGAGCGCGCCGAGCATCTGCACGTCCTCGCGCGTGCGGGCCTCCGTGTGGGCATCACCATCTTCGCCGGCACTTCCGACTTCGCCGCCGCGGTGGCCGAGGTTCTCGCCGCGCAGCGCGTGGATGAGGGGCAGGTGCTGGTGGTGGCGGGCTCCGCGAGCGCCACCTCGCACGCCCAGCTCGCCACGCTCGAAGAGGCCGGCCTCTGCCGCGTGGCGTGGCTCGGCGAGGCAGCGCTGCGGGCGGGCGACCATGAAGGGCTGGTGCGCGACGCGCTCGAGGCCGCGCAGGGGCGCCCGGCCATCGTCGTCGCCAGCGCCGCGCCTGTGGAGGGAGGCGATCCCGCCGATGCTGCCGCCGCCGTCGCCGGCCTGCTCGCCGCCGCCGCCGCCGACATCATCGCCAGCCGACCGGTTCGCGGGATCATCGCCACCGGGGGCGACACCACCATCGCCCTGCTGCACCGCCTCTGCGTCGACAGGATCGAGCCGCAGACGCTGCTGGAGCCGGGCATCGCGCTCTGCGCCGTCCGCGGCACCCCGCTCGACGGCATGACCCTCGTCACCAAGCCCGGCGCCCATGGCGATGCCGGCTGCCTGGTGCGCCTCGTGACCGCGCTCGCCGCCCGGTCCCGCAACAATGCCGGCAGCGCCTCCCGCCCCTGCGCGGGCCCGGTCGCGTCGCCCGCCTAGGAGAGGAAACGGAATGACGACCAAGATTGCGCTGGTTGGATGCGGCCTGGTGGGGCGGTCATGGGCGATCGTCTTCGCCCGCGCCGGGCTCGACGTCGCCATGTACGACCCGACGCCCGCCTCGCTCGATACGGCGCTGGATTTCGTGCGCGGCGCGCTGCCCCCGCTGGCCGAGCTTGGCCTGCTGAACGGCCACGAGCCCGCCGAGGTGATGGCGCGCCTCAGGCCCGCCGGCTCGCTGGCCGAGGCGCTGGACGGCGCGGCCTATGTGCAGGAGAGCGGGCCGGAGCGGCTGCCGGTGAAGGTCGAGCTCTACCGGGAGCTCGGCCGGCTGGCAGGGCCGGACACCGTGCTCGCCAGCTCGACCTCGGGGCTGCCCGCCTCCTCCTTCTCCGAGGGTATGGAGGGGCGCCAGCGCTGCCTCGTCGCCCACCCGATCAACCCGCCGCACCTCGTGCCGCTGGTCGAGATCGTCCCGGCGCCCTGGACCGACCCCGACGTCGTTGCCCGCACCGAGGCGGTGATGGCGCAGGCCGGGCAGGTGACGATCCGGCTGAACCGCGAGATCGCCGGCTTCGTCGTCAACCGCATCCAGAGCGCGGTCCTCGGCGAAGCGTTCCGGCTGGTGGAGGACGGCATCGTCTCGGCCGCCGACGTCGACCTCGCCATGGCCGAAGGGCTGGGCATGCGCTGGTTCTTCATGGGCCCGTTCGAGACCATCGACCTGAACGCGCAGGGTGGCATCTACGATTATTGCGAGAAGCTGGGGCCGATGTATCACGACCTCGCCCGCGAGCAGGCCGATCCGCGCAAATGGCATGCCGGGCTCGTGTCCGAGGTCGAGCGCCAGCGCCGCGCCGCGACGCCGATGGAAGGGCTCGACGAGCGCAAGGCGTGGCGCGACCGCTATCTCGCCCGGCTGGCGCAGGCCAAGCGGGCCCTGTCCGAGACCTGAAGGGCTGCCGCCGGCTCGGGCGCGGAACGGCGGCGCGCCGCCCGCGCCCGCGCTGCCGGCATGGCGGTCCGCACGCGAGTGCTCGTCCGCACGGACGACCTTCGGGGCGAGCGCGGCGCCGTCGTTCTGTCGGCCTCGCGCAGGAACCGGCCGGCCAACTGGTCTGAGAGGACGGCTATCTCGCGCCTCTCCATGCCGGGGGACGGCCGCGAAGCTGCGGCGACGGCCGGCGCGACGCTCGTCGTCCGCCGCTGTGCCCATTTCAGCGGATCCAACACCAAAGCTATCGCCGCCGCATTATCGAGTTTCGTCTGCCGAGGGGCCCGCTGCCTCTGCCCGAGCGGGCACGGGCTGCCCTTAACTCCCAACGGCTTGCGCGATGGCAGAGCCCGCTCACGGGCAACGCGCTACCCAAGCGCTAGCGTCCCCCGGCCATCGCCTCGCCATCGGCGCGGCCGCCGCCTCTCCACATGACCTCCGCTCCGGCCGGTTGACAGGGTGCGCCCGCTGGCGCTTATAATTGGTCCGACCATCGGATGAGCTTATGACCGATCTTCCAATCAATCAGCTCGAAGGCTTCCAGCCCATCTCCCGCCGCCAGGTATCGGGGGAGGTGGCGCGGCAGATCCAGCACCTCATCGCCACGCGGCGCATGAAGGCCGGCGACCGGCTGCCGACCGAGCGCGAACTCGCCGCCGCGCTCGGCGTCGGGCGCGGCGCGGTGCGCGAGGGCGTGAAGCTGCTCGCCGGGCTGGGCATCGTCGAGGTGCGGCAGGGCTCGGGCACCTATGTGCGGGAATCGCAGCGCATCGTGCTGCTCGACCCCTCGCTCGTCGGGTCGAGCGAAGGGCTGCGCCTGCTCAAGCAGGCGACCGCCGTGCGCCGCCTGATCGACTGCGCCGCGGTCGAGCTCGCCGCCACCGCCGCCCGTCCCGAGGACCTCGCCGAGATCGGCGCCTATCTGGAGCGGGCCGAGAGCGAGCCGCTGCGCACCAAACTCGCCCACGCCATCGACCTCACCTTCGAGGCGATGATCGGCCGCGCGGGCGGCAACCCCTATCTCGAGGCTGTGCAGGCGGAGGCCCACCGCTACTTCCGCGCCGCCTGGGAACAGCAGGGCTTCATGCCCCGCCCCGCGGCCGACCGCAGCGCCCAGCACTGGGCGATCCTGCACGCGCTGGAGCGGCGCGATCCGCAGGAGGCGCGAGCGCGGATGGAAGAGCATTTCGATCTGCAGGCGCTCGACAGGGACGAGACCGCCTGAGCCGGCCGGCGCACCGCGCCGGGACTGACAAAAAGAAAATCATCAGATGTTTTTTGGAGGAAACAGCAATGTTCTGGAGACACGCGCTCGCGGCCCACGCGCTCGCGGCGACGGCGGCCGCGCTCGCCTTCACCACCGCGATCCCCGCTGCCGAGGCCCGCACCGTCACCGTCGCCACCGTCTACGGTGCGCGCGACGTGAGCACGCAGGCGATGGAAAAATGGGGTGAGCTGCTCGCCAAGAAGACCGATGGCCGGCTAACCATCAACATCATTCCCGGCGGCACGCTGGGCGGCGACCGCGAGCTGCTCCAGCAGCTCTCCTCGGGCGAGATCGACGTCGACCTCTCCTCGCCGGTGGTGATGCAGTACGTGGCGCCGCAATATCAGTGCCTTGAGGCCGAATACATCTACGAGAACGAGAACCAGGGCTTCAAGGTCTGGCGCGGCGAGATCGGCAAGGAAGCCTCCGCCGCCATGCAGAAGCAGTACGGCATCGAGATCGCCGCCGTCGGTCGCCGCGGCGGGCGCGTGGTCACCGCGAACAAGAAGATCGTCGAGCCGCAGGACATGACGGGGCTCAAGTTCCGTGTCACCAACGACCTGCGCGCGCAGGTGTTCGCCGCCTATGGCGCCCAGCCCGCGCCGCTGCCGCTCTCCGAGCTCTACGGGGCGCTGCGCCAGGGCGTGTTCGACGGCGAGGAGAACCCGCTCTCGACCATCTACAGCCTGCGCTTCCACGAGGTGCAGCCCTTCATCAGCCTCACCTACCACGTGTGGACCTACAATCTGGTGCTGGTGAACAGCGCCTTCTATGACGGCCTCGGCGACGACCGGAAGGCGTTCGACGAGACCCTCTCGCAGGCGCTCGACTGGCTCTACGACGCGGTGGCGAAGGACGATGCGCGCATCATCGCCGAGATCAAGAAGAGCGGGAAGACCGAGATCGTCGAGCCCGACGTCGCCGCCTTCCGCGCCAAGGCGCGCCCGGTGCTGAAGGCGTATGCGGACAAGAACTGCAAGCCGGGCCTGATCGATCAGGTCGATCAGATCTCGAGCGCGAACTGATCATCATGCGCCGCCTCGCAAACGGTATCGGCACGGCCTGGTTGGCCGTGTCGGTGGGCCTCATCGTCGTCACCATCGTGACGGTGCTCTGTCAGGTTGCCTTCCGCTACGTGCTCGCCTTCCCGCTGGCCTGGACCGAGGAGGTCTCGCGGCTGGCGCTGGTCTGCGCGGTCTATGCGGGCCTGCCGCCGGCCTATCTGCGGGGCGAGCACATCGTCGTCGACTTCTTCGTCGGGCTGCTGCCGAAGGTGATCTTCGTTCCCTACGTGATCCTGATGAAGCTCATCTGCGCCGTGGTGATCGCCTATCTCGCCCTCGGCGCGGGGCTGCAGGCCGAGGCGACCCGCCACATGACGCTCATCGCCATACCGAGCGTCTCGATCGCAGTGGTCTACGCCCTTCAGGCGGCCTCGCTCGCTTCCTTCGCCGTCATCATCCTCCTCACTCTCGGCGCTCCGGAGACCTACGTCTCGCACGAGCAGGAAATGGACGTCTGATGCTGCCCGTTATCCTGACGCTGGCGCTCATCGGCCTGATCATGTCCGGCCTGATGATCGCCGTCGCCGCCGGCCTCGCCTCGATCGTCGGCGGGCTGGCCCTGTTCGGCGATCCGCTGGGCGCGCGCGTGCCGATGATGATCAGCCGCTTCTCCATCGACCGGATCGACAACTTCCTGCTGCTGGCGATCCCGTTCTTCATCCTCGCGGGGCGGCTCATGAACACCGGCGGCGTCACCGTCCGCCTGTTCGACTTCGTCGCCGCGCTGGTGCAGCCGCTGCGCGGCGGGCTCGGTCATGCCAACGTGCTGGCGAGCTTCGTCTTCGCCGGCATGTCGGGATCGGCGACCGCCGACGTGGTCGGCCTCGGCGCGGTCGAGATGAAGGCGATGCGGGCGAAGAACTACCCCGACGCCTTCAGCGCCGGCGTCACCGCCGCCTCCTCGCTGCTCGGGCCCGTCATCCCGCCCTCGATCGTGCTGATCGCCTATGCGGTGCAGGCCGAGCAGTCGGTGGCGACGCTGTTCCTCGCCGCCATCGTGCCGGGCATCCTGCTGGCGCTCGCCTTCATGTCGTGGGTCGCCTACCAGGCCCATGTGCAGAAGATGCCCGAGGGGAGCTGGCCGTCCGCCTCCGAGGTGGGCCGCAAGGCGGTCCACGCCCTGCTGCCGATGCTCACGCCGGGGATCATCCTCACCGGCATCTATGGTGGCGTGTTCACGCCGACCGAGGCCGCCGCGGTGGCGGTGCTCTATGCCCTCCTGCTCACCACGCTGGTCTATCGCGAGCTCACCTGGCGCGATCTCCTCGAGCAGCTCAAGGGCACGGCGCTCGATACCGCGACGCTGATGTTCATCATCGCCATGACCTCGGCCTTCGGCGTCATCATGCTGCGGCTCGGGCTGCCGCAGGCGCTGGTCGGCCTCGTCGTCGGCATCTCCTCCAACCCGACGATCGTCATGTTCCTGCTGCTGATCGTCTGGCTGCTGGTCGGCTGCTTCATGGCGCAGACGCCGGCCATCATCATCCTCACCCCGATCCTCATGCCGATCGCCTCGCAGATCGGGCTCGACATGGTCCATTTCGGGGTGGTGATGGCGCTCGCCCTCACCGTCGGCCTGCTGACGCCGCCGGTGGGCATGGTGCTCTACGCGCTGAAGAAGGTGGCCGACGTCCCGCTCGGCACGCTGTTCCGGGTCAGCGTCCCCTATGTCGTCATCGCCGTCGCCGTGCTGTGCCTGCTGATCCTCGTTCCCGGGCTCGTGACGGCGCTGCCGTACGCGTTCGGTCTGCACTGAAGCTGGAGTTCCCACAATGAAGATTAAGCGCGCGCGCCCCCGCCGGGTCGGCCAGTTTCTCTTTGTCGAGATAATGACCGACAACGACATCGTCGGCTTCGGCGAGAGCGGGGCCTGGGGACATCTGGAAGCCTCCGAGGCGGCGCTCGCCAAGTATTGCGACTATCTGGTCGGCGAGGACCCGCGGCGCATCGAGCGCCACTGGCAGATCATGCACCGCTTTGCGCATTTCAACGGCACGGCGGTCGGCGGCGCCATCTCGGCGGTGGACATCGCGCTCTGGGACATCAAGGCCCAGTCCTACGGCGTGCCGCTCTACGAACTGTTCGGCGGCTCGGTGCGCGACAAGCTGCGCCTCTATGCCCACGTCTATTCCAAGACCGTCGACGAAGTGGTGAGCTTCGCCACCGACAAGGCGCGCGAGGGCTACACCGCGATCGGCCATTTCAACCCGTTCCTCGACGAGCCCGAGGACCAGCCCTACTTCCTCGGCCATGCCGGCCTTGTGCGCATGGGCATCAACACTGTGGCGCGGGTGCGCGAGGCGGTCGGGCCGGATGTCGACCTGCTGCTGGAGCTGCATCGCCGCCTCACCCCCGCGGAGGCGATCAGCTTCGCGCAGGCGGCGGCGGAGTATCATCCCGGCTGGCTCGAAGACCCGATCCGCCCGGAAAACATCGACGCCATGGCGGAAGTCGCCAGCAAGTCGCCGGTGCCGATCGCCACCGGCGAGCGCTATCACAGCATCTACCAGTTCAAGATGGCGATCGAGCGCCGCGCGCTCTCCTTCGCCCGCGTCTCGGTCGGCATCTGCGGCGGCCTGACCGCGGCGCTCAAGATCGCCGCCATCGCCGAGGCGAACGACGTGCAGGTCGCCCCGCACAACCCGATCTCGCCGATCGGCGTCGCCGCCTGCGCTGCGCTTGGCTTCTCGCGCTCCTGCGTCGCGATCCAGGAATACCCCACCGGCTATGACGGCTACGTGCTGGAGAGCACGCCGCAGCTGCTGGGCCGCAACGTGGTCGACGGCGACCTTACGGTGGAGAAGGGCTTCCTGCTGCGCTCCGAGGCGCCGGGGCTGGGCGTGCGTCTGCGCGATGACGCCGAGGTCCTGCGCCCGCCGATCAGCCGCAAGGTGTCGATGCGCCGGCACCTCGACGGCGGCGTGGTCGACCAGTAGAGCGGCGATCCGCATCCGGGCCGCGGCGCCCGCGGCCCGCGCCATGATCCTGCGGGTCCCGCTTCCTCCACGGTAAGGGGTGGTGGCGGAAGGCCTGGCCGTGGGTTAATCATGGGTCAGGCTCCCGGGTTGTCCATGAGCGCGGTACGCTTCGAGCGAGCGTACCGGGAGGATCGAGATGCGCACGGAGGTTGCCAGAAGAGCGCGCGTGGCCGATCCGGAATTCGGACCGTGGCTGGCGCAGGCCTCGATCCTCGTGGTCGACGACGAGCCGGGCATGCGCAACTTCCTGTCGCGCACGCTCGGCCCGCGCTGCAAGCGGCTGGAAGAGGCGGCGAATGCCGATGAGGCGTCGCGGCTGCTCGACGAGCAGCATTTCGACATCGTCATCCTCGACAACATCATGCCCGGCAAGAACGGGGTCGACTGGCTGACCGAGCAGCTCGCGCTCGGCTTCTTCGCCGACGCCATCCTGATGACGGCCTATGCCGACCTCGAGACCGCGATCCAGGCCCTGCGCGCCGGGGCGGTCGACTTCCTGCTGAAGCCCTTCCGCTCCAACCAGCTTCTCAACGCGGTGGCGCGCTGCCTCGACCGGGTGCGGCTGCAGCGCGAGAACCTCGTGCTGCGTCACGAGCTCCGCTCCTCCTCCAACCACATCCTGCTGCGCGACAAGCTGGTCGGCGACTCGGACGCGATCCGGCAGGTGCGCGAGACCATCTCGCGCGTCGCCCGGCTGCCGACGCCGGTGCTGTTCACCGGCCAGTCGGGGACCGGCAAGGAGGTGGCCTCGCGCTCGCTGCACCTGCTGTCGGACCGCGCCGACAAGCCGTTCGTGCCGGTCAATTGCAGCGCCATCCCGCCGGAGATCATCGAGAGCGAGCTGTTCGGCCACCTCAAGGGCGCCTTCACCGGCGCCGACCGGGCCCGCGAGGGCCTGTTCATGCACGCGCAGGGCGGGACCCTGTTCCTCGACGAGATCGGCGAGCTGCCGCTGTCCCTGCAGAGCAAGCTGCTGCGCGTGCTGGAGGATCTTCGCGTGCGCCCGGTCGGCTCGGAGCGGGAGATCCCGGTCGACCTGCGCTTCGTCTTCGCCACCAACGCCGATCTGCGCGAGAGCGTGAGGAAGGGCCTGTTCCGCTCCGACCTGTTCTTCCGCATCAACGTGATGCAGATCCACCTGCCCCCGCTGAAGGACCGTGGCAACGACGTGCTCGACCTCGCCGCGCTGTACATGCGCAAGCTCTCACAGCAGCTCGGCATGTCCCCGGTGCCGATCGACGACGCGGTGCGCGCCAGCCTGCTGCGCTACGACTGGCCGGGCAATATCCGCGAGCTGCGCAACCTGATCGAACGGACCCTGATCCTCGGCCAGTTCCCGGACGAGTTCAGGGAAGACGCGCATGTCGATGCCAGCGAGGCGAGCGACAGCCTCGCCGAGGTGGAGCGCCGGCATATCCTGTCCGTGCTGCGCGAGGTGCACGACAACCGCGAGGAAGCGGCCCGGCGCCTCGGCATTTCGCGCAAGACCATCGACCGCAAATGCGCGTCCTGGAATATCTGAGGGCGGCGAGGGGAGCCGGCGCGCCGCGGCAAGGGCGCTCGATCCGCTTCCGGCTGCTGGCGATCGCGCTGTTCCCGACGCTGGTGATCCTGCCGCTGTTCCTCGGCATCACCATCATCCGCTGGAACGACAAGTTCAATTCGCTGCTGGCCACCAAGGTCAACAGCGACCTGACGATCGCGCACCAGTACTTCTCGCGGCTGGTCGACAATACGGGCGAGCATCTTCAGGCGCTGCGCGCCTCGGCGCGCTTCCGCGACGCCATCGACGCGGGCGAGGGTGCCGACCTCTCGGCGCTGCTGGAGAAGAACCGCGTCGCGCTCAAGCTGGACTTCCTGATGATCGTCGACGCCGATGGGCATGTCGTCGCCGCGGCGCCCCCGCTCTCGGGCGTTCCCGCGGCGACGCACTGGCCGGTGGTGCGCGCGGCCTTGTCCGGCGCGCCGGCGACGGCGATCGACGTCTTCTCCGGGCGCCAGTTGAGCGCCATCTCGCCCGCGCTTGCCCGCAAGGCCGAGCTCGAGCTCATTCCCACCCCCGCCGCCGCGCCGACCACCCGCACCGTCGAGACGCCCGGCATGGTCGTCCACGCCGCCTGCCCGGTCACGCTCGCCTCCGGCGGGCACGGCGCGCTGGTCGGCGGCATCCTGCTCAACCGCAACCTCGCCTTCATCGACGCGATCAACGACCTCGTCTATCGCAAGGCCAGCCTGCCGGAGGGCAGCGAGGGCACCGCGACGCTGTTTCTGGAGGATGTGCGGATCAGCACCAATGTCCGCCTGTTCCAGGACACGCGTGCGCTGGGGACGCGGGTATCGGGCGCGGTCCGCTCGGCGGTGCTCGACCAGGGGCGCACCTGGCTCGACAGCGCCTTCGTCGTCAACGACTGGTACATGTCCGCCTATGAGCCGATCGTCGATTCCTTCGGCAAGAGGGTGGGCATGCTCTATGTCGGCTTCTTGCTCGCGCCCTTCACCCAGGCGAAATACAACACACTCATCACCATCATCGTCGCCTTCCTCGCTGTCGCGGCCATCAGCGTGCCGGTTTTCCTGCGCTGGGCGCGCGGCATCTTCGAGCCGCTGGAGCGCATGACCGGCACCATCGCCCGGGTCGAGAGCGGCGACCTCGGCGCGCGCACCGGGCCGACCGCCACGGGCGACGAGATCGGCCGGGTCGCCGACCATCTCGACGGGCTTCTCGACCAGCTTCAGCAGCGCGACCGCGAGCTGCGGAGCTGGAACGAGGAGCTGAACCGGCGCGTCGCCGAGCGCACGCGCGAGCTCGAAGGTGCCAACCGCCAGCTCGAGGCGACCACGCGCCAGCTCATCGTCGCCGAGAAGCTGGCGGCGATCGGCGAGATCACGGCCGGCGTGGCGCACGAGATCAACAACCCGATCGCCGTGATGCAGGGAAATCTCGAAGTCGTCCGCAGCATCATGGGCGAGCGGGCGGCCGAGGCGCAGACCGAGTTCCGCCTGCTCGACGAGCAGATCCACCGGATCACCCAGATCGTCACCCGCCTGCTCCAGTTCGCCAAGCCGGAGGAATATGCCGGCTATGTGGAGCTCCATACGCCCGGCGACGTGATTTCCGACTGCCTGCCGCTGGTCGAGCACCTGCTCGGCAAGTCCCATATCGAGGTGCGCCGGGACGACCGGGCGACCCGCTTCGTGTCGATGAACAAGACCGAGCTGCAGCAGGTGCTGGTCAACCTCATCGTCAACGCCATCCACGCCATGCCCGAGGGCGGGGCGCTGACGCTCGCGAGCCGCGACGAGGATGTGCGCGGCCGCTCGGGCGTCGTCATCGAGGTGAGCGATACCGGGATCGGCATGTCGGAGGACGTGCTGCGCAAGATCTTCGATCCCTTCTTCACCACCAAGCGCGACTCCGGCACCGGGCTCGGCCTGTCCATCTCGCAGACGCTGATCTCGCGCCAGGACGGCACGCTGACCGCGAGCAGCGTGCCCGGCCGCGGCACCACCTTCCTGGTCTGGCTGCCCGAGGCCTCCTGACCCTCTCGCGCGGGCGTCCTCAGGCCCGCCCAAGGCCGATCCCCTTCCGCACAGACATTTTGTCCGGGAAGGCGCGACTTGACCTGGACATTTTGTCCGGCCCGCCTCGGCTCGCCTCACTTAACTGGCTGATTTTGAACGGTTTGTTCGAGTGGCACGCCACTTGATTACCGCCCGGACCGTCGCGCGCGAAGGACGGCGCCCCGGCGCTTCGGGAAGGGGCCGGTTCTTCCTCGCGACATCTTTGCTGCCGCGTTCAACGAAAGATCAACCGGGAGGAATATCGGACATGAGACAGCAAACGACCCTTGCGTGCAGGACGCCTCGCGCCGTCCACGACGGGCTCTTCTTCAGCGGTCGGGAGGCGATGTGATGGTTTCGACCTATGCCGAAGCGCCCACCGGCGCCAGATTGCTCGACCGCGACCGCACTATTGCCGGTCCGAATTTCAATCGCTGGTTCGTGCCGCCCGCGGCGCTGTGCATCCATCTGTGCATCGGCATGGCCTACGGCTTCTCGGTGTTCTGGCTGCCGATGACCAAGCTGGTGGCCAATCCGGACGCCTCCTGCGCGCAGCAGGGCTTCGTCGCGGCGCTCTTCACCACGAGCTGCAACTGGACCGTGCCGAGCGTCACGCCGATCTTCGAAATCTTCATCGCCGTGCTCGGCATTTCCGCCGCCATCTGGGGCGGCTGGCTGGAGCATGCCGGGCCGCGCAAGGCCGGCTTCATCGCCGCCCTGTGCTGGGGCGGCGGGCTGGTGCTGGCGGGTGTCGCCGTCATGGTCCACCAGCTCTGGCTGCTTTACGTCATCGCCGTCATCTGCGGCGTCGGCCAGGGGCTGGGCTACATCACGCCGGTCTCCACCCTGATCAAGTGGTTCCCCGACCGGCGAGGGCTGGCGACCGGCCTCGCGATCATGGGTTATGGCGGCGGCGCGATGATCGGCGCCCCGCTCGCGGTGTGGCTGATGGCCCGCTTCGCGACCGACGGCATGCAGAATGCCGCCATGGCGCTCATCATCCTCGGCGTCGTCTACTTCGTCGTCATGTCGGTCGGCGCCTTCGGGTTCCGGGTCGCGCCCACGGGCTGGAAGCCCACCGGCTGGACGCCGCCCCTCGACGACGGCAAGGCGATGATCACCACCGGCCACGTCCATCTCAATCGCGTGCTGAAGACCCCGCAGTTCTGGCTGATCTGGATGGTGCTGTTCCTGAACGTGACGGCCGGCATCAGCGTCATCTCGATGGCGAGCCCGATGCTGCAGGACATGTTCGGCACGCATCTGCTCTCCGGTGACGGCGCCGGCATGGACCCGGCGGCGCAGAAGGCGGCCATCGTCGCCGCCGCGGCCGGCCTCGTCGGCCTCATCAGTCTGTTCAACAGCCTGGGTCGCATCTTCTGGGCCTCGCTGTCGGACAGGATCGGCCGCAAGAACACCTATTACTGCTTCTTCGTGCTCGGCATCGTGCTCTACGTCCTGCTGCCGACATGGGGCCAATTGGTGATCCCCGGCCTGTTCGTGCTGTCGATCTGCGTGATCCTGTCGATGTATGGCGGCGGCTTCGCCACCGTGCCGGCCTATCTCGCCGACATTTTCGGCACCCAGATGGTGGGGGCGATCCATGGCCGCCTGATCACCGCCTGGTCGGCGGCCGGCGTGATCGGGCCGTCGCTGATCGCCTATATGCGCCAGTACCAGCTCGACCATGGCGTCGCGCAGGCGCTGGTCTACAACCGCACGCTTTACATCATGGCCGGGCTGCTGTTCGTCGGCCTGATCTGCAACTTCCTCGTCCGTCCCATCGCGGACCATCACCTGATGTCGGACGAGGAGCTGGCGAGCGAGCGGGCCCTGCAGCGCGAGACGCTCTCCAAGGCCGACGCGGCGGGCGCCGCGCGTGGCTCGTTCGGCATCGGCGGCGCGCTCGCCTGGCTGGGCGTCGGTGTGCCGTTCCTGATCGGCGTCTGGATCGCGATCGCCAAGGGCGCCGCGCTGTTCTAGGCGGTACGACCGGAAGCGACGGCCCGGCAACGACGCCCGGGCCGTCGCATAGAATTGCAGGGATCGCCGGCGGCTAGCGGCCTTCCAGCTTGCGCTCGGTCTCGGCGGTGCTCGCCTCGCCGGCGATCGCCCTGGCCACGGAATCGGCGACCAGCGGCGCCAGCTTGAAGCCGTGCCCCGAGCAGGCGCTCACCGCCCAGCCCTGCGTCCCGATCGCGCGCACCAGGAAGTTCTCGTCGTCGGTGACGGTGTAGTAGCAGGCCTTCTGCTCCAGCACGCCGTAGCGATCGATGTCGCGGTAGCATTTCCGGAGGCCATGCCACAGGCTTTCGACGTCGGCCTCGGTGGCGAGCCGGTCCTCGTCGGCGTCGCCGATGCGCGAGAAGCGATGGTCGCCGATCTTCAGCCGCGTGCCGTTGCGCGGCGGCAGCGTGTAGAGGCCCGCCTCGTCGTCCTTGACCACGATGACCGGCGCCGAGGCCCACAGCCCCGCAAGGTCCGGCGGAGGCGCGAGGAAAAGCACCGCCTGGCGGGAGGGAACGGCCCGTCCCCTGAAGCTTGGCACCAGCCGGTCGATCCAGGCTCCCGCGGCGACCACCACCATGTCGGCCGTGTGGACCTTGCCGCCCGCCGTCACCTCTCCCCGCTCCGGGTCGACCTCGGTGACCGGGGACATGGCGTGGAACCGGACGCCGCGCGCCGCGAGGTGGACGACGAGGTCAGTGAGGATCCGGTTCGGGTAGAGCAGCCCCGACCCGCCTACATAGACCGCGCGCAGCACGCCCTCGGGCTCGATCATCGGGACGAGACGCTCGAGCTGGTCGAGCGGGATGTCGTGATAGTCGACGCCGACCTCGTCGAGCGAGGCGGCCGTGGTCTCGTACCAGTCGTCATCCGTGCGCAGGACGTAGATGCCGCCCGTGCTCTCATAGTGGCGCACGCCGAGATCGCTCCACATCGCATCCCACAGGCGGAAGGATTCCGGCATTAGCCGCGCATAGCCCTGCAGGCGGCCATAGGCGTGGCGGTTGATGCGGTGCTCGTCGAAGGACGAGCTCTTCGGATTGGGGATCGAGCCCTGCTCGAACAGGTCGACCTCGATGCCGCGCCGCGCCAGCGACCAGGCGATCGAAAGCCCGGCGATGCCGGCGCCGACGACGATCACGCGGCGCACGCCGCTCTTCGCCGGCACCGCAGCGTCGGCGTTCGAATGAGTCGCTTGCATGGTCTCAGACCTTGTCTTTGTCAGGCGGTCGGTCGGCCTGCGGGTAGTGGGACCGAAGGAAGTCTTGGGTGAACTTGCCGGAGAGGAGGTCGCGCGCGAGGTCGCTCCCGGCGCGTTCGGCCGGCGGCCCGTAGCCGCCCGCGCCGGCGGTCTCGACGACCAGAGCCTGGTCGGGGCGGACCTCGGTGGCGCCCGGCTTGGTGGGCAGCGCGCGTTCCGTACCGTCCGCCTCGCGCATGCGAAAGCCGCCGGTGCCGCCGGGTTCGCCGCCGAACACGCCCCAGGGTGGGTTGATGAAGCGCTCGCCCTGTCCGGTGAAGGTCGTGACGTGGTCGACCGGGCGGATGACGCGGCGCAGACCGAGCCCTCCGCGCCGCCTCCCGGCGCCACCGGAATCGGCGACGAAGCCGTAGCTCTCCACGAGCAGCGGGTACTCGCTCTCGATCGCCTCGACCGGCAGGTTCGAGGTGTTGATCAGGTGCACCTGCACCCCGTCCGTGCCGTCCTTGACGGCACGCCCTCCGAAGCCGCCGCCCACGGTCTCGAGATAGACATAGCCGCCGCCCGTACGCGGGTCGGTGCCCGAGAAGATGACGGCGGTGTTGGCGCCGTTCGCGGCGCCGACCGCCTCGGTGGGGAGTGCCGGGGCGAGAGCGCCGATGACGACGTCGATGATGCGCTGGCAGGTATTGGCCCGGCCGGCGACCGCCGCCGGAAAGGCCGCGTTGAGCAGCGAACCTTCCGGCGCGACGATCTCGATCGCGTCGAGCATGCCCTGGTTGCTCGGCACGTCGGGATCGAGCATCGCCCGCAGCGCGTAGACCACCGAGGACTGGGTGGCGCGGAACGGAACGTTGATGTTGCCGCGCACGGCCGGCGCGCTGCCGGTGAAGTCGCAGCGTATGCGCCCCTCGGTCGCGGGATCGCCCACGGTGATGGCGAGGCGGATGGGGATGTCGAGCGCCCCCCAGCCGTCGTCGTCCATCACGTCCTCGAACGTGTAGCGGCCCGCCGGGATGCGGGCGATGGCGCGCTTGCTGCGCTCGTAGGTCCGCTCGATCAGCGCGTCGAAGGCGAGGGTGAGCTGCGGCGCGCCATAGGTCGCGACGAGGTCGAGCATGCGCCGCTCGCCGAGCCGGCAGGCGGCGATCTGGGCGACATAGTCGCCGCGCCGCTCGTCGGGCACGCGCGCATTGAGCAGGAACAGGTCGAGCATGTCGGTATTGAGCTCGCCCCGCGAGAACAGGCGGACGGGAGGGATCCGCAGACCCTCCTGATAGATCTCGGTCCCGCCCGACATGCTGCCCGGCGACATGCCGCCGATGTCGGCGTGATGGGCGATGTTGCAGGCGAAGCAGATGAGCCTCCCGTCGGCGAAGACCGGCATGGAGAGGTTCACGTCCGGCAGGTGCGAGCCGCCGGCGGCATAGGGGTCGTTGGCCGCGAAGATGTCGCCGGGCGCGATGTCCTCGATCCGGTACTTGGCGAGCAGCGCGTTGGTCAGCCCGAGCATGGAGCTGAGATGTATGGGCTGCGAGCGCTCGCACAGCGCGATCATCCGCCCGCGGGGATCGATGAGCGCGGTGGAATGGTCGTTGCGCTCCTTGATGTTGGTCGAATAGGCGCTGCGCATCAGCGCGATATAGGTCTCGTCGGTGACCGACCTCAGCGCGTTGAGGACGAGCTCGAGCGTGATCGGATCGAGCATGGGGCCGGGCGCTGTCATGCCTGCACCGTGATCAGGAGGTTGAAGCCGTCGTCGACCAGCGCCTGGTCGCCAGGAAACAGCACCGTCGTCGTATCGAGCTGCTCGATGATCGCCGGGCCGGCGACGACGTCGCCGGGCACGAGATGGGCGCGGTCGTGGAGGAGCGCCTCGGCGGGCGCGTCGGCCGCGTACCAGACCGGGCGGAGACGCGCCGGCTCGCGGTCGCGCCCCTGCTCGCGGGCGCGCGCGATCCGGCTGCGCGGACGCCGCCCGACCGCCGCCAGCCGCACGCTGACCACCTCCACCGGCGCCTGCGGGTTCATGAAGCCGTAGGCGAGGGCATGGGCCTCGTGGAAGCGCTCGGCCAGCTCGTCGCGGCCGACCGTGGCCGGGTCGTCCGCGACGGCGACGCCGAGCTCGAAATTCTGCCCGACATAGCGCATGTCGAGGCGCATCTCGGTCGCCTGGTCCTCCGGCGCCACCTGCTCCGCGGCGAACCAGTCGCGGGCGAGTTCGCGCAGCTCGGCCGCCGCCTGGCCGAGGCGGGCGAGGTCGCCCCTGGCCAGCGCGACCGGCGCGGTGCGCACGAAGTCCTCCCGCCGGTCAGCGACGATCAGCCCCTGGGCGCAGAGCAGGCCCGGCTCCGGCGGAACGACGATGTGCGATATGCCGAGCTGGCGGGCGACTGCGCTCGCATGCAGCGGTCCGGCGCCGCCAAAGGCGAACAGGCTGAACTCCGCCGGATTGTGGCCGCGCTCGATCGATACCGATCGTATGCCGCGGGCCATGTTGGCGACCGCCACGTCGATGATGCCGAGCGCGGTGCGCTCGATCGGCAGGCCGAGCTCGTCGGCCAGCCGACCGACGACACGTTCCGCCGCTGCGCGGTCGAGCGGCATCGCTCCGCCCAGAAGACCCCGGTCGGACAGGCGGCCGAGCACCATGTTGGCGTCGCTCACCGTGGGCTGGTCGCCGCCGCGGCCGTAGCAGGCCGGGCCGGGATAGGCCCCTGCGCTGCGCGGCCCGACCTTGAGCAGGCCGTCGGCATCGATCCAGGCGATGGACCCGCCGCCCGCGCCGACGGCGTTGATGTCGACGCTGGCGAGGCGGGCGGGATAACCCTCGATCCACCGCTCGTGGATCATCGCCGCACGGGCACCGCGGATCAGCGCGATGTCGGAACTGGTGCCGCCGATGTCGAGCGTGATGAGGTCGCGCCGGGCGAGGTGCGAGGCGATGTCGATCGTCCCCGCCACCCCGGCCGCCGGACCCGACAGCGCGGTGCGGATGGGGAACATGCGCGCCCGCCCGCCGGAGATGAGGCCGCCGCTCGACTGGTTGATGCCGAGCCGGACGCCGGGCGAGAGGCGCTCCGCCTCGCGTTCGAGACGGGCGAGGTAGGAGGTCATCACGGGCTGGAGATAGGCGTTGAGCACCGTGGTGGAGAGCCGCTCATACTCGCGGAATTCGGGCTGCACCTCGCTCGACAGCGAGAGGTGCAGATCCGGCATCGCGGCGCGCAACGCGTCGGCGATGCGGCGCTCGTGGTCCGGCTCGGCGAAGGAGAACAGCAGGCAGATGGCGCAGGAATCCGCTCCCGCGGCCTGCACGGCCGCGACCAGCCGGGCGATTTCGCCGTCATCGAGCGGCGTGATGATCCGCCCGCCGACCGTGATCCGCTCGCGCGCCTCGAAGCGCAGATGGCGCGGCACCAGCGGCTCGGGGTGGTCGGTCTGGAAGTCGTAGATCTTCGGGCGCGTCTGGCGGCCGATCTCGAGCAGGTCGCGGAAGCCCTCGGTGACGATCAGGGCGACCGTGCCGCCCCGCTTCTCGATCAGCGCGTTGGTGGCGACCGTGGTGCCGTGGGACAGCGATGCGATGGTGCGCGGATCGATGTCGGCGAGCGCACACAGCTCGGAGAGGCCGGAAAGGATGGCCTCCGCCGGATCGTGCGGCGTCGAGGGGCGCTTGTGGCGCACGAAACGTCCGCTGTTTTCCTCGCGGGCGACGAGGTCGGTGAAGGTGCCGCCGACATCCACGCCGACGGACCAGGACAAGGCCGTGCTCATGCCGCCACTCTCCCGACCAGGCGGTCGTAGCTCGCCCGGTCGACCGGGCCCTCTGTGGCAATGACGGCGACGCGGCTCGACGGCTCGAGCCCGATCGCCTGCCGCACTCCCTCGTCGGCGCAGGCGGCCGCGAGGCCGGCAAGCCCGGCGACGCCGCTGTCGCCGACCTCGATCGGCGCGTCGCCATAGGCGCCGGTCGCGAGCAGGCGCATCATCGTCACCGCGTCCGCGTCGCCGACGGTCATGAAGGCATCGGTGCCGCGATCGAGCACCGGCCAGGCGAGGGCGGACACCTCGCCGACCGACAGGCCGCTCATCACCGTGTCGAGATCACCGCCGATCGCGACCGGGCGGCCGGCGCGGGCCGAAGCGTAGAGGCAGTCGGCCTTGTCCGGCTCGACCACGACGAAGCGGAAGGGCGCGCCGCCGGGTGGGCGCTGGCGCAGCAGGCCGCACACTGCCGCGGCGAGGCCGCCGCAGCCGCCCTGGACGAAGTAGTGGGTCGGTTCCTCGCCCGGCGCGAAGGCGTCGTACATCTCGCGCACCATGGTGCCGTAGCCGGCCATGACCCGGACCGGCTGCGGGTCGTAGGAAGACGCCGTGTCGGGCACCAGCCGCCAGCCCTTCGCACTCGCCTCGGCGAGCGCCATGTGCACCGAGTCGTCATAGGTGCCGTCGACCCGCACCACCTCCGCGTCCATGTCGCGGATCAGCCGTTCGCGGCCCTCGCTCACATGCCGGTGCAGGAAGACGACGCAGCGGGCTCCGACCTCGCGTGCGCCCCAGGCGACGGAGAGGCCGTGATTGCCGTCCGACGCGGTCGTGAAGACGGGCATCGACGCGGCTTCGCGGGCCGCCAGCCGGACCGCATAGGCGCCGCCGAGCGCCTTGAAGCTGCCGATGCCGAAACGGCCGCCTTCATATTTGCAGAGGATCGAGCGCAGGCCGAGGTGACGGGCTATGCCGTCCAGCACCACCAGAGGGGTGGGCGCATAGCCCGGCCATGCGCTGATCTCGGCGCGGGCTTGCTCGGCCAGCGCCCAGCTCACGAACCGTTCGAGGTGCTCGGGATAGCCGCTCGCGCGCCGGGGATTGGGGAAGAACGACAATTCGGTGGGCGCGGGTAGCATGGAGCATCCTTGATGGGCTCCATTGCTTAGCACCGTGATTTCCTGATGGGAATAAATTTCTTACAAGAAATTTTGTTTCTAATATCCTATAGCCGCACCGTCGCGCCGCGGATCCGAGGCGCCGATCAGTACGCCGCGCGCCCGGTCGAGCCGGATAGCCTGGCCGCCGCCATGCGGGCGCGCCGGGTAGGACAGCCGATGCCCCTTGGCGGCGAGCGCCCGCGCGACCTCGTCGGGAATGCCCCGCTCGAGCTTGAGCAGGCCCTCATGGGCGAACACGCGGGGCAGATCGAGCGCGGCCTGAAGGTCGAGCCCGTAGTCGAACACATTGCCCAGCAGCAGGCTCTGGCCGGTGGGCTGGAAATGCCCGCCCGTCACGCCGAACGCCATCATCGGCACGCCGCCTTCGGTGAGCAACCCGGGAATGATGGTGTGCATGGGCCGCTTGCGCGGGCCGATGCAGTTCGGATGGCCGCGCTCGACCCGGAAACCCGCGCCGCGATTGTGGAACACGACGCCCGAGCGTTCCGCGTAGAGGCCCCCGCCGAAATCGTCGAACAGCGAGTTGATGAAGCTGCACCAGTTGCCGTCGCGGTCGGTGACGGCGAGGTAGGCGGTGTCGCGGTGCAGCGGCAGTTCCGCCTCGAAGGGCGGGGACGGCAGTACCGAGGCGTCGTCCATCATCGCCGCCAGCGCATCGAGATGCGCGTCGCTTGTAAGCTCTGCGACCGGGACGGGCTGCGCGGGATCGTCGCCTATCAGGGCGTCGCGGTCCCGGAAGGCGAGCTTGGCCGCCTCGGCGACGCGATGGAGGCGAAGCGGGTCCAGCGGGCCGCCTTCCGCCACGCCCCGGCGCTCGAGGATTCCGAGCATGGTCAGGGCGGTGAGGCCGACGCCGGGCGGCGGGCATTCCCAGGCCCGGTAGCCGTTCCAGGCGAGCGAGATCGGCGCGACGAACGCCGCCGCGTACCGGCCGTCATGGAAGTCCTCCGGCGTGTGCAGGCCCCCTCGGGCGCGTAGCGTCGCCACCATGTCGTCGGCGATCGCTCCCTCGTAGAAGGCGGCCGCGCCTCCTTTCGCGATCGCCCGCAGGCTCGCCGCCAGCGCCGGATTGCGGACGACATCGCCGGTGGCGGGAGCGATGCCGCCGGGGAGCAGCGCGTGCGCTCCATTGCGCGCCAGCTTCTCCGCCATCTCGGTCCAGTCGCTGGCCACCCGGGCGTGGACGGGAGACCCGTCCTCGGCCATGCGGATCGCTGGGGCGAGCACCTCGTCGAAGCCCATCGTGCCGTGAGTCTCGAGCAGCTTTTCCCAGGCGGAAACCGCGCCGGGCACGGTCACGGCATGGGCGGATTCCTCGTCGAGGCGGTCGATGCCGTGCGCCTCGAAATAGTCGATCGTCGCGGCACCGGGTGCGCGGCCCGCCCCGTTCAGGGCGACAACCTCGCCGCCCGCCGGTGCGTAGAGGCAGAAGCAGTCTCCGCCGATGCCTGTCGACTGCGGCTCGATGACCGCGAGCACGGCGGCCGCAGCGACGGCCGCGTCGGCCGCGTTGCCTCCCGCCTTCAGGGTCTCGATCGCGACCAGGCTCGCCGCGGGCATGGAGGTGGCCGCCATGGCGGATGTCGCCATGACCTCGCTTCGACCGGGGCGGTGGAAGTCACGCAACGCAGTTGTTTCCTATGCGACAAAAACTGGCCATTTCGCTAAAATAGTAGATGATCCCCGTCAATCTGAAAGGCGCGTATTGGCATTGGACGCCGACCGACTACATCAACGCGGGCGGGATCGAACAGCGCGCCTGCGGGGAGGGGAAGCATGTCGCAATCAAAAAGACCGTCATCCGACAACGCCATCGGCGCCCGGCTGCGCGAGTGGCGCAGCGAAAAGGGGATGACGCTCGCGGCCGTCAGCGCCCGCACCGGCGTCGCCAGCTCGACCCTGTCCAAGATCGAGAACGAGCTCGTATCGGTCTCCTACTACACGCTGAAGCGGATCTGCGACGGCCTCGACATCCCGATCGAGGAGATCATCAACCCGGATCACAAGACCTTCGCGCCGGGCCGCCGGGCCGTCACGCGCGCCAATGAAGGCACCGTGTTCCGCTGCAGCCAGTATATCTACGAGACCCACTCGACCGAGCTTTCCCGCAAGGAGATGATCCCCCTCATCATGACGGTGCTCGCGCGCACGCCGGATGATTTCGAGGATTGGAACCGGCATGACGGTGAGGAATTCATCCTCGTTCTCGACGGCGAGATCGATTTCTACAGCGAGTTCTATGCTCCGGTGAAGCTGAAGCGCGGCGACAGCGTCTATTTCGACAGCAGCATGGGTCATATGTGCTGCTCGTCGAGCGAGGAGCCGGCGAAGATGGTGTCGGTGTGCTACGACCCCCGCGCCCATCAGCAGCAGGACGTCAGCGAGTTCTTCTCTTCCGGCCGCCTCACGGTGGTCCGGGCGGAGTGATGCCGCTTTTTCCAGCATCGCGAATAATTTTCGCTCAAAAGAAATATTTGCGCGAATTGGAAACACAGCCTACGCTGGCCGCGCTATCGGTCAGCGGAGGACTTTCATGCGTGCAATTCGTGGTGCCGTCCTGGGAATGGCGGTCTCGGCGTCGATGTTCGCTTCGGCGGCGTGGGCCGCTCCGGTCAAATGGGACCTGTCGACGGAGTACGCCCCCGCTTCGCTGCCGGGCCGGGTCAACGCCTATTTCGCCGACAAGGTGAAGGAGCTCTCCAAGGGCGAGTTCGACATCACCATCCATTATGGCGGCGCGCTGGGCTTCAAGGCCGCGGACCACTACACGGCGGTGGAGGACGGCGCGCTGATGATCGCCAGCACGCCCTTCAACCGTATGAACGGCATCTATCCGATCTTCGAGCTTCAGTCGCTGCCCTTCCTGCAGACCACGCTCGACGAGGCGGAGAATCTCGATAGCGCGCTGCGGCCGCTCTACAACCACGCCATGCAGGCCAATGGGCAGTTCCTGCTGTTCACCATGCCGTGGACGCCGCAGGGCTTCTGGGCCAAGAAGCCGATCGTTTCCAAGGCCGATCTCGAAGGTTTCCGGGTGCGCGTGGTCGATCTCGCGGCGGTGCAGACGATGAAGAAGGCTGGCGCCGACGCCATCCAGCTCTCCTGGGCCGACACGCTTCCCGCGATCTCGACCGGCGCCATCAACGGCGTGCTGACCTCCGACGATGGCGGGCTCTCGGCCAAGTTCCCGGAAGCGGGGCTGACGGCCTTCACCCCGGTCGGCTTCACCGTCGGCGTCGAGATGGTCCACGTGAACCAGAAGGCGTTCGACGACCTGCCGCCGGAGATGCAGACCGTGCTGCTGGTGGCGGCCGGCGAGGCGGAGAAATACGGCTGGGCGCTGTCGCGCAAGACCGTCGCTGACAACCTCCAGAAGATGAAGGAGCTGGGCGTGACGGTCGGCGAGATCACGCCGGAGTTCAAGGCGTACCTCAAGGAATCGGCGGCTCCCGCCATCGACGCCTGGAAGAAGCGCTTCGGGCCGCAGGCGGACATGGTGTTCGACTTCGCCACCGCGGCCATGAAGGCGAACTGACCGCGCCGCGCACGGAACCTGACCCGATGTGGCTGATCGACGTCCTGCGCCGGCTCGCCCGCGCTCTCTCGATCGCCGGTGGCGTGGCGGCGGCGATCGGCATCGTGCTGATTGCCGCCGTCATCCTGCTGGAGATCGTGCTGCGCACCTTCTTCGCGACCTCGACCTTCATGAGCGACGAACTGGTCGGCTACCTCGTGGCGGCGACCGGCTTCCTGCCGCTCGGCTACACCTTCGCCGAGGGCGGCATCCTGCGCGTCAACCTGCTGCTGGGGCGGATCGACCGGACACCCCGCCTGCGGGTGCTCGTCGAGCTCGTCTGCGTGGCGGCCACGCTCGCGGTGCTCGGCCTGCTGATCTGGCACTTCTGGGGCAATGTCTCCCGCCAGTACAGCCGCGGTTACACCAGCGGCACCATGTCGGGCATCCCGCAATGGATCCCGACCGGCACCATGCTGGCCGGTCTGGCAATCTTCTGGTTCCAGGTGTTCGCCTACGGCCTCGGCGTGGCGAGCGGGCGCGAGCCCGTCCTCGCCGAGGAGCAGGACGAGACGGCGGTGGGGTGAGGCCGTTGGCCCGCCGCCGCCAATCCAAGAGAATCCCATGGACATCTATGCCAGCGCGCTGACGGTCTTCCTGCTGCTGTTCTTCCTGCTCGGGGCGGGCCTGTGGCTGTTTGCGAGCTTCCTGCTGCTCAGCGTGGTGGGGCTCGTCGTGACCGTGGGCATGGATCTCGGCCGCGTCGGCGCCATCATGTCCCAGGTCATGTGGCGCAGCGCGTCGGCCTGGGAGCTCTCGGCCATTCCCCTGTTCATCCTGATGGGGGACATCATCTTCCATACCGATATGGCGAGCCGGCTGTTCCGGGGCCTGTCGCCCTGGGTCGACCGCATTCCCGGCCGGCTGATCCACGCCAATATCGGCGGCTGCACCCTGTTCGCGGCCATCTGCGGCTCGAGCGTCGCCACCACGGCGACGATCGCCAAGATCACGGTCGGCGAGCTGCGCCAGCGCGGCTACGACCAGAACCTCGCGCTCGGCTCGCTCGCCGGGGCGGGCACCTTCGGCCTGATGATCCCGCCGTCGATCAACATGATCATCTACGGCGTGCTGGCCGAGGTCTCGATCGCCAAGATGTTCGCCGCCGGCGTCATTCCCGGCGCGATCCTCGCGCTCTCCTACAGCGGCTACATCATGCTGCGCTGCCTTTTGAACCCGTCGCTCGCGCCGGGAGCGCAGCGGGTGGACTGGAGGGACCGGTTTGCCGCGCTGCGCGACCTCGGCCCCATCGTGCTGCTGATCGTCGTGGTCCTTGGCAGCATCTATACGGGCGTCGCCACGCCGTCGGAATCGGCGGTGATGGGCCTCCTCGCCACCGTGGTGATGACGCTCGCAAGCCGGCAGCTCACGCTGCGCATCTTCGCGACCGCACTGATGAACACGGTCAAGACCTCGTCCATGCTGCTCTCGCTGATGGCCGCGGCGAGCTTCATGTCGGCGGCGATGGGCTACATGCATGTGCCGCAGGACGTCTCGACCGCCATTTCGAGCCTGCACCTGCACCCGTTCGCGCTGATCCTGGTGCTCGGCCTCGTCTATGTCGCGCTCGGCTGCGCGCTGGACGGCGTGTCGATGATGGTGATGAGCGTGCCGATCGTGCTGCCTCTGGTGGTCGCAGCCGGCTACGACCCGATCTGGTTCGGGGTGTTCCTGGTGGTGATGGCCGAGCTCGGCCAGCTCACCCCGCCCATCGGCTTCAACCTGTTCGTGCTGCAGGGGATGACGGGCATCGGGCTGTCGCGGCTCTCCGCCGCGGCCTTCCCCTTCTTCGTCATCACCTGCCTGGTCGGCGCCCTGCTGGCGGTCTTTCCCGGCTTGGTGCTGTGGCTGCCGGGACGGCTGTTCTAGCCGGGCGGGAACGCCGCCCGGCTAGACGAATCCTTGCTGACGCAAGCGCGGAGGTCTCGCCTCCGTGCGCTAGCTCGCCGAGCGTGCCCGCTTCGCCTTCTCGTGCTCCTCGTCGATCGACTGCTCGACGCCGCTCTCGACCATGGTGCGCGTGGCGTCCACCGTGGCGTAGGTCCAGAAGATGCGCATCGGCCCATCGCTCTCGTTGAGGAAGCGGTGGGGCACGTTGGCCGGGATCCAGGTCGTGTCCCCGGTCTTGAGCGGGATGCGCTCGCCGTCGATCTCGGCGATCGCCTCGCCCTCGAGGATCATCACGCTCTCCTCGCAATTGTGGAAGTGCAGGCCGATCTTCGCGCCCGGATCGAAGGCGGTGATGCCGTTGATCAGGCTGGTCGAGCCGCAGGTGCGGGTCACCAGCGGGATGGTCCGGGCGCCATTGCCGCGGTCGTTCACCGGAAGCTGGTCGGGCCGCAGGATGGCGGCGCTCTTGTCGGACATGGAAGTCTCCTTCACGTCGCGGGGTTCAGTTCGCCGGGCTCACTTGGCCGGGCCGATCCAGACGGTCTTGATGTTGGTGAACTCGCGGATGCCGTAGCTGCCGAGCTCGCGCCCGTAGCCCGACCGCTTGATGCCGCCGAAGGGCAGGCGCGCGTCCGAGGCCACCATGCCGTTGATGAACACCGCGCCGGCGTCGATCTCGCGCGCCATGCGGCGGGCAAGGTCGAGGTCGGCGGTCCACACCGCCGCGCCGAGGCCGAACTCGGTGTCGTTGGCGAGCGCGATCGCCTCCTCGGTCGAGCTGAAGCGGATGACCGAAGCGACCGGGCCGAAGAGCTCCTCCTTGAAGGAGGTGTGGTCGGGCGTCACCCGGTCGAGCAGCGTCGGCGCGTAGTAGCAGCCGGGACCCTCGATCGGCTTGCCGCCGAGCACCAGCACCGCCCCATCGGCGATGGAGCGCGTCACCTGGTCGTGGAGACCGTCGCGCAGATTGGCGCGCGCCATCGGGCCGATCTGGGTGGCCTCGTCCATCGGATCGCCGATCTTCAGCGCACGGATGCCCGCGATGAAGGCCTCGTTGAACGCGTCCGCGACGTCCTCATGGACGATGAAGCGCTTGGCGTTGACGCAGGACTGGCCGACATTGACGAAGCGCGCCTTGACCGCGGTGGCGGCCGCCGTCGCGATGTCGGCGTCGGGCAGCACGATGAACGGGTCGGACCCTCCCAGCTCGAGCACCTGCTTCTTGAGCGCCTTGCCCGCCTGCGAGGCGACGATGGCGCCGACCTCGGTGGAGCCGGTCAGCGTCACCGCCGCGATCCGGTCGTCGGCGATGATGCCCGCGACCTCCGAGGCTTCGACCAGCAGCGTGCGCATCAGCCCGTCGGGGCAGCCCGCCTCGCGCATCATCGCCTCGATCGCGAGCGCGCTGCGCGGCACGTTGTTGGCGTGCTTCAGGATCGCCCCGTTGCCGGCGGCGAGGGCCGGGGCGGCGAAGCGCACGAACTGCCAGAACGGGTAGTTCCACGGCATGATGGCGAGCACCACGCCGAGCGGGTCGAACACCACGCCCGATTCCGTCGCGTTGGACTCGATCGTCTCGTCGGCGAGGAAGCCCTGCGCGTGGGAGGCGTAGAAATCGCAGGTGACGGCGCACTTCTCGATCTCGCCGCGCGACTCGGTGATCGGCTTGCCGATCTCCTCGGTGATGAGGCGGGCGTAGGCCTCCTTGTTCGCGCGCAGCACCTTGGCCATCTCGGTGAGCAGCAGGACCCGCTTCTCGATCGGCACCCGGCGCCAGGAGCGCTGCGCACGATCGGCCGCCGCGAGGATCGCATCGACCTCGCCCGCGCTGTGCGCCTCGAAGCTGTCAATAACGTCGCCGGTCGCCGGATTGATCGACTTGATCATCGGTGGTCTCCAGAAGATTCCGTAAGGTCGCCACTCAGTGGCTGGGGACGGTGGAGCCGACCCGGTCGGCTACCGCCTGCGCGAAGGCCTGCGTTCCGAGCTGCCCGCCGAGGTCGCGGGTCCGGGTCGAGGGATCTTTCAGCGCCATGTCCAGCGCGGTCAGGATCGAGCGGCCCGCCGCCGAGAGCTCGGGGCGCTGGCGGTGCAGGCCGAGCCATTCGAGCAGCATCCCGGCCGAGCCGATCAGCGAGGACGGGTTGGCGATGCCCTGCCCGGCGATGTCCGGGGCCGAGCCGTGCTGCGCCTGCGCCATCGCGATGGTCTCGCCGGCATTGACCGAGGCGGCGAGGCCGAGGCTGCCCGACAATTCGGAGGCGAGGTCGGACAGGATGTCGCCGAACATGTTGGTGGTGACGATCACGTCGAAGGCCTCGGGCCGGCGCACGAGATGGGCGCAGGCCGCGTCGATGATCAGTTCGTCATAGGCGACGTCGGGATAGCGCGCGGCGACTTCGCGGCAGCAGCCGAGGAACAGGCCGTCCGTGATCTTGAGGACGTTCTGCTTGTGCACGGCGGTGACGTGCTTGCGGCGCGCGCGGGCGCCCTCGAACGCCGCCTCGGCGATCCGCAGCGAGGCCTGCCGCGTGATGCGCCGCATCGACAGGGTCACGTCGGCCGTGACCTGGAGCTCGCCCGGGCCGGCATACATGCAGCGGTCGGCGTAGAAGCCTTCCGTGTTCTCGCGATAGATCACCATGTCGAAGCTGGCGCCCGTCGCCGAGGGCAGCTCGGGCCGGGTGACGGCGGGGCGGATGTTGGCGAACAGGTCGAGCCGCTTGCGCAGCTCGCCGGAGGGGTTCAGCCCGCCCTTGTCGCGCGGGGGATAGTCGAGATGGGAGACCGGCCCGAGGATCAGCCCGTCCGCCGCCCGCGCCGCCTCGAAGGCGCTGTCGGGCAGGGTCGAGCCGTGCGCCTTCAGCGCCGCGAAGCCGATGTCGATTTCCTCGAAGTCGAAGCCGATCCGGTGCTGCCGGTCCGCGGCCTCCATGACCAGACGGGTGGCGGCGGTGATTTCGGGGCCGATCCCGTCGCCGGGAAGAAGGGCGATCTTCATGCCATCAGTTCCTTTGGCCTGTCCCGGAGACAGAAGCCGCATGCTGCGCGAGAGGGGGAGAATGGGGAGCCGCCCCGAAGAGCGTCGTGGGGTTGTCGACGAGGATCCGGTGGCGGGCCTCCGCGTCGAGCCCGGCATCGGCCATGAGCTGGGGCACCGAGAGCGCGTAGACCTTGCGGAAGGGCTCGATGTCGTCGGGCCCCCGCGCCTTGCGCGCCGCGCCGCCGCCGGTGTGGGGCCAGTCCGAGCCCCAGATCAGCCGGTCCGGCACCATCGCCTCGAACCGGCGGATGAGATCAAGCGCGCGCGTCTCCGGCGCCTCCGAGGACTGGCCGATGCGGTAGTCGGCGGAAAGCTTGATCCAGATCGGCGCGGAACCGGCGAGCGCGGCGAGCTGCTCCATGCTGCGCGCATCGTCTTCCGCGCCGGCCCCGGCGAAATGGTCCAGCACCACCGGGATGCCGGCTTTCTCGAGGGTCGAGGCGCGGGCGAGGATGGTCGCGAGCGGCGCGTAGAGCTGCAGGAACAGGCCGGTGCCACGCAGGCGTCCGGCCATGCCGAAGAACGCCTCGTCCGCATCGAGCGCGCTTCCCGCCATCAGGTTGACGCGGAAGCCGCGGATCCCGGCGCCGGCGAACTCGGCGAGCCGGTTGTCGTCGAGCGTCGCGACGTCGGCGACCGCCACGCCCCGGGCCGAGGGCCCGAGCCGCCGCAGCGCGTCGATGAGGCAGGCATTGTCGGCGCCGTAGACGCTCGGCTGGACCAGCACGGCATGGGCGACGCCCCACTGCCGGTGGCGCTCCTGCAACGTCTCCAGCGAGGCGGTGCCCGGCGTGTAGCTGCGCACCGCCGCATAGGGGAAGCGGTCGGGCTCGAAGACGTGGACATGGGTGTCCCACGTCCCGGGAGGGAGGGACAGGGCGGTCATAGCAGCAGATCCGGCAGGAAGGTGATGAGGCCCGGCAGCAGGATCAGGATCACGATCACGCCGAGCGTCAGCCAGACATAGGGGACCGACACCCTGACCAGTTCGCGGAAGCTGAGCCCGGTGACGCGTGTCAGGGCGTAGAGCACCATGCCCACGGGCGGCGTCAGCAGCCCCAGCGTCAGGGTCAGCGTCATCAGGATGCCGAACTGGATCGGGTCGATGCCGTAGCTCTTGATGATCGGCATCAGGATCGGCGTCAGGATCAGGATCGCCGGGGTTTGCGCCATGAAGCAGCCGACGACCATCCACAGGACGACCATCAGGAACAGCAGCACGGTCGCGTTGCTGGTCAGGCTGGCGAAGAACTCGGCCAGCGCGCCGGGAATGCCGGCCCGGATCATCACCACCCCGAAGGCCGAGGTGAAGATGATGATGACCATGATGACCGCGGTGTCGATCAACGTGCCCATCAGCTCGCGCGCCAGCCGCGTGGGGCCGTAGGCGCGGTAGACGAACAGGCCGAGGCACAGGGCATAGAGCGCGGCGACGGCGGCGGCTTCGGTCGGGGTGAAGATGCCGGTGTAGATGCCGCCCATGATGATGAACGGCGTCAGGATCGGCAGGATCGCGACGCGGAACGCCGGCCAGATCTCGGCCATCGTGGCGCGGGTGCCGATGGGCATCCCGTCCTTGCGGGCGCGCCAGGCGACGTAGCCCATATAGGCCACCGCCATCATCAGCGCCGGCACGATCGCGGCGAAGAACATGCGCTCGACCGAGACTTCCGCCTGCACCGAATAGGCGACGAGCGCGATCGAGGGCGGCAGGATCGGGCCGATCAGGGACGAGGCGGCCGTGACGCCGGCGCTGAACTCGCGCTGGTAGCCCTGGCTCAGCATGGCCTTCATCTCGATCTGGCCGAGGCCGACCGCATCGGCCGTCGCCGAGCCGGACATGCCGGCGAAGATCACGCTCGCCATCACGTTGGCATGGCCGAGGCCGCCGCGGATCGGACGGACCAGCAGCGCCACGAACGCGAACATGCGCTCGGTGATGCCGCCGAAGTTCATCAGCCGCCCGGCGAGGATGAAGAAGGGAATGGCGAGCAGCAGGAAGCTGTCCATGCTGCTGAGCGCGAGGCGCGCGATCATCGCGCTGGCGCGGATGTCGAACAGCCCGCCGAAGACGAGGCCGGCGCCGATGAAGGAGGACAGGCCGGCGGCGAAGCCGACCGGGTAGCCGATCATCAGCAGGACGAGGAAGAGGACGACGACGAGGGTGAACAGGATCACAGGTCGATCTCCTGTTCGCCGTCCTGGAGGCTGACGGTCTGGCCCGTGACGAGGTTCTTGAGGTCGATGAGCACGTAGACGGCCAGCAGCGTGATCATCGCCAGCTCCCACAGGTAGTAATAGCTGATGCGGAACCAGCCGATCGTGATCAGCGTGATCGACCAGTTGCGCTCGGCCATGTGGACCGCGCCGCTCGCCCACAGCGCGAGGAAGAACAGGATCGACAGGGCGAAGGCGATCGAGAAGACGCGCTTCATCGCCGGGCTGAACTGCGCGAACAGGAAGTCGACCATGACGTGCTCGCGCTGGCGGTAGGCGAGCGTGATGCCGCTCAGCACCGACAGGGCGAACAGGGCGCGCGCGGCTTCCTCGGTCCAGGGAACCGGGATCTGCAGGAAATAGCGGAACAGCACCTGCGCCAGCGTCAGCACGAACATGCCGGCGAACATGGCGAAGGCGACCACCTGGACCAGGCGATCCACGGCGTTGAGAAGTTTCATGGGTGTCTCCCTGGGGCGACGCGCGCCTCCCCGGCGCGCGTCCCCGACATCACTTGGCGGCAGCGATGTCGTCGAGAATGCCGGGACGGCAGTTCTTGGCCGCGAAGTCCTGCACGATCGGCTCGGCGATCTTCTTGAAGGCGGGGACGTCGGATTTCACGACCTCGACGCCCGCCTTCTTGATCTCGTCGAGCAGCTCGCCTTCCTGCTTCTTCACGAGCGCGTTCAGCCAGGTCATCGTCTCGGCCGCGGTCTCGTTGAAGATCTTGCGCTGCTCGTCGCTCAGCCCGTCCAGGAATTCGGTGTTGGTGGTGACGATGTAGTAGCTCTGGACGTGGTCGGTCAGGTCGACCGTCTTCTGCACTTCGTAGAACTTCTGGGCGAAGATCGCGGAGATCGGGTTCTCCTGCGAGTCGAACACGCCCTGGCGCAGCGCGCCGTAGAGCTCGGAATAGGGCAGCGGGCCGGGCAGCGCGCCGAACGCGGCGAACACCTTGCTGCGCAGCGGGTTGGTCACGCGGATCTTCAGGCCCTGCAGGTCCGAGGGCTCGCGGATCGGCTTGTTCGCCGTCACCACGCGCGCGCCGCGATAGCCGACACCGCTGATGGTGATGTCGTAGTTCTTGGTCATGTAGTCCGACAGCTCCTTGCCGAGCTTGCCGGTCCACACGCGGTAGCCATGGTCGGCGTCGTCATAGACGAACTCCGCCTCCATGCACTGGTAGGGCTTGGCCATCGAATGGACGAGGGTCGGCCCCGAGATGCTGACCTGGATCTCGTCGTTGGACAGCTGCTGGAGCACCTCGACGCCCGAGCCGAGCGCGCCGCCGTCGACGATGGTCATCTGCAGCTCGCCGTTCGACCGGTCGGCCAGCAGCTTCTTCCAGTGCTGCATCGCCTGGACGCTGAAATCCGAGCTGTTGTTCTCGGTGCCCAGCGTGAAATTGACGGTTGCGGCGTGCGCCGGCAGTGCCAGCAGGCAAGTCACGGCAATCGGCGCAAGGAACTTGGACGTGAGCAAAGTCATCCTGTCTCCTCCCAGGAGTAAGATTAGAATTCTTGATGATGTTCGCCCGTTTTCTAGACAAACGACCAAGTTCGTGGCAATCGCAGAACAGGCCCGTTTCACCTGGGAGAACGCATGGGAGCGCTGCGCACCGAGTCGGTGGAGAGGGCCCTGTCCATCCTGTCGGCGTTCGGAATCCGCAGGCCGAAGATGTCGCTCGCCGAGCTGGCCGCCGAGACCGGCCTGCACAAGAGCACGATCCTCCGCCTCACCCGCTCGATGGCGATCTACGGCTTCATCGACCGCGACGCCGAAGGCCGCTTCTCGATCGGCGCAAGTGTCTGGCATCTCGGCCTTATCTTCCGCCAGGAGTTCGATTCCGCCGAGCTGATCCGCCCCGTCCTGCGCCGCCTCGTCGACGCCACGGGCGAGACCGCCTCCTACTTCGTGCGGGCGGGAAACGACCGGGTCTGCCTGTTCCGCGAGAACAGCCCGAGCCTCGAGAAATACGGGGTGGAGGAGGGCGTGCGCCTGCGGCTGGGAACCGGGGCATCGGGTCTCGTGCTGCGCCGGAACACCGGCGAGGAGCTGCCGGACCTGTCCGTCTTCAACGCGCACGGCACGGTCAGCCTGGACGCGACGCGCAACCCCAACATCGCCTCGATCTCGACGCCGGTCTTCTCGACGTCGGGCCATTTCCGGGGCGCGCTGACAATCTCCGGGCTCAACGCGCGCTTCACCGAGGAAATCCGCACCCGGGCGGTTCCCATACTGGAGAATTACGCGAGAGAACTTGGCGCCAAGATCGACTGATGCGGCTCTGGCCGGCGAGGCCGCGCCCCGATCCTAGAACATGGCCGAGACGGATCTGGCGGCGGCGTCGACCTGCCGGTGCAGATCGCGCAGCCGCGCCATCTCGTCCGAGTCGCGCGGAATGAGGCAGCCGATGGAGCCGACCACGGCGCCCCACGGGTCGCGGATCGCGAGCGCCAGCGCGCTCACCCCGGGCCGGTATTCGCCGTCCTCGACCGCAAATCCGTGCCGGCGCACCAGCCGCAGGCTCTCGATCAGCTCGCCGAGGGAATCGATGGTCCGCTCGGTGAAGACCGGCAGCCCGTGCTCGGCCACCACGCGGGCGATCTCCGCCTCCGGCAGCCAGGCGAGGATCGCCTTGCCGAGCGCGGTCGCATGGCAGGCGCGCCGGATGTCGTCGCGATAGCCGTCGAAGGACAGCCCGCCGGGCGCCTCCACCTCTACCGAGAGCTCGAGATGGGTACGCGTGAGGCTCGCCATGGCCGCGCTCGCTTGGCTGTCGCGCGCGAGGTCCTTGAGCACGCCGCGCACGCCGCGCCGGATGTCGAAGGCGGCGCTCTCGCGATGGGCGAGCTCGGCGAGCTTAGGGCCGAGATAGTAGAATTTCGGGTGCGCGTTGCGCCGCACGAAGTCGCGCTTCACCAGCGAGTTGAGCAGGTGGTAGCAGGTCGGCACCTTCAGGCCGACCGCTGCCGCCACATCCTGCAGCCGGCGCGGCTCGCGTGCGGAGGCGATGTATTCGAGGATGGAGAGCGCCCGGTCCACCGACTGGATGGTGACGCTCGCATCGTCCTTCTCGCGGGGTGCGCCGGGGGCCGTGGCCGGCCCGTGGGCGGGCACGCTGTCCTGGACGACCACCTGCGCCATCTCGCTCGTCACGTCGGACGGCTCGATGCGCGGCTCCCGGGCGGCATGAGAGGAAGGCCGGCTCGGCATGGGCACGATCTCTCCAGCTCGCGACGGTGGCACGTGCCACGTCTACCCGTGCCACGTCCGCCGTGTCACATTCGCCGTGTCACGTCTCTAGTTTCCCCCAGCCGCCGGTGCAACGCCGGTGCGCCCGTTGACGACGAGGGCGACAAGGCAGAGCAGCCCGCCCGCCGCGCACACCGCGAGCCACCCGCCATGGGCCCAGGCGAGACCGCCGATCACGGTGCCCAGCGCGCCGCCGGCGAAGCGGGTCACCATATAGACCGTGTTGAGCCGGCTCGCCGCGTCGCGGTCGAGGACCAGTATGTTCGCCATGCTGGAGACGTGGCTCATCTGCATGCCGAGATCGAGGATGACCACCGCAGGGACCATCCAGAACAGGGATTCGTGCGCGGCAGCGAACAGCGGGAAGGCCGCCGCCATCAGCGCGCCGCTCAGCACCAGCACCGTCCGCAGCGAGAAGCGCTTGGTGATCCGCGCCGCCGACATGGCGCCGATCACGCCGATGGCCCCGACGAGGGCGAAGGAGCCCGCCATCTTCGACGAATAGTGGCCCGGCATGGCGGCGAGGTGGAAGGTGAGGGTGGACCAGAACAGGCTGAAGGCGCCGAACTGGAGCGCCGCGGCCAGCGACAGCGAGCGCAGCCGCGCGTAGCGGTGCAGCAGCTTCGGCAGGCTCGAGAGCAGGCTCAGATAGGAGCCGCCATGGGCCGGCTTGAGGGCGGGCAGCGCCCGGCGCAGCACCACCATGAGGGCGAGCATCACCAGCGCCGCCAGCGCGAAGACCAGCCGCCAGCCGATCAGCGCGCCGAGCCATCCGCCCACGAAGCGCGACAGCACGATGCCGAGCAGCAGCCCGCCCATGACGTGCCCTACCGCCTGCGGCGCGGAGGAGGGCGGCACGATCTGGCTGACGATGGGCGGCAGGATCTGCGGCACGATGCTGGTCAGGCCGATCGAGAACCCGGCGGCGAGCAGAAGCGGGAAATTACGCGCCTGGCTGAACAGCAGCAGCATGGCGGCCGAGAGCACCAGCATGACCGAGATCAGCTTGCGCCGGTCCACCTGGTCGCCCAGCGGCAGGATTAAGAGCAGGCCGAGCGCATAGCCCGTCTGCGTCAGGCTGGAGATCCACGAAGCGGCGTCGTCGGTGACCGCGAAGGTCCCGGCAAGGTCGTTGAGCAGGGGCTGGTTGTAATAGTTGTTGGCGACGACGATGCCGGCCGTCGCCGCCATCAGCCAGATGGTGCGTGCGGGAACGGCGGACGGCTGGTCATCCATGACGGGGGTCCGGGTGTGGGGGCGGCGCATCGTGTAGCGGCGCCCGGTGGCGGCGTTCGGGCAGGTGCCGACGGTGCGAAGGGATGGGCTATCAGAGCACGCCGGCGGAATGGAAGACGTTTCGGATGTCGTCGACGATATCCTGAAAGCGGGGCTCGCGGCGTATGCCGAGGGTCCGCGGCTGGGCGAAGTCGATCTCGTATCGCCGGATGACCTTGCCGGGGCGCGGCCCCATGACGATGACCTGGTCGGCCAGCGCGACGGCTTCCTCGATGTCGTGGGTGATGAACATCACGGTCTTGGCGTCCTCGGCCCAGATCCGGTTGAGGTCGAGCTGCATCTTCTCGCGCGTCAGCGCGTCGAGCGCGCCGAACGGCTCGTCCATCAGCAGCACCGAAGGCTCCGTCAGCAGCGCCCGGCAGATCGAGGCGCGCTGGCGCATCCCGCCGGACAGCTCGCTGGGATAGTGGTCGCGAAAGTCGATGAGCCCGACATTCTCCAGCAGCCTGAGACCTCGGGCCCTGGCCGCGCCCATGTCCTGCTTCTTGACCCTGGCCGGGAGCAGGATGTTGTCGAGGATGGTCATCCACGGCAGGAGCACGTCGCTCTGGAAGACGATGCCGACGTCGTGATAGGGCCCGGCAAGCGGGCGCCCGTCCACCCGCACCTCGCCGCGCGTTGGCCTGGCGAGGCCGGAGACGAGGGAAAGAAGGGTGCTCTTGCCGCAGCCGCTCGGCCCCAGCACCGAGCAGAAGGTGCCGGCGGCGATGTCGAGCGAGACGCCGTCGAGCGCGGTGACGCTCTGTCCCCGTCGCGAGAACTCCATGCCGACGTCGCGGATGGAGATCGCCGTGCCGCGGGGTGTGGTGCTGGCTTCCCTCGCGTGTGTCATTGGCCGGGCTCCCCGTTCTGCAGGGCGCGCAGCGGCGCGGGCAGGATGAGCCGCTCGACCAGCACGACGAGATAGTAGATCACCGCGCCGAGCACCGAGAGCATGAGCAGGCAGGCGAAGAGCAGCGGGATCTGCAGGTTGTTGTTGGCGACGAGCTGCAGGTAGCCGAGCCCCTGCTCCGCGGCGATGAACTCGCCCACGATCGCGCCCACCACGGCGAAGGCGGACGAGATCTTGATGCCGGCGAAGATGAAGGGCGAGGCCATGGGAATGCGCACCCGCCAGAAGGTCTCGAGCGGCGAGCTGCCGAGCGCGCGCATCAGCCGGATCATGTCCGGCGGGGTGCGCTGGAGCCCCACCACCGTGTTCACCACCACCGGGAAGAAGGCGATGGAGAAGGCGATGAGCACCTTGGGCAACAGGCCGAAGCCGAACCACACCACGAAGATCGGCGCGAGCGCCACCTTGGGCACCGACTGGCTCGCCACCAGTAGCGGATAGAAGGTCTTCTCGGCGGCCGGCGAGCAGGCGATGAGCACCGCGAGCGGGATGCCGACGACGATGCCGAGGCCGAAGCCTAGCATCGATTCCACGAAGGTCGCCCAGCTCTGCTTCAGCAGCAGCGGCCAGTTGGCGACCACCGCCTCGGCGATCGCGAGTGGGGACGGCAGGATGTAGTCCGGAATCGCGAACACGTCCGTGCTCGCCTGCCACAGCGCGACCAGCACCAGCAGGGCGGCGAGGGGCGGCAGGACGGTGCCGAGCGTGGCCGCCTTCATGGGGCGGCCGGCCGGCGGCGCACCGCCACGAATTCGATCTCGACGTCGTCGTCCTGGTTCAGGCCGGAGACCTCGAGGATGGTGCGGGTAGGCAGGTTCGGCCCGAAGGCGCGCTCATAGAAGCCGTTCACTGCCGGACGCAGGCCGGCCATGTCGGTGACATAGGCGCGCGAAGCGATGACGGAGGCGAGGTCGCTGCCGTGCTGCTCGAGGGTCAGGGCGAGGTGAGTGTGGATGAGTTCGAGGCGGCGCTCCAGCGTGGCGGCGGGCGCGCCGGTCTCGAACTCCAGCCCGCGCAGGCCGGAAAGGAAGATCAGGCCGTTCCACTCCACCGCCCGGGCCCAGGGCCCGGTCGCCGGCGGGATGCCGGCGACCTCGAAGGATCTCAGTATGTCGGTCATTTTTCGGAGACGAACGCGTTGGTGTAGTAGTCGGACGGCGCCTTCTTCTCGTCGATGACGCCGGCCGCCGCGAGGATGTCGAGGGTGTTCTGCCAGCCCTCGTCGCTGCCCACGAACAGCGCCTTCGGGCTGCCCCGGGAGAGGAAGCTATCGAGCGCGTCCACCTGGCCGCGCGTGGGGCCGTCCGGAAGCTGGGCGGGATAGGCGGCGGAGGCAATCTTGGCGGCCTCCTCGGGATGCTCCCGGGTGAACTCGAAGCCCTTGCGCGCGGCGGCGACGAACTTCTTCACCTCGTCGGGATGCTTCTCGATCATCTCGTTCGTGGTGATGAGCGTGTAGCCGATGATCGGGAAGCCGAAATCGCCGACCGCGAGGCTCTGGAGCTTCTCGGGTGTCTGGGAGGCGAGCACCGGCAGCTCGTTGGTGATGAAGATGTCGGCGAGGATGTCGACCTTGCCGGAGAGCAGCAGGCCGAAGCGCGCGCCCGGATTGACGCTCACCACATCCACCTTGCTCGCGTCGATGCCGTTCTTCTTTGCGAAGGCGTCCCAGATGTTGTGGAAGGTCGAGGAGGCGGCGATCTCCACCTTCTTGCCTTCAAGGTCCTTCGGCGTCGCCAGTGTCACGCCCGGCCGGGCCACGAAGCCCATGGAATCCACCTTGGACACGGTGGCGACGGCCTTGATCGGCACGCCCTTGTTCACCGCCTGGATGAGCTGGACCGAGGGAACATAGGCGAAGGCGTCCTTGCCGGTCGCCACCGACTGGATGGCGAGCGTGGCGCCGCTGCCTTCCTTCACGTCGAGGTCGAGGCCCTCATCCTTGAAGAACCCCTTCTCGGCCGCGACGATGAAGGGCGCGAACTCGCCCTTCATCTTCCAGTTGAGCCGAAGCGAGAGGGCAGGGTCGGCGGAGGCGTTCTGAACCATGGCAAGCGTCGAAGCGGCGATCATCGCGGCCCCGCAAAGGGCGGCGAACTGGCGGCGGGTTGAGCGGGGAGGAGCGAACTGCATCATGCCTCCTTATTTAATATTGTAAAATAGCGGGTCGCGGGGAAGATCGTTGGCGAAAAGCCTATATCTGCGCGATTTCATGTCAAAATGAATTGTCGTTGTGAACAATATTTGAGCGCAGTGCCTAATAATGCGAGCGGATTAATTTAATTATATGAAATCATGATGCGTTCGACGGCGGTTCTATCTCATGGAGAGACCGCGCCGCGGCGCGCACGGGAGGCGATGGCGTGCCCCGCCGCCGACGTCGCGGTGACCATTGGAGAGAGCGATGCGCCCGAAACGAGGGATGAAATTGGGTTGGATGGCGTCGGGCGGGTCGGCAACGGCGAAGCGGCGTCGACGGCCATCGGCCGCCGGGAGCCTTGGTGACGTCGCCTCAAGCCATGCTCGCATCGGCGTGCCTGCCGGATAACGGCATATGGACCCGCCAAATGAAACGGGCGCCGCGAGGGCGCCCGTTCCACATTATCCAGCCCGATGTCAGGCGCAGAGCCGGGTCAGCTCGCGGATATCCGCCACGTCGTCGAGACGGCGGACCATCTCGACGATCGCCTCGGTCTTGGCGCCGTCCCAGCGCGCGAACTCCGCGCAACCGCGGAACTTGTCGGCGCATTCGTCATAGCTCATCGGATTCGCCGGGCTTCCCTTGCCGAAATCCGCGCGGCCCGAGAGGGTGCGCCCGTCCTTCATGTGGATGTCGATGATGGTCGTCATCTTGTCGTAGCCGGCCGCTTCCGCCTCCGGATGGACGTGGAAGTTGACCCGCTCGATCATCGCCTTCACGTCCGGGCGCTCGACCGTCTCGTCGGTGAACTCGGGCAGGCTGCCGCGTCCGTCGAGCAGCAGGATCGCCATGCAGAATTCCATGGAGAACTTGGCCTGCAGCTCGTTCTTCGGACGATGATGGATCAGAGCGTTCGGCATGTTCTGGTTGGTGCCGACATCGACGCGTTCGACATCCTCCGCCTTGATGGCGTGCTCGTGGATGAGGCGCAGCATCTCGGTCATGCCCGGATGGGTGAGCGAGCCCGAGGGATGCGGCTTGATGGAGACGCCGGGGAAGGCGAACGTCCAGGGCCGCCCGAGCTTGCCGACGATGGCGTCGGGATCGTAGCCGCCGCCCGCCGCCTGGAAGAAGCCGCGCGGCGCCTCCAGGATCTTGTCGGTGGTGGTCCACCCCAGCTCGGCGAAGTCCGCCGCCACCACGCCGCTTTCGGACGAGCGCCCGGCGTGGAACGGCTTCATCATGGTGCCGAAATTCTCGCGAAGGCCGGCCGACTGGCTGCCCGCGCAGCCCAGCGCCCGCACGACCTGCTCGGCGGAGAGCCCCTTCAGCTTGGAGGCGGCCGCCGCGGCCGCATAGGTGCCGCAGGTCGCGGTCGCGTGGAACCCGTGCTGGTAATGGCGCGGGTTGATCGCCTCGGCGATCTTGCACTCCACCTCCACGCCGAGATGGTAGGCGAGCATCATCTCCGCGCCCGAGCGGCCGCCCGCTTCCGCCATGGCGAGCGCGGCCGGCAGCGCCGGGGCTGTGGGGTGCGTGAGCAGCCCGTAGACGCGGTCCTTGGCGACTGCGAGCTGGGTGTCGTCATAGTCGTCGGCGTGGATGCCGACGCCGTTGGCGAAGGCGGCGAAGCGCGGCGGCACCTTCAGCGAGGTGCCGATCACCGTGGCGGGACCCTGCTGGATGCCGAGGCCGGCGAGATAGGCCTGGATGTATTCGCCGCTCTTCGCCACCGATCCCGACAGGGCGAGCCCGATGCCGTCGAGGATCGACTTCTTGCCGAGCTCGATCACCTCCTCGGGCACGTCGGCATAGTCGGTGTCGATGACGAATTCGGCCACCTGATGGGTGAGGCCCTCGATGATCGGCCGCCCCTGAGCCGGGTTCGTCTGATGCTGTGTCATGTGGCGTTTCCCGCTGTTGTCTGGTTCAGGCAATGGCGCTCAGGCGGCCGGCGAGTGCACGCGGCTCGCGGGCAGGGCGCCGATGATGGCGTCGGTCAGCTCGCGGGTGCCGGCGGTGCCGCCGAGGTCGCGCGTGAGGCTGTCGCGGCGGGCGAGCACGTCCTCGATGGCGGTCTCGATGGCCCGCGCGGCCGCCTCCTCGCCGAGATGGCGCAGCATCATCGCGCCTGACCAGACCTGGCCGATGGGGTTGGCGATGCCCTTGCCGGCGATGTCCGGCGCCGAGCCGTGCACCGGCTCGAACATGGAGGGGTAGTCCTTCTCGGGGTTGATGTTGGCGCCCGGCGCGATGCCGATCGAGCCGACCACGGCCGGGCCGAGATCCGACAGGATGTCGCCGAAGAGGTTCGAGGCCACCACGACGTCGAACCAGTCCGGGTTGCGCACGAAATGCGCGGTCAGGATGTCGATGTGGAACTGGTCGGTGGTGAAGCCCGGATAGTCCTTGGCGACGGCCGCGAAGCGCTCGTCCCAATAGGGCATGGTGTGGCTGATGCCGTTCGACTTGGTGGCCGAGGTGACGTGCTTCTTCCGCCCGGCGGCGAGATCGAACGCGTAGCGCATCACCCGGTCGCAGCCGCGCCGGGTGAAGACGGACTGCTGCATCACCAGCTCGTCCGGCTGCCCCTCATAGAGCCGCCCGCCGATTGAGGAATATTCGCCCTCGTTGTTCTCGCGCACGACGTAGAAGTCGATGTCGCCCGGCTCGCGGCCCTTGAGCGGGCTTTCCACGCCCTTCATCAGCTTCACGGGGCGCAGGTTCACATATTGATGGAAGCCACGGCGGATGGGGATCAGCAGGCCCCACAGCGACACATGGTCCGGCACGCCCGGAAAGCCGACCGCGCCGAGGAAGATCGCGTCCTTGTCGCGGATCCGGTCGAGCCCGTCGGCGGGCATCATGGAGCCGGTCTTGGCGAAACGCTCGCAGCTCCAGTCGTAGTGGGTCCAGTCCAGCTCGAAGCCGCCGGCGCGGGCCGCCGCCTCCAGTACGCGCTGGGCCTCGGGCACCACCTCGTTGCCGATCCCGTCGCCGGGGATGACCGCTATCGAATATGTCGTCATGGAAACTCCTGCATCTCTGCCCGCGGCAACGGCCGGCCTTACGGTCCGCACGTTGTTCGCCTCGCGCCAAAGTGTCAACAATTTTCGATAACGTGAGATTGGGATCGGCAGGGGCGGCGATCGCGATCTATTAGGTAATTGATTGATTATACGTAATTTATTGGCGAACAATCGGTGACGTGCGGCGGTGCAGGTCGGGCGGAATCGGGTGTGTCGGGAATCAGTAATTGACCTGCATAAGAGAATAATGCGGCATAAATGTTGACAATTTGCGATCCGGGGCGCCAGACTTCGACATGTCCCGTCGCGACGACATCCCTCCCACCCGCATCCCGCGCACTGCCTCCTTCGTGCCGCCGATCCAGCGCGAGATCGAGCGCATGATCGGGGCCGGCGAGCTGGTCGGCGGGACCCGCATCAACGAGAGCGCGCTGGCCCTGCGGCTCGGCATCAGCCGCGGCCCGGTGCGCGAGGCCTGTCGCGCGCTGGAGCAGATCGGGCTGCTGCGCAGCGAGCTCAACCGGGGCTTCTTCGTGCGCGAGATCGGCACCAAGGAAGCGCTCGACCTGTACGACATCCGCGCGGGGCTGTTCGGCACCGCCGGGCGCCTTGCCGCCGCGATCATCACCACCGCCCAGTTGCGGGAGATGAAGGACCTGATCCGCCGGATGGACGAGGCGATCGAGGCATCGGACCTCGCGACCTTCTACACGCTCAACAATGAGATCCACCGCCAGGTGGTGGTCGCCTCGGACAACGCCAAGCTGATCGAGATGTACCCGCTGCTGGAGGCCGAACTTCACCTGTTCCGGCGCCGCGGCCTCGTGCTGCCGGGCTCGATGCGCGTCTCCAACGACGAGCACAAGGCGATCGTCGAGGCGCTGAGCAACGGCGATTCCACCACCGCCGCGCGCCTGCTGGAACGGCACATCCTCGCCGGCAAGGCGCGCTTCCTGCGCACGCTCGGCTGCAGCGCCGCCATAGACGCGCGGCCGGCTCCCGCGCTGAAGCGCGTGCCGGCCGATTCATGACAGATCCCGGTTCAACACAGGTAATTCGATGATGCGCGACACTCTTCCCGTACTGGCTCTGGTTCCCGGCGACTGCACCGGGATCGGGCCCGAGCAGACGGCGCGGCTGCTCCACGAAGGCGAAATGGACAAGGTCGCGCGGCTCGTCGTCGTCGGCGATGCGCGCGTGCTCGACATGGGCGCCAGGCAGGCCGGCGTGCCCCTGACCTACCGGCGCTACGATTCGCCGGCGGCGGTCGACTGGAGCCGGGCGGAAGTGCCGCTGGTCGATCTCGGCAATATCGACCCTTCCGCCTTCGAGCTCGGCGTCGCCTCGCCCGATTCCGGCCGGCTGACCGGCGACACGCTGGCGCGCGCCATCGACTTCGCCAAGGCCGGCGAGGTGGACGGGGTGTCCTTCGCGCCGCTGAACAAGCAGGCGATGTTCAAGGGCGGCTGGCGCTTTCCCGACGAGCACAAGATGTTCGCCCACCTTCTCGCCCATGAGGGCCCGTTCAGCGAGATGAACGTGCTCGAGAACCAGTGGATGACGCGGGTCACCTCGCACGTCTCCCTGCGGACCGCGCTCGATCAGGTGACGTTCGAATCCATCTGCCGCGCGCTCAAGCTCGCCGACGACACCATGCGCAAGGCCGGCATCGAGCGTCCGCGCATCGCCGTCGCCGCGCTCAATCCGCACGCGGGCGAGGGCGGGCTGTTCGGCACCGAGGAGATCGAGATCATTCGTCCCGCGGTCGAGGCGATGGCCGCCCAGGGCATCGACTGCAGTGGGCCCTTCCCCGCCGACACGGTCTATCTGAAGGCGTTCTCGGGTGCCTATGACGGCGTGATGGCGATGTATCACGACCAGGGGCAGATCGCGACGAAGCTCAAGGGCTTCAACAAGGGCGTGACGATCACCGCCGGTCTCGAGGTGGTGTTCACGACCCCCGCCCACGGCACGGCGTTCGACATCGTCGGCAAGGGCGTCGCCGATATCGGCGCTTTCAAGTCGGCGATCCGGCTGGCGGCACGCGTGGCCACGCGCCAGATGGAATCGCGCGCGGCGGCCTGACGGCAAGCGCGCGACAGCAGCGACGTGCCGGGACTGCCGGCACGTCCAGCGATGACGGAAATCGCGGGCGGATCAGTCGTTGCGGGAGGCGCCGCCGCTTCCCGCGGCGATCAGGCGCCGCTTGGCCAGCGCCACATGACGCCAATGCGTCATCTGCGCCCGGTCGCCGTCGCCCGAGGCCAGCGCCTCGAGCATGGCGCGGTGCTCGCGGTTCGACACCGCGAGGCCGCCGCCCTGCACCAGCGCGCGGGCGCGGAACAGATGGAGCTTGTTGACGAAGCGATGATATTCCGCCGCCAGCGTGCGATTGCCGCAGGAGGTGACGATCAGATTATGGAAGGCCAGGTTGAGCGGATAATATTCGTCGAAGCTGCCCTGGTCGGCGACCATGTCCATCCGGTCGACGAGGCGGGTCAGCTCGACCAGCAGCTCGTCCGTCATCCGTTCCGCCAGCAAACGCCCCGCCTGCCCGAACAGGGCGGCGCGCACGTCGTAGATCTCGATGGCGTCCTCGACCGTCAGCCGACGGACGAAGACGCCCCTATTGCGGACGACTTCGACCAGGCCCTTCGCCTCGAGGCTTCGCGTCGCCTCGCGGATCGGGCCGCGGCTGGTGCCGAAGCGGTTCGAGAGATGGATCTCGTTGATCCGCGCTCCGGGCTCCAGCTCGCCCGTCAGGATGAGCCGCTCGAGCTCCTTTTCGAGCGCGCTGGTGAGGGAAACGCTCTTCACCACGGAGAGGTCGTTCAGCGGGCCGGTGTCAGTGTTCATGGTCATCGGTCGATTGTAGACAATCCCGTGGTGAATAGCTTCTAGTTTCTACGCGACGCTGCGTGAGTGGCGCTTTTCCGCTTCGTTTTGTCCTTCAATGAGGCCGATCACGGCATTCGTCACGTCCTCGGTGGTCGCGCTTCCGCCGAGATCGGGCGTCAACGCCGTTCCGAGTTCCGTCACCCGCTCGATGGCACGCATCAGCCGGTTCGCGGCCGTGCCCTCGCCGAGATGTTCCAGCATCAGCGCGGCGCTCCAGAACGCGCCGATCGGATTGGCGATTCCCTTGCCGATGAGGTCGAAGCCCGACCCGTGGATCGGCTCGAACATGGACGGGGCCGAGCGGTCCGGCGTCAGATTCGCGGTGGCGCCGATGCCGAGGCTGCCGCTGAGCGCGGAAGCGAGGTCGGACAGCACGTCGGCGTGGAGATTGGTCGCCAGCACCGTGTCGACCGTGCCCGGCCGCAGCACCAGCCGCATCGTCATCGCGTCGACGAGCATCCAGTCGACGTCGAGATCCGGGAAGTCCTTGATCACCGAGCGGCACACCTCGTCCCACAGCACCATGCCGTGGCGCTGGGCATTGGACTTGGTGACGATGGTGAGCTTGCGGCGCGGACGCGACATGGCGAGCTCGCAGGCGAAGCGCGCGATCCGCTTGACGCCGGTGCGCGTGAACACCGACACGTCGAGCCCGACCTCGATCGGCAGCCCGCGATGGGCCCGTCCGCCGGCGCCGGCATATTCGCCCTCGCTGTTCTCGCGCACGATCACCCAGTCGATCTCGCGGCCGAGCTCGGGGCGGAGGGGGCCGGTGATGTTCGGCAGCAGCCGCGAGGGGCGGACATTCGCGTACTGGTCGAGCCCCTGGCAGATCGCGAGGCGCAGCTCCCACAGCGTGATGTGGTCGGGAATCTGGGGATCGCCGACCGCGCCGAAATAGATCGCGTCGAAGGCGCGCAGCGTGTCGACGCCGTCCTCCGGCATCATGCGGCCGACGCGGCGATAGCGGTCGGATCCCCAGTCGAAGGTCTCGAAGCTGAACGCGAAGCCCCCGTCATTCGCGGCCAGCGTGTCGAGCACGCGCCGGCCGGCGTGGATGACGTCGGAGCCGATGCCGTCTCCGGGGATGAGGGCGATCTTATGCTGCCGCATGGCTGTGTCTCTCCATAGCTGCGAGGATTCCGTCGACCATGTCGGCCTGTGTGCCGGATCCACGAATGTCGGGTGTGCGCGTTGCGGGGTCCGCCAGCGCGGCTTCGATGCCGGTCTTCATCAGCGCGGCGGCGCGGCCGGCCGCGGGAAGGCCGTGCCGGCGGCCGAGCCACTCGATCAGCATCCGGGTGGATTCGATCATGGCGTAGGGGTTGGCGATTCCCTTGCCGGCGATGTCCGGGGCCGAGCCGTGGGTGGCCTGCGCCATCGCGATGTCGCCGCGCCCGATGCACAGGCCCGGTGCCATGCCGAGGCCGCCGACGAGCCCGGCCGCCTCGTCGGTGAGGATGTCGCCGAACATGTTGGTGGTGACGACGGTGTCGAAGCGCTGCGGCTCGCGCACCAGCTTCATCGCGAAGGTGTCGACGATGACCTCGTCGATGGTCACGTCCGGGAACGCTTCGCCGGCCTTGTGGCACTCCTCGACGAACATGCCGCAGCCGAGCTTGAACACCGTGTCCTTGTGCACGACGGTCAGCCGCTTGCGGCGCGCGCGGGCGATCTCGAGCGCCGCCTGGGCCACCTTGCGGCTGCCCTCGCGGGTGATCACGCGCACCGAGATGGTCATGTCGTGCGTCGGCCGGAACTCGCCCGAGCCGGCGACCACGTTGCGGTCCGGCTGGAAGCCCTCATTGTTCTCGCGCACGATCACCAGGTCGATGTCGTCGTAAAGACAGCCCAGCCCCGGATAGGAGCGCGTCGGGCGGACATTGGCGAACAGGTCGAAGCTCTTGCGCAGGATCGGGTGCGGGTTGATGGCCTCCGGCACCTTGGGATAGGCCTGATGGCCGATGGGCCCGAGGATGAAGCCGTCGAGCTCGCCCAGCCGCTCCAGCGTGCCCGCCGGCATCGTATGGCCGAGCTCGTCGAGGGCCTTGCGCCCGATCGGGATCGGATGCCAGTCGATGGAAAGGCCGCTTGCGCGGGCCGCCGCCTCGGCGATGCGGTGCGACGCCGGGACGATCTCGTGCCCGATATCGTCCCCGTTCAGCAGGCCGATGCGCAGGGTGGATGCGCTCATCGCCGTCTCCTATTCGGCCGCATCGCGCCGGCCGGCCGGCACCGAGGCGCGGGCAAGCGCGCCGACATCGGCAAGCTCGGGCAGGCGCCAGCACATCTCCATCAGCGACTGAGTCGTCTCCGCTCCGACGACCAGCCCCGCCTGATGGGCGAACTTGGCTTCGAGCTGCTGGTTGCTGAGCGGACGCTCGCGGCTGCCGATGGCGCGCTCGATCACGCGCTCGATCCGCCGCCCGTCCTCGAACTCGACCTCGATCACCACCGACGCCTCGTGGATCGAGGTGTCCGATGTCGCGCTCACCTTGCGGCGCAGGGCGACCAGCTCCGGCGCGTTCGCCGCCTCGTCGGTGAAGGCGGTGGGCGATCCGTCTCCGCGCAGCAGGCCGCAGGCGGCCGCGTGATAGATGCTGAACTTGGTCTCGAGCCCGGTCTGCGGCTCGCGCTTGCCGGTGAGCTCGAGCACCAGCGGGTGGGCGCGCAGGCGCACCGCGGCGATCCGCTCGACCTCGCTCCCGAGCTCCTCGCGCAGCTGCTGGCAGCCGTCGATGGTCGGGTGGATGACGACGCCGCAGGCGAAGGGCTTGTAGGAGTTGAGCGCCGCCTCCCAGACCTCGCCGAGCCCGCCGAGGATCTCGTTGTAGTCGTGCCGGGTCGAGAGCACGTTGGCGAAGCCGCGCGGCGCCTCGATCGCCTGCAGGGAGCTGTCGAAGCCGGCCTGGGCCAGATAGGCGGCCATGGCGCCGTTCTTCGCGGCATTGCCCGGATGGAAGCTCTTGCACATGGTGCCGAACATTTCGCGCAGGCCCGAGGCCTGGGTGGCGGCAATGCCGAGCGCCCAGGTCATCCGCTGCTCGTCGAGCCCGAGCATGCGCCCGAGCGCCGCCGCCGCGCCGAACACGCCGGCCGTGCCGGTGATGTGCCAGCCCCGGTCATAGTGCTCCGGGTAGACGCTGTTGCCGATGCGGCACTCGACCTCGACGCCGATGAGCAGCGCGGTCAGGAAGTCCTGCCCGGAGACCGGCTGATACTCGGCCGCGGCCAGAAGCGCCGAGGCGACCGGCCCGGCCGGATGGATGATGGTCTTCAGATGCGTGTCGTCATAGTCGAGGACATGCGAGCTGATGCCGTTGACGAGCGCCGTGTTGAGGACGTCGAGCCTTTCGCCGCGCCCGAGCACCGTGGCCTGGGAGCGGCCGGCGAAGGGCATGATGCCGGCGAGCGCGCAATCGACGGTCTCGTGGCGCGCGCCGCCGACGGCGCAGCCCATCCAGTTGAAGAGCGTCCGCACGCCTTCCTCGCGCACGGATTGGGGTATCCCGTCGGCCGGGAAATTCACGACCCAGGCGGCGAGCTTCCTTGTGATATCTGTCTCGGACATTTCTCTCTCCCTTAGACGAGGCCGCGCGCGATACCGCCGTCGACATTGATGGCCTGGCCGGTGACGTAGCTGGCGAGCGGGCTGGCGAGCCAGGCGACCATCACCGCGACTTCGGCCGGCTCGGCGAATCTCTTCAGGGGAATCTCGTGCGAGAATTCCTCGAAGATCGCGCCCACCGGCACGCCGCGCTCGCTCGCCATCCGGTCGGCCCGGTTGATCCAAAGCGGGGTCTTAGTGCGGCCCGGGCCGACACTGTTGATGCGGATGCCCTGTTCGCCCAGCTCCAGCGCGAGCGTCTTCACGAGGCCGAGCAGGCCGGCCTTGTGCACATTGGTCATGACCTGGTGCGCGTAGGGCATCTTGGCGGCCGCCGCCCCGAGCGTCACCACGGCGGGATCGCGTCCCTGCGCCAGCAGCGGCGCGCCGGCGCGGATGACGCGCACGGTGGACAGGACGTTGAACGTATAGCTGGCGAGCCAGTCCTCGTCGGACAGGTCGCCGAAATCGGCCCGGACGCTGCCGCCGACGGCGCTGACGAGAATGTCGAGCGCGCCCCAGCGCGTGCGCGCCTCGTCCGCCAGCTTCGCGGCGGATCCGGCATCCTTCACCACATCCGCCACGACGAGATGCGGCGCGCGGCCGGTCGCTTCGCCCAGCCGCGCCGCCGCGGCTTCGAGATTGTCGCGGCTGCGCGAGGCGATGACGACGTCGGCGCCCTCGCTCAGCAGGATGCGGGCGGTCGCCTCGCCTATGCCGTAGCTGCCGCCGACGATGACGGCGCGCCGGCCGTCAAATCCCAGATCCATAATGCCCTCTCAAGACGAAGCGGTAGACGCGGAAGACGAGGAGAATCGTCGAGGCGATCATCGCGATGCGGACGATGTGGAACGCCGTCACCAGCTCGGCGTCGGCGTGCATGGCCTTGGCCGTCAGCACCATCTCGGTGACGGCGGCGGGGGCCAGGGCCAGGAAGCTCGTCGTCAGCGGCAGGCCGGTGGCGAAGGACAGCACCTCGGCGCCCAGCGCCGCCGCGCCGATCAGCAGGAGCGCGACCAGCAATCCGCCCGCGGCGACGCGCGGCAGGCGCACGAACAGGTCGCGCCGGAACCGCATGGCGAGCCACACGCCGATCATGATCTGGGCGACGATCACCATCACGCCGGGCACCGCCACGTGCAGAAGGCCGGACGCCCCCAGCGCCGCGCTCGGCAGCAGCGAGCCGAGAAGCCACGGATTGGGAATCGCGGTCGGCCGCAGCAGGTGCGCGCCGAGATAGGCCACCAGCAGCGCCAGCAGCAGCGAAGGGATCTCGTGCGACATCACCGTCTCCACCGTCGTCGCCGTCCCCGGTTCGCCATAGGCGAAGACGAGGAAAGGCACGACGCTGACCACGGTGGTGACGCGCAGCGCGTGGACCACGGACACCGTGTTGGTGTCGCCGCCGCGCGCCGCCGCGACCACCGCCATGTCGGCCATGCCGCCGGCCGCAGTGGCGAAGAAGGCGGTGGTGGGATCGATGCGCGCGAGCGGGCGCATCAGCAGCGCACCGAGAAAGGTCGCCAGGATGATGTAGAGCGTCGACGCGATCATCGCCGGCAGCAACCCCAGCGACACCAGCAGCAGGTGCGGCGTGAAGCGCATGCCGATGGCGAGGCCGACGATGACCTGGCCGATTTCGCGCAGGTGCGGCCCCGCCTGCAACGGTACGCCCGCGATCATCAGCGCCCCGCAAGCAAAGAGCGGCCCCAGCATCCAGGGCAGCGGCATGTGGGCGAGGGAGGCGAGATAGCCGGCGATGGCGGCGACCGAATAGGTCGCGACGATGCACAGCCACCAGCGAACGGACTGGAGCCCCGACCGCGCCACCGTATCCGGGTTCCTCGGGATGTCGGCCATCACGCGAGAGCCCCGTCGCCCCGTCGCGCCTTCCCCGCGCCGACCGCATCCGTCGTCGGACGGGGGAGGGATCGGGACGAAAGGCAGGACATGGCGACCTCCAGGGCAGCGGCCGCACGTTACGGTAGGGCCGGCGAAACCGAGCCCGGATAGAGCCAGAGTTATTGACAACTGTCAACAAAATGGGGCGATATGGACCTGCCAATGGGGATATTGGCCTATTTCGGGCGTCTTCCCTGCCGTGTGCGAAGCCATATTGGCACGCCCGACCGTGGCAAAGAGTGCCGCTTCTGCCTCGCCCAACAATTCTGTCGGCAAATCTGTTGACAGTTGACGGATCGAGGAACAGTCTGGCTCAGCCTAGTCCACACGGCCGGGGACGAACACCCGGTTGCAATCCAGATGGAACGGCGGGAGGAAAACATGACCGATTTTACACGCAGAGAAGCATTCCGACTCGTGGCCGGAAGCGTCGGCGTCGCCAGCGGCCTGGTCGCGATGCCTTCGATCCTGCGCGCTGCGGATTACCCCACGCGTCCGATCAACGTGATCGTGCCCTTCGCCACCGGCGGCTACAATGACCGCCTCTCGCGCGCCTTTGCTCCCTATCTGGAAAAGGAGCTCGGCCAGCCGCTGGTCATCGTCAACAAGCCGGGCGCCGGCACCCAGCTCGGCAACTCCTACGCGCTCAACCAGCCGGCGGACGGCTACAGCATCCTGTGCACCTCGGCGGCGCCCTATATCCCGCTGACCGTGCTCCTGCAGAACGCGCCCTACAAGGTCGAGGACTTCTCGATGCTGAACCTGCCGTCGCGCGACTACACGCTCGCGGCGACGTCGGCGGACAGCCCGATCAAGACCTTTGCGGAAGTCATCGAAAAGCTGCAGGCCGATCCCGGCAGCCTCAGCATCGGCGTCCAGCCCGCCTCGGCGGACTACGCCAACATGGTTCTCGCCTTCCAGGCCGCCAAGATCGACCCGTCCAAGCTTCGCATCGTGACCTATGACGGCGGCGGGCCGGCCCGCAACGCGACCGCCGGCGCCCAGGTCGATGTCGGCTTCGTCGGCGGCGAGGGCTTCCTCCCGCTGGTCTCCAAGATCCGGCCGCTGGCGATCTTCGCCGAGGAGACGGTGGACTGGTATCCCGACGCGCCCCTCATCGGCGCGAGCGGCCTCAAGGTCGACTTCGTCGAGGGCTCGCAGCGCGGATGGGTGGTCACCACCAAGCTCAAGAACGAGCAGCCGGAGATCTTCAAGTTCCTCAGCGGCGCGCTCGAGCGGGCCAGCAAGAACCCGAAGGCGATCGAGGCCCTCAAGCTGCAGCAGCTCGCGACCACCTGGTACGGCCCGGAGGCCTCCGAGAAGGCCTATCTCGCCAATGCCGACAAGATGGCCAAGTACATCGACCTCATGAAGTAGCCGGCATCCGCGACGAGGCCGGCGCCTGGTGCGCCGGCCTCTTCTGCTCATCCCTCATGGAATGGAGATGGTGATGCGTATCGGACGGCATACCTACGTCATCGAGTACGGACACCTCGCCCTCATCACGCTGATCGCCGGACTGGTCTTCTGGTATCTGCTCGATGCGCGCAGCGTCTCGCTGAGTGTCAACAATCTTCTGCTGGTGGAGCCGGTCTCGCTCTTCACGCTGGCTCTCTACGCATTCATCGTGCCCCAGTGCTTCCACAAGGTCGACGAGGCCGAAGCGGCCGCGATCGCTTCCGACCAGGACCCGCTGTCGCCCACCGCCGCGCCGGACTATTCCGACCTGATCAAGATGGGCGCGCTGAGCGTCGCGCTCGGGTTGATGGTCTTCCTGCTCGAGACGATCGGCTTCGACATCGCGGTCTTCCTGTTCTCCGCCGCGGCGATGGTGGTGTGCGGCGAACGCCGCCCCCTGCGCGTGCTGGTGTTCTCGCTCGCGGTCACGGCTGTGGCGATCTACGGCTTCCGCGCCATGATCCCCTACCCGATGCCCACCACTCTTCTGTGAGCCACGACCATGATCGACGTTTCCGCCTTTCATGATGCGCTCGGCATCATGTTCGCATCGGCCGGGTCCTGGGGCTGGATCGTTCCCGGCCTCATCATCGGGCTGATCTTCAGCGCGATCCCGGGCATCTCGATCACCATGGCGATGGCGATCGTGCTGCCCATGTCGCTCTACATGGACTTCTTCCCGGCCATCGTCTTCCTGACCTCGGTCTACACCGGAGCCGGATTCGGCGGGTCGGTGCCCGCCATCTTGATGAACATACCCGGCACGCCATCCTCGTTCGCGACCACGTTCGACGGTTTCGCCATGTCGCAGAAGGGGCTGCACAACGAGGCGCTGGGGCATGCGCTCTTCGCCTCCACCATCTGCGGCATCTTCGGCTACGTGCTGCTGCTCCTGCTCATCGAGCCGCTGGCCGACATCGTGCTGCGCATCGGCCCGCTGGAGATGTTCGCAGTGGCGATCTGGGGCATGCTGCTGCTCGGCTCGCTGGGCTCGACCTATATCAGCCGCGGCCTGCTCGCCGCCGCCTTCGGCGTGCTGCTCGGCACGGTCGGCATGAACACCGCGGGCTTCACCCGCGGCACGCTGGGCATCCCCGTCCTGCTCGACGGCATCTCGCCCATCCCGGCGATGATCGGCCTGCTGGCCGCCGGCCAACTGCTCGGCCTTGCGGGGCGCGACTACATCATCGACGCCGACGGAGCGCGCGAGGTCAGCATCCGCCGCATTCTCGCCGGCTGCTGGGGCACGCTGAAATATCCCGGCGTGCTGCTGCGCGGCTCCATCATCGGCGTCGTCATCGGCGCGGTGCCGGGCGTCGGTTCCTCGATCGGCAACCTGATCGCCTATGCCGAGACCAAGCGCACCGCCAAGGACAGCGCGACCTTCGGCACCGGCAATCCCAAGGGGGTGATCGCCGCGGAATCCGCCGTCGCGAGCGGCGAGGGCGGGTCGATGGCGACCATGCTGGCCCTCGGCATTCCCGGCGGCGGCGCCACGGCGATCCTCATCGCCGCGTTCATGATGCACAACATCGTGCCCGGTCCCGGCCTCATCCAGTCGCAGAAGCCGATGGTCTACGCGATCATCCTCAACAACATGGTCCAGGCGACCGTGCTGCTGGCCGTGGGCGTCGCCTTCATCTACGTCGCCGCCAATGTCGTGAAGGTGCGCACGCGCTACGTGCTGCCGTCGGTGCTGGTGGTCGCGACGCTGGGCACCTATGCCGTCACGGGCGAGATCGCGGGGCCGATCACCCTGTTCATCTTCGCGCTGCTCGGCTTCGCGCTCAGCCGCTACGAGTACCCGATCCCGGCCGTCGTGGTGGGCATCCTGCTCGGGCGCATGCTGGAGACCGAGTTCCTCCGCTCCTATCAGATCAGTGGCGGCGATCCTCTCTACCTGTTCCAGCGCCCGGGGGCGGTGGCGATCGTCGGGGTGATGGTGGCATCGCTGGGCATGACCGCCTGGAGCAAGCGCAAGCAGCGCCGGGCCGAAGCCGCCGAGGAGGCCGCGCTGCTGCGCCAGCTCGAGCAGGACAAGGTGCCCGCACCGCCGCGCGCCAGCGCCCTCAAGGGCTGAGGCAACTGCCGGCAGTTCCACCTGTCGCGGCAGTCACTGGAGAGGGGACGGGTGCGCAGCCCGTCCCCCTTTTTTTGAGGCGGGTCCGGGAGCGTCCGACCCCAATACGAAAAAGCCCTCTCCCGTACGAGACGGGAGAGGGCCGAAAGCGAGAGCGGCTTTTGCCGCCTTCAGGCTGGGGCGGTGATGGGCACGCTGCCGAAGGAGGCGCGCTCCGCCGCGTCGAGCTGATCGATCAGCCCCATCTCCCAGGCAAGATAGCGGCGCGATGCCTCGGCATTGCCGTCATGCCTGTCATGGACGAACCAGATCCGGTCCAGCGCCTGCGCCCGGCTCATCGGGCGCGGCGTCTCGTCGATCGTCCAGCCGGCGGCCGCGCATTCGTCGAGATCGGCGCCCAGCCAATGCGCCGCGATTCCCCGCCCGGAAAGCTCCAGCGCGGCCGCCGCGACGGTGGCGGCATCGCCATAGAGCACGGCATGGCCGGTGCCGGGCGGCAGCGCGGCGGGCAAGTCGGCGGGCAAGTCGGCGCGCAAGTCGGCGCGCATCGTCCAGCGCGCTCCGCTCAGCCGCCGCTTTTCCCAGGCCTGCGAACTGCGTAGGTCGAGCAGGTGGGCGCCACGCTCGACGTACTGCGCCGCATCCCCGGGCGAACAGGGCTCGAGCGGGGGCGGGATCCGTGGCGGAACCCGCGCGAAGAGGGGGCCCGGCCGGGCCGGCTCGTCGTCCAGCGCCAGGATGTGGACCTCGAAGCCCAGCGCCTGCAGGAACAGGGCGGCGAGCGCGCCGCGCAACCCGGCATCGTCCATCAGGATCAGCCGCGCGTGGCGGACGCCGACATACTGGTCCGTTGCCTGCACGAGCTGGCCCGTGAGCACCGGAACCGCGCCCGGGACCGGCCGTCCGGCGCGTTCCGGGGCGCTGCGCAGATCAAACAGGAAGGTGCTGCGCCGCTCATCAGCGAGAAGGGTCTCGGCCTCGGCGATCGTGATGCGCGGCAGGCCGGCATCGGCAATCAGCCGCGCCGCGCGCGCCCTCGCCGCGCCGCGCGCCTTCTCGCTCAGGGAAGGCAGCGGATCCGGCTCTGCGCCCCGGTCGAGCGGGCGGCCGGACAGGGCCCAGCCCTGCGTGCCGTTCTCGAGCGCGTAGACCGGGTTCGCGACGTTCAGCGCCATGAGGCCGAGCGCCCCCACGATCCCGCGGGTCCGGCCGGCGCAGGTGAGGACGATGGGGGTGGCGTCATCCGGCAGCAGCACGCCCAGCCGATGCGCCAGTTCGCCGTTGGGAACGCAGCGCGCCCCGGCGATCCTCATCTTGGCGTATTCCGCCGGCGGGCGGGAATCGAAGAACAGGTGCGGGCGCGCCTCGCGCTGCCAGCGATCGAGCGTGTCGGCGTCGATCATGCGCGGATGGTGGCTGTGCTCGAGCAACTCGCCGAGCGTCTTGCTGGGCACATTGACGCCCGCGAACACGCCAAGACCAGCGGCCTTCCACGCGGGCAGGCCGCCGGCCACGATCGCCACGTCGCGATAGCCGCAAGCGGCGAGCCGCTCGCCCGCCCGCTCAGCCAGGCCGTCGCCGTCGTCGATCAGAAGTATCGGACAATCAAGGCGTGGAACGAGCGAAGTTGCCGACACTTCCAGTTGGCTGAACGGGCAGGGCACCGCGAACAGCGGATGGCCGTCGCCAAAGGCTGCAGCTTCTCGAACATCGAGGAACGCAATCTCCGCGCCGGCATGGAGGCGGCTCTTGGCCACCTCCGCCGTGACGGACGCCACCGTCATCCGACGTTCTCGCCGCGGAAGAAGCGATAGAACGCCGCGTAGATGAGGTCGGGCCTGTGCTCGGCCGGATAATGGCCGGTGGGCACCGAGAAGCCGACGAGATCGTCGGCCCAGTCCGACCAGGCCTCGACCGGCTTGAAGTGCCGCCCGCAATGGCTGTTGTCGCCCCAGATCACCAGCGTCGGGCAGGTGATGCGACGCTTGCCGAAATCGGCCGTGTCCATTTCCAGGTCGACGGTGACGGTCGCCCGATAGTCCTCGCACACGGCGTGGATCTGTTCGGGTGTGGCACAGCGGACATATTCCTCCATCGCCTCGGGCGTGAAGATTTCCAGGCCGACGCCCTTCTTGTTGAGCTTGTAGCGCATGTAATAGTCGAGGTCGGCGCCCAGCAGCTTCTCGGGAAACGGCGCCTTCTGCGCCATGAAGAACCAGTGATAGCTTTCGCGCGCCCAGCCGAGCGTGATGTTGTTCAGCACATGGTGCGTGGGAACGATGTCGAGCGCCGCGTAGCGGATGATGCGTTCGGGCTGGTCGAGAGCCATCCGGAAGCCGACCCGGGCGCCGCGGTCATGGCCGGCGACGGCGAAGCGCGTGTGGCCCAGCGCGTCCATGACGTCGAAGGCGTCCTCACCGATGGCGCGGAACGAGTAGCCGGAATGATCCTCGCCGCCATAGGGCTTCGAGCTGTCGCCATAGCCACGCATGTCGATAGCGACCACGGTGAAATCCCGCGCCAGTGACGGGGCGACCTTGTGCCAGCTCACCAGCGTCAGCGGGTTGCCGTGGATCAGCAGCAGGGGAGGGCCTTCGCCGGCAATGGCCACGTTGATCTCGGCGCCGCGCGTCTTGATCCGCTGGCGGGTGAACCCTTCCATCAACCGGGTGGACGGGACGAGCTCGGGCACGGCCTCCAGAGTCGACATGGGCTTTTTCCTCCCTACCAATGCAGTAAAACCTCTCTATCCCCTTTTTGCCAACTGTCAACAATTTGTTCGAATCGATTGCGTGTGGTTTGAAGCCCGCGGGAAGGTCGCCGAAGCCGCCGCGAACCGGGCTTACGAGATCGCGACCCGCGAGCGCCGAGCCCGTTCCCGGATCGAAAATTCTTCCTCCACCGCCGCACTCGCCGGCATCCGTAGGTCCGATCTCACCGCGCCATCCCCAGGCGGGACGCAAGGCTCCAGATCGGCTCGATGAGCAGGTTGGAAAGCACCACCCGCACCAGATGGAAGCCGAGCACCAGTGCCACCGGAGCGTCGAGCGCCCGGGCGGTCAGCGACATTTCCGGCATGCCGCCCGGCGCCATGCCGAGGATGACGGCCGCCGTCGGCAAACCGGAAAGCCAGGCGAGGACGACCGCGAGCGTGGCCAGGGTCGCGGCGAGTGCCAGCGTCGATATGACGGAGGCGACGAGGAGATGCCACGAACGTAGCAGGAATTCGCGGGTGAGCCGTATGCCGAGCGCGGTCCCGAGCACCGCCTGGGCGGCGTCGATCATCGGCACCGGCACGCCCGAGGGCAGCGCGTCGAACGAGCAGAGGGTCACGGCCATGAAGCATGGCATGATCATCCACGGATTGGTGAGGTGCAGGCGATTGCCGATCCGTGCGCAGAAGAAGCCGGCCACCAGCATGCCTGCAAGCGCGAGAGCATGGACGGGTGGGGCGGCCGAGTTCATCGGAAAGTCGCCGTGGTGGGAGATGCCCGACAAGGCGAGGAGCGGCGGAATGGTAAGCACCACCACGACGAGCCGGATCGACTGGGTGAAGGTGACGGTGGCGACGTCGGCGCCGATGCGCTCCGCCTGAATCGCCATCACGATGACGCCGCCAGGCACGGCGCAGTAATAGCCGGTCTTGGTGTCGGTGCCGGCCAGCCTGGCGAAGAGCCGGCTAAAGACCACTCCGACGCAGATCGTCGAGACCCCGGCCAGAACCACGATGGGCAGGGCCGAGGCGACGGCCGAGAGGATGGTGGAGGTGAAGCTCTGCCCGAGACCGAGCCCCAAGACGATGAGCGCGAGAGGGCGCGCGCCGGGCCAGAGGAAGCCGGGCGTGATCCATACCTGCACGGCGCAGGAGATCATGGCGCCGATCATCCAGGGCAGCGGCAGATGAACGAGACTGGCGAGATACCCCCCGAGAGCGCCAACCGCGAGCGTGAGTGCGCCACGCGCGCCGTTCGCAATCAGCTGCTTGCGTCGGTCATCGCCGGGAGAAGCGGCGATATCCTCGCCAAGAGAATGGGTCACGCACATCTCCCGCGCGCGGGCACCGCAGCGCCCGCGCCGCCTGAAAATCGTCTAGCCGTGGATCAGCCGAGTTCGGCGAGCGTGTCGTCGAGCAATGCCTTCACGCGTCCGACGAGATCGTGAATCTCGGCTTCCGTGATGATCAGCGCCGGGGAGAAGGCCAGGCGGTTGCCTACATGTCGCAGGATCAGGTCGTGCTTGAGGGCGTTGGCCTCCAGCTTCGCCGGAAGGCCGACGCTTGCGGGGAACATCTCGCGCGTCTTCTTGTCAGCGACCACCTCGATGCCGGCGATCAGGCCGCAACCGGCGACATCGCCCACCAGCGGATGATCGTTCAATGCGGCAAGGCCGCCGAGGAAGATCGGCTCCATGGCCTTCACATGGCCGATCATGTCCGTCTCGTCGTAGATCTTAAGCGTCTCCAGCGCGACCGCTGCGGCGACCGGGTGGCCCGCATAGGTGTAGCCGTGCACGAAGCGGCCGTTCCGATCGCTCTGGATCTTCATCCCCTCGAAGATGCGCTCGTTGATCAGAACCGCCGAGATCGGCTGCATGGCAGCGGAAAGAGCCTTGGCGCAGGTGATGATGTCGGGCGTGATGGAGAAGGTCTGCGAGCCCCACATATTGCCCGTGCGGCCGAAGCCGCAGATCACCTCGTCGGCGACGAACAGGATGTCGTACTTGCGAAGGACGGCCTGCACCTTCTCGAAATAGCCCTTCGGCGGAAGCACCGCGCCGGCGCCGCCGACCACCGGATCGGCCCAGAAGGCGGCGATCGTCTCGGGGCCTTCCTCGAGGATCAGCCGTTCCAGATTGTCGGCGAGGCGCTGGGAGAACTCTTCCTCGCTCTCTCCGTCGACATGGTGGCGGTAATAATAGGGCATGTCCGTGTGGAGGAAGCCGGGGAACGGCAGTCCGAAGCCGGCATGGAATTCCGGCTTGCCGGTGAGGCAGACGTCGATCGTGGTCGAGCCGTGATAGGAGCCCTTGCGCGAGATGATCTTGCGCTTCTCCGGCTTGTCGAGGGCGTTCCAGAAGTACCAGACCAGCTTGACGGCCGTGTCGTTGGCTTCCGAGCCGGAACACTGCAGCAGGACCTTCGACATCGGGCAGGGCGCCAGCGCCAGCAGCCGCTCGGAGAGCTCGATCGCGGCCCCGTTCGAGGCGCCGCGGAAGATCTGGTAGTAGCCGAGGTTCTTCATCGCGTCGTAAGCAACGCGGGCGAGGCGCTCATTGCCGAAGCCGAGCGAGGCGCACCACAGGCCGGCGGCGGCGTCGAAGAATTCGCGCCCTTCCTCGTCATAGACGAACAGCCCACGGCCCCGGGTGAAGATTTCCGGGCCCTTCTCCAGATGAACGCGCAGATTGGTGTGAGGGTGCACGACCGCGCCGATGTCGCGGGCATAGGGACTGTTGGCCTCGAAGTGCTTCATCGTGGTTCCCGAGGTGTGAGAGCAGCGCAACCGGCGAGGTGAAAGTTTCACGGCAAACGTTCATTCCATACAATAGAATGAAAATTCATTGAATAGAATGAAGGCTTCGGCTAACGTCGTCAAGCCGAAGCCGAGCGTCGGGGTCTGAAGTGGGAGAGCGCGCAATGGAAATCTGGAACAACTACATCAATGGCGCCTATGTCCCGCCGCGATCCGGTGCCTATCTCGACTGCGACAATCCCTTCACCGGCGAGGTCTGGGGCCGGGTGCCACGCTCCTCGCCCGAGGATGTGGAGGCTGCGGTGGCGGCCGCCTCGCGTGCCTTCCGGGAAGGGCCCTGGAGCACGATGACCCAGCCCGCGCGGGCGGCGCTGATGCGGCGGCTCGGGGACGTTGTCGCCGCGCATGTCGATGAGCTCGCCGCCATCGAGGTGCGGGACAACGGCAAGACCTATCGCGAGATGAAGGCGCAGGTCGGGCGCATCCCCGAGTGGTACTACTTCTATGCCGGCCTTGCCGACAAGATCACGGGCGAGGTGCTGCCGACCGATCGCCCGGAACATCTGAGCTATACTCGCCGCGAGCCATTGGGCGTGATCGGCATGATCACGCCCTGGAATTCGCCGCTGAATCTGCTGGCCTGGAAGCTGGCGCCGGCCCTGGCGACAGGCAATACGGCGGTAATCAAGCCCTCGGAGTTCACCTCCGCCTCGGCATTGCGCTTCGCCGCGCTGGTGGGAGAGGCAGGATTCCCCGAGGGAGTCGTCAATGTCGTCACGGGTCTTGGCGGCGAGGCCGGCAAGGCGCTCGTCGACCATCCGGACGTCGTGAAGCTGGCCTTCACGGGCGGGGTCGATGGAGGGCTCGCCGTCTATGCGGGCGCGGCCAAGCGGCTCAAGCCGGTCATCCTCGAATTGGGCGGCAAGTCACCCAACATCGTGTTCGAGGATGCCAATCTCGACAATGCCGCGCAGGGCGCGGTGGCGGGCATCTTCGCGTCGGGTGGGCAGAGCTGCATCGCCGGCTCGCGACTGCTGGTGCAGCGCTCGATCTATGACACCTTCGTCCCGCGGGTGGTCGATCTCGCGGGCCGGATACGGCTCGGCGACCCGATGGACCCGGCGACCCACATCGGGCCGGTTGCCAACAGGCCGCAGTTCGACCGCATTCTGCAGCGCATCGAGATGGGAAGGGGCGAAGGTGCGGTGGTCGCCTGTGGCGGCGGGCCCGCCACGCGCCCCGGCCTTGGAAAGGGGCTGTTCATCGAGCCGACGATCTTCACAGGCGTCGTAAACGGCATGCGCATTGCGCAGGAGGAGATCTTCGGGCCGGCGCTTTGCGTCATACCCTTCGAGGATGAAGCCGATGCGCTGCGGATCGCCAACGACATCCGCTTCGGCCTCGGTGCAGGCCTCTGGACGCAGGACGTCAACCGGGTCCACCGCGTGGCGGCGAAGCTTCAGGCCGGCACGGTCTGGGTGAATACCTACCGCGCGAGCTCCAACATCACGCCCTTCGGCGGATACAAGATGTCCGGGCTCGGGCGCGAGGGAGGCGCGGACATGATACATGAATACCTCCAGACCAAGAGCGTGCTGGTGAACCTGTCGGGCAAGTATGTGTCCCCCTTCGATCTCTAGGTGCTGGAGCGGCCGATGCCGGCGGTGATCGTCAATCAGCTCGGGCCGGAGATCGGCGCGCGTCTGGCCGACCATCCCTCGCGGCCCGTCATCGTCGAGCATGATGGCTCCAGCCGTCCCTGGGAGGTGGATTCGGCGGCGGATATCCTGCTCACCCGCGCCTTTCCGGCGTGGCGAAGCGCCCCGGCATCGCCGCCCGAAGGCTGGCCGCATCGTCTGCGATGGGTGCAGACCATGTCCGCCGGCATGGATGCCTATCCGGCCTGGATGTGGTCGGGCACGATCGTGAGTTCCGGGCGCGGCATTGCCGCCGTCCCGATCGCCGAATATGTGCTGGCCGCCCTGCTGGTCCGCGAGAAGCGTATCGAGGAGGTCACGGTACGCGGGCCCGACGCCTGGCGCGAAGTTACCCTCGGCCGGCTGGAAGGGGCGACGCTGGGCCTGGTCGGCTACGGCGCCATAGGCCAGGCGATCGCGCGGAGGGCCGCCGCCTTCGACATGCGGATCCTGGCGACGCGACGCGGCGTCTGGTCAGGCCGGGAGTCGGGTGTCGAACCGTGCGCCCTGCCGGCCATGGTTGCGCAGGCCGATCATCTCGTGGTCGCCGTGCCATCGACGGCGGAAACGCGCCATATCGTCTCCAGCGAGCTGCTGGCCATGGCGAAGCCCGGCCTGCACCTCGTCAATGTCGGGCGCGGCGATCTCGTCGATCAGGATGCCTTGCTTGATGCACTGGATTCCGGCCGCCTCGGCTTCGCGACCCTGGACGTGACGGATCCCGAGCCGCTCCCGGCGGGGCACCGTCTCTACACGCACCCCTCGGTGCGCATCACCCCGCACATCTCCTGGTCGGATCCCGCCTTCCTGCGCCGTTTCTCCGACAAGATAGCGTCCAATCTGGACCGCTACCTCGCCGGCGCCCCGCTAGCCGACGTGATCGAGCCGGGGCACGCGTACTGACAGGTCGTCGTAGAAGGAGCCAGCCAGCGCGCGTGTGAGCTCGCGGGCCGCCTCGAGCACCAGCGGCCTCATGTCCTCAATGACCTCGGGCGTGAAGCGCGTCCGCGGACCCGACAATGTCACGGCCCCGACGAGACCCTGCGCGGCTCCGAAGACCGGTGCGGCGATGCCGGCGATGTCGGGCCCGCGCTGGCCGAGCGAGACGATGGGAAGACGCGCAAGCTGCGCATCGGACGCCGGGCGGGTTCCGTCCACGTCCGAAAACTCGGAGAGGACGTGACCGGGCGCGCCCTTGTCCAGCCCCACGGCCTCGCCTTCAGGCACATGCTCGCGCAGCACCTGCGAGGAATCCTCGCGGAACAGGCACACCCGCATATTGCCCTCGCGCTTGAAGAACGAGCCGCTTTCGCCCGTGCGCAGTACCAGGGCGCGCAATACGGGCCGCACGACAGGTTCGAGCCGGAGGCTGCGCTGGTAGAGATGCCCAAGCCGGAAGGTCTGCGGGCCGACCATGTAGCTCTTGTCCGGCTGCATGACGACGAGGCCGGCCTGCTGCAGGGAGATGAGCAGGCGCATCGCCGTGCTCTTCACATAGCCGCTGCGCTGGCTGATCTCGCCGAGCGAGAGCTTCGGCGTGTCCGCCGTGAACAGCGACAATATGTGGAGAGCCTTGTCGACGGCTTCGACTCCCTTGGTCTTGAGTGCCGTTTCTGCCACGTGCATTTCCTCCTTGCTGCCCAAGAACGCGGCGACCGGCGCTCAGCCCCCGAACCGCGTGCCGCCGTTTTCCCCATCGGCACCCGAATTTGCGCAAATATCATGCAGGCTTAATTCGTGCCCACAAACGCACTTGACACTCTCTCGGCAGATTTTCATTCTATCTAGCGACATACCATTCTATCTATTGGAATGAAAGGGGGTGCCGTATGGCCGTGTTGCTGTGGGATGCCCTTGCCGTAAGCGACTGCCTTCGCTTCGCCGCCTGAACCGCGGCCGACTTCCCATCCGTTCATCCGAAGGACATGCCGTCATGCTCCACTCCCCGAAGAATAACGGTTCCTCCGCCATGAAAACCCTGAGGGCCGCGCGGGCGTTCAATCGCCGCACCTTCCTGAAGGGCGCTCTCGGTGCCGGCACCGCGGCAATCGGCGCCCCTTACATCGTGCGCAACGCGTTCGCCTCATCGGGTGAACTCAGCCTGCTGACGTGGAGCGACGAAGTCCCCAACCCGGTAATTCCTGAGTTCACCAAGAAGACCGGCATCAAGGTTCGCACCACCCCATTCTCGCAGAATGAGGAGCAGATCAATAAGCTGCAGGCGACCGACGGCGAGGGCTTCGACCTGTGCATGCCGTCCTTCAGCCGGGCGCCCGAATTCCGCGAACTGGAAGTGATCGCTCCGTTCGACACCAACAAGCTGAAGCTCGACGCCATCATCCCGACCATGCTGGCGGGGTCGACCAGCCTGTGGACCTGGGACGGCAAGCTCTATCACGTGCCGCATTGCTGGGGCACGGAGGCCATTTCCTGGCGCACCGACCTGACCGACCTGAAGTACGACAGCCTCAGCTTCGGAACGCTTTGGGCGCCCGAGTACAAGGGCAAGCTCCAGGGCCGCCCGCACTCGCTGCTGCTCGGCATCGGCCTGTGGTGGGACGCCAGCGGCAAGCTACCCACCGACCGGATGCGCGACAGCTACAAGGACGAGGAGACGGCTCGCAAGATCTACGACCCGATCACCAAGTTCGCGGTGGAGAACAAGGCCCAGATCAAGCAGTTCTGGGACAGCGCCGACAATACCAAGTCCGGTTTTCTCGAAAATGGCTGCGTGATCGGCCAGACCTGGGACGGGCCGATCCTTTCGCTCAAGAAGCAGGGCAAGCCCGTGAGCTTCATGGCCCCGCAGGAGGGCGCGATCACCTGGATCGACGGCTGGGCCATGACCAAGGGCGCGACGAACATCGATCAGGCCTACGAGTTCCTCAACTTCGTCCACACGCCGGAAGTGGCCGCCATGGTGGCCGACGGCTCGGGCTACAATCCGGTGGTGAAGGGAGCGGACGCCTTCCTCTCCGAGGCGTCCAAGAAGAACTTCGCCGAGGCCTATCCCGGCGACGCGCTGGACAAGCTCTGGCTGCGGCCCCCGGACACGTCCTGGTACACGCAGCTTCGCAACGAATACGCCGAAAAGTTCAAGGCGGCCTGAGCACGCAGCGCGCCATGGAGGGCGGGCAGCCGGCTGGCCGACCCGCCTTCCTGCAAGGCCGCGCGTCTCGCTTTCGCTATCCCGGCCCGCCCGTGGCCGATCGCTATCTCTGTGCGTGGAAAAACCGTATGGCCGCAGCCGTGGAGCTTGAAGGCGTCAATGTGACGTTTGGCGAGTTCGTCGCCGTCCGGGACGCCAACCTCACCATCGAGCCGGGCGAGTTCTTCTCGTTTCTCGGCCCCTCCGGCTGTGGCAAGACCACGCTCCTGCGCACCATTTCCGGTTTCATCGAGCCGACCCGCGGCAGCGTGCGCATCGGCGGGGAGGACATGAAGGGCTTCGGACCGAACAAGCGGCCGACCGCCCTCATCTTCCAGAACCTCGCCTTGTTCCCGATGATGAGCGTGGCCGAGAACATCGGCTATGGCCTGCGCGTTCGCGGTGTGCCCCGCCACGAGCGCGACGAGAAGGTGAAGAACCTGCTCATCCAGGTCGCGCTGACCGAGCACGGCCACAAGAAGGTCTCCGAGCTCTCGGGCGGGCAGAAGCAGCGCGTCGCCATCGCCCGCGCGCTTGCGGTCGAGCCCTCGGTGCTGTTGCTCGACGAGCCGCTCTCGGCGCTCGATCTCAAGCTGCGCCAGCACATGAGGGCGGAGTTGCGCGCCATCCAGAAGCGCGTGGGCATCACCTTCATCTACATAACCCACGACCAGGGCGAGGCGCTGACCATGTCGGACCGCATCGCCGTGATGAATGCCGGGGTGATCGAGCAGGTCGGCGACGGACGTGCCGTCTATGCCGAGCCGCGCACCCCCTTCGTTGCCTCCTTCGTCGGCGAGAACAACCGGATACGCGGTCGGGTGGCATCGGTGGAGGATGGATTTGCGACGCTGGAGACGCCGCTCGGCACGCTCAAGGGCCGGAACCCCGTCGGCCTGACTCCGGGCGCCGAGGCGCTGCTGTTCGTGCGCCCGGAGTCGCTGGAGCTGAGGGCGAACGGCTCGACGGTCGGCTTCGAGGGCGAAACCCTCGATGTCGCCTATGAAGGCAGCGTCACCCATGTGACCCTGCGGGTACGTACCGGCCAGAAGATCACCGCCACCATCGGCGGCGGCGCCGGTGCACCTTCCAGCAATGAGAACCTCCGCGTGGGCTTCGAGCCGAAGGACGGGCTGTTGCTCGCCCTGCCGGCAAACCACTGAGGGGGCGGCCATGAGGAGCATCTACGTCATTCTCCTGCTGCCGCTGGTCGTGGTGATCGCCTTCTGGCTGATCGCACGCGTCGAAGGCACGGGGACGTCCACGAGCCGGCCCGGCTTTTTCCAGCGCAACGGATGGCCGATCGCGCTCTACCTCATCATCGCGGTCGGCTTCTGGGCGCTGTTCATCATCGTCCTGCCGATGATCTACATGGTGGACCTGTCGTTCCGGCCGAAGCTTCCGCTGTCGCAGATGGGTGGGCCGAAGGACGTCTACACGCTGCAGAACTACCGCTACTTCCTCTTTGGATCCCTGACGTCGACGGCTCACTGGAACTGGATCCACATCAACGCCTTCTTCACGACCATCTTCGCCAGCATCCTGATAACGCTGTTGAATTTCGCCATCTGCTACCCGCTCGCCTATCACATGGCGCAGTCCGCCACCGCGGAGAGGCTGAGGGTCCTGCTGCTGCTGCTCATCGTTCCCTACTGGGTGAACGACATCCTGCGCGCCTTCGCGTTCCGCGTGCTCCTATCTTCAGGAGGCATCGTCAACCAGGCGCTGATGGGCCTCGGATTGACGAGCGAGCCGTTCGACTTCCTCGCGGCCGATGTCGGCCTCTATATGGGGTTGAGCTACGCCTATCTGCTGCTGATGATCTTCCCGCTCTACAACGCGATCGAAAGCCTCGACAGGAATCAGATCGAGGCGGCGCGCGATCTCGGGGCGCCGTGGTGGCACATCCACGCCTTCATCGTCATGCCGCACGCCAAGCCCGGCATCGCCTCGGGATGCACGCTCGTGTTCATGCTGTGCACCGGCGCGGTCGCCACGCCCATGGTGCTCGGCGGACCGCGAACCATGTGGTTCACGCCGATCGTCTATGACCGCTTCTACCAGCTCTTCAACTGGCCGCAGGGCGCCGCCTACGCCTTCCTCCTGCTCGTCGCCTGCATCGTCTTCGTGCTGACGGTCCTGCGGATCACGGGCCTGAAGCTCGGGGAGATCACCCGGTGACGGCTGGTCCCTTCCAACGCGTCATGTTCGCGCTCTACATCGCGATCTTCTTCGTCTACCTGCTGGGTCCGCTGGTCGTCATGGTGGTCTCCGCCTTCAACACGCCGGAATACCCGCAGGTCTGGCCGATCGAAGGTTTCACGACCGGATGGTTCGGCAAGCTGTTCGCCGACCGGGACATGATGGAGGGCTTCCGCACCAGCCTGTTGATCGGCTTTCTGGTGGTCTGCATCTCGGTGCCGATCGGGCTGGCCGGCGCCATCGTCATGACCCAGATCGCGCCGCTCGCGCGCTCCTTCTACTATCTGGTCGTGGTCTCGCCGGTGCTGACCCCGGGCATCATCATCGGCATCTCGACCGTGGTGTTCTGGCGCGAGCTGACGACTGTCACCAGCACCAAGTTCTTCTATGACGGCGTCATCCTCACGGTCCTGGGCCATGCGAGCTTCATCTCGGCCTATTGCATGCTGATCATCCTGGCCCGGCTGCAGCGTTTCGACCGCTCGCAGGAGGAGGCCGCGCTCGACCTCGGCGCCTCCTATCCGCAGGTGTTCCGCCACATCCTGCTGCCGTTCCTGAAGCCCGCCCTGTTTTCCGCGGCCGTGCTGGCGTTTCTGTCGTCGTTCGAGAACTACAATACGACGACCTTCGCCATTCTCTCGGACAAGACGCTGACCACGGTCCTGGCCGGCCGGGTGCGGCAGGGCTCCACACCGACCATTTCGGCACTGGCGACCATCATCGTCGCAGTCACCCTGTGCGCCGCGCTCGCCTATGAGCTGATCAAGCGACGCGAGGACCAGAGGGGCCGGGCACGGCGCGCCGAGGCGGCGAGGGCCGAGGAGGCCGAACTGGCCCCCATCCCGGCCGAATGAAGGTTCGTCAGACCAGCAAGGAACGAGGCCATGTCTCCTCCCGTCGACAGCGTACCCAGCGATGAGCGACTTCCCGAACGCGCCGATGTGGTGATCGTGGGCGGCGGCATCATCGGCGTCAGCGCGGCCTATTACCTTGCGCGCAAGGGCCATTCGGTCGTGGTCGTGGAGAAGGGACGCATCGCCGGCGAGCAGTCCAGCCGGAACTGGGGCTGGGTCCGCCAGCAGGGGCGCGCCCTGCCGGAAATGCCGCTCGCCATGGCGAGCACGGATCTGTGGGGCAAACTCGACGGCGAACTGGGCGAGGAGACGGGATTTCGCCGCACCGGCATGATGGTCGTGACGCGCGATCCGGCGGAGGTCGCCAATTGGGAGGACATGCTCGAGCAGAAGCGCGCCTTCCAGACGCAGGGGCGCATCCTGAACGCGGCCGAGCTCCGCACTATGCTGCCGGGCACCACCGACCAGTGGGTCGCGGGCCTGTACTCTCCGATCGACGGCGTCGCCGAACCGTCCAAGGCCGCTCCCGCCATCGCCCGGGGCGCCCGGAGGCTCGGGGCGGTCATCGTCCAGAATTGCGCGGTGCGCGGATGGGAGACCTCGGCGGGCGCCGTCTCCGCGGTGGTCACAGAGCGGGGCACCATCAGGACCGACGCCGTGCTTTGCGCCGGAGGCGCCTGGACCTCGATGCTCCTGCGGCATCAGGGGATCAGCCTGCCGCAGGCCGGCGTCTTCGCTTCAGTGTTGCGTACGCAGGCGGCTCCGCAGGTGAGCGAGGGAACGGGCGGCGTCGGCAGCCCGGGCTTCTCCTTCCGTCGGCGCCTAGACGGGGGCTATTCGGTGGCCATGCGCGGCACCGGCCGGGTCGACATCACACCGCAGGGCATCCGCTACGCCGCCGACTTCCTGCCGCTGCTCATCAAGCGGGGGCGCGGGCTCAGCATCAGGGTCGGGCGTTCCTTTTTCGAGGGGCCGGAATCGCTCAGGAAGTGGCGCACGGACGGCATTTCGCCGTTCGAGGTCACGCGCGTGCTCGACCCCGTGCCGGACAAGAAACTCATCGCGAAGACCATGGGGCAGTTCCAGGCCGCCTTTCCCGCCATGAAGGGCGTGGGGATCGCGGAGACCTGGGGCGGGCTCATCGATTCCATGCCGGATGCCGTGCCGGTCATCTCGGCGATCGACAAGGCGCCGGGCTGCTATGTCGCGACCGGATTCAGCGGGCACGGCTTCGGGCTTGGACCCGCCGGTGGACGACTGGCCGCCGATCTCGTGACGGGCGACGTGCCGATCGTCGACCCGACGCCGTTTCGCCATGGGCGCTTCTTCGACGGCACCCGGCACCCGGCCACGGTGTGGGTGTGACCAAGCTATTGGGCGTGATGTCAGCTAGCGCAGAGCATCACTTGGCTTTGACGTTGGCCACGTAGCTCGTCACGACGTCCACGACGACGAGGCGGCGCTTCGCAAGCCATTCCGGTTCCGAGAAGTCGTGCTGGAACATGCTGCTCAGCGTGTAGCGGTTCGACACGTGGATGAAGCACAGGCCGAGGATCGACACGTAAAGGTTCTCGGCGTCGATGTTCTTTCGGAACACGTTTGCCTTCTGGCCCGATTTCAGAATGGTTCGTAGTGAATCCAGCAATGGGCGCGTCATATGGGGAATGGTTGCCGATTGCTGCACCATGCGGCCCATCATGAGGTTCTCGTTCATGATCAGTCGCACGAAATACGAGTCGGTGCTGAGGAAGTCGAAGGTGAGCTCGACCAACGCTTTCAGCGCCTGCCGCGGATTGGCATCGGCGACATCGAGTGTCTTCTCACGGTCGCGGATGATCTTGTACGATGCCTCGAGGGCCGCGAGGTAGAGATCGTCCTTGTTGCTGAAATAGTGGTAGATCATGCTGACGTTGACGTCGGCCGCGGCGGAAATGCGGTCGATGCGGCCACCGCTGAAGCCGTGATCGGCGAACTCGGCCATTGCCACTTCAAGGATGCGCTGGCGGGTAACGGCGGCATTGCGTTTAGCCGGCGAACGTCTACGCGGGCGCGTCTCCGCCGAAACGGTGTCGGGTGGCTCCGTGGACGACGAATCTTCCTGGCGATCTTCGGCAGAGTTTGGCGTGGCGGTCGTCATCCGTTCTCCGGTTGGAATGGCGCATCGGAAAAGCACTGCGCGGCCAGAGTGAGCAGGTCCATATCCTTGCCGCGTCGCGCCATGATCGACAATCCCACGGGCGCGCCGTCTACGACCCCGATCGGAATGGTGACCTGCGGCAGTCCTCCGAGACCGGCGGGACACAGCAATTCCATGGCCTGGCGTCGATAATCGTTCTCCACCTGGGCCGTCGAGCTGTCGCGCGGCGGTGCGGCGCCCGGCGTGGTGGGCAGGCAGACGAGGTCCTGCTCGCCGATCTTGGCCGACAGCTCGGACGCGATCGCGTCGGCGCGCTGGCGGGCGGAGGCGGCCTCGTTGGAATCCACGAGGGCGGCGGCAGCCAGACGCTGGCCGACACCATCGCCGAAGGTCGGGTGGACGCGCTCGATCCACGGCCCGAGAGACTGCCAGATTTCACTCGCCTGCACGGTGCGGAAGACGTCGAGCCAGGTGCCCAGCCCCTCGGGGCTCAGCGGTTGTGAGACGTGGTCGGGAAAGAGGTTCGAGAGGCGCTGAACGCCGGCATCGAGCACCGCACGAACGCGGGCGTCGCAGTGGTCGAAGGCGTCCGTCGCGATGACCAGGCGGTTGAAACCGGAGGTGGCCGTTTCGCCGAGAAGCACGTCGCCGACGCGCTTCAGCAATGCCGGGTCGCGCGCGAACCAGCCGACCGTGTCGAAGCGTGGAGCAAAGCGACAGATGCCCGTGAGCGAAATGCGTCCGTGGGTCGGCCTTATCCCGAACAGGCCGCAATAGGCCGCCGGGACACGCACCGAGCCGCCGCAATCGGTGCCGAGCGCGAAGTCCACGATCTTTCCCGCCACGGCAACCGCCGAACCGCTGGAGGATCCGCCAGGCAGGCGATCGCGGGCGGCCGGGTTGACCGGCATCCCATAATGGAAGTTCTCGCCGGAAAGCGAATAGCAGAGTTCGTCGCTGAGCGTGCGACCGACCAGATCCGCGCCGGCGTCGAGCAGCCGGATGACAGCCGCCGCCGTGGCGTCGGCCGGCTCATGGGAGGCAAGCCAGGCGGGGTGGCCGAAGCCCGTCCGGCTGCCCGCCACATCGAACACGTCCTTGATCGCGAAGGAAAGCCCCGAGAGCGGACCGGCATCCGCTCCCGGCGCGCCGACATGGTTGTCGTGGCAGAAGGCCCCGAAACGTTCGGCCGGTGGATGATCACAGATATTGGCAGGCGGCATTGGAAGGCACTCGTTTCAGTTCGGGAGATGCAGCGTCGCTGCCGGACGGGTCATGGTGCGTCGTCCGCGCTTGTAGGCGAACAGCACCGGGGCAAGTTCGGCGACGGCCGCTTCCCGGGTCTGGCAGTCGAGCACGACGAAGTCCGCCGACTTGCCCGGGGCAAGGCCATAGTCGCGGGCATTGATGAGGCGCGCGGAACGCTCGGTGATCATGTTGAAACACTCGCGAATGTCTTCGGTCGCGCCGATATGGCAGATGTTTGCGTTGAGGTTCGCCATGCGGATCAGGGAACAGTCACCGAAAGGCGTGAACGGGTTCAACACGTTGTTGGTCGAGAGCGAGCAATTCACGCCGTGGTGGACGAGCTTGTGGGCGTGGGTGACGCCACGCGGCTGGTTGCACTCGCAATCGCGTCCCATGAGGAAGAGATCGGTCGAGGGCAGGACGGTGAGCGCGACGCCGGCGTCGCGCATGCGTTGCGCCGCGGCGTCGAAGCGCGTGGCGCTTGCGGCGGAAAGCTTCGTGACGTGGCCGATGGCCGTGCGCCCGCCCCAGCGATAGCGGTCCGCCATGGCACAGACATAGTCGAGATCGAGGTTCTCGGCCGTCGGGCCGAAGTCGAGATGCATGTCGATGTCGGCGTCGAACTCGCGCGCCATCTCGAAGACCCGGTCGATCTGGCCGTGCGGGTCCGAATCCGTGTAGGGCGCGGCGCCGACGACCCGCGCGCCCTTCTTCAGAGCCTCGACCATCAGCTCGTCCGTACCGGGATTGTTGAGCAGGCCCTCCTGCGGGAACACGCAGATCTCGATGTCGATCGCCCAGCGATATTCCTCGATCAGCGGCAGCACACCTTCAAGGCCGCGCAGGCCGATGCCGGGATCGACCTCGAGCTGGGTTCGCATATGGGTCGTGCCCTGCATCAGGCACTTCTCCAGCGTGCGCTTGCCGCGCTGGTAGACGTCTTCCGGGGTGAAGCCCGCCTTGGCCTTGGCGACCTCGCCAATGGCTTCGGCGAGATCGCCTTTTTGCGACTGGCAACGGTCCAGAATGCAGGACTTGTCGAGATGGATGTGGGTTTCGACAAAACCCGGCGCGACGAGACGACCGCCGACATCCAGTTCCTCTCCCTCGGCGCTGAGGTTCGGCTCGATCGCCGCGATGCGGCCCGCTGAAATTCCGATATCGGTCAGATGCTCCGGGGCATCGGGAAGACGGGCGTTCCGTATGATCAGATCCATCGACAATGCTCCCTCGCGCCGGCTCAAGCCGCCGCCTGTTGCCAAATCGTCTCGGCGGCCCGCTGGGCCTGCCGGCAGATGCTTTCCTCATCGACGCCTACCGCGCGTCCGTCGCGCACACGGGCAATGCCGTCGATGAATACATGCCGGACGTGGCTTCCCTGGCCGCAATGAACCAGATTTCCCAACGGGTCCAGCAGAGGTACGAAGCTCGGTCGATCAATGTCGACGAGCACGATATCGGCCTTCTTGCCCGGAACCAGCGATCCGATGTCCTGATCGAGCCGGAGGGCGCGGGCGCCGTTCAGCGTCGCCATCGCGAAGACGTCCTCGGGCTGCCAGTCGGGGGCCACGCCGCCGGCCTGCAGCCGGCCGATGCACAGCGCCCAGCGCATGGCCTCGATCATGTCGCCAAGCAGATTGTCGGTCGCAAGGGCGAGATTGGCACCGGCTTCCCTGAGGCGCCGGGTCGGGGCCATCATGCCGCCGCCGGCATTGCCCTTGGGCACGTGCGCGACCGTGATGCCGGCTGCGCCGGCCCGGGCAATATCGGTATCGTTCATCATGATGCAGTGGGCGGCGATCAGACGGTCGTCGAGAAGGCCGACATCGTCGAGCAGCTCCGTCGGCGTCATGCCATCGCGGCGGGCGATCAATTCGACCTCGAGCCGGCTCTGGGAGAGGTGGGTCGAGACCACGAGGCCGGTGGCCTCGCGCGCGGCGCGGATCTCGGTGAGAAAATCGCGCGAGCAGGTGTCCGGTGCGTGCGGGCCAAGGGCGACCGAGACCCGGCCGTCATGACTGCCATGGAAACGTTCGGCCAGCGCCAGTGCGGCCTCGAGCGATCGCCGGCCTATGTTCGGATCGTATTCCCACCGTCCCTGCTGCACGCGAGTGAAGTCCACATCGTGCAGCCGGTCGCTCGCGCTCACCCGCAGGCCGAGTTCGGCCATGGCGGGAAGCGTCTCTTCGACATGGACATACATGTCGTTGATGAGGGTCGTGCCGAACTTCAAGGACTCCAGCGCGCCGAGGCGGGCGAGCGCCACGGCATCCTCGGCAGCGATGGCGTGGCCTTGGGGCACGCCGGGCGTATAGGCCGGCGCGAAGCCCATGTCTTCGGCCACGCCGCGCATCAGCGAGAGCACGGAATGGGTGTGGACGTTGATCAGCCCTGGGATGGCCAGCAGCCCTCGCCCGTCGACGATCTCACGCGCCAGTGGAGGCGGGCCGCTGGCGGTGTCGACCAGAGCGAGGCGATCGCCCCGCACGGCGATCCGTCCGCCATGGATCGGCGCGGCGCCCGGCTCGCCCGTGATGACGAGCACATTCTCGATGAGAAGGTCGAAGGGCGCGGCGGGGGCGGAGTCCATTCAGATCTCCAGCGGCATGCCGGGAACAGCCAGCGCAGCGATGCGCGCCTCCTCCATCGCGGCGACAATGGCGGGCTCGAATTCGCGTGGGCCCTGGGCGAAATGTGCCGAGACCCAGCCGAAGAGGTAATCGTCGCGACCGATCAGGGGCGCGACGATTTGCGAGCGGGTGCCGAAGATCTGTACCAGCGCTTGAGGAGGGGCGAGAGAGGCGTCTGCGAAGACATCGCCCTGAACGAGTGTCCGACGGTTTTTCTCGATCCACCGTACGGTTCGAGCCCGGCGATGATCGACGGCGCTGTTGCCCATCATGGTTACGGCCGAGGGGGCAAGCACCTCGGCGCAAGGCACGTTCACGCTGAGGCCAAGCGCGGGGTAATCCATGCGCACCGTACACCGCATGGCGCCCGTGAGCGCCATCAGCTGCGTCAGCAGGGGCGCGAGGGCGGCCTTCAGGCCGGCGGCATCGGTCGTCGTGCTCATGAGGGGAGGCTCCCGGCGAGTTCGATGCGTCCCTGCGCGAGGCCGACGCAGAAATGGCTGACGAAGGGTTCGATGGCGGAAAGGGTCGCCTTGCGCGAGGCGTTGGCAGTAAAGATCTCGCGGGCCCGCTCGTTCAGCCGCGCCCTTAGCGCCGGGTAGTCGATCGCGAGCAGGCGCCCGTCCTGCACCACGGTACGCCCCCCCACCATGACGCGCGTGATGCTGCGACCTTCTTCGGCAAAAACCAGCTGATGGATCGCGTCGTTGAGCGGGGTGAAGTTCACCGAGCCGAGATCGAGGAAGACGAGATCGGCGGCCAGACCGGGGCGGATGTCGCCGGTCACTTCCTGCAGGCCGAGCGCCCGCGCGCTGCCGCAGGTCGCCATCTCGAAAATGTCGCGCGGGGTCAGCCAATCCTCGGGATCGAATGAGGCGGTGCGCGGCAGGTAGCAGGCGAGGCGCATCACTTCGAACAGGTTCTGGTGATCCGAACAGCTGCACGCATCGCTGCCGAGGCCGACCCGAATCCCGGCGCTCACCATGGCCGGGACATCGGCGACGCCGCTGCCCAGCCGGAAATTGCTCGACGGGTTATGCGCGACCGAACAGCCGCGCTTCGCCAGGATCTCCAGATCGGCCGCATCGAGCCAGATGCCGTGGGCGGCGGTCACATCGGGGGCCAGAATGCCGAGCCGGTCGAGATGAGCCGTGAGGCTCATGCCATAACGCGCCTGGCCGGCAAGGGCCTGGATCTTCGATTCCGCCAGATGCGTGTGCATCGGTGCGCCGTAGTGATCGGCAAGAGCGCGGCATCCGGTCCAGAAATCGTCGGAGCAGTGCAGCGGAATGGTGGGTGCAAGACCGGGGCGTACGCGCGTGCGGTCATGGGGCCATTCGGCGAGAATGCGCTGGCAGGCCTCGAGCGCACTATCGTGTCCGCCGAGGCGGATGGCGTCGACCTGAGCCTGCGCCTCAGCCGGCAAGGCCTCGCGCAGGCCGGGGATCGCCTGCCAGAAGGTCCGGTCCGCAAGCATCGGCGCGACGACGGCTCGCATGCCCGCGTCGAGATAGCCCGATGCCGTGGCGAACATGCCTTCGGGCGAAGGGCTGGGCAGTTCCAGCACCAGGTCGTAGCAGGCCGTGCAGCCCTTCAGCAGCATCTCCGCTGCCGAGGCCTGTGCCAGCAGGTAGCGATCCGCGAGGTTCTGCCCACCGCCGGTCCAGGGCCCGTTGTGCAGGTGAAGCTCAAGTGTCCAGGAGCGCGATATGCCCTTGGCGATGGCGAGATGGCTGTGCGTATGGGCATTCACGAGGCCCGGCATAACCAGCCGATCCGATGCATCGAGACGTTCGGCATCCTCCGGCATGGAGGCTCCCGGCGGCAGAACGGCAGCGATGCGGCCGTCCGCGACAAGGAGGTCGGCGGGGCGAATCTCGCCTTGCGAAGGAAAGGCGACGAGCCCGCCACGGATTGCCAATGGGCGCGCCGTCATGCTTCCGGTCTCCTGCCGGGAAGGACGACACAGTCCGCCATCCGGAAGCCGAGCCTTACAGGTGCGCCCGGCTCGGGAAGCTGCCGGCCGACGTTCTTTTCGAGCGACTGGACGAGCGTTCCGTCCGCAAGGCGCGACCAGATGCGCAGATCCGCCCCCGTCAGGTCATGCCGCTCGACCACTGCGTCGAGCGCGGTGTCCGGGCTGTCGGCGGCATCGAGAAGGGCCAACCGTTCCGGGCGGATGCAGAGCGTGGCCGGTCCGTCGCCGAGGTCGCCCGACATGACCGGGATATCGCCCAGCGCCGTCTTAACGACGCCAGCCTCGCCGCCGCGTCGGGACAGCATTCCGCCGATCCAGTTGGCATGACCGATGAAGTCGGCGGCGAACAGCGTACGGGGTGCCTGGTAGAGCGCGTGCGGCGTATCGATCTGCTCGATCCGCCCCTTGTTCATCAGCACGATGCGGTCGGCGAGACCCATGGCCTCTTCCTGATCATGGGTGACGATGATCGAGGTGCAGCCGAACGTGCCCAGAATGGTGCGGATCTCGCGGCGCAGCTGGAGGCGCAGCTTGGCATCGAGGTTCGACAACGGTTCGTCCAGCAGCATGATATCCGGACGCGTGACGAGCGCACGGGCGAGGGCGACGCGCTGCTGCTGGCCGCCGCTGAGGGCGCTCGGGCGCCGGCTCTCCATGCCGGGAAGCTGGACCTGGTCCAGCGCCTCCGCGACGCGTCGGCCGATTTCCGCCCGCTTCACGCCGCGGTTCTTCATGCCGAAGGCGATGTTCTGCGCAACGCTCATGTGCGGGAAGAGGGCGTAGTCCTGGAAGACGAGGCCGACGTTCCGCTCATAGGGCTGGCGCAACTCCATGTCGTCGCCGCCGATGAAGATTCGTCCCTCATCGGGCCATTCGAATCCTGCGATCATCCGCAGCGTCGTGGTCTTGCCGCAGCCGCTGGGACCGAGCAGGGCAAGGATCTCGCCGCGCTGGACCTCGAAGGAAACGTCGTCGACCGCTGCCGCCGAGCCGAAGCGCTTCGTGATGTTCTGCAGTTCGAGGACAGTCATGCTCAACGCCCGTAAACTCCGCGCCCGACGATCGCGTCGAGCCCCGCAAGACGATCGAGCAGCACGATCAGAAGGACGGTCGCGACGACGAAGATGACCGACAGCGCTGCGATCGTCAGATCAAGATTGGCGCGCATCTGGGCGAGGATCGCCACAGGAAGCGTGTAAGTGAAGGCATCGGTGAGGAACAGGCTGACGCCCACATCGTCGAAGGAGGTGACGAAACCGAACGTCGCGCCGGCGAGGATGCCCGTGCGTGCCAGCGGCAGCGTCACCTGCACGAGAGCCTTCCACGGCTGCGCCCCGAGGCTCAGCGCCGCCTCGTAGTAGCTCGCCCGGATGCCGACCAGAGAGGCGGCGGTGGTTCGCATGACATAGGGAAACGTGATCAGCACGTGCCCCATGATGAGCCGCGTCATGCCGTCGACGATGCCCAGCCGCGCGGCAAAGACGAGCATGCCGAAGCCGAGCACGACGTTTGGCACCACCAGCGGCGACAGCAGCGCCGCTTGCAGCGCGGCCCGGCCCCGGAAGGTCGCCCGGCTCAACGCGATCGCCGCGAGCGTGCCCGCGAGCGTCGCGATCAGCGTCGCGACGGTGGCGACGATCAGGCTCGTTGCGAGGCCTGCGTGATAGTAGTCGTCGGCCAGGAAGCGCTCGTACCAGCGCAGCGAAAACTGGGTCGGAGGGAACGGCCCCATGAAGCCGCGCGCGTCGAAGGAGAGGACGAGCGCGACCAGCACGGGGATCACCGAAAAGGCGATGAACAGCGTGATCAGCGAGAGATAGGCCGCCTCGAACAGCGCATCGGCGATCCGCTTGCTCACTTGCCCGCCTCCTGCCAGGTACTGCGCACCAGGTGCAGCAGCCCGTAGAACAGCCCCACCGAGATCACCATCATGGCGATGGAAAGGGCGGCGCCGCCGGGGAAGTTCGCGACCTCCGAGAACCGGGCGTAGATGAGGTTCGACACGAACAGGATGAAGCCCCGCCCCACCAGCATCGGAACCACCAGATTGCTGATGCAGAACGCGTAGGCAATGATTCCGGCGGAGAGGATCCCCGGCAGGCACATCATCACCGTTACGAGGAAAAACGTCTTCCAGCGCGGCGCGCCGAGGGACATCGCCGCTTCCTCGAGACGCGGATTGATGTTCTGCAGCGTGCCGATGAGCGTGAGGGCGACGAGCGGCAGCGTCGTATTCATGAGCCCGAGCACAACCATCAACTCCGCTCCGTCCGGGCTGTTCGACTTGATGCCGAGCAGCCGGCTGAAGCCCGACAGCGGCCCGAGCGGACCAAAGGTCATCGAGATCGCGTAGACGCGAACGATGAGGCTGAGGAACAACGTCCCCACCAGTCCTCCGATCAGAAGGCGCCTCACCGGCGGGCTTGCCCGGCGAACGATGAAATGCGCCATCGGAAAGCCCAGCACCAGTGCAAGGCCGGAACTGATGAGGCCGACCCGAAACGTGTCCAGGAAGTAGCGCACATATTCCGGCGCCGCGATCTCGGCATAGTTCGCGAGCGTGAGCGCACCGGCATCGTCGCCACCGATGCGCCCGCCGACATAGGGCTTCAGGCTCTCGTGAAGGAGGGCAAGCAGCGGCCCGAGCAGCAGCGGCGCCATGATGACAAGCGCCGGCCAGAGCATGGCCGCCGTCAGTCCCGGACGTCTCTTTGCGCCGCTGCCCATTCTGGTGCCGCCGCTCAGCCGCGCCGGACCAGCGGAACGATCTCGCGCTCCCAGCGCGCGTTCCACTCGTTCATCACCGAGCTGAGATAAGCGAAGTCGGCAAAATAGGCATATTTCGCCAGCTCGTCGGGCTTGTAGTACCAGTCGACCAGCATGGGGTTGGTCTTGGCCGAGGGCTGGGTCGGGCCCGAGCCGAGGTTCATGTTGTAAAGCTCGTTCATCTTCGGTTCGGCGAAGAAGTTGGCGAACTCGAAGGCGGCCTTTTCCGGAGACCCCTTCAGCACACAGAAGCCCTCATTGTAGAGGAAGCCCTTGTTGTCCGGCATGCGGTTCTTCAGCTTGACCGGGAAGTTCTTCGCCGTCGCGAACCATCCGCCGTTGTTCCAGAAGCCGACGGAATACTGCCCCGTCGCCATGGCGTTGATGTACTCGGAATTGCTCGTGCAGATTTCACCGATCTGCCCCTTGGAGGCCAGTTCCTTGACGAATTCCCAGCCGGGTTCGGCGTTCTTCTCGTCGCCGCCGCGCTGGATGGCACAGCTCACGATGAACAGCCCGGTGAGGTTGATCGGATAGGGCACGCAGAGCTTGCCCTTGAATTCGGGACGCAGCAGATCCTCGACGGAGTCGAAGCCGCCCGGAAGCAGGTCTTCGCGGTAGCCCCAGAAGGCGCCGGCCGTCGAAAGCGGCACGGTCATCTTCTGACCCTTGTCGTTCTTCTGGATAAACTGGTCCGGGATGGTGGCGAGATTGGTGACGATGCTCTCGTCGATCGGCACCAGCCAGTCTTCCTTGATCAGGGTGCGGAAGACCGGGTCCCAGACGGAGAGGACATTATACTGCGTGTTCGGCCACACGGCTTTGATCTTGGCGATCACCGCCGCCGAACCGCCCGAATGCAGCTCCCAGGCGATCTGCGTGTCATTGGTCTTGTTGAAGTCGGCCGCGATCTGCTTGGAGACCTCGATCCATTGCGCGCCCCATTGCACGACGAGCAGACGCTCGGCCGCACTGGCGGGTCGGATGAGGCCGCCAGCAAAGGGGCCGGCTGCGGCAAGGCCCGCGCCGGCCAGTGCGGCGCGATTGAAGGCACGGCGTGTGATCGACATGGCGGGTCTCCGGGAAAGGGAAGCAGCGGAACAGAACCGACGAACCAATCAAGTATTTACTTAGTTTGAGAAGATTGAAGGCGGGGGTAAAGCCGTTTCATTGGCCAGTGCACGCCAGCCTAATTCGCTGAAAAAACGAGAGAAAATATGCGGCGGGTGCGGATTGGGCGTGCGCGCGACGTGAATGCCCAGAAATTCACCGGGCGCATTCGGCCCCTCGTCAGGGAGCCAGATCCTCGCCGCGCAGGGTGCGCAGGACCGCCTCCCCGGTGAGGCGGTTGTGCTCGGCGAGCCGCTCGGCGAGATCGAGACGCGCACGGGCACGAAACGCGACCATGATCGCCTCGTGCTCGTCGAAGGACTGGGCGACCCGGACGGGATTCTCGTTGACCACGAAACGCAGCCGCAGGACCCGCTTCTGCAGATTGTCGTAGGTCTGGACCAGTACCGGGTTGTGCGTGGCGGTAGCGAGCGCCCGGTGAAACTCCTGGTTCAGCTCGGTATAGGACGTCGGATCGGGATGAGTGGCGAGTTCCCTGTGGACCTGCTCGATGCGGTCATGATCCTGCGGCGTCGCGCGCAGGGCCGCGAGCAGGCCGATCTGGTTCTCGATGGCGCCCTTCAGCTCGAACACATGGGCCACGTCGATCGGATCGATCGGGGCGACAATCGAGCCGCGATTGGGGCGAAGCTCGATGAAGCCTTCTGCCGCAAGGACCTTGAGCGCCTCGCGCAGCGGCGTCCGCGAAACGCCGAAGCGCAGGCATAGCTGGGCCTCCGGGATGCGGCTGCCGTCGCTCAACTCCCCGTTCAGAAGGACCGTCCTCAACTTGTTGACGGTCTGCTCGTGCAGCGAGACGGCTTCCGGTTCCTCGTCCTGACGAGCCAGCGACATGATGTTCACTCCGCGGGTACGGCCATCTCGGAAGCGCGCGGAGTGGCGAACATCGAACCGAAGCGGACCAGAGGATCGGTCGCGACGTCGAGCGCTCTGAGGCACCCCCACAGGGTGGTGCTGACGGAATCATAGACCGGAATTCCGATTCGCCGCTCCAAGTCGGCGCCGACCACGGCCCCGCGCATGTTGGTGCACACGATGGCGATCGCGTCCGGTTTGGCGGCTGCAACGTCCTCGCACATGGCCGCAATCCGCGCTTCGGAAATCTCGGCGAAGGAAAAATTGTCGGACAGGCCGCAATGGATGCCGGCAACAACCGACACGCCGATGGACGCGTAATTCGCGGCGATGCGCTCGCCGACATCGGGAGTGTAGGGGGTGACGAGCGCAAGCCGCTTCACGCTCCGCTCCCGGATCAGCCCGTTGAGGCCGAGAATGGCGCTGGTCGCCCGAATGCCGGTCCGTGCATGGAGGGCTTCGCAGAGGCGCTCATCCGTGTCGAATCCCAGCCAGCTCGCCGAGGTGCCATTCCAGGCGAGCACATCGACGCGGGCGTCGGCAAGCAACTCGGCTGCCGCGAGAATTGGCTCCTGGCGGAACTGCTCCGATGCGCCTTCGTCAAGGGCGATGCGGGTGACCCGGAAGCGACCGAAATGCGCCGTCACCTCGGGAAACATCGGCTCCAGCAGGAGCGAGGTGTAGGGCTCCAGCACCGTATTGGACGACGGCGTCAGCATGCCGATCAGACGTCTTGGGAAGGGGCGATCATTTTGCATTCAAAAATACCCGACCTGATGACAGGCGCCGTGCTTTGCGAGCACGTCCAACGCGACGGGACCGTTCCGCTCCATATAGCTCTTGCCCTGTGGAACGGTTTTCGTCAATGCGGAAGAAATCTCACATCTGTGCGGTTTTGCTCAGATATGTAGCAAGTCATGGCGCGTGGCTCGGCAGCGGCGGGCATCTCATGAGGATGCGCTGCCTACTATTTGATATTTAAGTGAACACTTGATTGGAGCACACTTGGCTTCGAAAAATGAATGCAAAAATCCCTTCCAGGAGCACCTGCCATGCGATTTCCGGTTCTGCTGACCACCGCGTTGACGGCGCTGTTCGTCGCCGCGTCGCCTGCCATTCTGCCGGCGGCTGCGGCCGATGGCGGCAAGGAGTTCCGCTATGCCTACCGCGTCGATCCGGCGTCGCTGGATCCCCATGCGCTGGCTGAGACCTTCACGCTCTCCTGGCTTGGTCAGATCTACGAGCCTCTCGTCGGGCGCGGCAAGAATCTGGAACTTGTGCCCGCGCTCGCCACAAGCTGGGAGCAGCCGGAGCCCACGGTGTGGCGCTTTCACCTGCGCGAGGGCGTGAAGTTCGCCGACGGAACGCCGTTCACCGCCGATGACGTCATCTTCTCGCTGCAGCGGGTCAAGAAGGACGGCTCCGACATGGCCTATACCGTGGCCTCGGTGACCGACATGAAGAAGGTCGACGATCACACGGTCGATCTCATCATGGCCAAGCCCAATCCGATCCTGCCGGTGCAGATCACCTCGACCTACATCATGAGCAAGGACTGGGCGGAGAAGCACGAGGCGACCGCTCCCTCCAGCGTGAAGGCCAAGGTCGAGAACTTCGCCACCACCAACGCCAACGGCACCGGTCCGTTCATGATCGAGAGCCGGCAGGCCGGCGTGAAGACCGTTCTCGTACCGAACCCGAACTGGTGGGGCGAGAAGGAGAGCAACGTCTCGAAGGTCGTCTTCACCCCCATCCAGTCGGATGCCACCCGCGTCGCGGCGCTTCTCTCGGGCGAGGTGGACATGGTCTACCCGGTGCCGCAGCAGGACGTGGCGCGCATTGAAAGCAACGAGGCGACCCAGGTGCTCAAGGGTTCCGAGCTGCGCACCATGATGCTCGCCATGGACCAGCACCGCGACGAGCTGCTCAATTCGGACGTCAAGGGCAAGAACCCGCTGAAGGACAAGCGCGTTCGCCAGGCGATCTATCAGGCGATCGACATGAACGCTATCAAGGACCGCATCATGGGCGGCACCTCGCACATCGCGGGCACCATGATCGCGCCGGGCATCAACGGCTACGATCCCAAGCTCGACACCCGCGCCGCGCCCTATGATCCCGAAGCGTCCAAGAAGCTGCTGGCCGAGGCCGGCTACCCCGACGGCTTCTCCTTCACCATGGACTGCTCGAACGACCGCTACGTGAATGACGAGCGCATCTGCCAGGCGATCGTCGGCATGCTCGCCCGTGTCGGGCTGAAGGTCACGCTGAACGCCCAGACCCGCACCAAGTTCTTTGAGAAGGTGCTGGCGCGCGACACGTCCTTCGCCATGATCGGCTGGCAGCCGCTGAGCTACGACGCGCACTCGACCCTGCAGGACACGATGAACACGCCGGAAGGCAAGGTCGGCACCTACAATATCGGCAACTATTCCAACCCGAAGGTCGACGCACTGACCCAGAAGATCGAGGTCGAGGTCGACCCGGCAAAGCGCAACGCCATGATTTTCGAGGCGATGACGCTCGACAAGGAGGATTACGGCCACATCCCCGTGCATCAGGCGGGCATTGCCTGGGGCGTGCGCAAGGGCGTTCACGTGGTGCTGCGTTCCGACGACAGTCTTGAACTGAAGTGGGTCACCCTCGACTGAGGGTAGGCTGGAGGCCGCGACATGAGTTTCGTTCTTGGACGGCTTGGGCAGACGGTGCTCGTCCTGCTGGTCGCGGCCTTCGTCAGCTTCTCCCTGTTCCGTTATGTCGGCGACCCCGTGAACAACATGGTCGGGCAGACGGCGAGCCTTGCCGATCGCGAGGCGATGCGGGCAGCGCTCGGACTGGATGACCCCTTCGTCATCCAGTTCTTCCGTTTCGTGGGCCATGCGCTGCAGGGGGACTTCGGCATCTCCTACCGCTATGGCCAGCCGGTCTCGGCGCTGATCGCGGAGCGCTTTCCCGCCACCCTCGAACTGGCGCTCATCTCGATGCTGATCGCGACCGGTCTCGGTGTGCCGCTCGGGGTCTGGACCGCGCTGCATCGCGGGCACTGGCTGTCACAGCTGCTGCTCGCAGCGTCGCTGATCGGTGTTGCGCTGCCGACCTTTCTCATCGGCATTGCGCTCATCCTGACCTTCTCGGTGTGGCTGGGATGGCTACCTTCCTTCGGGCGGGGGCAGGTCGTGTCACTCGGCTGGTGGAGCACGGGCCTCCTGAGCTGGAGCGGCATCCGGGCGCTGGTTCTGCCAAGCGTCACGCTCGGCGTTTTCCAGCTGGCGCTGATCATGCGGCTGGCGCGCGCGGAAATGCTGGAAGTCATGCGCGCCGATTTCATCCGTTTTGCCCGTGCGCGGGGGCTTCGACCGCGTGCGATCGAATATCGTCACGCATTGCGCAACACGCTGGTTCCCGTCGTGACGATGATCGGCCTGCAGTTCGGCAACGTCTTCGCCTTCTCCATCATCGTCGAGACGGTGTTTCAGTGGCCGGGACTTGGGCTGCTTGTCATCCAGGCCATCCAGTTTGCGGACGTGCCGCTGCTGGCGGCCTATCTGGTGCTCATCGCGCTCTGTTTCGCGCTCATCAACCTCGCGGTGGATCTGCTCTACGTCGCGATCGACCCCCGGGTTAAGGCCGCCGGCCTGGTCGGGAGGGCGGCATGAGCCTAACCGGCGTGCGCCACACAGCCGCCGAATGGTGGCAGAGCGACCTTGCCTACCGGTTCCGTCGCTCGCCGATCGCGATACTCGCGGCGTTGGTGGGGCTGGCGTTGCTCGCCGCCGCGATGGGCGCCGATGTCCTCGCGCCCTATGATGCCTTCGATCCCGCTGCGGCCAACGCCGCCGACGCCCGCCTGCCGCCGGGCACCGAGGGACTGTTCGGCGACTATTATCTTCTGGGAACCGATCCCCAGGGCCGGGACATGCTTTCCGCCATGCTCTTCGGCCTCAGGACCTCGTTGCTCGTCGGCCTTGCGAGCGTCATGGCCGCGGGCGTCGCGGGCGTGCTTCTCGGGCTGGTGGCCGGCTATTTCGGTGGCATTCTCGATGCGATCATCATGCGCGCCGCCGATGTGCAGCTCAGCTTTCCGGCCATTCTGATCGCGCTGCTGATCGATGGCGTGACGCGCACCGTTCTGCCCGCGGAACTGCATCAGGAACTCGCGGTCCCGATCCTCGTCGCCGCGATCGCGGCGTCCTTCTGGGTCCAGTATGCGCGAACCGTACGTGGCCTCGTGCTGGTGGAGCGTGGACGCGAATACGTGCTGGCGGCGCGCGTGACGGGCGTGAGCACGGCGCGGATCTTGCTCTCGCACATCCTGCCGAACACGATGGGGCCGGTGCTCGTCATCGCGACCATCAATCTGGCACTGGCCATCCTGACGGAATCGACGCTGTCCTTCCTCGGCGTGGGGCTGCCGCCGACCCAGCCGTCATTGGGATCGCTGGTGCGCATCGGCAATGAATTCGTGTTCTCCGGCGACTGGTGGATCAGCGCGCTGCCGGGCCTGCTGCTGGTGCTGCTGTCGCTGTCGGTCAACATCTTCGGCGACTGGCTGCGCGACGCGCTGAACCCGAAGCTGGCCACATGAGCGCGCTCCTCAAGGTCGAAAGCCTGCGGGTCGAGATTGCCGCGCGCACACGCGTCCTGACCGCGATCGACGAGGTCTCGTTCGAGATTTCCGAGGGGGAGATCCTCGGCGTGGTCGGCGAATCCGGTGCCGGCAAATCCGTCACCGGCACGGCGGTGCTCGGATTGCTGGAGAAGCCCGCCTATCAGGCCGGCGGGCGCATCCTGTTTGGCGGGCGGCGTATCGACACGTTGGGCGAAGACGCCTTGCGCGGCCTGCGGGGCAAGGAGATCGCGGCGGTCTTTCAGGATCCGCTGACCAGCCTCGATCCTCTGATGACCATCGGTGATCAGCTCGTCGAAACCATCCAGACGCACCTGCCGCTGAAGGCGGGCGAGGCTCTGGAGCGTGCCGGACAGCTTCTCGCGGAAGTCGGCATCCCGGCTCCGCGCGAGCGGCTGCGGAGTTATCCGCACGAGCTGTCCGGCGGCATGCGCCAGCGCGTGGTGCTCGCGCTCGCCTTCTGCTGCGAGCCGAGGCTGATCATCGCCGATGAGCCGACCACGGCGCTTGATGTTTCCATTCAGGCGCAGATCCTCGACCTGCTGCGCCGTATGTGCCGCGAGCGCGGCACGGCGGTGATGCTGGTGACGCACGACATGGGCGTCATCGCCGAGGCGACCGACCGCGTCGCGGTCATGTATGCGGGGCGCATCGTGGAAATCGGCCCGACGGCGACGCTTCTTGCGGGAGCATCCCACCCCTATACGCGCGGGCTCATGGCCTCGATCCCCGACATGCGCCGGCGCGAGGTGGAGCTGACGCAGATACCCGGCTCGATGCCTCGACCCGATGCCCCGGTCTCCGGCTGCGCCTTCCATCCGCGCTGCTCCATCGCCGAAGCGCGCTGCTCGGTGGAGCGCCCGGACGACGTGGTCATCGGACCGTCGCGTGTCGCCTGCTGGTTCGCGGGGGACACGTCGCGGAGCGTGGCTGGATGAGCATGCAGGACACAATTCTGTCGGTGGACCGGCTGACGGTCCGCTTCGATGCCTCGCCGCCCCTGCTGCAACGCCTGTTGACGGGTGCAGGGCGCCGCACGGTCCATGCGGTCGAGGAGGTCGATTTCGAGATCGGACGCGGTTCGACCTTCGCGCTGGTCGGCGAATCCGGCTGCGGCAAGTCGACCATCGCGCGCACCATCGCCGGCATCCAGCCTCCGACGGCCGGTTCGGTGTCGTTCATGGGCGTCGACATCTCCGGCTTTCGCACCCGTGATGCGGCACTGCCGTATCGGCGCAATCTGCAGATGATCTTTCAGGACCCCTATGCCAGCCTCAATCCGCGCTGGAGGGTAGGGCGCATCGTTGCCGAGCCGATCCTCACCCACAAGCTGATGGCGCCCGGCGCCGCGTTGACGGAGCGTATCGCCGAGCTTCTGTCGGTCGTGGGGCTGTCGCCGGCGGATGCGCGGAAATTTCCCCACCAGTTCTCCGGGGGGCAGCGCCAGCGCATTTCCATCGCCCGCGCGCTGGCATCGAACCCCGCCTTCATCGTCTGTGACGAGCCGACCTCCGCGCTCGACGTTTCGGTGCAGGCACAGATCCTCAACCTGATGAAGAAGCTGCAGAGGGAGCTCGGCCTCACCTTTCTGCTGATCTCGCACAATCTCGCCGTGGTCGCGCACATGGCCGACCGGATGGGCGTGATGTATCTCGGCCGTCTTGTCGAACAGGGCGACGCCGGCCAGATCCTCGAGCAGCCGCTTCACCCCTATACGCGGCTGCTTCTCGACACGGTGCCGGATCCACGCGCGCCGAACCGTTCCCGTGCCCGCCTTTCGGGCGAGGTGCCGAGCCCGCTGGCGCCGCCGTCCGGCTGCGCTTTCCACCCTCGCTGTCCGCTGGCCAATGAGCGGTGCTCGCGCGAGCCCCCGCAGCCGATCCGCGTCGGCGCGGCGTGGGTGTCCTGTCACGCCGTCGAGGAAGGACGTCTGCCGTCCCCGACGCGGGAGAACGATCAACGGCCAGCACGAACCGGAGACGCCGCGTGAAGACGACCATCGTCAACTGCCATGCCCTGATGGGCGAGAATGCGACGCCTGCGCCGGAGCCCGTCGACATCGAGATCGATGGCCGGGTCATCGCCGAGATACGCCCGCATGGCGCGCGCGAGCCCGCGGGCACGGTGATCGACGGGCGCGATCTGCTCGTCGCCGCGGGGCTCATCAATGGCCATCATCACAGCCATGAGGGCTTCTACAAAGGGCGGAAGGACAATCTCCCGCTCGAGCTCTGGATGAACTATGTCCGCCCGCTGAAGCCGATCGAGCTCACGCCCCGCGACATCTATCTGCGCACCATGATCGGTGCGATCGAGGCGGTGCGCAGCGGCACGACGACCATATGCGACGACACCAACCAGAGCCCGCGTATCCGCCCGGACCATGTGGAGCAGGTCTTCCAGGCATATGAGGACATCGGCATCCGGGCCAATGTCGGCATCACCCTGTTCGATCGACCCTTTTTCCGCGCCGTCCCCTTCGTCGACGAGGAATTTCCCAAGGAGCTGCTGGCCGAGCTCGACGGCACCCGCATGTATAGCGGTGCCGAACTGCTCGACTTCGTGAGGGGGCTGGCGCGCGAGCGGCATCCTTCGACGAACCGCGTCGCCTACATGGCCGCGCCGTCGGCGCCGCAGCGCTGCACCGAGGCCTTCCTGCTCGACGTGCGCCGAATGGCCGACGAGTTCGACCTGCCGCTGATGATCCACGTGCAGGAAACGCGCATGCAGGTGGTCACCGGCCAGTTGTTCTACGGTTCGACCATGATCGAATATCTCGATCGCATCGGCTTCATGAAGCCGAAGACGGCGTTCATTCACGGCATCTGGCTGAATCCGCGCGAGATCGAGATCCTCGCCCGGACCGGCGTCTCCATTCAGCACAACCCCCCTTCCAATCTGAAGGTCGGCTCCGGCCTCGCGCCGGTGCGGGCGCTGCTCAAGGCCGGCGTGAATGTGAGCATGGGCACGGATGGCTGCGGCTCGATCGAAGGCACCGACATGCAGAACGCGCTTTATCTCACCGCGCTCCTGCAGAAGCTGCGCGGCGATCACACCGAGTGGGTTGGCGCCGAGGAGGCGTTCTACGCCGCGACGATGGGCGGCGCCCGTGCGCTTGGCCGCGAAAAGGAGCTGGGCGCGGTGGAGGCCGGGCGTATCGCCGACATCGTCGGCTACCGGCTCGACCGCATCCCCTTCGCCCCTTTGAACAACGCGCTGAACCAGCTCGTCTATTCGGCGAGCCGCGCCGAGGTCGACCTCGTGATGGTCGACGGCGAGGTGATCGAGCAGGACGGCAAGCTGACGCGCATCGACGAGGCGGCGATCATCGAGGAGATCCGCGAAGCCCATCGACGCATCGAGCCGCAGCTATCCGCGTCGGAAGCGGATGTGGAGCGCATTTCTCCCCATTACGAGCGCATTTACCGCCGCTGCCAGTGCATGGACATCGCGGCCGACACCTATCCCGCGCGCTTCAGTCACTGAACATTGGCACTTGAGAGATTTGCGATGACACGTCCTGCCGATTTCCACGCCCGCGCCCTCGATGTGCTTCACGATGCCAATGAGGCGGCGTGGCACGAGACCGATCCCGAGGAGGGGGTGCGCCACTTCACAAATGCCACGCGCGGCCTGCTGGGGGATCCCGACGCGGTGAACCTGCCTGGCGCCCTGAAGCCGGGCGAAACCCAGTTCATCGTCTCGGCCTGCTTCTTCATTGCCCCGAGCCGCGACCACATGATCGTCTTCGCCGATAATTTCGGGCTTGGCCGCGCGCGCATCTCGGTGACGGACAGCCGGCCGGGTCATGCGGTGCAGACCAAACAGGCGGCCGTGGTGCGCAATACCGATGAGGACAAGATCTTTCGCCAGATCATCAAGTCCGGGCGCGTGGGGTGCTCGATCTATGTGCCGGTAATGTGGAATGGCGACGTGATCGGCATGTTCAACACGGCCTCTCAGGCCCGCTACATCTACGACGAGACCGATATGCGCGTGCAGAAACTCTTCGCCGCCTGTGCCGCGGCTGTCTGGATGGGGCGCGGCGGCCCGCAGCGTGTCGCCGAGGTGGCTGAAAGCCTCGGGCCATGGGCCGCCTGATAGCGCGGAGGTCGGGCAGGGGTGAGTCGCCTGTGACGACGACCACGCTGGGCCCGGCAAGGAACGCTCGTCTGCCGGGCTGAAGCGACGCCCTCGAGGTGCTCAGGCAAAGGCGCTGATGGCGCGCGTCAGATAGGTTCCATGGCCTTTCCGGCCGATCAGATCGCCATCGCGCACCATCGTCTTGCCGCGTACCAGCGTCGTCACCGGCCAGCCGGTGATCTCGATCCCTTCATAGGGGGTGTAGTCGCAGCCATCGGCGAGCATCGCATGGGTCAGCTTCTGCCGCCGCTCGGGATCCCAGATGGCGATGTCCGCATCCGCGCCCACCGCGATCGTGCCCTTGCGTGGATAGAGGCCGTAGGTCTTTGCGTGGTTGGTGGCGGTGAGCGCGACGAAGCGATTGATGTCGATCCGCCCCTTCATCACCCCCTCCGAGAACAGGATGGGCAGCCGCGCGCCGACACCCGGTATCCCGTTGGGTACCCAGCGGAAGCTGGTGCGGCCCTTGGGCGCGAGCTTGCCCTGAGGGTCGTCGTAGCGGAACGGACAGTGATCGGAAGAGAATACCGAGAAGATCTCCTGCTCGATCCCTTCCCAGCATGCCTTCTGGCTCGCCGCGTCGCGGGGCGGGGGCGAGCAGACATATTTGGCGCCCTCCATGTTGAGGCCGTCGAGGTCGTTCTCGGTCAGGACGAGATATTGCGGGCAGGTCTCGCCGAAGATCTTCAGGCCGCGCCGGCGGGCGCGGCGGATCTCGTCCATTGCCTCGCGGTTGGAGACGTGAACCACCATCAGCGGTACGTCGGAGAGCTCGGCGAGCGAGATGGCCCGATAGGTCGCCTCGCGCTCGGCGATGACGGGGCGCGAGGTGGCATGAAAGCGCGGAGCCGTGTGTCCGCCCGCCTCAAGCTGGTCGGTCAGGTAGCGGATGATGTCGTAATTCTCGGCGTGGACCATGACCAGCGCGCGAGTCTCGCGCGCCACGGCCATGACCTCCAGCATCTGCCGGTCCGTGAGCGCCAGCCCGTCATAGGTCATGAACACCTTGAAGGAGGTGTAGCCGTCGCGCACCAGCGCGGGCAGCTCCTGGCCGAGGACGGCGGGCGTCGGGTCGCAGATGATGAGGTGGAACGAGACGTCCGTGTAGCATTCGCCGTCCGCCTTGGCGTGATAGGCGTTCACCGCCTCGCGGAGCGGTAGGTCGCGCTCCTGCATGCAGAAGGGTAGGACGGTGGTGTTGCCACCGATCACCGCCGAGCGGGTGGCGCTCTCGAAATCGTCGGCCATCACGATCCCCTCGCCGGAAGGCTGGGAGATGTGGACATGGCTGTCGATGCCGCCCGGCAGCACCCATTTGCCGCTGGCGTCGATGATCTCGGCGGCCGTGCCGAGATCGGCGCCGAGCGCGGCGATGCGCCCGTCCGTGATGCCGACATCGCAGAAGAAGGTGTCGGATGCGGTCGAGACGCGTCCACCCCGGATGATGGTGTCGAACATGGCTCAGCTCGCCTCCTGCCGTGCCGGCGGCACCGACAGGCCCGCCGCCTCGCTCCGGTGTTCGATCCAGGCCGCCAGCGCCGGGGTGAGCCCGACCGCCGGCTTTGGGCCCGGGCGCGCGAAGCGTCCGGCCCGGGTCGGGCGCGTGCGTAGCCGTGCGAGCAGCGTAGCCTGCCCGATCGCCGCGTCCAGAGGGTCGACCAGCGGCACCGGCACGCGGTCGGCGATCCGCGCGGCCAGGCCCGTCAGCGGCGCGCCGGCCAGCAGGACGACATCGGCCTTGTCTTCCTCCACCGTGCGGCAGGCGAGCGCGACGAGATCGTCCTCGAGTTCGTCTTGCACATCGTGGACGGAGCGGAAGGTGGCGCGCGGGACGCGGACGCCGGCGCAGCGCGGCTGAAGGCCGGCCAGCGCGACGGCGTCCTCGTACCAGGCGGTCAGGGCGTGGGAGAAGGTGATGATCGAAAAGCGCGGTCCGAGCATGCAGGCGGTGAACATGGCCGCCTCCGCCATGGCGGTGATCGGCAGGTCGAACAGTTCGCGCGCGGGGATCAGGCCGGGATCGCCAAAGGCGGCGATGACCACCGCGTCCACGCCCTGCTGGTGCCGGGCGATCAACTCGAGCGTGGTGGTGCCGGCGACCTGCGCCTCGGCGCGGCTGGCGATATAGGGCACGCCTTCTTCCGCCGTGATGGGAACGAGCTCGACGTCGGGGGCGAGGTTCGCGTGCGCGCTCGCCACCATGCGCTCGGTCATGGCGACCGACGTGTTGGGATTGATCAGGAGAATACGCATCGCTCAGCCCTCGCGCGCCCGCTTCCACAGTGCCGCGATGGCGGCGGCGGCGTCGCGGCGGATCGCTTCCGCGTCGACGCGGGTCGGCTGGCCGCCCTCCACCATGACCTCGCCGCCGACCGCCACCAGCTCGACATCGCGGCCCTGGGCGACATGGACGAGATTGCCGAGCGGGTTGGTCGCCGGCGTCAGATGCGGCTGGCGGAAATCGAAGGCGACGAAGTCCGCCTGCTTGCCGATCTCGATGCTGCCGATCTCTTCCTCCAGCCCCATGGCACGCGCGCCGGCCATGGTCGCCATCTCGAACACGGTGTCGGGTTGCCAGTCCGGCGTCACCGCGCCGAGCTGGATGCGCCCGACCGCGAGCGCCCAGCGCATCACCTCGACCATGTCGGCGTGCATGTTGTCGGTGCCGAGGGCGAGCTTCGCCCCCGCCGCGCGCAGCTTGTCGGTCGGCGCGATGGTGGCGCCGGTGGCGTTGCCCTTGGCGATGTGTGCGACATGAATGCCGGCCTTGCCGATGCGGGCGATGTCGCTGTCGCTGACGTGAATGCAGTGCGCCGCCGTCAGCCGCTCGTTCAGAAGGCCGATCTCGTCGAGTAGTTCGGGCGGGCTCTTGTCGTCGCGCTCGCGAATGCGCGCGAGCTCGACCTTGCTCTGGGACAGATGGGTGGTGACGCGAAGCCCGGTCTCTTCCGCCGCCCGGGCGATGCGGCGCAGGAACGGCGTCGAGCAGGTGTCGGGGGCATGCGCGGCGAGCTGGACGCCGATGCGTCCCCCGCTCTTGCCCTCGAAGCGCTCGGCAAGGTCGATGGCGTCTTGGAGCGTGCGCTCGCCGATGGCGTCGACATAGTCCCAGCGCCCCACGGATACGCCGGAGAAGTCGACATCGTGGATGCGCCCGCAGGACCACACACGCAGGCCGATTTCGGCCATGGCGGGTGTCACGATGTCCGCGTGCACGAAGGTGTCGTTGATCAGCGTCGAGCCGAAGAGCAGTGCCTCCAGCGCCCCGAGCCGCGAGATCGCATAGGCCTCCTCGGGCGTCACCATGTGGCCCTGGGGGATGCCGGGCGTGTAGGCCGGCGCGAAGCCGAGATCCTCGGCGACGCCCCGCACCATGGAGAGATTGGCGTGGGTGTGAACGTTGACGAGGCCCGGCGTGATCACGCGGCCTGGCAGATGCACCGTGCGCCGCGCCCGGAGCGGAGCGCCGATAGCGCCGGCGGGCTCGATGCGGGCGAAGCGGCCGTTCGAGACCGCGATGACGGCGTCGTCGATGACGTGGCCGGCCGGCGCCCCCGTCAGCACGGTGGCGCCGGTGATGACCAGGTCGTAGAGCTGGTCGGAAGACGGGTTGGACATGGGTCTACCGGTTGAGAACGTGGGTGAGGAAACGGCGCGTCTTCTCCTCGCGGGGCGCCGTGAAAACGTCTTCGGGCGGGCCTTCCTCGACGATGTGCCCGTCGGCCATGAAGATGACCTTGTCTGCCGCCCGCCGGGCGAAGCCCATTTCGTGGGTGACGACGATCATCGTCATGCCTTCGCGCGCGAGATCGCCCATGACGTCGAGCACCTCGTGCACCAGTTCGGGGTCGAGCGCGGAGGTCGGCTCGTCGAACAGGATGAGGCGCGGCTCCATAGCCAGCGCACGCGCGATCGCCACGCGCTGCTGCTGCCCGCCCGAAAGCTGGGAGGGGCGCTTGTCCATATGCTCGGCGAGGCTGACGCGGGCCAGTTGCTCGGCCGCGCGTTCCTCGGCCTGCACACGGGAAAGTCCGAGCACCTTGCGCGGACCGATGGCGACGTTCTGCAGGGCCGTCAGGTGCGGGAACAGGTTGAAGCGCTGGAAGACGAATCCGAACTTGCTGCGCTGGAGGGCGAGCCGGTGCTCCGGCAAGGGGGCCCACTTGGCTGCTTCGCCGACATAGGCGCCGCCGACGGGCTCGCCCGCGAGCTCGATGGCACCGGCGGTTGGCGTTTCCAGATAGTTCAGGCAGCGCAGAACCGTGGTTTTGCCGGACCCCGAGGGGCCGATCAGCACCAGTGTCTGCCCGGACATGACGTCGAAGGAGATACCCTTGAGGATCTCGCGTTCGCCGAAGCTCTTTCGGAGACCCTGCACCGACAGAAGCGGCTTTTCGCGCGTCCGGGGCTCGGTGGCGGGATGCGTGTCAGTTGTCATCGTGATCACCAGGCCGGCAGGCGCCGTTCGATCACCCGCGAGATCCACGAAACCACGGATATGATGGCGTAGTAATAGATGGCGAGGAGGGCGAAGATCTCGAGCGGCGCGAAATGCGAGGCGACGATCGCCTGGCCCGAGCGTGTCAGCTCGTAGACCGATATGACCGAGAGCAGCGAGGTGTTCTTCAGGAGGGTGATGATGTCGTTCGTCAGCGCCGGGAGCATCGGCCGGATCGACTGCGGCAGCAGGATGTAGAGCAGGATCTTGCCCTGGGTCATGCCGATCGATTTTGCCGCCTCCGTCTGCCCCTTCTCGACCGAGCCGACCGAGCCGCGCACGATCTCGGCAATATAGGCGGCGCTGTTGAGCGAGAGCGCGATCACACCCGCCCAGAATTCGCCGAGCCGGAAGCCCATCAGCGGCAGCCCGAAGAAGACGATGAAAATCTGGATCAGCAGCGGCGTGCCGCGAATGAAGTCGACATAGCCGCGCACCAGCCAGCGCATCCAGGCCCATCCGCCCAGCGAGACGAGGCCGAGGGCGATGCCGCCCGTGAGGCCAAGCAGCGCGGCGACCGACGCGATCTTGAGCGTCATCACCGTGCCGACGGCGAGAAGAGGAATGGCCATCTCGACGATGGCCCAGTCTATCGTCATTGCCTCGTATCCGCGATCGAGGGGCCGGAGGGACCCGGCCGAAACGGCGGGGCGGGCGCTTCACCCGCCCCGCACAGGCGTTCAGGAGAAGTCGGGGATCTTGTCGGAAAGCTTCATCCTGGTGCCGAACCATTTTTCCTGAAGCTTGTAGATCTCGCCATTCGCCTTGAGTGCCTCGATGCGCTCGTTCAGGAAGTCGATCAGCTGCGTGTCTTCCTTGCGGGTACCGATGCCGGCCCAGTTGCGCGGGCCGATGTCGCGCACGATCGCGTATTTGCCCGGGGCATCCTTCACCACCTGGGTCAGGGTGGCGAGCGAGTTGATGACGCCGTCGACCGATCCCTGCGACAAAGCGAGATAGGCCGCGGGATGATCGTCGTAGGTCTTCACCTCGGCGAAGCCCTTGCCGGTATCGGCCTTGAGCTTCTCTTCGAGCTTGGTCTTCATCGTGTCGCCGGCCGAGCCGAGCTTCACGCCGAGAATCTTGCCGGCCATGCCGTCGAGATTCTTGATGGTGTCGGCGTCGGAGGCGCGGATCAGCATCTCCTGCGTCGCCTCGGTGTAGGGAATGGAATAGCCGACCTTGGCGACGCGCTCCTTGGTGTAGGTGAGCGAAGTCATGATGACGTCGAAGTTGCCGGCATAGAGCGCGGGAATGACGCCGGCCCAGGCGGTGTCGACGAATTCCACCTTCACGCCGAGCGGCTTGAAGATCTGTTCGGCGAGATCGAGATCGTAGCCTACGATCTTGCCGGAGTCGTCGCGGAAGGTGAACGGCCGGTAGGAGGCCTCGACCCCCACCCGCACGACGCCTGCCTTCTTGATGGCGTCGAGGGTAAGCGGCTCGGCGCTCGCCGGGTTCGCAACAGCGGCGAGACCGACCGGCAAGGCCGTCGCAATGGCGAGGAACAGACCCGAAATCTGGAGGAAGCGGCGTCGGGAAGCGCCAGCTGCGGAAAGGCGGAATGACATGAAAATCTCTCTATGTCTCAAGGCTTTCGGTGGCGGGCTGGGCGAGCATCAGATTGAATGCCATCTGATTTATCTAAGTTTATACAATAACTTAAATTGAAATCGCCAGTCAGAACCCGCCAAATGATTGTGCAGCGATGCCTGCTCTCGAGGCACGTTTCCCGGCTCTAGCCTGATGATGGCGAGGTCTCCCGATGTCCGTGGCGGGAGATTTTGAGTGTGGTTTCGCCGCGTTGGCCGCGCATGCCCGGTTCGGGCGGGCGAAGGCCGGCCGTGAGAAGGGCCGCGAACCCTGCCAACTATTTCAGCATGCCGGAGGTCGGTGGGGGGCCGTGGCGCGTCAGGCAGTCATGTCGTCCGCGGCGGCGACCTGCGAACCGCCGGCCTCCATCAGGACCACGCAGACCGTTTCTCCGGTGCGCAGAAGGTGGCGCTTCCAGACACGACGCGCGGCCTCGGCGTCGCGAGCGTGCAGCGCGGCCATGAAGGCCTCGTGCTCGTTCACCGATTCTTCCCAGCGCAGCGGGTCGATGATCGCCATGTAGCGCCCGCGCCGTGCCCGCAGCATCAGGTTGGAATGGGTGGCGATGAGGATAGGATTGCCGGAGAGCCTGACGATCGTGTCGTGAATGGTGCTGTTGAGCTCGAAATAGGGATCCTTTTCCTGCAGCCGGTAGTGCACCAGCATGCGCGCGTGCATGTCGTCGAGCCGGTCGAGGTCGGCAGCCTCGATACGTGTCGCGGCGATCTCGGCGGCGAGACTTTCGAGCCCGGCGATGACCTCGAACAGATTCGAGGCTTCCTCGGGCGTGAAGGACATGATCCGAGCGCCCTTGTTCTGGGACAATTCGACCAGGCCTTCGACCTCGAGCAGCTTCAGAGCTTCGCGCAGCGGCGTGCGGGAGACTGCGAGCATCTCACACAGGGCGCGCTCCACGATCCGGCCTCCCGGCGGCAAGTCTCCGCGAATGATCCGGTCGCGCAGATCGTTCGCCACCTGATGCGCGAACGGCACGCGCCGCGACATGGGGGGCTTGTTCGCCGATGGCCGGGTTCTCCGGGTATCTTCGCTGCGCCCTGCCGGCAATTCTCGATCACCACGTTGCATGAAGTGCTTTAAGGGCCATTCATGTCTCCAATCGACAATCGTTTACCCGCTCCGCGCCGGCCGACAAGCCTTGTTCGGGTGCGGTCGGTGGATATCGGGGGGCGCGCTCGGCCACAGGCCGCACCTCGAACCTTCAAATCAGTCTCGGCCGGGGGATTGCGAGAATTCAAGGGATCGTCTGGTTCGACGTCATGGCCCCGACGACGAAGGCGAGATTGGCGGCGCCGATGAGGGCAGCGGCGTGGGCATCGGCGAGGGCTTCGCGCGCATCGAGCAGACCGGAATCGGCGGCGGTCGCGGCGGTCACGGTGCCGACGCCATTCCTGTAGGCGGCCAGCGCCGCGTCATAGGTCGTGGAGGCAGCCTTGGTGAGAGCCGTCGCGGCGCGATACGATTCGAGGGCCGTGCGCAGCTGGTTGTTGGCCGCGACGATCTCCGTCACCGCCAGCGTCTGCGTGCGATGGAAGGTGTTCTCCGCCGCCGCGGCCCGGGACTGCGCCTGCTTGAGCTGCGCGGCGCGCAGGCCGGCGTCGTAGAGCGGCATGGTGGCGCCGATCAGCACGCCCGAACCGGTCGCCTGCTGATTGATGGTGGGAAGGCCGTTGGCGTTGAAGCTTCCTTCTCCGGAGGCCACGGCGCCGGCGACGAAGACCTTCGGCATGAACTCGGCCTCCGCCGCCGTGATGCCGGACTTGCTGGCCTCGAGCGCCGAATAGCTCGCGACGACATCCGGCCGCTGGGCGAGCGCCAGCTTGATCATGGCGTCGAGCGGCACCTTCGATGCGTCGGGAAGCCGGCGCCCGGCATCGTCGGCGACATGGATGCGCAGCGTGGCGTTGATGCCCATGGCGGCGAGCAGGTTCTGGTAGGCGTCGCGCTCCTGACCCTCGGCCTGGACCCGGCGAAGCTCTGACTGGGCAACCTGCTGGCGTGCCTGGGCGACTTCCACCGTCGTGGCGAGCCCCTTGTCCAGCCGATCCTCAGCGGCCGCGCGGATGGCGATGGAGTTGCGCTTGGTCTGCCGCGTGATCCGGGCGCGGGCGAGGGACGCGCCATACGCGTAATAGGCCTGCGTGACCTGGAAGATCAGCTTCTGGTGCTCGCCGTTGAAGAGCACGTTGGCCGCGACGGCGCCGTGCTTGGCGGCGTCGGCGACCGCGGCCCGCTCGCCGAAATCGAAGATCAGCCATTGCAGGGCGATGGAGGGCGAGACGCCTTCTGCCGTGGTGTCGAAATAGCGCTGGCCGCCGAGCGGCACCGGCAGCGGCGTCGAGACGTCCTGCCTTCCGCCGATGACGTTGGCGGTGATGAGCGGAAGATACGTCGCTTCCACCATGCCTACGGCCAGCGCGGCCTCCCGCGCGCGCTGCCAGGCGATGCGGGTGGTGGGATTGTTGCGCTGGGCGATGTCGATCAGCTCGGGCAGCCGGTAGGTACGATCGAGATCGATATCGGGCGTATTCGGCAGCTCGGCGAGCGTCGGATTGACGGGCACGGCGAAGTCCCGCGGGGTGCCGGGAGGGTCCGCCGGCGCGGGCTGGGCGGTGCTCCACATATCCTTCTCATGGCCGTTGGGCGTCCACGGCGTGTCGGCCGAGGGCGAGGCCATGTTGGCCGCGTTCGGCGCGCAGCCGGCCAGCATGAGGGCCATCATCATGGCCGCCATCACGGCCGCATTGACCGCGGCGAGCCGGCCGCGGCTGGAGGGGCGGAGGCGTGACGGGAAGCTGCTCATCGCCTCATCCCGTCACGAGCGTTGCGAGGCGGTCGACCCGCCGATGGATGGCGTCCGGCGCGCCTTCCCTCGTCGTTTCGCCTGCCGGAGGACCGGCCGGAGCTTTGCGGATGGCGTCTGCGAGCTGATCGAGGCGCGGCGCCAGTGCGGTGAGGTCGTCTCCACTGAGAAAGGCGGCGCGTCCGAGCGCCTCCAGCTCCCGGTTTGCCACTCGCAGCTCGGCCTCGGCCTTCTCCGTGGGGCGTACCTGTCGAGGCTCGAGGGGGATGAGCTCGATCATGTCGGCGCACCGGGCAAGCTCGTGTTCCACCGCCGCGAGCTGCGCGACGGCGCCGTCGCGGTCCCGCGGCGTCATGCGCGCCAGCCGGGCAAGGCTTGTCAGGGCGCCCGCAAGACGGCTGCGCGCCGCGCTCTCGATCGAGACCGCCCAGACCTGCGTGAAGATGAGATAGACGACGAGATTGCCCAGCAGGATGCCGAAGATGCGGTCGCGCGCGGTGCCGAGGTCGAGCGTCGGGCCGAAGCCCTGCACGACAGTGAGCAGGAAGGCGAGGGCGATCTGCACGCCGCCATAGGAGATGCGCTCATTGCCGCTCGAGACCCAGCCGCCGACGAGAGTGCCGGCGAGGACGAGCGCCATGAGGCCGCCGATGGACTGGAGATGCGGCATGACGAACAGGATCGAGCCGACGCCCATCGCCGCGCCGATCAGGCATCCGGTGATGCGCAGCCCCAGCTTGTGCACCGTCTCGCCGGTGGTGCCCAGCGCAGCCACGTAGCAGGTGATCATCGCGGTGTGGATGCCCTGCCAGTCGATGCCCGTATAGACGACGTAGCAGATGACCGCCGCCGCCGTCGTCTTCAGGGCGAAGCGCTGATAGTCCGGGTTGGTGAAGGCGTCGGGAAAGAAGAACGGCGCCTTGGGGGCCGGCAGCATCTTGCCCTCGTCTTCGCCGGCGATGACGGCAAGGGCCCGCCAGGCCTGCCGCTCCGCCTCGCTCGCCGTCGCTTCCGGCGCGAGGGGCGGGGGCGGCGCCTCGCCGGCGTCGAGAGCGGCGAGCGCGAGGTCGATCTGGCGCGCCAGCGCCTCGCGCGTTGCCGCTTCGTCCGGAAATCCGTCGCTCTGCGAAAATTCGGCGGCGGCGATCATGAGGCGATAGGAGGCGCGCACGTCGCGGGCGATCTGGCTGGCCGCCGTGCCCGGCACCAGATTGAGCAGGCGCACGAAGCCCGCCTGCTTGTCGAAATCCTCATTGCCTTCGCCGAGGAGCTCGGCGAGCTCGTGGCGGGCCTGCGCGCCGCCCTCGCCGATCGCGGCACGGCACGCTTCGAGGCGCTGGCGCAGCTTCCCGCGCAGGAGGCGCACCGGCGACATGCCGAGGAAGAGGTTGAATACGACCATCAGCGCCATCGGCATGACGGCCATGTACCAGGCATAGCGAAGGGCGAGCGTCACCGCGTCGCCGAACGGCGCGTTGCTCAGCAGGGACAGCACGAAGGCGATGACGAGCGCGATGACGCCGCCGATCTCTCCGAGCTGGCTGGCCGCGCCGATGAACAGGAAGATGAACGATATGAGGGCGATCAGCCCGAGCCTGAGCGCGGGCGATTCGATCGCCACATGCGTGAGCAGCACCACGAAGGCGACGACCAGCGAGACCAGGACGATGAGGCCGATTGCCGTGCCGATATTCGTCACCGCATCCGGCTTCATCAGGAAGATGATGAGATAGCAGCTGATCGCGGCTTCCGGCAGCTGGTACATCATGGCGACCATGGTCACGAGCGCGCACAGCAGCGCGACGCGCCATGTCAGGGCCCAGCGGCCGGGAAAGGGCGCGAGATCGGCCAGCGCCTGGCGGAAGAGGCCCCGCGCGGGGCGTTCAGCAGCGGTCGCCATGATGAACGATCGCAACGGCGGACGCGCCCATCCGCATCAGGTTTTCGGGAGGATCGGCCAGTCTGATGCGCACCGGGAAGCGCTGGACGATCCGCACCCAGTTCAGCGACTTCGGGACATAGGGCAGGTTGCGCGGGATGTTGAGGATGTCCTCAGACACCACGCCCCAGCCGATACCCTCGACGGTCCCGGTGATGTTGACGGAACGGTCGGCCAGCGTGAAGACGCGGGCGCAGTCGCCGACCGTTATCTGTCCCAGTTCGGTCTCGCGGAAGAAGGCCGAGGCGTACCAGTTGTCGGTGTCGATCAGGGTGAAGACCGACTGGCCGGGCGCGACGATCTCGCCGGTGGAAACCGACAGTCCGACCACCCGCCCGTCATTGGGCGCGCGGATCTCGGTATTGGCGAGGTTGCGCTCGGCAATCGCAAGCGCGGCGCGGCGTGCTTCGACGAGGGCGTCGGCGGCATCGAGCGTGGTGACGAGGCTGTCCGCCGCCTCCGCCTGCTTCCCCGCCTGGTTGAGGCTCAGCCGGGCATCGTCGCGGGCGGTCCGGGCATCGTCGACCTGCTGGGCCGTGACGTAGCCCTTGGGAAGGAGCGGCGTCAGCCGGCCGAGCGTCTGCTCTGCGAGGGCCAGGTTGGTGCGGGCGCGGTTGACCTGTTCCGCTGCGATGGCGGCGTTGGACTGCTCGGCGGCGATGGTGCGGCGCTGCGTGTCGCGGGCGGCTTCCGCAATCTTCAGATCCGCCTTCGCCTGGTCGACTGCGAGTCTGTAGGGCTCGGGATCGATGGCGAAGAGCAGCGAGCCGCGCGCCACCTTCTGGTTCTCGGACACCGCGATGGCGACGATCTTGCCCGGCACGGTGGAGGCGATGTTGACGATGTTGGCGGTCAACACCGCGTCCTCGGACAGCGGATTGAGCTCGGCCTGGCGGAAGTAGAACCACCCGGCGGCGATCGCGCCGACGATGATCAGCGCGCCGATGGTCGAGCCCAGCAGGCTCCTGCGATGCGAATAGGCCGACGGTGCCATCGCCTAGCGCCCGTAGACCAGCAGAGCGAGGCTGAACCCGATCGCGGCGGCAAGGCAGGTATAGACAATCAGCCGCCAGGGCAGGACGTCATCTATGCCCAGCCGAATGAAAACCGCGCGCAGTACCAGCGCCCCGATGACGCCAGCCGCCGCGCAGAAGAGCCAGAACGGGAAATAGGCGCCGAACAGGGGAACGGAGGGGCTCGCATAGGGCGAGCAGCCTCCGAGGCCGACCAACGCGGGTGCCAGAAGGCCGGACATGCGAAAAGCCTGTATCCCACGCATGTTACCCCCGCCCGCGTAGCACTTCCTGCACAGTTAACAGCCGTGATCGGCCGATCCAACCCTTGCACCGTCGCCGGCCACCACCAATGCGCAAGGCGTGACGGAAAGGGCGCAGATGCACGCCCGGTGGATCGTCTCGATCATGGAGGCCACTATCGACTTTCGCAGGGACACGTTCTCGCATCATGAGCATGAGCCTGCAGCAGCTCGATTTTCCAAGCAAAAAGGGGCGTCGTGAGAATGCCTTTGTCCGCCGCATCGGGTGAAGGCGAGTGCCGCCAATTCAGGACGGCAGCGCGGCCTTGAGCATCCCGGTCGCGTCGGTCTGCGCTCCCGCCAGCTTCTTGAGCGGAAGTACCCTCGGCTGGGTGACCCCGTCGAGGGCGGTGAGGTCGAAGGAGACGAAATTCAGGCTTTCATAATCGCGGATGAAGAACAGCCTCCGGTCGAGATCGGCGAGGCTGGTCCAGCTTGTGAACTCGGTAGCGTATTTGGTGGATGTATCGGCCCCGAGGCCCGCGACCTCCATATGTCCGCCGCCTTCCGGCGTCGGATAGTCGATGGTGACGCCGCGCGGACGGTCGAAGTTGTTCATGATGTGGCTCAGGGCACGGATGGCGAGGTCGGGTGTCGCCGCCTTCTCGGCGAAATGAGCGTAGTAGGCGGCGCGCACGAAGCGGCCGACGGAGGTGTTGGACGCTGGCAGGCCGGCCGTCGCTATCCCTGAATCGGGCTGGATCACCTTCAGCGCGCCGAAGCTTCCGCTCGAGCGGTCGACGTTGCTCAGGAAGGTGTAGTTCGCCAGGTTGGTCAGGTGCCAGCCGAAGTCCGGGCCGTTGGTCATCACCCCTACGGGGTTGTCGTGGATCGACATCACGCCGCGATTGAACTCGATGACCGCGCAGGCGCCGGTGGCATCGTGGACCACGTAATGAAAAGGTGATTCGACGCCGCCAAGGATGGCGAGCGGAGCGAGCAGAACGGGCTGCTCGGCAAGTGCCGCCTTGACCTCCTCGACCGTCTCGAACTGCCCAAGGACCCAGCTACCGAGATCGGAGGCGGAGAGTACGCTCTGCGTCACGGCCACCGAGCGGTGCCCGCCCCCGGCGGTCGGGTAGGAGAGAAGGCTGAAGGTGAGGCCCCGCTCATTGATCCCTTCAAGTATCTTGAGATCGTCGATGCCGATGGGGGACTGCGCCGTTGGCACACGGCAGGGCATCGTAACGCCGAGCACTGCGTAGCGGGTGCTGAAGTCGAAGCTCGGATGGCCTTCGATCCGCGAGGATACGGAAAAGCCCGCCGGCAGGTAGACGATCTGGTACGGCAGATCGATCGTGAGCTCGAGCGTCCGGCCGAAATAGGCTTTGCCGGCGGCGTCGCTGTAGATCAGTGATGTGCACATGTGGGCCTCGTCCTCGAACACCGGCCGGCGCGATCGACGCGTCTCGAGGCCTTCCCGCTCGACGTTGGACTGCGACGGTTCCGGTCCTAGGTATCGGGGAGGAGCAGGTGTGTCTATCGTCCTTGTGGTAATATCGAGCGGGGGCGATCTGGTCGGCGCTAAGCCCGTCGGCGGGCGATGGTTCGGTCGCGGGCAACCGGTCACCGAACCGGGCGCGCATCAGGAGCTCGAGCATTGCCGCAAAGAAGTCGTGCGCAGCTGATCCGCCTGTTGGCCGTAGCGGCAGATGAAGCCGATCTGGCCGCGTTCTCCCGGCGAGGGGGCCTTGCACGCCCGCTAGAACTGCGCTTCCCGCTCGCGAAACGAGGGGATCGCCCGCAGGGCGAAGCGAAGCAGTTCGTCCCGCTCGCGCAGACCAAGCCGCGCTCCCTCGAGCACAGCCGACGCGAGCATGGTGCGAATGCCCTCATTCAGCGGCGCGCGCGCCGAGGCCCGGATGCAGGCGTCCTCGAGGACTTGCTGGAGCAACGCCACGGTTTCCGGATCGTAGCTCTGCGCGAACAACACCGACGCAACTCCCGTCTCGACATGACGACGCCCATGTAGACGAGCTGGGCCGTTCCGCAAGAGTCGATCTTTCTGACTCCAAACGAAAAATCCGCTTTGCGGGCCAGGGCTGAGTGAAATCCCCCGGCGGCCACCGCTGATCTGCGCCGCCTTGGTCGACGATGATGCTCCACCCGGCCCCCGCGGCAAGGGCCGGATGCCACCGGGACCGAGATGAGAGCGGTTGTGAAGGCCGCTATTGGGCCTCGAAGACGACCACGTCCTCCTTGATCGTGGCAACGACGTCGATCGTGTCGAGCGTCTCCGGATCAACGGCGGTAGGATTTTTGGACAGTATCGCGAAATCGGCGAGCTTGCCGGGCTCGATCGAACCCTTCGGGGCCTCCTCGAAATGTTGATATGCCGGCCAGATCGTCATCGCCTTCAGCGCCGTCATCACATCCACGCGTTGCGCCGGCCCGATAATGTCGCCCGAGCGCGAGCGTCGCGTCACGGTAGCGTCGAGCACCCTCATGCTGTTGGGGAAGGATACCGGCGCGTCGTGATGGGTGCTGAACTTCATCCCTCGTTTCACCACCCAGCCGGTCGGCGCGATGTTGTCCACGAGTTCGGGACCGACAGTGTGCTCCCGGTGCCAGTCGCCCCAATAGAAGGTGTGCATCGGGAAGAGCGACATGAACACATCCAGCCGCTTGTAGGAATTGACCTGATCCTCGCGCAGGAACTGACCGTGAATCAGCGCCGGACGGCGGTCGGCAGGCCCGTATTTCTTCGTCGGCGCATCGATGCCGGCGATCAGCATGTCCGACGCCCCCTCGCCATTGGCGTGGGTGTTGATCTGTATGCCGTTGGCGAAGGCCCAGTCGATCGCGTCGACGATCTGCTCCATCGTCGCGGCGGCATAGCCCGCGTAGCCGGGAGGATAGTCGCCGACGGGATCGTAATAGGGCCGATCCCTCAGTGCGGTGAAACCTTGCGGTGAACCGTCGATCGTCAACTTGGCACCGGCCACCCGGAACCGGTTCTTGTAGTCGCGGGAGATGTGGGCGGCGATATAGTCTCGATCAACCAGGACGTCGGGATAGGTCAGGACGTCGATCTTGAACCCGCCCTCATCGGCCACCTTGCGCAGCATGTCCTCGGTTGCCGGGACCGAACGGCCTTCCTCAGCGGTGGTGTACCCGTACTTGGCCCAGAGTTCCGCACGGGCTCGGGCGAAAGTCTCGAAGCCTTCCGCACCGACCGGCGCGATCAGCTTGGTGAGCGCGGCGTAGAAGGCGTTCTCTTCCAGAACGCCAGTCGGCTGGCCATCGGCGCCGCGGAGGATCTTGCCGCCGGCGGGATCCTGGCTGTCGGCAGTGATGCCGGCCACTTCCAGCGCCTTGGAGTTTCCCGCGCCCATATGTCCGGACTGATGGATCACGAAAACTGGCACGTCGGCGGAGACGGCGTCGAGATCCTCGCGGGTTGGGTGCCGCTCCTCGGCGAGCTGTGCGGGATCGTAGCCAATGCCGACGATCAGGTTCGCCTGTCTGACGGCATTGGCGTTGTCCTTGGCCCAGGCCTTCAGCGTCTCCTTGAGACCTGCCATATCTCCCACCTCGCCGTCCGGCGGCGACAGCAGGTTTGCCGAGAGTGCTTGCAGCCCACCGATCAGCATGTGGCCATGGGCGTCGAAAAATCCCGGCAGCATCGACCGGCCCGACAGATCGAACGCTTTTGTCTCGGTCCCGCGGAAAGCCTCGATTTCGGCAACTGTCCCGACCGCCAGGATTTTTCCGTCCTTGACCGCAACGGTCTCGGCGGTCGGCGCGGCGTCGTTCATGGTCAGGATGGCGCCGCCAGAGTAGATCGTATCGGCGACTTCTTGTGCGAAGGCGGCCTCCGGAGCGAGCAGCGTACCCACGATCGCGGCATGCGCCAGGCCCCGCAACAAACTTGTCCGCCTGGTTCGACGCGGCGCCCTTCGCCGCGCCGAATATGCGCGCGGCTAACCCGCCATGGACGAGACTTCCCATGCCGGGAACGGGTCCGGCAGGTGCATAAGTGGTTCGGGATCGAAGACAGTGGGTCGGAGGGGCCCGACGAGGCAGTCGTCGAGCGCGGCGCAGATCGCCTCTTCGTCCATGTTCACGCCGATGAAGACGAGCTCCTGTCGCCGGTCGCCATAGCCGGGCGTCCAATGCTGCCGCAGCCAGCTACGCCAGTCGGGCTGCGTCGGCCAGCGCTCATGCGGGATCGCAGCCCACCACTGGCCGATCGAGCCGGTGCGGCAGATGGCGCCGGCAAGCGACATCTGCCCAACCCGGCGCGGACGCGTCGCCAGCCAGAACAGCCCCTTGGCGCGAACGAGGCCGGGCCAGGTCCTGGCGAGGAAGGCGTTGAACTTCTCCGGATGGAACGGACGGCGCGCGCGATAAACGAAGCTGGAGACGCCGTATTCCTCGGTCTCGGGCACGTGGTCGCGGAAGCCGTTCAGTTCCTTGAACCAGGTCGGGTGCTCATGCGCCTGCTCGAAGTCGAAACGCCCGGTGCCGAGGATGTCCTTGAGTGGCACGTTGGCATGGTCGGTCTCGATGACGAGGGCGTCCGGGTTGAGAGCCTTGATGACGGCGCGCACCTCGTTCCGGCGCGTTGGGGCGATATCCGACACCTTGTTCAGCACGACGACGTCGGCGAACTCGATCTGGTCGGTGAGAAGATCGACCAGGGTGCGCTCGTCGTCCTCGCCAGCGGTCTCGCCGCGGTCGCGCAGGAAGTCGCGGCTGCCGAAATCCCTAAGGAGGTTCGCCGCGTCCACCACCGTCACCATGGTGTCGAGCCGGGCGATGTCGGAGAGCGAGAAACCTTCCTCGTCGCGGAACTCGAAGGTGGCGGCCACCGGAAGCGGCTCGGCGATGCCGGTCGATTCGATCAGCAGATAGTCGAAGCGCCCGTCATCGGCGAGCCGGCGCACCTCGGCGAGCAGGTCGTCGCGCAAGGTGCAGCAGATGCAGCCATTGGTCATCTCCACCAGCTTCTCCTCGGTATGGGAGAGGTTGGCGCCGCCCGAGCGCACGAGCTCGGCGTCGATGTTCACCTCCGACATGTCGTTGACGATGACGGCGACGCGCATCCCCTCGCGGTTGGCCAGCACATGGTTGAGCAGGGTGGTCTTGCCGGCGCCGAGGAAGCCGGAGAGTACTGTCACCGGAAGGCGTGAATCGGACATATATGCACGCTCCACTTGCATATTGATACAATATATCATTTGCATGGAGATGGATGTCGATCAAGCCCCGCGGGAACGTCGCAGACGAAAAGATGGACCGCGAGCCGATCCAGATATTGACGCCCCCTCGCACCCGATGACTAAATGTGGGCATCGTGGCTCCTCCAATCGCGATGAGAAAGCTAAGGGGGAAGCCGATGCGACAGCCGTCTTGCGCAGATCACCGATGCGATGGAGCTCGCAGCCGGATCTGATCGGCCCACAATTCACGCCACTGGCGGCTCCGAGATTCCTCTGCTGTGGCTGCTGGCGATCGCCGGGGATGGGCGGTTTGCGGTGAGGTCTCGCATCTGGCTCAGCCACAAATCCCGGTTGCAGGCCTCCTGGCGCGGTGCAGCCGAGGCAAACGACAAGAGAAAAGACAACAACGAAAAGCTGATTGCCTTTTCGTACGCACTGGCCTTTCTGGCGAGCTTTGCGAGCGTCAGGCTGAAACCAGAATGAAACGCTTTCGGTCGCGGACCATCACCGGCCCCGGCCGTCTGCAACATCATCTATGTCGGTATTGCGTTGTCGGCAGCGTTTCTGCTCTACGCGCTCTATCGCTCGTTCAGGGGCAGGGCTTGCCTGCAGTAACGCGCGACCGGTCGGTGGTCGCTGATCTCGATGGCTCTTGATGCCACTTCGGAACACGAAAGGAGGCCTGCACATGACCCTCTCAGGCAAACGCATACTCATCATCGGCGGCACGTCCGGCATCGGCTTCGGCGCGGCCGAGGCGGTGCTTGAGGCCGGTGCTTCGGTCCTGGTCGCGTCGCGCTCGGCCGAGAAGGTGGAAGCGGCCGCGGCCCGTCTGGGCGAGCGAGCGTTTGGCCAGATACTCGACACGACAGACGAAGCCGGGATCGAGGCCTTCTTCGCCGCTCAGGCCCCCTTCGACCATGTCGTGGTCTCGGCCGCCAGAACGAAGGTCGCTGCAGTCCGTGAGCTGCCGCTAGCGGATGCCTACGATTCCATGAACTCGAAATTCTGGGGCGCCTATCGCGTCGCTCGCGCGGCGAAGATCGTGGATGGTGGCTCGCTGACCCTTGTCTCCGGCTTCCTGTCGATCCGGCCGAAGAAGGGTGCCGCGATCCAGAGCGCGATCAACGCCGCGCTGGAAGGGCTGACACGCGGTCTGGCGCTCGAACTCGCCCCGGTGCGGGTCAACTGCGTCTCGCCCGGCCTCGTCATGACAGAGATGTATGGCGGGCTCGCCGGCGATGCGCGCCAGAGCATGTTCGAGGGCGCGGCACAGCGGCTGCCCGTCGGGTTGGTCGGCACGCCTACCCATATCGCGGTGCAGATCATGGCCTTCATTGCCAACCCCTACCTCACCGGCAGCACCGTCTATGTCGACGGAGGCGGGGCTATTGCCTGAGCCGGGCTCACGGAATGGAAGTGACGTGAGAACCTGATCCTCCTCCGGATTCAGGTGGAGTGCGTCGCTTGAGGAGACGCGCGATGCGCCCCTCACGGTCCACGGAAGAGCAGATCATCGGGACCGAACACGCTTCTTTCATTCGGCGCTCAGGTGGACGCCGTCGGCCGCAAGACCAAGCTATTCGCTGCGGCGAACGTGCTCACGTCTGCCGATTTGGAGGCGGTCTCGATCATAGTCGAAGCACTGGCAAGCCGCCGCGCTACGCGTTGACGACAGGCGGGAATTGAACCCCAGCGAACTCCCGCGACACCGCGATTTCAACCTGGGTGCCCGCGACGGACTTATAACCCTGCGGTGACCGCGGGCCTCGAACGCCTAATTGTGGTCTGTGATTTCAACCGCCCGAGATCCCAGCAAACCCTGTAGCGACGCCGGTTTGTAAGGGATGGAAAACTGGAGTGGGCGAGCCACTGGGAGCCGGGACAGGCTTCCATCCCGACCACGGTCCGCGCTGCGCGCTCGAAGAACTGCAGCAGCGTCTCCCACCGGAACGTAGCGCGCTGGATCGGTGCCCCGGTGCCGTCCATCCCGACGACGTGGAAGGTGTTCTTGCCGATGTCGATCCCGAAGACGGCCGCGTCACGGGGCTTGTTGCGCTGGGTCATGCTGGTCTCCTCTTCGCACGATGCCTCGATAGAATGAGGCGGGGAGACGGGGCGGACCATCCCATTAATGGTGACGCCCGATGCAAGGCGCAAAGCCGTGGCTCATGCCTGTGCCGCGCACGGGGTGAGCCAGCGTCGGGCGTGCCAGGCGCTGGGCGTCGATCGCACCAGCGTGCGCTGCCGGAGCGTGCGTCCCGATGATGACAGCCTGCGGGAAGCCATGCGGGCCGTGGCCGGAGAGCGCCGCCGCTTCGGCTATAGGCGCATCCACATCATGCTAGGGCGCCAGGGTGTCGTCATGAACCAGAAGAAGCTCTGGCGGCTGTATCGGGAAGAGAAGCTTCAGGTCCGCCGCCGCGGAGGACGCAAGCGAGCGCTTGGCGCCCGGCGTCCCATCCTGGTCCCGGATCGGGTCAACGTCCGTTGGAGCCTCGACTTCGTGTCGGATGCCTTCACGGACGGTCGGCGTTTCCGGGTGCTGGCTGTCGTCGACGACTTCAGCCGGGCGTGCCTGGCGCTGGTGGTCGACACTTCGCTCTCGGGCCTTCGGGTGACACGCGAACTCGATGCGCTGCTCGCCATCCGGGGCAGGCCTGCGACCATCGTTTCCGACAATGGCACCGAGCTGACCTCGATGGCCGTTCTCAAATGGTGCCAGCAGAGCGGCGTCGAATGGCACCACATCGCTCCCGGCAAGCCGATGCAGAACGGCTTCGTCGAAAGCTTCAACGGTCGGTTCAGGGACGGGCGCCTGAACGAGACCCTCTTCTCGAGCCTGGGTCAAGCCCGTGCCGCTATCGCCTCGTGGAAGGAGGACTACAACCTGAACCGCCCTCATTCAGCTCTCGGCAATCGATCCCACGCCGAGTTTGCTGCAACAATCGCACTGGAAACCCACGCCGCCTGAGGCCAAAAATCAACCTTCGGACTCTCTCCTAAGCCGGAGGAGAAAAGGGGCTCAGGTTACCTGGCTATGTCGAACCAATTTATCGATGGTTCGACTTGATATCCGTCAGCGATCGAATTTGTTGTATATCTAAGCAAATTGCCAAATATTGAGACTTTATCTGAGTAACTGATTTCGATATTAAGTATTACCAATTCAGAGAAGTGCATTCCTGTTGGCGCAAGCATGCTGATCCCCGCCTGAGACATGGTCTCAGGTGTCGCGGCGGCGTGCCCACGAAGAAAGAGGTGTTGTTCATGCGTGCGAGGCTTACCCTGTCCCTGCTGATCCTGTCAGCATCGCTTGCGTCGGCGCATGCGCAGTCGACCCTGCGCATCGGTGTGCAGGAGGATCCGGACTTCCTCGATCCTCACCGGGCGCGTTCATTCGCAAGTCGGATCGTCTTTCCGTCCCTGTGCGACAGCCTGCTCAAGGTCAGCGCCAAACTGGCGATCGAGCCGTCTCTCGCCGCCAGCTGGTCCTGGAGCCCGGACGGCAAGACGCTGACGATGAAGCTACGGGACGGGGTGACCTTCCACGATGGTGAGCCCTTCAACGCCGCAGCGGTGAAGTTCAACATCGAACGGGCGCAGACCCTGCCGGACTCGCTGCGCAAGAACGAGATCAGCTCGATCCAGAGCGTCGAGGCCGTCGACCCGCTCACCGTGGTGTTCAAGCTGAAGCAGCCGGACGCGGGCCTCCTCGCCCAGCTTGCCGACCGCGCGGGCATGATGCTGGCGCCCAAGGCGGCGAGTGGCGACGTCACCAGCCATCCCGTCTGCTCGGGGCCGTATAAATTCGTCAGCCGGGTGTTCCAGGACAACATCACGCTCGAGAAGTTCGACAAGTATTGGAACAAGGACAAGTATCACTTCGATCGCGTCATCTTCCGGGTAATCCCCGACGCGACGGTGCGGCTGGCCAATCTGCGCTCCGGCGATCTCGATCTCGTTGAGCGGGTCGCGCCCAGCGACCTTGAGGCTGCGGGCAGCGACAAGAGCATCAAGATCGAATCCGTTCCCGGTCTTGCCTTCACCTACATGGATATCAACATCGGCGGCACCGCGCAGGCAGACACCCCGATCGGGCGCGATCCGCGCGTGCGCCACGCTCTCGACCTGTCCATCGACCGGAACGCCATCAACAAGGTGGTGTTCGAGGGCCACTATGTTCCTGCCGACCAGCCCTTTGCCCCGGCCAGCCCCTACCATATCGACCGGCCGATCCCGGCCCGCGACGTGGCGAAGGCCAAGCAGCTTCTCGCCGAGGCAGGCGTGAAGACACCGTTCCCGGTCAAGATGAACATCGCCAATACGCCGATTGCCCAACAGGTCGGACAGATGGTGCAGGCGATGGCCAGCGAGGCCGGGTTCGACGTGCAGCTCAACGCCACCGAATATGCGACGCTGATCTCCTACAATCGCAGCGGCGAGTTCCAGACTACGATCAAGGGCTTCTCGGGTCGCCTCGATCCCGACGCCTATGTTCGTCAGTTCATCGCCTGCAAGGGCACGCAGAACGATACCAAGTACTGCGACAAGTCGGTGGACGCGCTGATCGCGAAGGCGCGGGCGATCAATGACGAAGCTGAGCGCAAGAAGATGTACACCGAAATTCTCAAGGACTTTCAGAGTACGAGCTCGGTTCTCTATCTCTACTTTGAGCCGCGCATCTACGGCCTGTCGAGCAAGCTCTCCGGCTTCTCGCCGTCGCCGGAAGGGGTGATCGACCTCGAAGGAGTCGAGGCGAGCGCTGACTGATCCCGCTGACATCCCGCGGGGTGGTCATGGCCGCCCCGCTCCCCGCCGGGAGTGGTTCATTCCCGGCACGACCGGTGCGCCTTGAGCTGCCTGTGCAGCGGAGCTCTGCCTTCGATGAATATGCCCGTATTAAAGAAGATCAATCCCAATCCGTTCACGACCCGCCCGGAGATCGAGGGTACCTTTGGCGTCGTGGCGTCCACCCATTGGATCGCGACCGCGGTGGGCATGTCCATTCTGGAGAAGGGTGGGAACGCCTTCGACGCCGGATGCGCCATCGCCTTTACCCTGCAGGTGGTCGAGCCGCACCTGAACGGACCGGGTGGTGACGTGCCGATCATGATCTATGACGCGCGCCGCGAGCGCGCCGAGGTCATCTGTGGGCAGGGGCCTGCCCCCGCCGGCCTGACGATCGCACATCTGCGCGGCCTCGGTCTCGACCTCGTACCCGGCGCGGGCATGCTCGCTCCCTGTATTCCCGGCACCTTCGACGCCTGGATGATCATGCTGCTGAACTGGGGAACGATGCGGCTCGCCGACGTGCTGGCACCGGCCATTTCCTATGCGCGCAACGGCCATCCACTGGTGGAGCGGGCCAGCGCCACCATTGCCACGGTGGCGGATCTGTTCCGCGATCACTGGCACAGTTCCGCGGCGGTCTACCTCCCCGGCGGCGACGTGCCGCGCCCGGGCTCTATCTTCACCAACACCGCCATGGCCGCCACTTATGAGCGGATCGTGCGCGAGGCGGAGGCGGCGAGCTGGCAGCGTGATACCCAGATCGAGGCGGCGCGGCGCGTCTGGTCGCAGGGGTTCGTAGCCGAAGCCGTCGACCGGTTTTGCCGCTCCGAAGAGGTCATGGATGTGACCGGGCAGCGCAACAGAGCGGTGCTGACAGGCGCCGACATGGCCGGCTGGCAGGCGACGGTCGAGGAGCCAATCGGCTTCGACTATGGCAACTACCGGGTGCTGAAGCCGGGACCGTGGACACAGGGGCTCGTCGCCTTGCAGCAACTCGCCCTGCTGAAGGACATTCCGCTCGACGCCTTCGATCCAACGGGGCCGGACTTCATTCACCTGGTGGTCGAGGCCTCTAAGCTCGCCTTTGCCGACCGCGAGACCTTCTACGGCGATCCAAACTTCACCGATGTGCCGATCGAGGTTCTGCTATCGCCCGCCTACAATGACGCGCGACGTGCGCTGATCGGCGAGACTGCTTCGCTGGAGTTGCGCCCTGGAAGCATCTCAGGCTTCGGCGGCAAGATCGACGCGCGCGTCTCCGGGGACAGGCGCGTGTCCGTGGGAAGCCTCGGTACTGGCGAGCCGACCGTTGGTCAGATCGGTGACCCCGACGGCGACACCGTGCATTTCGACGTCGTCGACCGGCATGGCAACATGGTGGCCGCCACAGCCTCCGGCGGCTGGCTGCAGAGCTCGCCTGTGATTCCGGAGCTCGGCTTCCCGCTCGGCACCCGCGCGCAGATGTTCTGGCTCGACGAGAGCCACCCCGCCGCGCTGGTGCCCGGTAAACGGCCGCGATCGACGCTCTCGCCCACTCTCGCTCTGCGCGATGGCCGGCCTTATCTTGCCTGGGGCAGCCCGGGTGGCGATCAGCAGGATCAGTGGACCGTGCAGTTCTTCCTGCGCCACGCGGCAGCGGGGATGAACCTTCAGGAGAGCATCGACGCGCCCGCTTGGCACAGTGAACACTTCCCGTCATCCTTCTGGCCACGCATGTCCCGCCCTGGCGCGTTGATCGTGGAAGGACGTCTGCCAACCTCTACTGTCGAGGAGCTCAAGCGCCGCGGCCACGCGGTCGAGGTCGGTGAGGACTGGTCGGAGGGACGTCTGGTTGCTGCTTCCATCGATGGCCAGAGACGGCGTGCCGCGGCCAATCCGCGTGGCATGCAGGGTTACGCGGCGGGTCGGTAGGCGGAGGAGGAATCGATATGGAGACGCTGGAAGGCGCGTCCGGATTGGATGCCTCTGATCTTGCCGATCTCTTACGGGCACTCATCGCCGATATGGGCGATGTCCCTGATCAGCCGCTGCCGACGGAACGCGACCTGGCGAGTCGGTTTGGCGTGGGGCGGCGTGCCGTTCGCAGCGCGCTTGCCGAGCTCGAATTCGAGGGCCGGGTCTGGCGCCGGCAGGGCAAGGGCACGTTCACCGCGCCCGCCCGCCTCTCCGCCACCCCGTCGCTGGACCGACTGGTCAGCCGGACCAACTTTTTTGAGGTGATCGAGGTCCGCTACAAGCTGGAGCCGATCCTTGTCCAGCTCGCGGCCGAGCGCGCCAGCGGCGATCAGATCGCCATGCTTAGGCGCATTGCCGAGCGTAACGCGACACGCACTCTCGACCTTCCCGCCGCAACCATCGAGAGTTGGGACAGCGCCTTCCATCGCCATATCGCGGAAGCGGCCGGGAACCGGCTCTTCATCGATCTCTATGACGTCATCGACAAGATCCGCCTTGATCCATCCTGGCAGATCTATCGGTCCAAGGCGCGGACGCTGAGGGGGCTGGCGCTTTCGGCAAGGCAACACCTCGAGATTGTCGATGCCATCGCTGGCCGGGATCCTCAGCGTGGGGCGGCCATCATGCGCGAGCACATATCGTCCATCCAGAACGTGCTGGCGCAGGCCGTCAGCGAAGAATAGTGGCGCGGCCACGTACGGGACGCTCGCCGTAGCCAATCGATAAGCGGCAAGGGACGACAAGAAGGCAGGACATGCTAGTTCTACGCATCCTGATGAACCGGACGCTGACCGCCATACCGACATTGGTCCTCGTCTCCATAATCGTCTTCTCGCTGCAGCAATTGCTGCCGGGCGATCCCGTGTTGACGCTGGCAGGCGAAGAGCGGGACCCGGTGGTACTCGACATGCTGCGGGAAAAGTACCACCTGAACGATCCGGTGATCGTCCAGTACGGCTACTGGATCGGCGATGTGGTTCAAGGTGATCTCGGCATCTCGCTGCGGACCGACGCGCCGGTCACAGCGCTCATCATCCAGAAGCTTCCGGTCACGCTCGAGCTTTCTGCTATGTCAATGTTGATTGCGCTGGTGGTGGGCGTCCCGCTGGGCATTCTCGCAGCGGTCCGGCGCGGCACGATCTGGGAGGGGCTGGCGAATATTCTCGCCCTGTCCGGCATCTCCATTCCCAACTTTTGGCTCGGCATCCTCCTCATCTTCGTAGTTGCCGTGCATTGGCGGCTCCTCCCGGCCTCTGGCTATGTGCCGTTCGCGCAGGACCCCGTCCAGGCATTCAAGACGCTCATCATGCCGTCGCTCGTACTTGCTTCGCCAACGGCCGCGTATCTCATGCGCCATACGCGTTCGGCGATGCTGGAGGCGCTGAACGCGGACTATGTGCGTACCGCCCACGCGAAGGGGGTGCCGTCGGCCGTCGTTATCTGGAAGCATGCCCTGCGCAATGCGCTTGCGCCCATCGTGACGCTGGTGGCGCTTCTCTTTGGCGAGCACATCGCCGGTGCCGTCCTGACCGAGCAGGTGTTCAGCATTCCCGGCTTCGGCAAGCTCATGGTCGATGCCGTGTTCACCCGCGACTATGCCGTGGTCCAGGGCGTCGTGCTGTGCGTCGCGGTCGGCTTCATCCTGTTCAACATGCTGGCCGACATTCTCTACCTTGTGGTCAATCCGCGGCTGAGGAAATGAGTACGCTTCCCAACTCCGCTCTCTCCGCGCCGGCGGAGCCGTCGCAACCTTCGACCCGAGAGGTGGAAGGCGCGCTTCCCCGGAGTCAAGCGCTGCGCATCTGGCACAAGTTCCGCGGCAATCCGCTCGCGTTGGCCGGCGGGATCCTTGTCGCCTTTTTCATAAGCGTGGCCGTTCTCGCACCAGTCCTCGCGCCATTCGATCCCCTGAAAACCGATTTCATGGCGGTACGCCAGCCGCCGTCGCTCACCTGGTGGTTCGGCACGGACGAACTTGGCCGGGACATCTTCAGCCGGATGCTGTTCGGCGCGCGGGCTTCGCTCGCTGCCGGTGTCCTGTCGGTGGTCATCGGTCTGTTGATCGGCGTGCCGCTCGGTCTGGTCGCCGGCTATTTCGGCCGTTGGGTTGATACGGCGATCTCGCGCGTTATCGACGCTCTCCTGTCCATTCCGTTCCTCGTACTGGCCATCGCAATGGCAGCGTGCCTCGGGCCGAGCTTGGTCAACGCAATGATCGCCATTGGCGTATCGGCGGCCCCACGTTTCGCGCGTGTTGCGCGAGGGCAGGCGATGTCGGTCGCGGCCGAGGAATATGTGCAGAGCGCTCGGGCGCTGGGGGCGTCGGACCTGCGGATCATCGTGCGGCACATTTTGCCCAACGTGGCTGCTCCCCTGATCGTACAAGCAACCATCACGGTCGCTACCGCGATCATTGCTGAAGCGAGCCTGTCCTTTCTGGGTCTTGGCCTGCAACCACCCGCCGCCTCCTGGGGCTCCATGCTGAGCACCGGGAAAGGCTTCATGATGCAGGCGCCGTGGATGTCGATCTTTCCGGGCGCTGCCATCTTCCTCGTGGTGCTGGGCTTCAACCTGCTTGGAGACGGCGCCCGCGACGCTTTCGATCCACGCCAGCAGCAGTGACGACGGTTCAGATGGACGCGAACAATATTGCAGAAGTCAAAGGCCTCACGGTGCACTTCAATGGTGCCGATCGGCTGGTGACGGCAGTCGACGACCTTTCCTTTGCCGTGGAAAGGGGACGTACGCTAGCGATCGTTGGCGAATCCGGCTCTGGCAAGTCGGTCACGTCGCTCGCGCTCATGCGCCTGGTAGAGTTCGGCGGCGGGCAGATCACTGGCGGGAGCATGATGCTGAGACGCCGGGATGGCGCCATTCTCGATCTGACCAGAGCAGACGACAAAACGCTGCGGCGCGTTCGCGGCGCCGACGTCGCTATGATCTTCCAGGAGGCCATGACTTCGCTCAACCCCAGCTTCCCCGCCGGGGCACAAATCGCCGAGGCCCTGCGCTACCATCAGGATCTCGACGCTTCCGCCGCGCGGGCCGAGGCCCTTCGGATGCTCGAGCGCGTGCGCATTCCCGAAGCCCGCGGCGTGCTCGACCGCTACCCCCATCAGCTTTCGGGCGGCATGCGCCAGAGGGTCATGATCGCGATGGCTTTGTCCTGCCGGCCACATCTGTTGATCGCCGACGAACCCACCACAGCGCTCGACGTGACCGTGCAGGCACAGATCCTGCAATTGATCCGAAATCTCCAAGACGAGATGAAGATGGGTGTGATCTTCATCACGCACGACATGGGTGTGGTCGCGGAGGTCGCGGACGAGGTGTTGGTCATGCGTGCCGGCAGGAAGGTCGAGCAGGGTCCGGTCGGTCGGGTCTTCTCGGCGCCCGGCCAGGCCTATACGCGCCAGTTGCTCGCCGCGGTGCCGCGGCTCGGTGCGATGGAGGGCAAGGAAGCCCCGGAACCCTTCCCGCTTCCGGACGCACGGTCGTCGGACCTCTCCTCCACCCCTCCCGAGGCGTCTCGCGAGCCGCAGGCCATCGCTCTCCTGACGCCGCCGACGCCCATCCTGAATGTCCGCGATCTCACTACCCGGTTCGTCACTCGGCGCACGCTGTTCGGCCGTGCGCTGAAGCAGGTACATGCGGTAGAAAAGGTCAGCTTCGAACTTTATCCGGGAGAAACGTTGGCGCTGGTTGGTGAGTCCGGGTCCGGCAAGACCACGACCGGGCGCACGCTGCTGCGGCTCGTCGAAAACCAGAGCGGCAGCATCGAGTTTGACGGCCAGAACATTGGACTGCTGAGCCGACACGAGATGCAGCGCATACGGCGCGACATCCAGATCGTGTTCCAGGATCCCTTTGCATCGCTCAATCCACGCATGACGGTCGGTGCTTCAGTGATGGAACCGCTGCTCATCCACGGTGTGGCACATGGCGCGGAGGCACGCCGGCGCGTGCGGGAGCTGATGGAGCGCTGCGGACTGTCTCCGGCTATGGCGGGGCGCTATCCGCACGAGTTCTCCGGCGGACAGCGTCAGCGCATCTGCATCGCGCGGGCGCTGGCGCTCAATCCCCGGGTGCTGATCGCGGACGAATCCGTTTCCGCGCTGGACGTTTCAATCCAGGCGCAGATCGTCAATCTGCTATTGGAACTGCAGCGTGAATCCGGCATCGCGATGCTGTTCATCTCTCACGACATGGCGGTCGTCGAGCGGGTAAGCCATCGTGTGGCCGTGATGTATCTGGGGCAGATCGTCGAAATTGGCTCCCGCCGGCAGATCTTCGAGAACCCGCAGCACCCTTACACAAGGAAGCTCTTGCAGGCTGTGCCTGTCGCCGATCCGGCACAGGCACGCCGCGCCCACCGGCTGGATACCGAGAACATTCCCAGCCCGGTCCGAGCCATCGATGACGAACCAGTTGTTCGGCCGCTTGCCTCTGTGGCTCCAGGCCATCTCGTTGCGCGCCACAGCGTCGGGGCTTTTTGACGCAAAATCGAAGGCGAGACCTACCAATTTACCTCGCCTCTCAGTCAGCCCATCGCCACTCGGCCTTGCCGAGCCTGCAAAAAAGGGCGCTGCCCCGTGCACAGGCCGTTTCATCATGACTCGGATCCAATTCGTAGCCTTCTAGGGCGCAGCCGGGAAGGCAGGACGAAGACGCGGTCTTCCAGGGAAGGCATGGGCGGACCCGCACGAGCAGGATGTGACGCACAAGGGCGCTCTTCGCAGGAGGCAGAGCAACTCCGAGCGATTGAGTTCCGCCGCCGATGGCGGGGGATAGGGAAGGTCCGGCCGATCAGCTCGTCTGGGGCGAGGCCTCATATCAAACCTATATTCCTGAGCTCGAGAGATGCGCCCCGTATGCCGCTTTTGGGCGTTTTTCGATCGACTAGAGAAATGATTGGTGGCTAAGACCATCAGCAGGTTTGGAAGCCCAGGTCGTTCAAAAGCTATCGACGCAAGACTGATGTCGTAACAATTCACTTTGCCGATTCACGTGCGGGTTCCGAACCGTGCCGCCCCATCGGCATCGTGCAAAATCCGTTGACGCTGCACCGCAACAAATGCATTGATATTTGTGGCAATGGATTTCTGCCGGGCCTTTTGGGGCCGAACCGCCGTCGTGGCTGATGATTCCTACCTGTAGCCGTCAGGCAACGAGGAGGAATCGTGCGCGCAACATTCGCTAATCTGTTTGAGACACTGAACATCGTCGCGGTCTTGCGCACGCGGCGGGATCATGCGCTGTCGGTGTTGCGCTGGGCGCTGATCCTCGTGCCGATGTCGGTAGCGGTGGGGAGCTTGTGCGCCGCCTTTCTGTGGTGTCTTGATGTCGCAACGCGCACGCGTTTTGCCTATTCATGGCTGCTCTTCCTGCTGCCGCTGGGTGGCTTCGTGATCGGGCTGCTCTATCACTGGATGGGCAAGAGCGTTGAGGGTGGCAACAATCTGATTGTGGAGCAGATCCATGAGCCCGGCGGTGGCGTTCCGCTGCGCATGGCGCCGCTCATCTTCATAGGCACGGTTGCCACGCATCTGTTTGGTGGGTCAGCGGGACGTGAAGGCACCGCTGTGCAGCTCGGCGGCAGCTTGGCTAGCGCGTTCGCCAGGTTAGCCAGGCTCGATGCGTCGGGCGTGCGAGTGCTGCTTATGGCCGGCATCGCCGCCGGGTTCGGCTCGGTGTTCGGGACGCCGCTAGCTGGCGCAGTCTTCGCGCTCGAGGTGCTGGCAATCGGCCGGGTGGAATATGCTGCGCTGGTACCCTGCCTCGTCGCGGCCGTTGTAGGCGACTGGACCTGTCATCTCTGGGGCATCCATCACAGCCTCTATCACATCCACTATATCGGTACGGCCGGAGAAGCGTGGTCGATCGAGCCGCTGCTACTCGGCAAGGCAGCGATAGCAGGTGTGGCCTTCGGCCTCGCCGGGTTGGCTTTTGCTGAGGCTAATCACGGTCTAGGTAGCCTGTTCAAGCGCTCGATCCCTTATGGTCCACTTCGACCCGTGATCGGTGGACTACTCGTGATTGCACTGGTCTATCTGCTGGGCACTCGTGATTATTTGGGCCTTGGCGTCTGGTCGCCCGATCCGTCCGTGCCAACCATTTCCAGCTTCTTCGGCTCGACAGTCGACGACTGGAGCTGGCTACTCAAGTTCCTCTTTACCGTCGTCACCCTGAGCTCCGGGTTCAAGGGCGGCGAGGTGACACCATTGTTTTTCATCGGCGCCGCGCTCGGCAATGCGTTGGGCGGCGCGCTTGGCGCGCCGTTGGACCTGTTCGCCGGATTGGGGTTCGTCGCCGTCTTTGCCGGCGCCACCAATACACCGCTGGCCTGCACGATAATGGGCGTGGAACTATTTGGCGCAACACACATCGTGCCGATCGCCGTCGCTTGCTTCATCGCCTATCTCTGCTCGGGCCATAGCGGCATCTATCTCTCGCAGCGCATCGCCGTTCCCAAGACCAACGATGGCCTGCTGCCTCCTGATGCAACCCTGCGCGATGCCCGCGCAGCGCGTCCGCAACGCTCGATCGCAGACCTTTTCGGGATCGATCGCCTCCACGTCAGCGAAAGCGAAACCATGGCTCAACATCAAATCAATGCCAGCGAGATCGGCATGATCCGCATCTATATGAAGCCCGGCGACAAGGCCACCAAGGGCAGCATCAAGACACTCTGGTCTTCTAGGCCGCTCTACCGCGCGCTCGTTGCTCAAGCAAAGAGCGAGGGCATCATGAATGCGGTGGCGCACCACACGCATTACGGTTTTTCGAACCACGGGTCGGTGATGGAAGCGGGTGTGGAGATCAGTAATCCGCATATGACGATGTGCGTCGAGCTGATTGATCATCGCGAGACGCTTGAGCGCTTCTGTGCCGCACATGGAGACCTGCTGGCGAACAAGGTGATCGTTTACAAGCACCTGGAGCACTGGAATATCGGCCCGAAAGGCATTTCCCATGAAGATGCCTCGCCCGTCGAACTAGCAACTGAGGCCGGTTGAGCATGTTCCGGATGCGATCATGCTGACTTATGGATGGATTGCGGCCGGAGGCCTGATCGGCACGCTTGCGCGATACTGGCTCAACCTCCAGTTTACTGCCCGCTTCGGTGAGGCTTTGCCGTGGGAGACTATCTTCATCAATATTACGGGCTCGTTCGTGATCGGGCTGATCGCTGCCAGCACAGAGGTTAGCAGCCGGTTCGCGCTATCGCCCGACGCTCGCGCGTTCCTGCTGGTCGGGGTCTGCGGCGGCTACACTACCTTCTCTTCGTTCAGCCTTCAGACGCTCGTACTCATTCAAAATGGTGAGATTGGTCGCGCCATGTTCAACATCTTGCTCTCTGTGAGTGCGGGCATGATCGCCGTCTGGGCCGGTGTTTCGACACCAGCTCTCCTATCCCGCCTGACTGCGGTTTAGATCATGAAGATCACGGCTCTCCTCACCGCTGCCGCCACAGTTCATCTCTGCCTCGATGCCGCGGTAACGGCCGCGCGGGCGGCCGAGGGCGCGGCGGTTGATGCGCTCTACATCATGGTTGATCCGAACAAGCTGGTCGCGCCGAGCGAGGAGATCCAGTTCCAGCGGCTACGGGAAGTTCGCGAAGGTGCGGTCGAGGAACGCGCCGAAGCGGTCCATGCGGCGTTTCTCGCGTGGAGCGACGCAGAGCACGATACGACGCCGGTCGTGCAGTGGCGCTCTGTCACGGGTGCGGAAGAAACCAGCGTCCTGCGCGAAACCGCAGATACCAATCTGCTCGTGGTTGTTCACAACCACAATTTGGATGCGTACGACGCGCTCCATGCTGCCTTGTGGCACACAGGCAAGCCCGTGCTGCTGGTCCCGGCCGCATGGGAGCCCAAGTCGGCGACCTTCTCTCATGTCGTGGTGGCGCTAAGCGATCATGAGATCGCTGCCGACGCCATTGCCAGCGCGATGCCATGGCTCCGCGCGGCCGATCATGTCACGGCTCTCAGAGTCGGTCATCCCAATGACCGCGCGATGCAACTGTGCAGCCGGCTTCAGGACGCTGGCATCGACGCCGACCGACGCATCGTGGAACCCGACTCCGACAATATAGGCACGCAAATTGTCGAGGAGGCGCATGAGCTCGGAGCCGACCTCTTGGTGGCAGGAGCCTATCATCACGGCTCACTGGTCGAATGGCTGATGGGCGGCACCACCCGGCATATGTTGGCTGCGGCTAAGCTGCCATTATGGCTAGAGCATAAAGCTCTATAGCCGAAAAGGGGATAATAGCTCTTCGCATTTGGCGTAGATTTAGTTGGGTCTACAAATATCGCGTAGCTCAAATCGATGCTCTTTGGTTGTATGAGAAAATCGCGTCGCCAATTCGGCGCCAGAGGCCGGAAATTACCCCGGGGCGCGCGGCTATGTGCTGTCCCCTGGAACGTGGTCCTCACTGAAGTGGGCGCTCGAAGCCTTGGAGGATGGCGTCATGGCGCAGAAGAAGCGCAAGCCTGAAGAGATTGTCGAGAAGCGTCGGCAGGTCGACGTTTTGGTGTCTTAGGAACGGCCTGAAGCCGAAGCTCGGAATGGGAGAGGTTGGCAGTGGCCTGCCCCGCTTGAGTGGTCCAGGTTGACTCTAATGCATTGTGGGCCTGTTGGTCGCATTTGATGTTGGCGGCACGGTGACGGCCGGTGCCGGGGGCTTGTAGCCGAGTGCGGAGTGCGGTCGCTCGGTGTTGTAGTGCTGGCGCCAGCCCTCGATGACGATCCTCGCCTCGGCCAGGCTGTAGAAGATCTCGCCGTCGAGCAGTTCATCCCGGAGCTTGGAGTTGAAGCTCTCGCAATAGCCGTTCTCCCACGGCGAGGCTGGCTCGATGAAGACCGTCCTGGCCCCGACGGCCGTGATCCAGTCCCGCACCGCCTTGGCGATGAACTCCGGGCCATTGTCGGAACGGATATGGCTGGGCACGCCCCGCAGCACGAACAGGTCCGTCAGCACGTCGATGACCGCGGTCGAGTTGAGCTTGCGGTCAATGCGGATGGCCAGGCACTCCCGCGTGAACTCGTCGATCACGTTCAGCATGCGAAACTTCCGCCCGTTGTGGGTGCGATCCTCGACGAAGTCATAGGACCACACGCGCAGAAGCGCGTACTTTCGATAATCGTTTATGTCGCCGACATATTGATGCTTCACGCAGCGCCGCCCCGAATCCAGACGAGGCGAGCATGTTAGAGTACTCCAATTTGGGGTACCCTAAATTAGGGTTCTATTGGAGCGCTGGTCTCAGAACTGGCGCTCCTTTGGCTTCCCTCTATCGCGAGCACTATCAGGCGATCATCGCCCGGCTCATTCGAGCGCGGAAGGATGCCGGCGTCTCGCAGACGGAACTCGCCGAGCGCCTTGGCCAGCGCCAGACCTTCGTATCCAAATACGAGCTGGACGAGCGCCGCCTCGACGTGGCGGAGTTCATCGAGATCAGTCGAGCCATCGGTGCGGACCTGTTCGAGCTGCTGCGGAATTGAATTCCCGCGCACCCCAGCGAACTCCCGAAACACCGCGATTTCAGCCTGGGTGCCCGCGACGGACTTGTAACCCTGCGGTGACCGCGGGCCTCGAACGCCTAATTGTGACTTGAGATTTCAACCGCTCGGAATTCCCGCAAATCCTGTAAGAACGCCAGTTTGCGAGGGATGGGAAACTGGAGCGGGCGATGCGCCCTAGTGGAAAATGCGTGGAGCGGGTGACGCGCTCTGATACTTGAGTATTTTCAGCTATTTCTGGGAGATGTCAACGCATTTCGCGCGACGTTATCCGGCATGTTGGCCAAGTTGTTGGACGTCCTCGTCGTATCAAACATGCGGCCTCTTCTGTTCAGTCTTACTCACGTGCCCGCTGCGCTGCCGGCATCAGAAACGCGCTGAGATCGGTGAGTACGATGGCAAGGTCGATTGGTTCCGCTTCGATGCCGCGCAGGAATGACTGCCATTGGTTCTTTTTGGCGGGGTCGGCCGCGAAAGCGGGCGTCAAAGCATCAGGCACATCTGTCGGTACTTCGGTGTTTCGTCGCGCGAAGGTTGCGCGGATTGCCTGTGCCATGGTTTCAATATCGAACGTGTATGCCTTTGACAGCTGCCAGAGATCGTAGAAATCCTTCATGCGGCTGTTGGCGCGGCCCAGCATGACCATGGCCTGGAATTTTTCCGCGATGACGGTCTCCGGCCGATAGGCGCGCAGAACAGGGGCCGGGAGATCGAGAAGAACGGGAAGCGTCAGTTCCTGCAAGCCGGGTTCGATCGCGTCGCCGAAGCCGATATCGGTAACCAGGCGGATGCGCGCACCCGCGATCTCGGCATCCGCCTTCAGGCGAAGGCCGCCATATTCCAGTTCCTCGCGGATCTGGTCCACGCGGAACGACGTGATGTCGATGACGAGACCGTCATCCAGCTGCGTCGCGGCAACTTCGCGGAACAGCGCAAGCATGGCGTCCGGATCGGGGTCGCCAAAGCCGAGGAAGTCAACATCCTGGGTCGGGCGGAACGGGTTCTCGAACCATGCAGTCACCAGCATGGCGCCTTTCAGCGCAAAGCGCTCCCGGTGGGGCGATAGGCTCAGCCGGTACAAAAGCCGCTCAAGCGCATAGCGTGTCAACAGAAGCTGAAGCGACTGGCCGCGCTCGCGGGCCAGATTGGTTAAGCGAGCCCGCACCGATGCCGCGATGTTTTTCTTCGCCTCAGGCATTGGCGGTCATGGCCTCCAGATAAGGCTCGACCGTTTTCCAGATGCCGGCCTCGGTGGCATAGCGGGCGATTTCGGCCGGTTTGGCTTTGCGCGTGCGTAGCGCCTCGCGCATGCCTTCAAGCGCGACAGAAAGGCCGGGACTGTGCCGATAGCGTGCGCCAGTGCCTTGTGCGTAGCGGAACAGATCGACGATGGTTTTGGCAGGCGAGAATATCTGCACCGGCACCTGGTGGATCAGGTGGCGCTCCACCCCGGGCCGAAGCTGCTCGTCGCTGAAATGGACAAACTGGAACCGGTTGCTTGCAAGCTTCGGCTGTCGATCCTTCCGGCCGATGGCAACGAAGACGCGTGATGGAATCTGATCGGTGAGGTCGTGGAACGCGAGGGCAGAGGTTAGGCAGATGACCGATCGAGGCGCGATTTTGGCTATCTCCGCAAAGGCCCGGTTGGCATCGAACCCGGTATCGGGCAGTTCGTAAAGGCCGCGCGCAACTTGCACAATCGCTCCCGCCTCTTTCAGGCGCGACAGCGTTGTGGCCGCAATGCCCGCATTGCTGAATTCCGAGGTGCGGATCATGCCGCGCTGTTGAAGCAGCGCGAGCGCACGCTCAGCTTGTGTAGAGGGCTTCTTCTGCATGGCACCACTATGTTATAAAATGCAGGCAATTTCAACAATATTGCATGCGATTCATAACATGGCGCTTCCCGCCTAGGGAACTCATCGGCGGAAAGCATGCCGGGTTGGTGGCATCGAGGGGCATCAAGCGGCAGAATAGGTAACCCGCGGGCGTCACGGCAACTCCGGCTTGTGGAATAAGCGCCCGAAACCGGTTCTTTTAGGCCGCCACACCCCAAAAACGGGCAGCTAATTCCCGCTCTTCGGGGCCGGTGAGGGCCAGATAGGATGGCGGTGGTGGAGAGGCGGATATGACCGATTCCGTTGAAAAACTCGGCCTGTGAGGCGCGCCGGCACGAAGGCGGGTTTCGCCGGTGGACGCCTTCTCCGGTCATGCCGGGCTGATCTGCGGTCCGCCCGGGAGGAGCTTGGCGAGCTTCCT